>NZ_SGVY01000009.1 GCF_004535825.1 Segatella hominis | reverse complement strand
TAGGAAGCCCCATCGAGGGGCTCCCTACTTTACCAAAAGAGCAAGTCCGGGTTCGGTAAGTCCAGTGGAAGGGTAGTGACTACAAATATAGTACGATTTTTTTTATTGTGTCTATAAAATTAGGAACGAAAAATAAGGAGTGTCTACTATTTCAGTTTTATGAAATTGATAGTGTCTACCTTTTTAGTTTATAAAGTAAAAAAGTGTCTACAGAAATCAGGAAAAGTCAGACAATGTATTGCCCAAATTGTGGATATTAGTTTGGGCACTTGTTGCCCGCTTCATGAGCAACGGTTGCTCGTCTCATGTTCACCAGTTCCCCATCACGTGGTCCCCGAGGGACCGCTTGGAGAGCATGGTAGGAACTGTGTAGCCATTAAGAACTATAAAAGGCTACGTATTTCCTCCTTCCCAATCGTATTATTAGTAAAACAAAAGAAAAAAACGCATGAAACAGAAAGTTTTATACATGATTTTAGCGGCTTGCTTACTCTTAGTAAATGCTTCTGATATTTTTGCCAAGGGGAAAAAGAAAGTGGAAGACCCAGAGATAAGCAAGCTCAAGGGGAGGATAGAAAACGTGATGCAGAAGGTAGATGCACAGCCCGACTGGCTCTACTCCCGACTGCAGATGTTCTGGAACACCCACGCTTCTGATGTCTTCATAAATGGTGAAACCTTTGCGAAGGTGGGGGGAGAACGTGCCCCGGAACCCACCGTGAAATATAATGGCACCCGTGGAACGGCTTCGCAATACAATCGTCCCAGCCTGGAAGATATGATTCCATTCGATGACGATGAACTGGGCAATGTAACCTATGTAAGCAAGGCTTCAGGCAAGATGGAGAAGACTTCGCCAGCCAAGACGGGTTGTAATATCGCCAGCGTGAACCGACAGATTATGGGCATTGCCCGAGATGCAGCCTGCATCTATGCCGCAACTGGCGATATGCGATACGGCAAGATGGCGGCTAAGGTGTTTGATGTCTATATGAAAGGCATCGCCTATCGCAATGTGCCTATCGACCTGAACCACGGTCATCAGCAAACACTGGTGGGAATGACTACCTTCGAGGTTATCCACGAAGACATCATCAACGAACTCACCCAGATGTATCCACTTATCCGAAATCTCGTCAAGGAAGACCAGTCTATCATCGAAATGGGTTTCAAGAAGTGGGCGGAGAATATCATCGCCAATGGTGTGCCTCATAACAACTGGGACTTGTTTCAGGCCGATTTCATCGTGAAAATAGCTCTCATCTTGCAAGATAACCAGGCTTATGCCGACGGCAAGGGCAAGCAGTATTATCTGGATTATGTGGTGAATCAGAACAGTATCCGCCAGTGGAGTCTGAACAAGCTCATCGACTTTGGTTTCGATCAGAAGGCAAAAACCTGGTACGAATCTCCTGGTTATAGCACCACGGTGCTTAGCACCCTCTGCGATTTTACCAATATGCTCGATGAAAAGGCGGGAATTGATATGTTCAAGCAGCGTCCTATCCTGATAGACGGTGTGAAGGCCTCTGCCGAATATCTCTTCCCAAACCGTATGATAGCAGGTTTCGGCGATACCCATCCGGGCTATCTGAACCAGGGTGGCATCAATAATATCCTGAAATATGCTACCCGTCATAAGAACAAGCGTCTTATCGCAGAGATGAATCTCTTCAAGAGTGCCGTTTCAAGCGATGCTCCAATATCAGAAATCGAGAAATATACCAGCACGATGTTCTATGCTTCTAATGTATCATGGATTGCGATGCGTACGGGTATGGACAAGCAGCACGACTTGATGGCTTCCATCAATGCCAGCTTAGGTAATCATGCCCATGCCAATGGCATCTCCTTGGAACTTTATGGTAAGGGCTATGTGCTCGGTCCTGATGCAGGAATCGGAAAGCATCTCTATAGCGGATTGGATTATTCAGAGTATTATTCCCAGATGCCAGCCCATAATACAGTGGTAGTGGATGGTGTATCGAGCTATCCTGTGATGATGTCGCAGCATGCCTTCAAGGTTATTTCAGTCTATCCTGAAGTAAGTGCAGAGAAGCCTGCCAGCAAGAAGCTCTCTGAACAAAAGGAAAAGATGACCTATGCTACTGTAAGCTTCCTTGAACCAGAAACTCAGGCAGAACAGCAGCGTACTACCGCCATTGTGAAGACCAGCGATAAGGGCGGTTATTACATCGATGTATTCCGCAGCCGAAAGAAGGAAGGGGGCGACAAGACCCACGATTACTTCTATCACAACTTGGGACAGGAGATGAAGGTGATGGATGCGGCAAGCGGTAAGGTGCTCGATATGAAGCCAACCGAGGAACTCGCCTTTGCCGGTGGTCATCTCTATGCTTATTCCTATATATATAATAAGGTGAGTGCCGAAATGACCTCTTCTGTAAAGACCCAGTTTGTAACCAGGATAGAAGATGAAAAGGTGGTGGCAGCGATGGACAACCAGAAGGAGATTACGATGACGATGTGGATGAAGGCGGATGAAAACCGCACCATCTTTCAGGCGCTTTCTCCTGAAAACAGAGAATACGAACGTATGCCTAACCAGCCTTATAAGGTAATCGACCAGCCGGTATTGACCTTCGTGGCTCGCCAGAAAGGTGAGGCGTGGAATCATCCTTTCGTCTGCGTATATGAACCAAGTTCTGAAACAGAACCGGGCGATATCGCATCGGTAGATTACTTTACGCCAAGCGAGCAGGGTGCCGTGGGCATCATCGTGAAACTGAAGAATGGAACTGAGCAGCGCATCGTCTGTTCAGAGAATGGAAAAGTTAGCCTTTCTAATTAATTTTTAAGCAATCCCTATAGCAATGGTTTATCATCGTTATAGGGATTGTTCTTGTTGTATAGCCACGGGCTTTTTTCTACTCGATTTAGTCGCTATAGCGATGCTATTTTCTCCTATTCTCCGCAAAAATGCGGAGAATAATGCGAATAATCTCCGCAAAACTTGCATAATCCGATAAAATGCTTTATATTTGCGCCAAAAGAATCAATTATGAGGGAAGCAACAATGTATATTTGGCAGCAAGAGGATTGGCCTCACATGACTTGGGACAATGCCTGTTTTAGCAATAGCTTGGCAGAAGTGAATATGCTGAGGGGAAAGTTGCTGGGCCGGCTTTCCATGTTTGGTTTCGAGGAGCGAAACCAATCCATGCTCGACTCCTTAACACAAGAAATCGTGCATTCGGCAAGGATAGAGGGTGAGAACTTGAATAGGGATAGTGTGCGCTCTTCTGTGGCTCGACAGTTAGGATTGGAGTATGAAGGCTTGCCTGTGACCGACCATTATACAGAGGGAGTGGTGCAAGTGATGCTGGATGCCGTGCAGCATTATGCTATATCTTTGGATGCTGAACGTTTATTTTCTTGGCATGCGGCTTTATTTCCTACAGGGAGAAGTGGTATCCATAAGATAGCTGTAGCTCAGTGGCGAGTGGGCGATGAACCAATGCAAGTGGTTTCGGGTGCATTGGGTCATGAGAAAGTACATTATGAGGCACCTGCGAGCAAGGATGTTCCTATGATGATGGCGGAATTGATGGATTGGATAAATAAAGAGGAAAGTATAGACCCATTGGTCAAGGTAGCTGTGGTACATCTTTGGTTTGTGACGGTTCATCCATTCGACGATGGCAATGGACGGCTTTGTAGAACCTTGACCGAACTGTTGCTTTCCCGTGCCGACCAAACTTCCCAACGTTATTATAGTCTTTCTTCAGAGATACTAAATCATCGCAAGGAATATTACGACCACTTGGAGCAAGTGCAGAAAGGCGACTTGGACATTACTCCATGGATACAATGGTTTTTGCAGACTTTGAAGGCGGCTTTGGCAAATGCCTTGCAAAAGACGGAGAATGTAGTTCGTAAGACTCAGTTTTGGGATAAGCATCGCACGATAGCTTTTAATACCCGTCAGCGCAAGGTGCTCAACATGCTCTTGGATGGCTTCAAGGGAAAACTCAATTCTTCGAAATGGTACAAAATCAACCATTGTTCGCAAGATACAGCCAACCGAGACATCAAGGACTTAATGGTTAAGGGAGTATTGAGACAGACGGATGAAGGAGGACGTAGTACTAACTATGAATTGTGTAGTACTTTCTAAAATCCCATGTCAATGTTGTATCACATTATCGTAGGCGCCAGCATTTCCTCAAAGGAAGCACATTTATAAGCTCTAACGATGCGCTTTATTGAGGTTTAAGTTTTATTGAGGTCTAACGATGCGCTTTATTAAGGTCTAATGATGCGCTTTATTGAGGTCTAATGATGCGCATCGTTAAGTTGCCAAAAAGCGCTTCTTCATCCGTCTGTAATTTTCGAGGAATTAGGTTTCATTTTTCCCGTCACTGTACCCACTTTTATTTTTCTCTGCCCACGGAAAAATTCTTGCGTGGGCAGGAAGAAAAAAATACCCAGGCAGAGAAGACGGACAAACATCTGATCTGATGAACAAAAACTTCATACAAGGTATTTGATAATGGGTTAGATTGCCAAACAAATCAAAGTCCTATTGTGCCATACGCTTAGTCGTTATTTTGCGCCAAATGGGTTAAAAAAGGTATTTGGCGCAGAATAACGACATTTTTTAAGTATGTTTTCGCACGCTATCGGCTATTTCCTACACCAACTAATTCTTCATTACATCACTTGGCAGGAATACTCGCATATCCTTAGCACAATGAGTTGGCGACTCCTTTAAGAATAGCACAAGATGAATTTCCTGCCCTTTCTTAATAAAAGGCAAGTACTTAGCTTTCTGCTCCAAAACATTCATGAGCCTGTCGGCATCTTCATCGTGCGTCCATTTACATTCTCCTACCAAGATATGCTTCTTATCAATAGACTCTGCCACAACATCCAACTCAACCATCTTTCCATCCTTATTTTCTGGCGGAAATATCTTACCCCACCAACCAGATGCGACATTGTAGGCTATGCCATCTATAATATTTCCACTAACATATTCACGACAAAGTAATTCCCAGCATTGACCTATAAATTGTGGAAGTTGAGATAGAACCACTTGCATCACTATATCCATTCTTCCTAATTCCAAAATAGAACGATAAGGTACAATAAACTGATAGTGAAAACGTAAAAGAGAATCATTGATATGATAAATTCCCTTCTTACTTTTCTTAGGACTCTCACCAAAAGGAACCTCTCGACTAACATAGCCAAGTTCTCGCAACTTGCTTAAAGGTTCAGAAATCGTGCTGCTATCTTTACCTGCCCTATTTGCAATTTCAGACAATTTGTTGGCACCATTGCCTATAATAGTCAACAAAGTAGATGCCTGCACTGTATCTCTCATATCATCACGAAGTAGGCGTTGAGGTTCTTCTATCAAAGGTCCCTGCGGATCAAGCAATACCTTACGAATGGCCGTTTCCTTATCAGGATAATCCCTACGCAATTCCCAATAACGAGGCACTCCTCCCCAAATAGCATATTCCTCCACGGCTTGCACAGCATCACATTCCATAGCCATACTCATATATTGGGCAGGAATAGGCTGCATCTTCATAATTTCATTGGCAAGGCCATAGAGGGGCGACTGTCGGTTGAGTACATACCCATGCATCAACTGCTGAGAAGAGCCACACAATACCAAATCAAACTTCAATATTTTCTCATTCAGGAGTTTCTGAATGATGGAGGGAAGTACATCACAACTTTTCACCAAATAAGGGAACTCATCCAAGCAGACCAACATACGCTCAGAGAGCTGATTGTTGAAACTTCTAAACAAAGTTTCCCAATCTGGGTAAATCACTTTGTCAAAACCATCTATTACAGAAGCTGCAACTTTGGAAAAAGCTACACGTTGAACAGTCTCTGACGAAGTGTCGCTCAAAAAGTAAATCGCCTTATGCCGTGCTTTGACGATGCGTTTGATAAGCTCTGACTTACCGATTCTACGCCTACCATAAATGACGATAAACTGAGTATCTTCTCTATGAAGGGCTTCATTCATTCGCTCTAATTCTGCCCCTCTATCTATGAGTTCCTTAAATTCCATAAGCTTTGCGTTAGAAATATCTTGCACAAAGATAATCTTTTTCAAAGATATTTCCAAATGTCTGATAATTAAAGTGATATTTATTATTGAACTTTAACTAAAGTTACTTGCTTGGATAATCAGCTTCGTTTGCATAACGAATAAGAAACTTAAGAAATATGGGGAATGCGTCATAAGAAAAATTGCAGATTCTTGATGCAATATTTATGGAATTGTGCCGTTTTTCTTATATAATCATTCTCAAAATATGAATAGTATGAAAAAGTATATGATGGCAGTCGCCTTGATGGTGCTTTCTGTAATGACAGCCGTGGCGCAAGATGTAGAAAATCCTGTGGGGAAAATATCTGTTATCCCTCGCATTGGTGTGGTGCTCTCTAATTGGAGTAATAATAAAATCTATTTCACGACTGAAGAAAATGCTGACTATATGAAATCCAAATATCAAGCTGGATTTATGGGCGGTGTTGATTTCGAATATCGGGCTACTGAACAGGTGGGCATCAGCTTGGGAGCTTATTATGCCAAACAGGGCTTCCGATGGCCAAGTTATCAGACGGAAAGTAAGGATAATGGCAAGACGGTGCTGACGGGGTATAACAACCAGCACGTGGATCTGAACTATATTCAAGTGCCTCTGATGGTGAAGGCCTACGTCACACGCCAGTTGGCTTTGCTGCTGGGCGTACAGGCTGGCTTCCTCTTGGGTGATGGTAAGTATAAGGGTGATTCTTCGGAAGTGACTATTGATAAGACAGGAAATTCGTCTTATGAGGAGAAGGAATCCTTTAATGAGAAATGGCCAGCTAAGAAATGTGATGTTGCTATTCCGATTGGCGTGGCTTACGAGTATCAGAATGTGATATTGGATGCGAGATATCAGTTAGGATTGAGCAAGGTGGATAAGGTCGCCAATATGCCAAGCCAGTCTAAGACGAATGCCTTTACGGTTTCTGTGGGCTATCGTTTTACGCTGTAATTCTTCTCTCTTAATCCCCTGATGCAGGGAAAATCAATCATTTATTGCATCCAAAAGAATTTGTTAATAAGTATTCTTCTTATTTGATTCGTATTAATAATAAACAATAACGATGAAAATAGGAAGAATACTTTTTTTGATGTCTGCTCTTGCCTTCTCGCAAGCGGGAATGGCAAATCATCAGGCTTCGGATAAGAACTCTGCGGCAGACAAGATGTGGGTGCTTGATGTGGATAAGCAATTAGAATATTGCCACAAGCAAGTGGGTAGAGCCCTGGATGAATTGCGCCAGAAGGATGGCAGTTATGACTTCTCGATGGAACCGCGCAATATCCTGAAGGGCGACAGACAGAAGGGATGGAACTGCCGCAAGGCAACTCCTGAGGAGTGGTGCGACGGATTCTGGCCGGGCATTCTCTGGATGGATTATCAGAACACCAAGGATGAGGCTGTACGCAAGGCTGCTGAGGGCTATACGGAATCTTTGAAGGGTATTGCCTACCGTCCCTGCTACGACCATGACATCGGCTTTCTGATGTTCTGCTCCTACGGCAAGGGATATGAGGTAAATCATTCTCAGGAATATAAAGATGTGATTCTCGCTTCTGCTGATTCCCTCGCTACGCTTTTCAATCCTATCGTGGGTACGATATTGAGTTGGCCGAGAGAGGTGAAAACCCGCAACTGGTCTCACAATACCATCATGGACAATATGATGAATCTCGACATGATGTTCTGGGCTGCCAAGAACGGAGGCAACAAACTGCTCTACGATTTGGCGGTGACTCATGCCAAGACCACGATGAAGAATCACTTCCGCCCGGATGGCAGCTGCTATCATGTGGCAGTATATGATACCATCAATGGCGATCTCATCAAAGGTGTGACCCATCAGGGCTATGCTGACCATTCGATGTGGGCAAGAGGACAGAGCTGGGCCATCTACGGCTATACGATGGTTTATCGCTATACGCACAACAGGGTATTCCTGGACTTCGCTCAGAAAGTGACCGATATCTATATCAAGCGATTGAAGGAAACGAGCGACGATCTCGTTCCTCTCTGGGATATGGATGATCCACGTGGGGTGAAAGGTGGCGCTCCTAAGGACGCCAGTGCTGCTTGTGTTGTGGCAGATGCCTTGTTGGAACTCCAGCAGTATGTGGGAGGTGAGAAAGGTGAGGAATATAAGCTGTTTGCCTTGCAGTCTTTGGCTCAGTTGAGTACAGACCGATACCAGAGCGGCAAGAAAAATGTAGCTTTCCTCATGCACAGTACAGGTCATCATCCTGCAGGAAGTGAGATTGATGCCAGTATCATCTATGCCGACTACTATTATCTGGAGGCATTGATGAGAGCAAAGGCGTTGAAATGATTGAGACTTGTAGCTAAGGTTTAGGTTTATATATTAAAATTATTTAGTTTGGTTTTGTAGATTGTCAAAGGATGACAAACAGAACAGTCAATAGGTTTTGTCAAATCTGTTGACTGTTTTTTCTTGTTGCTAAAGCATTGATAAATCCCGAGAGAAAAATTTTCCCCTGGGCAGAGAAAAATTTTTTCTTGCCCAGGGAAAAATGAAAGTGGGGTATGGGAGGCTTTCTGCAAGACTTTCTTTCCCATGCCCATTTGTGCGGTAAATATAAATTTATTTTGTAACTCTAAACCAGTCTGCATCTATCCAGCCTCGATTACCCAGGGTGTTCTTGCGCTCACTCACAAATCCCATCTTGGCTCCTATCCATTTGCCCTGGCGCAGAGTAAAGAGATCGCCTGCATCCTTGTAGCGCTTGCCGTCTAAACTGTAGGCAAACTGGCATTTCCCAGCCTTGACTTTCATCTGGAGATAGATGTCGAGATAGATGGCTGGGGAGTATGGAATGGTGTCCATCTCTGTTGGCTTCAAGGTGGCGAGGGTCTTCTCTGTCTCTATACCACCTGTATCTGCGCCCTTGCAGTAGAGCTGTTGCAATAGGAACTTATCACCCATTCTTCGTACCACCAATGCCTGATAGTTCATGCCCATCATGATAATGCCGCCATACTGATCATCTTCTTTTGATGCAAAACGGATTTTTGCTGTGGCTGTAAAGTTCTCGGCTGGGGTCTTCTGCAACAGGAGATTGCCTGCTTCCCAAAGGCTCTTGAATGGCTGTGGATTGCCCGCTTTGTCAGTAGCCGTAAGATCAGCCGTATAGAGGCGCATGCAACCATTGTTGGTTGGCATTCCCCAAAGTTGGTTGTAGTTGGCGTGCCATTGCCACTGCAATCCTAATTCTGTACTGTTGAATTCGTCTGATTCCTGTGGATTCACTTTCGTATGAGAGGTTGACTTTGGTATGCGATAAGTAAGATAAGGTTCGCCGCATCCATCGCCGTCCTTGTCTTGTCCCATGACAGGCCATCCTGTCTTCCAATTCACGGGTTGCAGGAAGATGACACGACCGTAGGCATACTTGTCATTGAAATGCAAGAACCAGTCTTCTCCCTGCGATGTATGAACCCATGCGCCTTGGTGCGGACCGTTAATCTTCGTCTTGCCTTGCGCCATCACCATCTTCGCCTCGTATGGACCATATACGTTCTTGCTTCTCATGGCGAGTTGCCAGCCCATTTGTACGCCTCCTGCAGGGCACATAATCCAGTAGTAGCCGTCACGCTTATAGAATTTCGGACCTTCAGTAGTATGGTTTTTCTGTCCTCCATCAAATACGATGCGTGGTTTTCCTATCACTTTCGTGCCATCTGCTGAAAGTTCTCTAATGGTGAGTACAGAGTTGAATCCAGAACGGCTTCCTGCCCATCCGTTTACGAGATAGCATTTTCCGTCTTCATCCCAGAGCGGACAAGGGTCAATCATGCCTTTTCCTGCTATGACGCAGACAGGTTTCTCCCAAGTGCCTCGTGGGTCCTTGGTCTTTACCATGAAGATGCCATGATCGGGGTCACCCCAATAGATATAGAACTCTCCATTGTGGTAGCGGATAGCTGGAGCCCAAACACCCTTGCCATGCTGAGGCTTGTCGAAGAGTTCCTTGGGTTCCTGTTCCTGCAGGGCATAGCCGATGATTTCCCAGTTTACCAGATCCTTGCTATGAAGGATAGGCAGACCGGGGATGCAGTTGAACGAACTTGCCGTGAGATAATAATCATCGCCTACAGCCACCACATCCGGGTCGCTATAGTCGGCATAAATCACGGGATTAGTATAAGTGCCGTTGCCATTGTCGGGATTCCAAACCTGTGAATGATACTGGGCTTGGAGTGACAAGGGTACAGCAAGTAAGAAGCTCGAAAAGAGCCATGATGTCAGTTTCTTATTCATATCCTTTTCTCCTATTAATAATAGTACGGATAATGGCGGGCTCTTACTTATGGAAGAAACGTGATTTATTTTATGAAAATGCACTGGTTTTAGTGCACTTTTTATAAAGAATTGCACTGAACTCAGTGCAATTTTGCTTCTTTTGATGCCTGCTCTTGCTTTCTCACAAGTGGGAATGACAAATAATCAGTCTTCGGATAAGAGGTCTGTGGCAGAATTATGTATATGTTATTCAATCTAAGCCTATTCTCCTAATAGATTCCGTATGATAGATATATAAACGATATGATATAACCTTTTTTGTAATTATTTCCTTCCGAATTTTACCTGCACAGGGTTTGAATTGGGTATGCAGAAATATTGCGAAAGTATGAAAGGACATTAGTTTCATGTATATATACTAAATAACGTATTCCTTACGTTATTTAGTATGGTTTAAATTTTAAGAAAATGAAGAAAAATAGAAAAGGAGGAAGCCTTCTTGGCTTGCTGGTTTTATTCTTTGCGGTATGTTTCTGTAGTGGTTGTCGAGGTTGCTCGAATATGAAATTGAACAGCCAGAAGGATGGTATGCTGTGGGAAATATCTGGTAACGGATTGTCGCACAAATCATACTTGTTTGGTACGATGCATGGTGGCGGGCATAACTTTACACAGAAAGAAATCTTCACGGCATTTCCTCAGTTGTGTGAGGTCTTAGAGAATGTGTCTTGTATGTATCTTGAGCAGAGTAAAAATTTTAATGATTCTGCTGTTGTTGCTGATTGTATGGCATCTGCTTCTGTCTTTATGAAAGCAGATGAAGCAAGCGATTATAATACGTTGCCTCAAGGTGAAAGCTATCATGGTTTATATGATAATGAAGAGCAGTTTCGGCTTGTAGATAACTTTTTCTGCGAAAAGTTGCACCGATCTTCTTATGTGCAATTTAAACCTGCATACTGGGTGGAGCGCCTTCGATTGATGAAGATAAAGGGGAATGTTAAGGCTGTAAGTGTTGATGATTGTCTATATCGTGATGCATTGCAGAAGAATATCAAAGTTTTTGGATTGGAAACTTATGAGGAATTGGCAAGAACATTGGTAGAAACAATAAGGGATACTGCCGAATACCATAAGAGTTTGAAAGAGCAAGCTGTGGATTTATATAATGTGATTTCTCAAATTGAAAAGGTGTCGGCTTCAGTACCTTGCCATGAAATGTATTTGTCTGGTGAATTAGAGAAGCTATATACCCATAGTCAGTCTTTAATTCCCAAAGGAGTGGATGACTCGAAAATGGTAGCCGAAAGAAATATCAAATGGTTGAAAAAGATAGAAGGTCATTTAAAGGATAGGGCTTGTTTGATAGCCGTTGGAGTGATGCATCTCCCAGGAGATAAAGGCTTGATATCCTTGTTGCGAGATAAAGGATATGTTGTGCAACCTGTGAGAAACGAATAAAAATAAGTTGGGCTGCCAGAATATTCTGGCAGCCCTATTACGTTAGTATGTTATGAAAAATTTGAGAGAAATGAAACTTCACAGTTTCGAATTGTTTTACTAAACATGATTCTTTTTATATAGAGAAAGCATAGAAATTACTACTTTAATATGGTGGGAGAGGCTTGATCAACAGTCATTTTGTCGATGCTGGTGTGCTGCATGGAATCTACTTTTGCAGAATCTCCACTCAATGCAACAGAAGCGCCTCTTGTCGCCTTGATAACTCCCACGTTTTCAACATTCTGAGAATCTTCCTGGAATGGAACTTGGGCGGCATTGCCCAAAGTGAGGAAGATGGCTACGACAGCGGCAGCCTTGAATAATGGCTTCAGGCGCTCAGTCAGCGATACAACCTTTGCCTTGTTAGGCTCCTTGGTGTATTCATCTTCGATCATAGCCATCATCTTCTGGTCGAACTCCTCACCCAAAGCCTCGTTCTTGGTCTCGCTCAACTCATAGGCAAAGAGAGACTTATACGGCTTCAGCTCGGCAGGAAGTTCATCCTGGCTGAAGAATGTGCGGAGAATGTTCTCTTCTTCCAAAGAGGTCTCGCACTTCCAGTAGCGTTCCAAAAGTTGGTTGATGTACTTATAATCCATATCTGTCGAATTGTTGAAATCTTTGTTTTACTGTCTGACGAGCTCTGAAGATATTTACTTTTACTTGTTCCTCGGTTATTTCCAGGATTTCAGCTATTTCCCTGTATGCTTTTCCTTCGATATCTCTCAGTTGCAGGCAGGAGCGCTGTTTCTCTGGCAGCTCGTCTATCATTTTCCTCACGATGTCCAGCTTGTCTTTCTGAATCATTCGCTCGGATGGGGTAGAAGCGGTGTCTGGCTGCTCTATCTTCTCGTTTTCTATCGAATCATTCTGATTTTCTTTCTTCTTGATGCGATCGAGCGAGAGATTGCGGGCGATAGTGAGGCTGAATGCCTCGATGGATTCCAAATCCTGCCATCTTTCGCGGGCGTTCCAGACTTTAA
Organism: Segatella hominis; assembly: GCF_004535825.1. Lineage (GTDB taxonomy): Bacteria > Bacteroidota > Bacteroidia > Bacteroidales > Bacteroidaceae > Prevotella > Prevotella hominis. Next base: position 96,278 of record NZ_SGVY01000009.1, on the reverse strand, counting down.
TCATTGTATCCTGCACGACATCTTCTGCTTCCTCTCTGTTGAGAGTAATGCGCAGAGCCAACCTGAAGAGTTTATTCTTCAGTGGCAAAACATCGTTTCGGAAACTGATTTCTTTCATCCCTCTATTATCAATGACGACTATGTTATAAGAAAGTTACAACCAATCTTAAATTATTTCTGTTTTTAACTCTTATTAAGAAATGAAGGGCTAATGAATCCTTCACTCTTCGTTCTTCACTCTTTACTTAATCACCGTTCCGTGCTTTCCGTCAATGGCAGTTGCGAGCGTGATAATCACTTCCTTTACTCCTGCATCAATGGCTGCAAGTGCATTCTCCAATTTTGGAATCATGCCACCTGCTACGGTTCCGTCAGCTTTGTATCTCTCAAAATCGGCATGGGTAATCACAGGGATCACGCTATCGTCATCGTCTGGATTGCTGAGCACGCCTTTCTTTTCAAAACTGTATATCAATGTCACATCGTAGTAAGGGGCCAGTGCCTTGGCGGTCTCGCTGGCGATGGTGTCGGCATTGGTATTGAGGATATTGCCCTTGCCGTCATGGGTCAGCGGAGCCATTACTGGGGTGATGTCTTCTTCCAGCAATGTCTGGAGCATCTTGCCGTTGGCACGTTCTACGTCGCCAACAAAGCCGAAGTCGATACCGTCCTTCAATGGGCGCTTATGACTGTGGATGACATCCATATCGGCTCCTGTCAGACCTAATGCATTCACACCGTTTGCCTGGAGCTTTGCCACCAGGTTCTTGTTGACCAGTCCACCATAAACCATGGTCACCACTTCCAGCATGTCTGCATCGGTGATACGGCGACCGTTCACCATCTTGCTCTCGATGCCAAGGGCTGCAGCTACCTTGGTGGCACGGCGACCACCGCCATGCACCAATACCTTCTTGCCAGGAATGGCTGCGAAATCCTTCAGGAGCTGTGCCAACTGCTCGCTGTCTTCTACAATGGCACCGCCTACCTTTACTACTGTTACTTTTTCCATTGTTATAATGTTTAATGTGTAGTGTTTAATGTTTAATAGAAAAGCAATTGAATTCTTCACTCTTCACTTTTCGTTCTTCACTTACTGAAGATAAGTGTATCCGAAGAGACCATTGCGATAGGTGCCCAAGAATTCCTTGCCCTCATCGAGCGAAATCTTGCCTTCCTTCACACTCTTGGTCACCCACTGCTCCAACTGGCGGACGAGTTTCTTAGGATTGTACTGTACGTAGTCCAAAACCTCTTCCACGGTCTCTCCGTCGAATATCTGGTCGATGCAGTACTTGCCGTCCTTTACAGAGATGTGGGCTGCATTGGTGTCGCCGAAGAGATTGTGCATGTCACCCAAGATTTCCTGATAAGCTCCTACGAGGAACACACCGAGATAGTATGGCTCATTCTTCTTCAATGGATGGAGAGGGAGAACATTGCCGATATGTCCGTCGGTCACGAAATTCGCTATCTTTCCGTCGCTGTCGCAGGTGATGTCCTGCAAGGTGGCATTACGGGTTGGACGCTCGTCCAGGCGCTGGATAGGCATGATAGGGAAGAGCTGGTCGATGGCCCAACTGTCTGGCAGGCTCTGGAACAGGGAGAAGTTGCAGAAATACTTGTCTGCAAGAATCTTGTCCAATCCTCTGAGCTCCTCAGGCACATGCTTCATGTGCTTGGCAAGGTTGTTGATCTCGTGGCACACGCTCCAGTACATCGCCTCAATCTCTGCACGGGTCTTCAGATCTACGATGCCGTGAGAGAAGAGCTGCAATGCCTCTTCACGTATCTGCTCTGCATCATGCCAGTCTTCCAGCATGTTGCGTGGATTCAGATTGTCCCATATCTCATACAGGTCCTTGACCAACTGGTGGTCGGTTTCCTTTGCCTCAAACTCCTCTGGCATTTCCGGCAGGGAAGCGGTCTCCAATACGTCGATGACCAATACGGAGTGGTGGGCTGAAAGCGAACGGCCACTCTCGGTGATGAGGTTAGGATGTTCGATATTATTCTTGTTGGCTGCATCCACGAAGGTATAGACGCAGTCGTTCACATATTCCTGGATGGAGTAGTTCACGGAACTTTCGCTGCTGGAAGAGCGGGTGCCGTCGTAATCCACGCCAAGACCACCACCACAATCTACGAAATCTACATTGTAGCCCATCTTGTGGAGGTTGATATAGAACTGTGCTGCTTCGCGGAGGGCAGTCTGGATGCGGCGGATCTTGGTAATCTGGCTTCCGATGTGGAAGTGGATGAGGCGCAGGCAGTCGTGGAAGCCCATCTCCTCTATCTTGTTGAGGGCGGTAAGGAGCTCGGCACTTGTCAAACCGAACTTCGATGCATCGCCACCACTCTCTGCCCATTTGCCAGAGCCTGAAGAAGCAAGCTTGATGCGGATGCCGATGTTGGGTTTCACATTGAGCTTGTTAGCCACCTTGGCGATGATATCCAGCTCATTGAGCTTTTCTACCACGATGAAGATGCGCTTACCCATCTTCTGGGCGAGCAAGGCAAGTTCGATGTAGCTCTCATCCTTGTAACCGTTGCAGATGATGAGTGAGTCGCTCTGAGCCTGCACGGCGATGACGGCATGAAGTTCTGGTTTGGAACCCGCCTCCAGTCCGAGGTTGAACTTCTTACCGTGAGAGATGATTTCCTCCACGACAGGCTGCATCTGGTTTACTTTGATAGGATAGATGACAAAGTTTTCTCCCTTGTATCCATACTCTTCCTTGGCTTTCTGAAAACAGCTGGCTGTCTTCTCAATGCGGTTGTCGAGGATGTCTGGGAAACGGAGCAATACAGGAGCGTTGATGTCCCGTAAAGCCAACTCGTCCATGATGTCGCGCAGGTCTATCTGCGTATTGTCCTTGCATGGAGTTACATAGACATCACCCTTTTCGTTGATGCCAAAGTAAGAAGTGCCCCAACCGCTGATGTTGTAGAGCTCCTTCGAGTCTTCAATAGTCCATTTCTTCATTTTCTGTTCTTGTTCTTGCTATTAGTCTGTATTATAAATGTTGTTTTGATATTGACGTGATAAAGGTAAGCTACCTTTTTCTGCGGGTGCTTACCTTTACTGCTCATTCTTTTTTAAATGCCCAACTGCTTGCGTAGCTGCTGGACGGTATCATTGATTTTATCGAAATCATCCATCACGCTGATGTCGAATATATGCTTTGCCTTGCTGTAGAAAGGCTCGCGCTGCTTGAGCTGTTCTCTGATGAATACCTGAACCTCCTCTGGTGTCTTGTTGAGCAGCAGAGGGCGTACTCCCTTGCCCATCTTCAGATGTTCGTAAAGTGTTTCTGCGGATGCTTTCAGATAGACTGTTTCTCCGCATTGGTTCATATAGTCTATGTTGTCGAAGAAGCAAGGTGTGCCTCCTCCGCAACTGACAATCACATTCTCAAACTCAGCTACTTCGTGCAGCATGTTGTGCTCTATCTGTCGGAACCCCTTTTCTCCCATTTCGTCGAAGATTTGCTTCACGGTCTTGCGCATCCTGCTTTCTATATACCAATCCAGGTCATAAAACATGACGCCGAGTTCCTTGGCAAGGGCTTTGCCGACAGTTGTCTTGCCGGCACCCATATATCCTATGATGATGATTGATTTCATTTCTCTCTTGTTGTTCTATCTGCGTTTTTATTTCCTGCGACGTGCCGTTTTTGGCTCCGGTGCTTCCTTGATGATGGTCATGCACTCTTCATAGGTAAGTGCTTCTACATTCTCCATCTTGTTTTTGGGGAGTCGGTAGTTCTTACCATCGTAGGCGATGTAAGGACCGTATTTTCCGTTCAGAAGTTCCAGCTTCTCATCTTCGGCGAAGCTCTTGAGGTGACGTTTCTGCTCAGTCTCTCTCTTCTCCTGAATGAGTTCGATGGCTCTGTCGAGAGTGATGGTCATCGGATCTTCTCCCTTAGGAATGGAAACATACTTGCGATTGTGCTGCACGTATGGACCGAAGCGACCTGTACCTACGCTCACCTTGGTGCCCTCAAACTCTCCGAGTTCGCGAGGAAGCTTGAAAAGTTCCAGTGCCTCTTCCAGCGTAATGGTTTCGATACTCAGGTTGGAAGGGAGCTGGGCAAAGAGTGGCTTATCCTTGTCTTCGGCAGAACCGATCTGTGCCACAGGACCAAATCGGCCTATCTTGACGAATACCGGTTTGCCTGTCTTAGGATCTGTTCCCAATTCTCTTTCGCCAGCCTTGTGCTCGCTGCGGGCATTCATCACCTTGCTAACTTCCGGCTCGAAATCCTTGTCGAATGTCTTCATCCACTTGTTCCATTCGGTCTTTCCTTCGGCAATGTCATCAAACTTCTGTTCCACATTGGCTGTGAAGTTGTAGTCCATGATGCCAGGGAAGTTTTCCATCAGGAAGTCGTTGACAACGATTCCGATATCTGTAGGCAGCAGTTTTCCCTTTTCGTTGCCTGCTATTTCCTTCTTCACTTTCTGTGTCACCTTGATTCCCTTCAGCGAATCGATGGTGTAGGAACGCTCAACGCCCTTCTTGTCGCCTTTCTGCACGTATTCACGTTGTTGGATGGTGCTGATGGTTGGCGCATAGGTAGAAGGACGGCCGATTCCTAAGTCTTCGAGTTTCTTTACCAGACTGGCCTCGGTATATCTCAGAGGTGCTGCCGAGAATTTCTCTGTAGCGGTGATTTCGCGGCGCTGCAGTTCGTCTCCTTCCTTCATGGCAGGGAGAATGTGTGTTGCATCTTCTGTGCCATCTTCATCATCAGTTGACTCGCGGTAAACCTTGATGAATCCGTCGAAGGTGATGACTTCACCATTGGCAACGAATTTCTCCTCAGCATTGTCGATATGAATGTTGATCGTTGTTTTCTCTATCTGCGCATCAGCCATCTGAGAGGCGATGGTGCGTTTCCAAATCAGTTCATAGAGTCGTTTCTCCTGACTGGTTCCGTCGATAGAAGTCTCATTCATATAGGTAGGGCGGATAGCCTCGTGCGCTTCCTGTGCTCCCTTGGAATGGGTGTGGTAGGCGCGTGGCTGGCTGTATTCGCTTCCATATACCTTGATGATTTCATCCTTGCTGGCATTGGTGCAGAGGGTGGAGAGGTTGACGCTATCGGTACGCATGTAGGTGATGCGTCCGCTTTCGTACAACTTCTGGGCAATCATCATGGTCTGGCTCACGGTGAATCCCAACTTTCTGGCAGCCTCCTGCTGTAGGGTAGAGGTTGTGAAAGGAGGGGCTGGTGTGCGCTTCAGAGGTTTCTTGTTGACAGCTTCTACCGTAAACTTGGCATCCTTGCATTTTTCCAGAAAAGCCTCTACTTCCTCATGTGTTTTGAAACGCTTGTCCAGTTCTGCCTTCACTTCCGTAGCATTTCCGTTTTCGTTGATCAATGCGAAGATGGCAGAAACACGGTAGTAAGATTCGCTCTTGAACTTCTGGATTTCGCGCTCACGTTCTACGATGAGTCTGACGGCTACGCTCTGTACGCGACCAGCAGAGAGAGCAGGTTTCACCTTGCGCCAAAGTACTGGAGAAAGCTTGAAACCCACCAGTCGGTCGAGGACACGGCGAGCCTGTTGGGCATTCACTAAGTTCATGTCCAAGTGGCGTGGGTGCTGAATAGCATCCAAGATAGCCGGTTTTGTAATTTCGTGGAAGACGATACGGCTTGTCTTCTCTTCATCCAATCCGAGAACTTCGCAAAGGTGCCAGCTGATGGCTTCTCCCTCGCGGTCCTCATCGGAAGCCAACCAGATCTTCTTGGCTTTCTTCGCAGTTGCTTTCAATTCTGTAACGAGCTTTTTCTTTTCATCAGGAATCTCGTAGTCTGGTTCCATGGTTTGCTCGTTTATACTAAGTTCCTTCTTTTTCAGGTCACGAATGTGGCCGTAAGAAGACATCACCTTATAGTCTTTACCTAAAAACTCTTCGATTTTCTTTGCCTTTGCAGGGCTCTCGACGATTACTAAATTTTCTTGCATAAGCTTCTACACAATTACTTTTGGCTGCAAAAGTAAATAAACTTTTTGCTTATACCTTATTATATAGTGTTTTTTTTTAGTTTTTTAAATGTTTTGCGAGAAAAAAGATGGTTTGACAGAGCGAAATTCACTACATTTGCAAAATACAGATGGAGTGATGTAAAACGGGGAGGACTGATGAGGCTCACCATGCGTTGCTGCAAAAAGCAGATGAAAGGAGCAGATTCACAGATTATACAAATCTTTTTGAAGCAAAAAAAATCTGTGTAATCTGTGAAATCTGTGGGACTTTTTATGCGTATAGGGATTTGGCTTATGACACACCCTCGTGGAACGAAGATTTATCTGTGGCTTAACGAAAATCCTTTAGGAATCTGGTAAGTCCTTTTTTGATGGAATCAAAAGCAAACTTGTCTATATCTATTTCGGAGAATGGAATCCAGTAGTAGGCGGCTGCATCATCCATGGCTTCTACATGAGATAAGTCCTTGACCTTCACCTTGAAAAACATATCGAGCGTATGAACTAAGAAGCCGGAATAAAGATAGGTGTTGGGATAGCTGAACTGATAGCTGACTTCCGTAGCTTCCAGACCCGTCTCTTCTTTTACCTCGCGTGCCATGGCCTCCTCGCCCGTCTCGTCCATATCGACAAAACCGCCTGGCATGTCGAGCATGTCTTTGCCCGGGTCATTCTTGCGGCGGACCACTAAGAGTTCATCCTTCTCATTGACGATGAGGGCAACTGTGGCGCTGCTGGCATTGAGGTAATAACTGAAACCGCAATCTTTGCATTTCTTGCTTTTGATGTTGTTGATCTCGAAATGCGGCGAACCGCATATCGGACAATACTGAAATTTGTCTAAAACGTGCATAATTTAATTAGAAATTTGTCATTTCTCATTTAAAGAAAAGAATTTCTTGTTCATTTTTTAGTGTATTAAGTTGATGATTTTTAATGGCTTTATCTGTCCATGTTGATGAATGTTGATAGAGTAAGTTCGTTAGAAACCTTTTCTTATAGAAGACCCTTGAAGGTCTTACAGAAGACTCTTGATAGCTGCATCGATGTCCTTGATCTGTGCATCGCGAGCCTGCAAGGTATTGTTGCGGTCTATCAGGAAGAAGGTAGGGATGCTCTGCACATTATAGCTTGCCAGGCTTTGTCCCTGAACGCCATCTTCGTCGCGCACGCAAATCCAAGGGATTCCGGCAGTAGAAGTCTTCCAGAAATGCTCGTCTGGATCTACGGATACCTGATAAATCTCCAGACCTGCAGCATGATACTTGTTGTAAAGGTCGCGCAGCATCATGATACGTTTGGTACTCTCTCTGTTGGCAAAGAGATGGAAGTCGAGCAGCACTACCTTGCCCTTGAGGTCGGTAAGATTGCGTACCACACCCTTGTTGTCTGTCAGCGAGAGGTTGATGCATCCATTTACGCTCACCTTGCTGGCATCAATCTGGCGCTCTGCCATCTGGTTTTCCATGATGCGAACGTCCTTCATGCCCTGGATGGCGATGTTGTGAAGGTTCTTGCCACGCTCAGCGTTAGGATAGTAAGTATCCCAACTGGTAGCCACGGCAGCAAACACCTTGATGTCATCCTTGTTGTTGCGTGGATTGAACAGCAGGGAGTTGGTGCCACCTATCTGAATGGTCTGGAAAAGAGCATAGTAGGAAGAAGCCTTCATTGGAGCCTTGAAGATATACTGGGTCTTGATGTCCTGCTTGTAGCTGTTGATCGCCTGAGCTATTGCCACGTTCATGGAGTCAACTCCCATGTTTGGATTTTTGGTGATACTGTTGATGGTAGCCTGCAGGTTCATCTGCTTGAGCGACAGTTCCTTGATGGTAGAACAGTTCTCCGAACCTTCCACCTCGTATTTGTAAGCCATCGTAGGGTATGCAGCCTTTACGAGGATGGTTTCCGTAGAGTCGATAGAGAGATTGATGGTCTGGTTGGCAATACGCAAGCGATAGAACTCAGGAGAAACAGAGTCCATGGCATTTTCTTCGAAAGCGAAGGAACCGTCTTCGCCCAACTTTACTGAGTCTATTTTCTCAGGACCGTTCAGGCTGATATTCTCCAGGTAGAGCATGGAGTCCTTGGCTTCAGTAATGTTGCCGTTGATATGAAATTTCTTGTTATTACAAGAAGTGAAAGCCAGCGCAGCAACCATGATCACTGCCACTGAAAAGATTCTGGTTATTTTCATGAATTTCTGTATTTTGCAAAATTATCGACTGCAAAGGTAGCAATAAAATTGTGAATAAGCTCTCTTAGATAGATAAAATATTTAAAAATGCAGAAAATAATTGTGCTTTTATTCGTTTATTAATAATTAAAAAGGTATCTTTGCAGCGTTTTAGATATTAGATGTTAGACAAAACAATAAGTTTTTAAATTTTAGATGAACGTAATTACAAAAAGTGTTCAGTTGCCTGATGGAAGAACCATCACAATTGAGACCGGAAAAGTTGCAAAACAGGCTGATGGTGCTGCGGTTCTCCGCATGGGTAACACAGTGCTCCTCGCAACTGTTTGTGCAGCAAAGGATGCAGTTCCGGGTACAGATTTCATGCCTTTGCAAGTAGATTACCGTGAGCAGTACAGTGCTGCTGGTCGTTTCCCTGGTGGTTTCACCAAGCGCGAAGGCAAAGCCAGCGACGAGGAGATCCTTACCTCTCGCCTTGTGGACCGTGCTTTGCGTCCACTTTTCCCTTCTAACTACCATGCAGAAGTTTATGTACAGGTAATGTTGCTCTCAGCCGATGGTGTTGACCAGCCAGATGCCCTTGCAGGTTTCGCTGCTTCAGCTGCCATGGCTTGTTCAGATATTCCTTTCGAGCACTACATCTCTGAGGTTCGTGTAGCTCGTATCAATGGTGAGTATGTTGTTAACCCTACATTCCAGCAGATGGAAGAGGCTGACATGGATATCATGGTTGGTGCTACCAAGGAGAACATCATGATGGTGGAAGGTGAGATGAAGGAAGTTTCTGAGCAGGATCTGATCGGTGCCCTCAAGGCTGCTGCCGAGGCTATCAAGCCTATGTGCGAGCTCCAGTATGAGTTGGCTAAGGAGAAGGGTACTGACGTGAAGCGTGAGTACGACCACGAGATCAACGACGAGGAACTCCGTGAGCAGATCAAGTCTGAGCTTTACAAGCCAGCTTACGATATCAACCACCAGGCTTTGGAGAAACATGCTCGTCAGGATGCTTTCGACAAGGTTTTGGCTGACTTCCTTGAGAAGTATGACGCTGCTCATACCGATCTCTCTGAGGAAGACTTGGAGGAGAAACACGCTGAGGCTACCCGCTACTATGATGACGTAATGCGCGATGCTATGCGTCGTTGCATCCTCGATGAGGGCTTGCGTCTTGATGGTCGTGCTACTACAGATATCCGCCCTATCTGGTGCGAGGTGTCTCCACTCCCAATGCCTCACGGAAGTGCTATCTTCCAGCGTGGTGAGACGATGTCTCTCTCTACATGTACTCTTGGTACAAAGATGGATGAGAAGCTTATCGACGGTGTGCTCGAGAAGAGCTACCAGCGCTTCCTCCTTCACTATAACTTCCCTCCATTCTCTACAGGTGAGGCTAAGGCTCAGCGCGGCGTAGGCCGTCGTGAGATTGGTCACGGTCACTTGGCATGGCGTGGTTTGAAGGGTCAGATTCCTGCTGACTTCCCTTACACAGTACGTTTGGTAAGCCAGATTCTCGAGTCTAACGGTTCTTCTTCTATGGCTACTGTTTGTGCCGGTACTCTCGCCCTGATGGATGCAGGTGTTCCAATGAAGAAGCCAGTTTCAGGTATTGCTATGGGTCTTATCAAGAATCCAGGTGAGGACAAGTACGCTATCCTCAGTGATATCCTCGGTGATGAGGACCACTTGGGTGACATGGACTTCAAGACCACTGGTACCCGTGATGGTTTGACCGCTACACAGATGGATATCAAGTGTGACGGTTTGAGCTTCGAGATTCTTGAGGAGGCTTTGATGCAGGCTAAGGCTGGTCGTGAGCACATCCTCAACTGCATGATGGAGACTATCTCTGAGCCACGTGCTGAGATGAAGCCACAGGTTCCACGTATCGTAGCATTCGATATTCCTAAGGAGTTCATCGGTGCTGTCATCGGTCCTGGTGGTAAGATTATCCAGCAGATGCAGGAGGATACGGGTGCTACTATCACTATCGAGGAGACTGATGGTAAGGGTCACGTACAGGTATCTGCTCCTAACAAGGATTCTATCGATGCAGCTTTGGGTAAGATCAAGGCTATCGTAGCTGTTCCTGAGGTTGGTGAGGTTTACGAGGGTACAGTTCGTTCTATCATGCCTTACGGTTGCTTCGTAGAGATTCTCCCTGGTAAGGATGGTTTGCTCCACATCTCTGAGATTGACTGGAAACGTCTTGAGACAGTTGAAGAGGCTGGTATCAAGGAAGGCGACAAGATCAAGGTGAAGTTGATGGAGATTGATCCTAAGACTGGCAAGTACAAGCTCTCTCACCGTGTGTTGATGGAGAAGCCAGAGGGTTATGTTGAGCGTGAGCGTCGTCCACGTCCTGAGCGTGGTGAGCGTCGTCCTCGCCGTGATGATCGTCATGAGGGTCGTGGTGAGCGTCCAGCTCGTCAGCCACGCCGTTACGAGCATCGTAACGACGAGCAGGCTCCTAAGGATTTCAACGATTCTTTGGACCACAACAATGATTAATCATCTTCAGAAAATGATGGATTAATCATCATCCGATTCGAATATATCATTTCGAATATATATAATAAGGTGTATCTCAGCAAATGGGATACACCTTTTATTTTTTTTACTACAAGGAAAATCCTTAAAAGTTTTAGTGAAAGTTATCGGGGCGTATTGGGCAGATGGTCAGGAATATGTCCTCTTTTTGTCTAAAATATAGTTGCATTCATAGGAATGCAACACCTAAATTATAGGAATGCAACTATTTTGTTGAGGAATGCAACACCCTTTTTCGCTTTTTTTCTCTAAATTTGTCAACCAAACCTATTGATTGAATTTGTTAATGATTCCAGACAGCGTTTTTTAATTACAGTAAAAGAGTGTTTGATTCCAGTCTGAATTTGAATTCCAGTAAGAGTGAATGGTCATGTTCTTTGATATAGGTAAGAGTGAATGATAAAGTTTTTCGATATATATTAATTCTAATAATAATTTTTATGAAGCATTTTCTACAACAAATGAAAAGAGATGCCCTGGCTCCTCCAAGAAGAGCTTGGGCTATGCGGCATTGGGCATTGAGCCTGCTGCTATTGGTAATGTTACAGTTTGTGGGTACACCTGTCAAGGCGCAAACGCCTTGGGTGAATGATGTGCATGGACAAAATTTTCCAGGAACGTTGCACGTTTATTTCAATTTCAACTTTTTCTGTTGGGATGGAGATAATGGTGCATACGATGATGAGGTGTGGCTCCAGGTGAACGGTAAAGATGTTATCAATCTTAAAACAGTATGGAGTCTTATTTCGGGTAGTCGTAACAACGAAGATAACCTGAAGAAGAAAAATTATAACTGGGTAGTTGGAAAACCAAAATCTTTTTCCAAAAATGGCTATAGAGGCACGGTCGCTCTCAGTAACATTCAAAATACAGAAGGCAAATGGATGGGTACTACAGTTGATCTTATTCTGGAACGTTGGATTTACAATAATTCAAATGAGATTACGATTCGAGGAAAGTGGAGATATAAGGACAACTCTACCAGTAATGACCTAAAAGTCAAAGTCGGAACATTCAACTTCCCTTCGATGTCTTGGCCTGACATTTATTTTAAGCGTACTGCCGATGGGGTAGTTCAGGCTTATTCCACGAATTTGCTAGAAGAAAAATATAATAACTGTGGAGGTAAAGATAAATCGGGTACTTTAAGGTATGCTTATCGTTTCTCGAAGAAATATGAGGGAAACGTAAATTGGCCAAGCGAACCGATCCAGATTGAAACTTATTGGGATAATCTCAATTCTACTCCCAAGAAGGTGAAAACGGATTTTGTGGATTGTACAGAATCTGCAACTTCGGCTTATGTGACAATGAAACTTGACAATTTTAAGGCTCATTGCCTGCATCCTTTTATCACTCGTTTTGCGCCCAATTATAGGTCATATCCTCTTAACGGAAGCCAATGTATAGAGAACAATGTCTATTTTAATAGAAGTTATGAGAGGGACCATTGGGTCAATGGATATCCACGTCCAAAGTCGATTTCTACTTCTACCAATTCCTGGACAAAGAATGTGATCCTCTCTTGGACACCGGAAATTGCTGATCCTAGACATGTGACCACACAGGGTAAATGGGTGGTTTTCCGCAGGAAGAGTGGTTCGAGCACTTATGAAAAATTGAAGGAATTGGCATATAGTGACAAGCAGGTATCATATACAGATGAGGATACTAAGGACTACAATACTACTTATTATTATTATGTGGCATTCCAACCGAATGAATGGAATACTTCCATAATGAAGCCAGAGGATGCTACCAATTTGTATAAGAGTACTTATACGTCTATATCAACGAGCAACCCTCTGAAGTCTATATTGGCATCGAATAATTTGGATAATAAAATTACAGTGACTTGTAGTTTCTATTCTTTCGAAAATGCTACGTCTTCTAACCCTTATAAACTTCTGGTTTATCGCCGTGCAAAAGGTACTACGGATTGGGGAGAAGTCTTCCATGAGACAACTATTAGTGACAAGAACGTCACAAGTCATTCCTTTGATGATACCAAAATTGCCAATGCTTGCGTGAAATACCAATATATGATGAAAGTTGCAGCACAAGAAACAACTTTCACAAGTAACATATGTGATGGTGGTATTGATGGAAACTCTGAGGTGACTAGTGTCAATGCAAGCCGTGGAGCTTACAGCGGTACAGTGCGTGTCAACTGGGATGTCAAGCAAGTAGGTACAGACTTGACCTATTTCAATGTGCGCCGTCGCCTCTTAGGAAGCGATGCAGAATATCAAAATATATATACTACTTCTGGTGTGGCTGAGACTTATACATACGAGGATAATTCTGCTCAACCAGGCTCTTACTACCAGTATGAGGTGGAATGTTATCGCAAGTGTAAGGAAACAGGAACTATTAGTCCTGGTGCATCACAAGAAACGGATGGTTTTGCTCTTGCTACGGGAGTTGTCAGCGGTCGTATATCTTATGATACAGGCACGGCAGTGGAAGGTGTGAAAGTGATAGCGGAAGCAAATAATGCTGATGGAGAAAAACTGAAGGCATTCCATGCGCTCAGCACTACCAAAAATGTGACCTGTCAGGTGGGTATTGCCAAGCCTAAAGAGACGATGGCATCTTTGTTCGGTAATCCATGGACTGCACAGACGTATATCAAGATAGACCAATTCCCGGAAAATGGTATGCACGTCTTCGCTACCAATTTTTTCTATTTTGCAGTTGGATCTACAGGTGATCTCAGTATAGGACTATCTTATCTTAAAAATAACAATATAGAGATTGACCGCCGTTATTTGGACAAGAAAATTACAATAGCGACGGGCAAGTTCTATAATGCATCTGTTTCTTTCGATGGAAATGCGACATATACAGTGCGTGTTATAGGGGAAAACGGAAAAATCCAAAGTGCCAAGGTGCAGATTTCAGATCCAAGTGCATATAAGATGGTTGATGCCATTTTGTCTGCAAATAGGGATTACTTGCCTGAATCTGGACTTTGGTATGGAGATAGCAGAGGTGATAACCAAACTTATTCTGGTGTCATCGACGAATGTCGCTTCTGGACAAAGGAATTGACAGACGACCAAATCAAGAAGAACTATAATCACACGCTGTCGGGCAGTGAGGATGGTCTCTACTTGTATTATAAGTTTGATGAGGGTATTACTAATCAAACCATAGCTTATGACTACTCGAAGACGGGTGGTGTCTCTAATGGAAACCATGGTACTATCAGTAATATGGCTGTTACCGATGACGTGCCTTCGGAGGATCAGCTCTCCTTGTCGGCATATACCGACGTGAATGGTAACTATACCATCAGTGGCGTGCCTTTCTCTGGCGATGGTACCAGCTATACTATCCGTCCTTCCAAGGGCACACATGAGTTCTCTGCTGCCAAGGCAAACCGCTTTGTTAGTGCACAGTCGCTCGTTCACAATGGTGTGGACTTCCAGGATGTCAGTTCATTCTCTGTCAGCGGTGTCGTATATTATCAAGGTACTACAATCCCTGTAGAGGGTGTGCAGTTTGCCGTGGATGGTGTGTCTTGCACCAAGGATGGTGAGTTTATCCAAACCAACGAAAAGGGTGAATATACCATCAGCGTGCCTATCGGCTATCACTATATCAGTGCCAGCAAGCTCGGTCATAAATTCTGCAATGCAGATGGCAAGTCGTATAAGGGTATGGGGTATTATCCTACCCAGAATGAGGATGCTAATAAGATGGAGACATTCGAGTTTACCCGAGATATTCCATCCATTACGTTCTACGATACCACGCTTGTACCTATCGTAGGTCGTGTGACGGGTGGTGCGGTAGAGAATGAAAAACCGCTTGGTTTGGGACAGTCAGTCAACAACATTGGTCAGGCTACATTGACCCTGAAGGCTTCTGATACTTATAGTATGAATGTAAGTCTGGAAAAGAATGGACAGGCTTATGAATATGTGACGGCAAAGACCGATAGAGTATTTGCTGTTCCTGCTGATGCTGTTTGTAACTCTACTACTACTGTGGGTTCCGGTTCTGCCGATAAGGCACGTATCATTACCATCAAGACCGACCCTAAGACCGGTGAGTTTGCTGCTATGGTTCCACCGCTTCAATATACTGTGACTGGAATTAATATTGACAGCAACAGCGATATCAGTTGGAATACGGCTGAAATCATCAATGCTACTGATCCACAGGCTACATCTGCCGATTCTATCAAAGTAGAGGATGGCTATAAGAAGTTTGAATATGTAGCATCGCTGAAGAAGAGTTACCGCAGTTCGGCTATCCTGGATGTGGTTCAGAAGAATGTAGAGGCTGAAGGTGCCTTTGGTGAACCAACCTATGAGCTGGTTGCTGAAGATGGCACCAAGAAATCGATAGAACTATATAATAAGGAGAAAACGTTTACTCTGCCAAAGACTGCAAATGCGGATGCCTATACCTTCGGTTATCCGATTTTCGTTCAGGGAGGCAACTACGAGTTCGACCTGAGTTTGTATGAAAAGTATTTCAACCATGACGCAGATGCTCCTGTCAAGGAGTCAAAGGTGCCATTGGCAAACAATACGGTGAACATCACCAACCAGATGGGATTTGGTACTTCTGTCTATGTCACCGGTGACAAGGACGGTGAGGTATATGAGTCTTCTCAGACTGAAATCGAGCTCGACTCTTTAGGTCATGGAACCTACTCTTGGCAAGCTGGTTCTCCAAATATCCTGACTCCTTACACCCGTACGCTCACGATGAGCTATCCTATAGATGGTGTGGAGAAGAACTGGAGTGGCAACGGATTCCAGGGCATTGTCTTGGGACAGTTGACTTCGGGCAGCAACTTCGTGACCTCTGGTCCTGACGAGGTGATTATGATTCTTCGTGACCCAGCAGGCTCCGGATCAAATGCTTATATCGAGGAAGGACAGTCCTTCTCTACCACCAAGATGCGTGGCGGAACTATAAAATATGCCAATGAGACGAGCGTCAAGGCAAGCATGGGTTGCGAAACTACCATTACAACCGGTACGGCAGGTATGGGTGCTCTGGTAACTAAAGATACCAAAATAGAAGTGAAGAACGAGTTGGAAGTGGGAGTCAAGATTGACGAAGAGGTGAGAATGGGAAATACTACTGTACAGACCATTACCACTACCAAGCGTATCTCTACCAGCGATCAGCCGGAGTATGTAGGCGATCAGGGTGACGTCTTCATCGGTTCTTCTGTGAACTACAATTTCGGCAATGCCCGACAGGTAGGTATCTATGCGGCTGATGCTAATAGTGTGCCAGCGCTGGAGAAACGCGATGTGATGAGCGTGGGTACTCGTTATGGTACTGAGTTCTCCTATACTCAGAACTATGTGGAGAACGTACTGCTGCCAAACTTCAAGAAGTTGCGTAACTCTTGCTTGGTACATGTGAACAGCTATGATGGCTATGTCAATAACACAGACAAGCCTGTTTATATCACCAAGTTGTCTAATACTGATTCCAGATTAGGCTCCAACAATAGTGATAAGAAAGTTTGGGGAGCCAAGGCTTCCAAGTCTGGTGAACTTAGCGGTGAGTCTTATAAGATGGTCTTGCCAAAGAGTGCATACAATGGTTCTCAATTGAAGGACGACTATGTGGCAAGCGATACCATCGCCTGGTATAATGCGCAGATTTCTGCATGGACACAGGTTTTGGCCAACAATGAGAAGGCAAAGGTGACTGCCATCGAGAATGCTGAGTACAAGCGTACGAACTATTCTTTTGATGCCGGTTCAAGTGTGTCCAGTTCTACCCAATCGGTGAACAGTAAGGATTTCACCGTGGAAAGCGAGACTTCGCTGCTGATTGTAGGTAGTGGAAAACTTGGATTTGCATTTGATGGAAATGGTGTTGAGGTTTTGACAAAAGAAGAAAAGGGAGGTGGCGCGACTACCAGTGATGGCAGCACCGAGGAGTCTTCTCGTGAAGTGGGCTTCTCGCTTGTAGAGATAGGTGATGCCGATGCACTTTCTATTGATGTCATCGATGCTCCTGATGGATTTGGACCTATCTTCTATACTCGTGCCGGACAAACCAGTTGCCCATACGAGGATGAGGTGAAGACCAAGTATTACAGACCGGGTACTACCATCCAGACAAAGACTGCTCAGGTGGAGCAGCCTCATCTCAGTGCCAAGGAAACTTCTGTGACAGGTGTACCAAGTGGCAAACCTGCTACATTTACCATCTACTTGCAGAATACCAGTGAGGCTGATATCGACAGTTACTTCAACTTGAATGTGGTCGATTCTTCCAATCCAAATGGTGCTGCTGTCAAGATGGACGGTAAGGATGTGACCGCTGGTCGTACCATTCTCGTACCAGCAGGTGAGACTGTAACCAAGACTTTGCAGATTTCACAGACCAATCCTGACATTTATGATTATAAGGATTTGCAGCTTCGTATGTCAAGCACCTGTGATAGCAATATCGAGGAAATCCTGAAACTCAGTGCCTACTTCCAGCAGACGAGTAGTGATGTCTCTCTGAAGGCAGCTGAGAGTGCCATCAATATGGAGACGGGTACTTCGATGCATCTTACCATCAGCAATTATGATAAGAATGCTCGTGGTATGAAGAGTGTTCGCCTGCAGGTACAGCAGCAGGGCAATCCGCAGTGGCTTACCGTGAAAGAGTGGGTAGTCAGCGAGAAGGAAGCGGCTGCTGATAAGAACAAGGGCTTGTTGCCTGATGAAGGTACATTCAATTATGTCTTCAGTATGGCAAACAATGATACTTATCCTGATGGTCAATGGAATATCCGTACCATTACGGTGAGCAACTTTGGTGGTGAAGAGGTGACGAAGTCTTCTGAGGTCATTTCCTTCTATAAGGATATGGCTCGCCCACAGGTGATTAGCAATCCTAATCCATCTAATGGCGTACTTACCGCAGACAGCGAAATCTCCTTGACTTTCAACGAGGATATTCGTTCTGGTGCGATGAGCAAGGCTGACAACTTCTCTATCCAGGGAGAATTGAATGATGCACAGGTAGCTCATGATGTGGCCCTGAATCTGACAGGTGGCGAAGGTGCCAAGACCAATGCCAGCTTCAATTTAAGCAATAAGTCGTTTGCCGTCAATATGTGGATGCGTTACTCTGCCAAGGGTGAAGTGTTCTCACATGGCACGAAGGCTGGCAGAATGACCGTGAGCGTGGCTGATGATGACAAGATGGTAGTTGATGTCAATGGACAGAAATTTACCAGCGACAATGCTTTCAAGAAGAATACCTGGCAGTTTGTCAGCTTCAGTTATGATGCAGAGAAGCAGACCCTCAATGCCAATTATGCTTATGATGCCTTTGATGTTGTCTTGTTCAACAATTTAAAGGTTGGTGAGTACAAAGGCAATGGTCCTATCACATTGGGTGAGAAGATGCAAGGTCAGATACATGATGTCAGTCTTTGGAATCAGGCTCGTCCTTGGAGTGAGGCTCAGAATGAAATGTACGAGCGGAAGACCCGTTATAGCGATGGCTTGATGGGCTATTGGCGACTGGATGAAGGTCATGGTGGTTTGGCTACCGACTATGCTCGCAGTCGTGATCTCGTTTTGCCTTCTGCTACAGCCTGGTATTTGGCAAGCAAGAATTATGCACTTGCCTTGGACGGAAAGACCGTCGTTGCTGTGGATGCTTCCAAGATCGCCACAACCCATGAGGAAAGCTATTTGGCTGAATTCTGGTTCCGTGCAGAGGAAAAACAGAATGGTAAGGCGAATGTCTTCGGATTCAATAGCAAGGATCAGCTCGACATCTTTGTGGATGAGGCTGGTTTGCTCAAGATGAATGTGAATGGCGCTGATTATGCAATCGGTTCTGACAAGGTGACTGACAACCAGTGGCACCATGTAGCTATCAATGTGCTGAAGAGTACATCAGGTTCTGCTACGGTTTATCTCGATGGTGTGGCTAAGAAGCAGATGATGGCTTCTGTTCTTCCTGCCATCCAGACAAGTAAGTTGTTCTTGGGTGGTAAGTATGATGGTGCTCAGGCTACGGATATGCTGAAGGGTGCGATAGATGAAATCCGTATCTGGAAGGGTCGCCGTATGGGTGATGTCATAAAGAACAATATGTATGCCCGTGTCAATAAGGCAAGTGATGGCTTGATAGCTTACTATCCTTTCGAGGAAGGTGGGCTTGATGAAGGTAATGCGCCTACCATCTTAGCAACGCTCTCCGACCAGAGTGCTACACGCTCTGGGGAAGTTAAGCCTGTCAATGTGCCTGTAACTCTTGCGCCTACTTCTGATAATGTACCGGCATTGAAGTCTGTACCTGATAAGCAGAATGTAAGCTTCGAATATGTGGCAAGCGAACGTAAGATTCTGGTAAATCTCACAGAGCAACCACAACGTATCGAGGGATGCACGCTGACTGTAACGGTCAAGAATGTACGTGACAGTCACAACAACTATTCTGAGAATGTGACATGGGATGTCTATGTTCGCCAAAACCAACTCGTATGGAAGCAGGATGAAGTGGAAACCGTGAAGCATGGTACAGAAAAGGTGAGCATCGAGGCTGAAATCAATAATAATAGTGGTACTACAGAGTCATGGACTGTAAGCGGTTTGCCATCTTGGCTCACTCTGGAGAATGAAACGGGCTATCTGCCTGCGCTCTCCAGCAAGAAGTTGACCTTTGCGGTTGATCCTGCTCTTGCCATCGGCAGTCAGGAGGCTACGATTTACCTGACTGGTAACTTGGGCGTACCAGAACCTATGGTCATCAAGGTGAACAGTACGAGTGTGGCTCCAGACTGGAGCGTAAATTCTGCAGATTACGAATTTACGATGAATGTCAATGGTCAGCTTGAAATCAATGGTGAGATGTCGCAAGACGTGAATGACATCGTGGCTGCCTTCCGAGGTGACAGATGTGTGGGTGTGGCTAAGCCTACTTACTTCTCTCGCTATGATGCTTACTATGTGCTCATGAATGTATATGGTAATGCTGAGGACAACGGCAAGGACTTGACCTATAAGGTGTTTGAGGCTAAGACAGGTAGAGTTCTTCCGATGGTAGAGGTGAGCATGGACAAGGCGAACATGTTTGTGACCGACAATATCGTTGGTACCATCTCTTCACCTAACGTTTGGAATGCCCAGGAAAAGGTAGAGCAAATCCTGAATCTCAAGAAAGGATGGCAATGGAGCAGCTTCTATGTGAATCCTGATAATGGAAGTGCTGATGAACTTCTCGCTGGCATCAAGAATCAGGTGAACTATATGATCAGTGAAAATGGACAGTGGACTCCTACCAGCAATTCCATCAATGAGATGGTAGCTGGCGAGATGTACAAAATCCAGGGCAATGCGCCTGTATCTCTGTCTGTTGTCGGTGATGCTATTGATGTCGCCAATGATCCTGTTGTCATCAAACCTAATTGGAACTGGATTGGCTATAAGGCTCCTGGATACGTTTCTCTCGGCAATGCGTTTGCTGATCTCGAACCTCAGGAAGGTGATGTCGTCAAGAGTCAGACTGCTTTTGCTTCTTGGAACAGTAGTGAATGGGTAGGCTCTTTGGAGGCTTTGAAGTCGGGCGAGGGTTACTTGTATTATTCTACTCGTAATCAGCAGCAGACTTTCCATTATCCATCTGCAACTTCTTCTGCTGCCAGGGAAACCTCTATGGCTAAGAGCATGAGACTGGGTGGAGATGATGCAGTGAATGAGAAAACTGAGATTGCCCAGATGCATCAAGGCAATATGAACGTCATTGCCCGTGTGGTAGATAAGCATGGTGCTGTCCGTTCGGATGCCGTAGTCAGAGTGATTGATGGTGATGGTGAACTTCGTGCCTTGACTGATGAGGCTCATGCTGATCTTTATTTCATCACGATTGCTGGTGAGAACAGTGGTGCTAACTTGCGTTTCATCGTCAGCGTGGATGGAATGGAACAGGTGATTCCTGGAACCATGTTCTATCGTGACGACGCTATCGTGGGTAGTCTTGACCAACCTCTCGTCATCGACTTGGCTTCTACCACGGGTATTGGCTCTGTCAAGACGGATGAGGATAGTTCAGAAGCAACGTATGACTTGAACGGTAGGCGTGTGGCTAAGCATGCTATCGAGTCTGTTGTCATTCGTGGTAACAAGAAATTCGTTCATCTTAACAAGTAAGATTTATGAGAAAATTCTTTTTATTATTATGTCTGGTTTGTGCGGCACAGGGAATGTCCGCACAGACCGACATTCACGACAAGTATTCTTCCAAGTCTGAGGCTTGTGAGGATGGTACTTATCGAAAGTCTGACGGATATAAGAAATTTGGTCAGATTGGTTGGGAGAAGGAGAGCGGCTGGCGCCAAATCCAATATCTTGACCGTTATGAGCGGGAACATCGCATATACAATACCAATTCTTTCTTGTACTGTCAGGTGATGTGGAATGGTGTTCTCCTGGATGATTGTGAGATTGTGGCTTTTGATTCGAAGGGCAATGTTGTGGGCAATCAGTGTCCTGAACCTTTTCCGCAGAAAGCAGGCAACCTGCATCACGTGGCCATCATGGCTATCTTCGGGGATACGCCTCAGGAGAAAATTACCTTTAAGGTAATCAAGGGTGCCGGTACGGTTGCGGATCCTGTCACGGAAAAACAGGCTGAGGAGGTTCATCTGTTTGTTCCTAATGGAACGACGGGACTTGTGGATGCTGATGGGGATGGTCGTCTGGATACCTGGAAGCCTGTTGTGCTCCATGTCAAAGAAACGCCTACTGCTATCAGGGAGGTTTCAGCAGACTCTGTGAAAGGTATAAACGACAAGATAGTCTATACTTTATCTGGCCAGCGCATCCACAAGGATGCTGTCTCTCCTGGTACAATCATATTGGTCAATGGAAAGAGATATTTAGTTAAATAAGTTGTGTTCCGACCATGTGCTTGCCTATGGCAATAATGTGCCCTTACTGAGGGCACTTTTGCGCCATAGGCAAGTTTTTTTTCTATCTTAGTCCTTTTTCTTCAACTCGTATAGGCATTTACCCTTCACCCTTCATCTTTTTTCCTGAAACCCCCATAAACACTGGGGTTCTGGAGGTGAAGGGTAAAAATTCACCCTTCACCACCCATCTTCACCCTTCACCGTCTGTCATCTGAATGTTATTTTAGCCTTAATAGAAGCCTGCTTCACTCTTAATAGAAGCCTGCTTCACTCTTAATAGAAGCCTACTTCACTCTTCATAGAAGTCTGCTTCACTTTTCATGGAAAGCCGGAAGATGCTAAAATAAATAACGGGTGGTGAAGAATGACGAAAATTTTTACAAGACGAAAGGTGGTGAAAGGTGGTGAAGGGTGGAAATGAGTAATTGTTTGAGTAACCGTCTGAGTGTCAGTTGTTTATGTGGCATAGGTGAAGGGTGAAGGGTATTTATACAAACGAAACGCTTTCTCGCAGGCGAGAAAGCGTTTCTAACTTGTTATATCAAGTGTGGCCACTTGATGTTTTATAACTCATGTCCGAGCCTTTTATTTGAATGGCATAAACCAGTTTTCTGGATTGCTGAGATCAATGCTGAGATTCTTGAACGCAAGCTTGTCACGAAGCCAGAGTGAACCGTAGTTGGTGCCCCAATAGCTGTCTGTGTTCTTGTGGCGTGCAATGCGGCAGAGGTCGCCATAGCGGGAACCCTCCCAGGCAAGCTCCAATGCCATTTCATCGCAGAGCAGGTCTTCTACACAGTCCTGATTGATTCTCAAACTGTCTTCTGCAGTTGCATTGGCAGGATAAGCATGGCCCAACTGAGCCAACTTCTTGTCAATCTCATTCTGGAACTGATAACCGGAACCATTGCCCATGGTGAAGCCAGCACCGCGAGCGTGAATACCCTGATTACCCAAAGACATACCGTTGGTCTCACTTTCATCATTGAAAACGACACGGTTTTCTGGTGTCAGGAATGGCAAGGTGGTCTTGAGGAACTTGATGCCTTCCTGGGTCATATAGGTGGTGTCCTCTTCCAAGGTATGATTCCAGCCATCCTTCAATACGGCGAATGCTACATCAGGATGTCCCATACGGTTTACAGCCTCAGCTAACTTCAGATAGATACCCGCAGTTCGGTACAATGTGATATTGGCATTATAATACTTCAGGATGACCTTAGTCAATTCCACCTGTGTGCTAAACTTCACTCTTTCGTATGAACTGTGGTAGCGCATATCACCGATAGAGGCTTTAGCGAAAATCAGGTTCTTGATGTTGAATTCAGAACTGCCGTTACCATTTCCATTTGCATAGTAGAAGTCCTGACTGTTGCTCAAATTCATATAGGCATTGGTAGGTTCAAGAGAAATCTTCTCGTTTACTTCCGTACCATCTGATGAAGTATAGTAATTGTAACCGAAGAGACCTGGCAAAGCTGTAATCTCACCACGCAACTTATTGGTAGCCATTGCTACGTAAGTATCAGTTTCCAAGTCGTTGATATAGCGGCTTTTCCAGTCTGATGTATTGGAAACCATACAGTAGTATCCATTCTTTAACGAAGTAGGGTAGCTATTGTAATCAGGACTGTAGGTAGGTCTTGCTAAATAGTTCTTAACCGTCTCTTTGTTCTTCTTCAGGTAGTTGAAGTAGTGCTCTACAGCCTTTGCATAGTTGCCGGATTCCAGATACAGGTCTGCCAAGATCAATCTTACAGGAATCATCATCTTCGCTGTATTGACAGTCTTGTTGTTTCCTGCATCGTTGGTACCTGCATCAAAGTTACCCCAGTTAGGTACTGGCAGATCTACATACTGCTCCAGGTCTGGAGCCAACTCAGCAGTAATACCATTGATATCTTTCTTCTCGGAACTTGCAGCATTCTCGATGCCGGCGATATCCGTCAACGGCTTGGTATAGAAAGGTACCTTGCCGTAGTTGTGGGTCAACTGGAGATAAGCCCATGCACGGATAGCCTTGGCCTCTGCATACTCCTTCATCGCCACTTCACTGGAACCGGTAATCAGCGTGGTGTCACGGTGAGCAATGTAGTAGTTGCAGTTGTTGATGATACGGTAGTAAACGTATGCAGAATCGTACTTGTTGGTGCCGGAGTAATCGAAAGAAGCCAGTTTCTGCAAATCGGTTGAAGCGTCCTTCGTGATGGTCAATAGGTCACCACGAAGTTCGTTGATAAGCACATTCTGGTCGATGGCCTGCTGTACACCCTTCAATATACCATTGATGTAGAACATGGAGTCCACTTTATCATCAAGCGATGGATTGGTGATGTAGCGGTTGGATCCATCATCGAACATATCACTGCATGAGTTGAGTGTGATAGCAGCCATGAGTGCTGCAATAAAATATTTAATTTTTATCATTTTTGTATGCTTTGTGATTGTTGTACTATTATTAGAGGTTGATCTTCACACCGAGCGTGAAGGTGCGACCTTGTGATACGCAATCTGTGTCAATGCCCTGGTAAAGCACTGCATTGGATACAGACATCTCTGGATCTCCGCCAAGATACTTGCTGATGGTGAAGAGGTTGTTCGCCTCTGCCCATACCTGAAGTCCCTGGAGCCATGAAGAGTTGACAGGTATCTTGTAGTTGATATTGAGGGAGCGGAGCTTCAGGTAGCTGCCATCCTCTATCCATCGGTCGCTGAAGCGTGAGTTACCCATCTTGTCTCCATAAGAGATGCGAGGCATATTGGTTACCTGGCCTTCTGCTCTCCAGCGGTCTGTCATGGCGCTGGTCTGGTTGTAGAAGTTATTGCCACCCTCGAGGATGCTGCGCTGATAGTTGTAGATATCATTGCCGATCGAGTAACCGAATATGGCTGATAATGTCAGGTTGCCCCATGTAGCGTGAGCAAAGAAGTTACCATACAACTTAGGGTTTGGATCACCAATGATGGTCTTGTCGCTCTCATTGATGATGCCGTCGCCATTGAGATCCACGAAGTGCATGTCACCTGCCTTGAAATAGCTCTTGGCTCCGGTTTCATCTACCTGGTAGAGATAGCCGTCCTTGCCTGCTGCCTTTGCTTCTGCATCGGTAGAGAATACACCGGCTGTCTTGTAACCATAGAATACGCCTGCACTGTGATTGACGAGTGTTGCGATGTTCTGGTTGCCGTAGATGCTGGATGTGTAGCCTACTGCTGCATTTTCCTGACCATTCAGGGCAAGGGTTGTGTTGTTAGGAAGCGACTTGATCACGTTCAGATAATGACCGATGCTTGCTCCTAATTCCAGAGTGAACTTGCGGCTGACGATAGGCTTGCCGTTGATGTGTACCTCTACACCCTTGTTGTCCAGACTGCCCTCGTTGCTCCAATAGCTCTTTACACCTGCCACAGGAGTGGTGAAATCCTTCAATGTAAGAAGGTTGGTGGTGTGGTTGAAGAAGAAGGTGAAGTCCAAACCTAAACGGTTCTCTAACCACTGGCTCTCGAAACCTGTATAGAAGCGGCGAGTCTTCTCGTAAGTGATGTTCTCGTTACCGATATTGTTGAGCTGTACGGCTGGAATGTTGTTGTGCAGGAATTTCAACACTTCGAAGGATGTGCGGGCAGCCTTGTTGTTGATGTTGTCATTTCCTGTCACTTCATAACCTGCGTTGAGGCGCAAGTAGTTGAAGTTCTTTCCCTTTGGAGCCCAGTTCTCATTGGTTACTACCCAACCAGCCTGTACGCTTGGGAAGAAGCCCCATGCCACATCACCGATTCGCAGACTTGTAGCCTTCTTGCCGAAGGTACTGCTGCTCTCCATAGAGGCAGCTACCTGCAGGAAGTAGCGGTTGCGGTAGTTGTAATCTGCCTGAGCATACCAGGTGAGTGAGGTGTTCTTGTAGTCGTTACCTGTGGCATCCTTGAAGTCCATGCTGTTGGATACGTTAGGCAACTTGTCATTACCGGCTGTACTATACTGACCTGTCGGGTTGTTCATCTCATAGTTGTAGCTGAGGTATCTGAAACCACCCATCGCCTTGAGCGAGTGAGCACCGAAGAGGCGTGTGAAGTCCAGACGGGTGTCGCTCATCAGGGTTTCTTCCTTGGCGAAGATAGAAGCTGACTGCGTCTGAACTCTACCCAAACCTTCTACATAGTAGGTAGGAACACCGCCCTTTGGACGATAGTAACGCTGGGAGTTACGGTTCAGCGTATAGTTGATGTTCTCTCTCAATGTCCATCCACCCTTGAATTCAAACTTAGGAGCCAGACGGATATGGAACATAGAGTTCTCCATACGGTTCTTGTTGTTGCCGCTACCATTTACTAACAAGGCTGTTGGGTTAGCCAATGAGAGGTTCTGATTCAATGGAGTCAGGAAGTCATCTGCATCTGCCAATGTAGAGGTCAACTCACGGGTTGTATTGTTGTAGAGGTATGGATTCAGGATAGGAGCCTTGATCAGCGCGAGGAGGGTAGGAGATGTTACGGTACCCTTGCTGAAATCGCTTGGTGCTCCATCGTCGAATACATCACGGCTCAACTTGACATAGTCGATGTCAAACTGGGTTGAGAAGAAATTCTTGATGATGCTCAGGTCACTGTTGAAGCGGATGTTCACACGGTTGAAACCATTCTTCTTCACGGTGCTCTGTCCGTCTGTATAACCGAGTGAGAGGTTGTACATACCTACCTCATCACCACCCATCACATTGATGCTGTAGTTCTGGCTCAATGCAGTCTCA
The DNA here is from genome assembly GCF_004535825.1 of Segatella hominis. Classification (GTDB taxonomy): domain Bacteria; phylum Bacteroidota; class Bacteroidia; order Bacteroidales; family Bacteroidaceae; genus Prevotella; species Prevotella hominis. Next base: position 69,877 of record NZ_SGVY01000009.1, on the reverse strand, counting down.
TATACTTCTTTGCTCCAGTCAGTATTATTATGGTATGTCTTATAATAATAGTTGTTTGGATCTGTGGTCAGGAAGTTGAGAGAACCCTTTTCCAAGAACTTGTCAATCTTAGGATAGGTACTGAGCATTTCGGTAGCGTAGCTCATATACTGATCTGCATCCATCACCTTTGGCAGGCGTGGCACCAGGTTGACACCCATACCGATGTTGGCATCGATACGTGTAGCGATGGTTCTGCCGCGGCGGGTCTCCAGTACGATGACACCATTGGCACCCTTGGCACCATAGATGGCAGTACCATTCTTCAGTACAGTAACCTTCTCGATGTCGGCAGGATTGATGTTCAGCAACTGGTTGTTGAACATACCTGTCTGAAGTGAAGTGCCGTCGTATTGCATGTCCATAGGAACACCATCCACTACAATGAGAGGCTGGGCGTTGGCATTCAGGGAGTTCAGACCACGGATAAACATGGCAGAACCGATGCCTGGAGCACCTGAGCGCTTCACGGTGCGTACATCAGCACCCAATTTCTCGCCGATGAGGTCTTCTATGGAAGTCTGTGTACTTACCTGTGCTTTCAGGCTTGCCTCGTTGCCCAACTTCGTACCATTGGTGTACATCTCGTTGAACTTGTCGCTGAGCATCTTCGCCTGGATGTTGTTGACACCTGCGATAGATACCTGCTGGCTTGCATATTGTGAGGTAAACAGATAGAGCGAGGTAGTGAAGGTAGGCACCTTGATCGTGAAGGTACCGTCCTCGTTGGTCATGGCAGCATAGCGAGCATTTCCAAGTGCCTGGATCTGCACACCGCTAAGAGGCTTGCCTGTGGCAGCATCGTAGATGGTACCGGATACCTCTTTCATCGGATAGTTTGGCTGCTTTTTGTTTACCGTTTCCTTCGCTCTCTTTTCGGCGTTGTCGGTTGTCTCTTGGGCATTGATTTCAGCAGCTACTGCCATCAAGCCCATTATAGCCAATATTCTGAAATTTATCATTGTCTTCAATTGTTGAGTTCGTGTTATTAATAGGTGTATGAATTGAGATCCCAGAAGATTTCCGGCATTTCATCTTTATATTCTTCACCACTTTCTCCGTTCAATGCTTTCTGAGCCTGATAGTACTTCACGGCTTCCATAGGAACTAATGTGATGCCTGCGATGCGCAGTACTGCACTCTGGTTCTTGACCGCACGGTCTCCACTACGTATGTTGAATACCGGATATGCCACAGGGTCTGTGAAGTTGCTCAGGTTGCGGTAGCAGAATGATGGATTGAATACACCCATGAATTTGCTCACAATCTTGGATTTCTCGTTCGTACCATAGTCGAATACAACTGATGCGAAGTTGGAAGAAACGTTGAAGTCCTTCTTCAGAGGTACAGGGGCAAATCTGGTGAGTGTTCCACCTGCAGCATCGTTCTGGAATGAACGTACCTGGAGCTTCTGTGAGGTTACCTCTGCTTCTTCATTGGTGATGTTGGCAGGAACCATTGTCAGATATACAGCGTATGGAGTGTACCACATTTCTGGCATATAGAAGTAAACCTCTGGCACTGCACCCAGGTTGGATGTTACCTCATAATATTGGTTGGCGTGCATGGAGCCTTCTACATTCTTGTTTCTGTTGTCGCTGCTTACTGCTACGTTCTGGTTGATGGATACTTTATCCACTGCTGCCTGGAAATTACCGTTCTGTGCTCTCAGGTGAATGATAGGGCACCAGCTGTCCCAAGGTTTTACGCGGAGCGAGTCTGTGAGCCATGCGTTACCGTTGCTCATCACTTTCTTCTCTGCATTCACAAACATGTCCTTGGCATCGTAAACCAAACGGCTGTTTTCGCTACGGTAGTTCAGGGTGTTGCAGATTACGTCGCCTGTTGTGCTCTTGATAGAGTCTGTTGCTCCTGTAGGAATATCACCCTTCTGGAAAGCAGGATTGATGGTATGACTGTAAATCAGTGGTCTCAGGATAGATGTTGTGGTATATAATTCTGTCAAACTATCTGCATCTAAGGTTATGGCACCAGCCTGAGTGTATTCCAATTCGCCTGTTTTATCGTTGTTCTTCACGGTGAAAGGCTTGATGGATTTCGGATACTTATAATAAGACTTTACTTTATCATAAGCCGCTTTCCATGCCTTGTCTGTAGGAACAATCATGGTATAGGTACTGTCCTCTGTGGTCAGTTTGGAGTTCAGGTAGTTGAACATCTTGTTGCTCTCTACATATACGGTATCAAGATAGGTCATTGCTCCATCCTTGATAGGGCCCTCGATACTGTTCTCCTTGTCGATTTCACGCTTCATGGCACTCTTGTAGAGCTGGGCAAGACTGGTCGTGTTCTCATTGCGCAGGAACTCTTCATAGAAGTTAGGACGGAAGTCCATGTATTTGCTCATCAGATGCATGATACCGTTCTTGGCCAACATGTTGGTACTGTCGATGGCGATATTGCCCAATGTATAGCTTCCATTGCCTTGGAATGACATCACCTTCTTGTTGAGCAGGTGGACACGCTCACTGATCTCACCGGTAGCTCTGTGATAACCGCGGGCGATATGGTTGTTGAGGAATTCTGCCTTCAGCAAGCTGTCGCTCATGGCATTGTATTTTTCGAAGTCGAAAGCGTCGTTGGCTGGTGCCCATACGGTGTAGCTCTGGTTATTGGACAAAGCCTTGTCGTAACCTACCTTTTCCATCAGTGCAGCAAAATTGCTGAGCTTCGGATTGTTGCTGATCTGCTCCCACAGTGTCTGGTCTGATACGCCGGAGCCATCAGTAGTTACGTCATAATGGTCATCCCAGTCGGTGCAGCTTTGGAAACCCAAAGCTGCTACTGCTGTCATTATTATATATTTTACTTTCATATCTTTTGTATTTCTATGTTTGTTTTCTTGTTAGAATACATTCACCTGATTAGAATACATCCTCTGTCAGAGTAGGGTGGTTATACACGCTTGCAGGAACAATCTCGATGTAGTCAAGCTCAAACTCAGCTTCTGTATTCTCTGGCATGGCTGTCTTGCAGCGGAACCAGTTGTCCTCACCTTGTTTGAAGAACTGCTTGGTTACGACACGGCGAATATGTGGCTGACGGCTGATGTTCGTACGGGCAGTACCCTCAGCTCCCTTCTTGTAATTACTGAAGTAGTTAGGGCCTCTCATCCATCCACGGTTATGCATTGACTTGTCGGTCGCTGCACCTAAGTCGCCATCCTTGTCTGGGTCTGTCCAGCCGATGGTGGTTGACGTGATGCCCTCTCGCTGGTCGAGTGGAATATCGCAGGTCGTCATCTTGGAACGGTCTGAAGAATGGCCCAAAGAGAACTGTACCATCGTACGGTGTCCGGTGATTACATAGCCGAAGCGCAATTCGTAGGTACCGTCTTTTGGAACTGGTGGTAACTTGATGGCAAAGTCGTAGGCTCCTCTTACGAACAACTCGTCGCCCTGATAGTCCAACCAGCAATCCCAGTCTTTGATATAATTGTTGTTACCGGTCTTTGCTTCGTCCTTGGTCAGATAATATACACGGGATGACTCACCGTTGTAGATGACCATGTTCTCAAAGAATCCCTCAGGGATGCGGATGGCACCAATCTTGCGGTCGTTGCGACCGTATCTTGAAGAAAGCTCCTGATATGAATAACCTCTGATCTGATTGGTCATACTTTCATCAAACAATGACATGAACTCGAAACGCATACGCTCGTTGAGTACTTCGTTTGGTACTTTTTTCTCGTAGCAGAGAATGTCATTGATAGGGTGAATCCAGCCATTGGAAGCCTGGCGGGAGAGTGCTGAACCGCCAGCTACTTGAATACCATAATCACCGTCTTTAACCGTATTTGCTGCTCGATATGCATCCTTGGAGTTGGCACCCGGTGTGCTGGTCAATGTAGGATTGTTCAATACGCGGTTGATCCAGATTGAACTGACGGCACCGTTTTCCTTTACACCTGTCAGTTTGAACATGGTGTATGGCAATAAGGTACGTACATATTCATATACATCTGCATATTCCAACTCGTTGTAAGAGTAAACCAACTTGTCCATAGAAAGTGAATATTTCAGGATATGATAGCGGAGGAACATGTTCAATGTATTCCACTGATTGGTATAGTCGGTACCTGTGCTGATCTTGATTTCCGGATGATCTTCCAAGTAGCTGTACCAGGAAGCGCAATCCTTGTACCACTCGTTAGCTTTGGCTGCCAGCTCTTTCCAGTTGGTAATACCTTTATTCTGGAGTACCTTGTCGGTCTCTGCAAAGACGGTGAATCCCACCTTGCAGCTTGTAGGATACTCAGCAAATGGATATTTGGTTTCCGGATCGATGGTAAACCAGTTGATACCATTGGTACGGATATGCTCCTTCATCACCTCATCCAGACCTGTCTGCTTCAAGGCATCGCACCAGATACTATAGATTCCCATGTTCTCCATTTCGTCTATAATATAATTGGTAGAGCGGTAGAACAGTTTGTCGATGGTATGAACCACACCGTTTTCCACCTCGTGGTCTTTGTTGATGATCTTGGTGGTTCCATCGATGGTGATGTCGTCGCCTACACGCTTTGGTGAGTGAGTGTTACCGCCCATCATGGTGATGTCTGAACCTGCCAGCAGATCATTGCTTGTCTTCTTCAGACCCGTAAGGTGTGCCTCTACGATATCTTTGCAGAGTGAGTCACGTTTCTCGGACTTCCAAAGGCGATCCAACGTGTTTTCATTACTTACATCACCTGTATAGAGTCCATTGTGATTTGCAGACTTTTTATCTTCCCACAATTCTTGGATATATTCTTTTACCGCCTCGTTGGTTGGAGCGAAGCAGGTATAGGTTCCGTATGCTGACAGGCGGTCTGCCAAACCTGCATACTCTGTTATCTTTGCGAAATCCGACAGAGTGGAATCGCTTCGCAAGTAGTCGGTGATGGTTTCACCGGTGAAAGTATAGAGGTTGCTTTCATCTATTTGCTCGGAGCATGAAGTGAAGGCGAGTGCACCGAATGCTACACCTGCTACCATGCCACCTATCTTATGAATGAACTTTGTCATAAAGCTATACTTAATTATGAATTTCTTGAATGTTATTCTTCTGTTCTCTCAGAACTTTGTGTCTCTACCCAAACAGGATTCTGGTGAATCAGCTTGTTGGTCTTGGTCTCGTTGTTCAGGATTGGCCAGTAGAGATGTCCCTCGTTTTTAAACTTGTATAGGTTTGTGCTATACTTGGTAGCGAGGATGTCCTTGAATGTGTTGCTCTTGTTGGCAATACTTGGCAGATTACTGCCGTTAGGGTCTATCTCGTAGAGTGTCTTGGTAGGATCTACACCTGTCATGTGGCGGTAACAGTAGCGCACCAGGTCAAACCAGCGCTTACCTTCATAGCAGAGCTCGCGTCCTCTTTCCTGGAGGCAGAGCATTTCCATCTTGTCTGCCTTGTTGTAGTTGTCTTGATAAACCAAGGTGTCCTTGAGTGCCGTCGTACTGATAGAACGCTGGTTCACAGCCTGGATCAGGGCAAATGGATTCTTCAGTTTGTTGGTTTCTGTACCTGCTAATTGAATCTGAGCCTCTGCCTTCATCAGCATGACGTCTGTGATGCGGTAGATGATCCAGTTCTGGTCGAACCTGTCGAAGTCACGGAGTGGTTGGATATAGATACTACCTTTCTTTCGGGTAGGAATGTCGTAAATGGCATTTTCTTTGTTCACCATCTTCTTCACCTCATAAGAAGAGTAGTTGTCATCATTCACACCATAGCTGCTGTTGTAGAAGCGGTAGTCGTTTTCAGACTGGAAGTAATTTGCGGTAGAAGCACTCTTGGTTGCTGGAGATGGATTGTCGCCGATGGCACCACCTACTGTAGATGTACCTACCATCATACCGTAGCCAGACTCCTGCTTCTCCCACTTGAAGTAACTCTTGCACAGCATGGTGTTTGAGTTCTTCTCTCCGTCAAACTGAAGTTCGAGGACGCTTTCAGAGGAGTTACCTTTTACGAAGTTATAGTAGTCAGCCCACAGACCTTTATATAAGTAGTACTGCTGTCTGCTGTTGCGGTAAACTGACTCCTGGCTGGTACCCTTGATGTTAGCCTCGAAATAGTTTAAGTGGGAGGTGATTACCTTGTCAGCATGGTCAATACATGCCTGGTAATACTCCTTGCTTTTGGCAGCATCTGTACCGCTCCAGAGAGAAGCTCTCCAGAGATATACGTCAGCGAGAATGGCATTGATGGCATCCTTGCTGAGGAAACCGGTTGTTCGCCAGTCGTCCTCTCCGAAGATACCGTAATTGTAGCAGCCCTTCTCTGCTTCTTTCAGGTCTTCGATACAGAGCTGGAGGGTAGAATCTGGTGCCAGCTGGCCGTCCAACTTCATGTCGTCTGTATTTTCGTATGCCTTTGTCACGTAAGGAACATCACGGAAAGCACGAACCAGATAGAAGTGGCAGAGGGCACGCAAACCTAACATCTGGGCACGGGCTGTCTGGTAGTCACCCTCGGTGAACTCAGGGTCTTTCTCCATCACCTCTGGGGCATGAGCCAATACGATGTTACAGGTATTGATGACATTATAGAAGCATGCCCATGAGTTGTAACCGCTACTTGGGTATAAATCTCCTTTGGAAATATCATCCAATGTAGTGTTTTTCAGTGAAGGATGTTTCTTCAACTCGTCTGAGCGGTAGTCACCCCACATAATCATTCTTTCTATGATTCCTCCATTAATCATGGCGGTGTAAGCACCAGTTACCACCTGTGTGACATCATCTTTGGTCTGCCAGAAGTTCTCGCCGATGGTCTTGTCGGTAGGATAGATGGTCAGGAAGTCATTGCATGAGCTAAGCGACAGCATACCTAAGGTTGCTACGGCTAAACTCTTGACGATATTGTTTATTTTATTTTTCATTGTTAGTCTCTGTTTTTGTGTTGGATTAAATTCCGATTCTCATGCGGAGGGTGAACGATTTGCTTCGTGGTGTCTGTGAACTGTCTGAAGCAAAGTTCCAACCGTTGTTTGCATGCTCTGGGTCTGTACCGCTATATTTGCTCCAAACGAAGATGTTCTGACCGCTCAGGTCGAATCGCAAGGTATTCAGACCTACGCTCTTGAGGAACTTCTTTGGAACATCATAGCTCAGACTGACGTAGCTGAAACGCAGGAATGAGGCATCCTCCACGTAGCGGTCGCTACCGAGCCAGTTGTAACCATAGTTGTAGAGTGCGCGTGGAATTTCTGTTACGTCACCGTTCTTGCGCCAGCGCCAGTTTACGGCTGTACTCTGGTTGGTGGTGTCATACATCTTTTCTACTCCCATTCGTGCAAAGTTTACTACCTTGAAACCGGTACGGTAAACGAAGTTGGTACGCAATGACCAGTTGCCATAACGGAAGGTGAAACCGAAACCTCCAGAGAACTTAGGATTTGAGTTGCCTAAATAAACCATATCCAATGAATTGATGGTACCGTCGTGGTTGACATCTTCGTAAATCACATCACCACCGTCAAACTTGTAGGTCTCACCGCCATCCTTGGAGTTGTAGGTCATGCGCAAAGGCTTGCCGTCAGCACCTGTAATCACCTTGCCATCTCTGTTCAGGGCGATAGGAGCTGTCTTGCCGGCTGGCAGGAAGCGGTTGTTGAGGTAATCCACGAGGTCGTTGTTGTCTCTGATGATGATCTTCTCGTTGCCATCCATGACATAACCCTGGCGACGTAAGTTCTCCAGATAGTCATAGGAGTACTGATATACGCCCTTGTGGCGCAAACCGAAGATAGAACCTAAGGCATTACCCACCTGGATACGCTTGAAGTATTTACCGCGGCTATCTGCAGACCAGTCCTCGTTGATACCATCGAGTACGGTCTGATCCATCTCTGTGATCTTGTTGAAGTTCTGGGCTATGTTGAAGCTGGCATCCATTGAGAACTTACCTGCCTTGATGAACTTCTTGGCAGTAATGTTGAATTCCCAACCCTTGTTCTCCATAGAACCGATGTTCTTCCATGCCAAAGTGGTATAACCGGTCTGAGAAGAAATGGCAACACCTGGGTTCAGCAAGTCCTTGGTCTTCTTGTAATAGTAGTTGAAGTCTGCCTCAATCATGTCGTCGAAGAGTCCTAAATTGGCACCTAAGTTCCATGAGGTGGTCTTCTCCCATTTCAGGTCACTGAGCTGCAAACCATCTACACGGGTAGAAGGAAGCAGGGTATTGCCGTTACCATACTGGCTGCCGGCTGCATATTTCGCATACTGCAGATACTCGCTGCTTGGAGTTCTACCGTTCACACCCCATGATGGGCGGAATGCCAACATAGAGAGCACCTTGCGAGACCATTTCATCCAAGGCTCGTCGCTGATGTTCCAGCGGACTGACATACCTGGGAAGTAACCCCACTTGTTATTGTCGCCGAAACGGGTAGTACCGTCGGCACGTACTGTAAAGTCGGCATTGTAACGACCCTTGTAAGACAAGTGTGTAGAGAATACGCCTGCCATGCTGCGCCACTCACCATTGCTGGTTGACATGTTGGAGATTTCGGCAGGAAGGGTAGGAGACTGTGCGCCCAATGGCAATTTGCGCTCACTTACGTTCTGACCATAGCTGGTACCGGAAGTCAACTCCCAACGGCCCAACATCATCCAGGCAATATCTTCATTCTTGAACTTAGGAGTGAAAATCAGCTGGTGGCGGGTCTGGAACTGGAATGAGTTGTAGTCATCCATTGTATAGAGGTTGTAGCTATTGTCTTTCCAACCGTTTGTACTCAACGAACCTGGGCAATAGGTAGGGTTGCTCTTGGAGAAGATATCCAGATAAACCTGACCCTCGTAGTCGAGACGGGTCTTATGGTCGTCATTGCCTAAGAAATAGTAGTTGATACGGAAGTCTGGAGTGATACGGTAGGTACTCTCGTTGTTCCATGCCAAGTTGGCGATAGCCACAGGGTTACCGATATCGCGTACCGACTTCAACTGGAGAGAAGAGGTTCCGCTGACGGATGAACCATATTCGTCTTTTTCTGCTGAAGGCAGCATGATGTAGTACTCGTTGGTGTCGATGCCGTTACCATCCTCACGGTAGATACTCATGTTAGGAGCCATGGAGAGGGCCTTACCCAAAATGTTGGCATAGCTCTTCTGGTTCTTGGTATATGTCAATGGGAACTCGGTGGTGAACTTCAGTTTGTCACTCACGTAGTATTCCAGGTTCAAACGGGTAGAGAAACGGTTCAATACCTGCTTGATGATGGTACCGGTCTGATGGTCATAGTTGGCAGAGATACGGAATACAGCCTTTTCACCACCACCCGAGATGGTGAGACCGTGGCTCTGGTTCCAGCCGGTCTGGGTTACTGCTTTCACCCAGTCTGTATTGTCATTCCAGTTGTTGTACTCAGCCCAACTCTTGTTGTAATTCAACTCATTGATGTTGGTGGTAGCAGAAGGATTCTGTGTAGGGTTGTAGAGTTCCTCCTTCATCAACATGGTATATTCGTCACCCGAGAGGAGGTTGTAACCCTTAGGCTGCCAGTTGCCCTGGAGTGAGAAGTTGTAGTCGATGCGGATCTTACCGCGCTTACCGCGCTTGGTCTTGATGCTGATGACACCATTGGCACCACGGGCACCCCAGATAGCGGTAGCAGCGGCATCCTTCATGATGTCGATGCTCTCGATATCGTTCACGTTGATGGAAAGCAAAGAGCTGTAGGTCTCCTCTGTTGCGGTTGACCAGTCTGTATCCTTGGCATCAGGCACGTCCATGATGTTGCCGTTGACAACGATCAGAGGTTCTGAGGAACCGTTGATGGTGGTTACACCACGCATACGCATGGTAGTACCGGCACCGAGGTTACCAGAGTTGGCTACGATGTCAAGACCGGCAATCTGTCCCTGCAATGCCTCATCGGCACTGGTGAAGGCAAGACCATCCACGATTTCCATGTTCATGGTCTGGGTAGCAACAGATACCTCGTCCTTTGGGATGCTCAAACCATCACCGCGGAAACGCTGCTTGGCAGTTACGGTGACTGTTCCCAACTCGTTGGCGTCCTTGAGCTGTACCTGGAAATTGGTCTGCGAACCGATGACCTGTGAAAAGGTCTTGTATCCTACGTAGCTGACAACTAACTTGTTCTTCGGGTTCTTGATAGCTAACTGGAAGTTACCATTCACATCGGTAATCGTAGCGTTCACGTTACGGTTGTTGGCATCTTTCTCTATCACATTACAGCCGATGACAGGACCGAACTCATCAGATACGGTACCTGAAATACGGTGGTCTTGAGCAGAGATTGTCATAGCGCTGCATAAGGCACCTACGGTTATGTATGTTCTTATATTGTTCATTGTGTTATAAGCTTGGTTGTGAAATTATTTGTAGAACTTGATTCCATGCTTCTGTGCATAGTATAGGTTCTTGAGATTCTTCAGACGTGCCTGGTTGGCTTCAGGGGTATTGCTGGCGAAACCGTCGTCGTAACGTTTGCTCCTGCTGAAGTAGAGAGGCTTTGAAATCTCATGGATGGCTGTGAATGAGGATGTTTCTATAGCACCACTCTTGAAGATGTAGTCACGAGCCATGAAGTTGACCAACTTGTCGCCATTTGCATTGATGATGACTGGGTCGTCGTCGTCACCGCCTTCGTCAGTTACATACAACTTGCCGCTGCCACCTTTGACTTTGAGTCGTTTGTAGGCAGAACCGATGGTGCAGGAGGTCATGTATGATCTGTTGCCGTTTCCTACTTCCTGTGCATCTCCGTAGTCGATGGTGTTGTCGGCATAGAGTGCGAAGTCCTGGAAGTGATAGCGGATGAAGTTTCGGATAGCTTCAGCCATCTTCAGTGCCTTAGCCTTGGCATTCTCGTCATTTGCTGAAGCATTGTCCATCACTTCCTTTACCTGCTCCCAGGTTGGGAGACCGTTATGGAATGCCAAGTCCATGGCTTTGTTGTCTGGTGCATACAGCGTGTAGTTGTATGTGTTGTAGAAGTTGACGTTCTGGTCGAGACAGTCGTACTTCTTGTTTTCTGTTGTATTGCTGGCAAAGACATCGCTGAATACGGTAAACTGCTTCTGCTCGTCTTTATCCATACCGATGCTGGTCAGCAGATTGCTCAGATTGGCAGGTGTACACAAATCCAGGAATTTAGAGAACTGGCTGTTGTCGTTGAGACAGCCATATACACTGGTCTGAGGTGCCTGGATGAGGTGGTCGATGACAAATGCCTTACCATTGCTGTAGCTGGTAGCTTCCTTGATTTCTGAAACAGGATAGCTGTAGGTACTGCCTGCAATACCATTGATCTGTCCACCGCTTACTACGTTTCCGCCGACGTGACCTCCGTGGATGGCAATCTCACCGCCATGCTTGGTCTTGTAGTATTTGTTGGTTACGCCTATGTTGTCCTTGGAAACGGACTGAGAAAGTGATACGGTATGATAGTTCAGAATATCAATCAAGCGGTCGGTAACTGCGCCCAACTGAACGATTGTTGAGTCTGAACTGATAGAACCTGTAGCTGGATTGTATTTGAATGCAGATACAGAGATATTCTTGTCCTTATGCACATCTTTATAATAGAAGTGGAGTACACGAGGACCATCCTTGTAGTTCTTACCTAATGATACTGGATCTACATAATACATGTCGAAAGCTCTATTGCTTGGCAGGAACATGGCATAGTTGGCTGCGCTGGCACGCAGGTAGGCGTAGTAGTTTACCTTCAGCATATCCTTGTCCTGGATAGCCCAGTTGATCACACCTAAGTCTCTTGCCTTGCGGAGCAATGCCGGTGTAGATACGATATTATATGAAATAGGTGGAATCACTCGGTTGAGCATGTAGATGGCACCATTGTTGGCGATACGTACATCGTAGGCATTCTCTTTCTTGATGACATCTTTCAAGGTGAGTCCGATTGGGTCACTCGCCTCGTCCATGATGGTACCGAACTTGCTTGGTACTGACTGTACGAAGGATGCGTTCATCATATTGTTGACGAATGAGCGGATGATGTTAGCAGGAATACTGTCTAAGTTCTCGCCGAAATTCTCCTTGGTGAGAGGCTTCTTGGCATAAAGTCCAAGAATGTTGTAACCACCATTGGATGGATTGAGGAAATAGTCTTCTACTGCTTCATCATCAGGAACGAACATCGCACCCATATCGGCGAGCATCGTGCCGTATGTGCTGTAATACTGGTTCCATCCCGGGTCGAAGTTGAGAAGCATATCCTGTGCCAATGCCACCTGCTTTGGATCTCTCTGAAGAGCAACTGCTCCCTGAGAACGCTCGCTGAAATAGCGCCACTGGAAAATGGAGTCAATCATTGGCTTGCCATTGAGGAGGGCATTGTCATTATAGTTTAATGTGGTCTGGGCATCATAGTATGGAGCACAGAAACGGTCGAGCATGCGGCTGAACCACTTGGTGTCCTTGCCTTCTCTGATTATCTGTGCCATGTTGCCCGGAGGTACGATGACACCGTCAGTCTGGTTTACATAACCGTTCTGACAGGTTACGTCCTTAGCTATAATCTTGTTCTTGAAGATAAAGGTACCACCCGACTCGTATGGTCTTCCTGTGATGGCAGCAAAGTCTTCGCTGTTGATACCATTGTTGAGCATCTGCTCCTGGGTAAAATGAACCATCATAGGACGGGTGTTGTCCATTACTACGTCGATTCCACCTTTTATATATGGAGTCCAATAAGAGTTGTTGACTGGCAACTCAGAAGCCCATACATGATGGATGGTGTCGGTAGCGTTGGCAGAGGTCTGGTGTTTCATGGCAATGCCTCGGGTAACAGAACTGTTGGAACTTTCCACATTGGAAAGCATTTCCGTCAGGATGGCATTGTCAAGGATAGAAGTGTAGAACAGTTGTTTCTTCATGGACTCTGTCAAGTCTTCATACGACTTGGCGTTCCATTTGTTGTTCTTGAAGAACTCGTTGAATGCAGAGTCGTTAGCTGCAAACACAGTCTTTGAACCTGTTTTTGACATGACCTCCTTGTATCCAAGGTCATCAATCAGGCGAAGATAGGTTTTGAATGTACCATGAAGACTACTGGCTTCACTTGGATTTTCCAGCTCTTCATAGATACTCTTACCCAAATTCGTCGGGATGTTGCCCTTGTCGTCGAGGTCGTAAGAGTCAGTACATGCATAGAAGCCTGAGATGGCTAATGTAGCGCATATACCGAGCATCGCATGACGCGATTGATTGATAAAGCGGTTGCTCATATTTTTGTTATTTTGTTGTTTAGAAGTTTCGATGTATCTGATGTGTAGATTTCTCCTTTTAACAGTTATTTGCCATCTTAAACGAATTTTGACCTACAAATAAAGCCCGTAAATCGTGCTTATGTAGGCAGAAAATACCACTCTTTACCGGATTTTGGTATAGGCTCAGTTTCATTTCGATTGAATCAAATTTTGTTGTTAGGATACTTTCGTTAGTTATTTTGGGTGCAAAGATAACAATACTTTAAATAAATAATGCTATTTTTGTTGAAAAATATCTCTGCGTTAACTAAGATTAACTAAGTGCTTGTGCGCCTATCGGATTTTTTTTGCTAAACTTATGGAGCGATAAGTGTTGAATTTACGCTATTATATAATGTGTGCTATTGTTTTTTTGTATTTTACACACCTATTTAGGTTAAATAATCTAAAAAACAAGAACTTTTCTTGCTTAAAAACTTGTATGTTACGGTTAAATTACTAATTTTGCAACCAGATAAAACTTTAATTAAATGAAGCTAATAACTTCATCAACCTATTAAACCAAAAAATAACGCATGGACAAACGTTTACTTTATTCAGCAGTTTTGGTTGCTTCATTAAGCACCAATTATGCACAAGCTCAGGTGAATGATCCTGTTCTTCCAGATCCAGTTCAGTTGAAACTGGATGGTACTGATACTGTAGCTATCAAGAATGTCTTGGCAGACAAGTGGCTTACTAAGGGTAATGCTTATGGCACCCAGACAAGTTTGGGAGATTCTGGTCTTGGATTTGTGATTGTACCTAATAAGGGCGATGACGGTCAGCCAAATGGCACCTATTCTTTCTGTAATGATAGATCAGAAAGGTTTGGTGCTTTTTCCAGCAAAATATTCGTTAACTCTGTTGATGAAAATGGTGGTAACTCTTATGTTGATTATGCAAGTCAAGGTATAGAGAAAACCTATTGGAAAGTTACACCTAATGGTACGACATTCAAATTCCAGGCTAACGAGTATCCAGAGACTTATGCCGGTTATAATCCTAATGATACTGGACTCGATGGTAAAGGTGAGACTGCAGTAGATGGCCTGTTCCGCCCTGCATTGACAGAAGATGGTGCAAATGGTCTTGAGTGGCAAGCTTATCCTTATACTTATTTCTATCGCTTAGAAAAGTTGAAGGATCAGATTAATTCTGCAATTGATGAAGGATTAGATGTATCTGCAGTAGAAGCTATCTACAATAATCCTAACGCTGCATATTGGCGGCTGAAGGAAGCTTATCGCATGATTAATGATATTAGAAGAAATAAGGCAATGGCTGAAGCTACCGCTGAATCTCCTGTAAATATTACAGAATATGCTCCAGATGCCAATTGTGATGCTTTGACTGGTTGGACTCATGAATGCGAATATGATGATAAGGGTGATGTTGGTCATGGCGGTCATGGTACCAATTGGCAGACAAATTCTCATGCATATACTGCACCTGATGGCTATCAGACAGAGAAATTCATTGAGCGCTGGGTGCATGGAAATTCTGACCCTGTAACAGGTACCGCAGAAGTAGCTGGTGCAGGTCGCCTCAGTGATGGTGTTCTCTCTCAGACTTTACACAAACTGCCTGCGGGTGGTTATAAGGTGACCTGCTATGCGATGGCAACCCAGCAGGTTAAGGGTGATGACTTTAAGGTAGAGGGCGTTTCTGTATTCGCAGATACCAAAGATACTAAAAATTCTCAGACTGTAGCTACCAAGGCTGGTGTTCCTCAAAAGTATGAATTCCTCCTGGATATCAAGGAAGGTGAGGATTTGACTATTGGTTTCAAGTTGGATAAATGTACTGCTAACTGGGTATTCGTAGATAATTTCCAGATTGAGTATTGTGGACCAAGCTTCAAGGCTATGAACTTGAATGATGTGCAGAAAGCTGCAGAAGACCTCGATGCTAAGTTGGCTGGTATTAATGCATGCCCTACTTATACCGATAAGGCTGCTGAACTCATCGAAAGTGCAAGAGCGATGACTGAAGATGGTACTTCTGATGAGGAAATCAATACCATGAAGAAGAATCTTTCAGATGTCGCAGCAGAGATTGAAAAGAGTTCTGCGTTGTATGCGGAATTGGAAAATCTGAATACAACGATAGGAGAATTCTTGGCATTAGATCCTGCTGGAGATGAGTTTGAAGACTTCATGGCATTATATGATGATTGCGGAACTGGCGAAGGCGTAGAAAGCTTGATGAGCACCTGGTCGCTCAATAATGAAGAGTTGACACAGTATATGGCTGACTTGAAGGTCAAGTTGGAGAATGCTCAGAATGCAAGTATCAAGCCAGGTGATGATATCACAAGAAAGATCGTGAACCCATCATTCGATAATGGTAAGGAGGGCTGGACTGTCAAGGAAGGAAACCCTACATTTAATGAAACTTACAAAAACTGCGAGGTATATCAAGGCACATTTGATATCTATCAGGATATTACAAATATTCCTGATGGTGTTTATGAATTGTCAGTACTTGCTTTCCAGCGTGTAGCTGAAAATAATGTAGCTTATAAAGCTCATGATGCTGGTACAGAGGATATCACTGCGTTTATCTATGCAAATGATTTGGAGACTCCATTTACCTCTCCTTATACTTACGGTATGAAGGAAAATTCAGGTGATGACTTTAAATATAATCTGAATGGCGAGGAAGTTTACATCCCTAACTCTATGAAGGGTATGGCTGCTGCCACTACGGAGAATCCAGACGCTTATACTGTAACTGTTCCAATGTTAGTAGAGGATGGTACGCTTCGTATCGGTGTACGTGAGAAGAGACGTCCTTCTAATGTGAATGGTTCTTGGGGTGACTGGGCTATCTGGGATAACTTCAGATTGAAGTATATTGGTAGCAAGGGTGAGGCTCTGAATGCGGTAACAACACCATTGATTGCTAAGGCTGCAGGCTTGCTTGATTCTAAGATGAATGCAGAAGTACGCGCTCAGTTGGAGGCTGCTAAGACTGCTCTTGAAACAGAAGCAACAGTTCCTGGTATTCATACATTGAGTGCTGCCATTGAGGCTGCTAACACCTCTATTGAGGCTTATAAGCCACTTCAGACTGCTATTGAGAATGCTCAGACCCGTTATGATGAAAATGAAGCTTCTTCTACTACCTCTGACGTAGCTAAAGGCTTGTATAATGCAGCTAAGACTACTGCTGAGAATATTTATAATAATGGTACAGCTGCTGATGCTGAGATACCTGCTGCTATCAAGGCTTTGAATGAAGGTGTAACTAAGTACGTCATCAATGATATCATTGCTGATGCTTCAGAAGCAAAACCTGCAGATATCACCAAGGTTATCGCCAACAGTGATTTCGCAACCATGAGTAGTACAGGTTGGGATGTGAAAGATGGAACAATGGCATTCCAGTCTAATAATAGTGTTGAGGCTGGTGAGTTCTTCAACTGTACATTCAACTTGCAGCAGACATTGGTAGGTCTTCCTGCTGGTATGTATCGTTTGACAACTCAGGCTTTCTATCGTAATGGTAAGGCTGCTAAAGACGGTAGCGATGAGTTGAAGTATGATGTAAACGAGAATGCATTTATCTACTTCTCTGATAAGGAAATCCCAACAGAAGAAGGGAAGAAGGTAGCTACTGAACTCCCTGAGAGCAAGCAGGCTATCAAGACCATTACTGCACATAAGATTGCTGAAGACAAATGGAATGACGTAGGCTTGAGTGATAATGGAGGTCTGTATAAAATGAAGGATGGAATGTACATTCCTGACAACATGATTACTGCTCAGGCATTCTTCAGATCTGAAGCTGGCAGCGCATACGATTCTGAGCCATTGAATTTCAACTATGATGGCAATAGCGATTTCCGTATCGGTTTGATCAAGAATGTAACGGTAACCAATGACTGGACAATCGTTAAGAACTTCAAGTTATATTATCTCGGCGTTGATCCTACTGGTATCAGCGAGATCGTTACAGATGCAAATGCAGTAGCAACTAAGATCTACAATGCAAGCGGTATGCAGATTGGCAAGCTTCAGAAGGGTATCAATATCATTGAGACCGTGATGAAGGATGGTTCTAAGAAGGTGAAGAAGGTAGTCGTTAAGTAATAGCGGCTGGTTTTTGAACTAACATAACTTGAAAGGCAGACGGAACGCAGAGAGTGAAAACCTTCTGTTTTCTGTCTGCCTTTTTCTTTTTCTCTATTCAACTTATTTTTTTTACATCAACTCTATCTCTGAATTATTCATGAACTTAAGTAAACCTATACTCTTTTGTACTTCTCTTTGCATGTCATTGGCAGCTACTGCGCAGGTATCGATGACTATCGATGCCCAAAAACGTGCGGCTGCTATCAGCGAACACCAATACGGACTGTTCTTCGAGGAAATCAATCATGCGGGAGATGGTGGCTTATATGCGGAACTCATCAGAAACCGATCTTTCGAGGATCATAATACAACCCCTGAATACTGGTCGGCTATCCAGCAAAACGGACAGAACGTGAAACTCTCCCTGAATAAAAAGCAGGTGATGAACAAGGCACAGCAAACCTGTCTGCAGCTGACGGTTTCCGGCGCAAGTGCAACCCATAAAGCTGGAGTCTGTAATACGGGCTTCTGGGGAATGCACTTTGTGACAGATTCTACCTATACGCTCCGTGTGTGGATAAAAGCTTCAACAGATTTTAATGGAAAAATATACGGACAACTCCAGCAGAATGATGGAACTGCTGCTTCTGAGGAAGTGCAGTTGGAAGGCTCTTTGAAGTCTAATTCCTGGACTCTGTTGACTGCCCGAATCAAGGCAAATGCTTCTTGTGAGAAAGGTCGTTTTGCATTGCTTACCTCTTGTGACGGCAGCATGTTGATCGATGTAGTCTCACTCATGCCTTATACCTGGAAAGGTCGCAAGAATGGTTTGCGCCCTGACCTTGCCCAACTTCTTGATGATACCAAACCTACTTTCCTCCGTTTCCCTGGCGGTTGTTACGTGGAAGGACAGGGTGCACTGGAAAATTCCTTCCAGTGGAAGAATACGCTCGGTCCGATAGAGGAACGTCCGGGACATTGGAACCATAACTGGCGTTACCGCTCTTCTGATGGCTTGGGTTATGATGAATACCTGCAGATGTGTGAAGATTTGAATGCCGCTCCGATGTTTGTGGTCAATGTAGGTCTGGGACATGGCTTTACCGTTCCTTTTGAACAGGTAGATACCTTGGTGCAGAACACCTTGGATGCCATCGAATATGCCAATGGGGATGAGACTACCGAATGGGGACGCCGTCGCATCGCCAATGGCCATGTGAAACCTTACGGACTTAAGTTTATTGAGGTGGGCAATGAGAATGGCCAGCCTGAGGCTCGTGAGGAATACAGTCGCCGCTATGCTAAATTCTATGAAGCCATCCATGCCAAATATCCGGAGATAGTTATCATCGGTAATGTGGAGGCATGGGGTACTGACAATCCTGCATGGGTCTTGGATTCACCGGTTGATCTCGTGGATGAGCATTACTATCGCTCCTACCAGTGGATGAGAGACAACTATCATAAGTACGACCGTTACAACCGTAGCATTGGTGTGTATAATGGTGAATATGCTGCCAATTCCGGTTCTTATGGTAGGTATGGCAACTTGAACAGCGCCTTGGGAGAGGCTATCTACATGTTGGGTATGGAGAAAAACTCCGATGTCTGCAAGTTGGCAAGCTTTGCACCGATCTTTACCCACGAGGAAGACCCGCTGTGGGCATACGATATGATCCACTTCAATGCGGCAAAGAATTTCTGTACACCTTCTTATTATGTGCAGAAACTTCTGGGTAACAACTTGGGCAAGCAAAATCTGCTATGGACGGAAACGGGTAATTCTTCTTCAGTTCCAGACAGTCAGGTGGGTGTAGGCTCCTGGAATACTCAGGTATCTTATGATGATGTGGAGGTAAAGGGAAATGACGGCAGTACAATATGGAAGGATGATTTCTCTTCTTCACAGAATACCTGGAATGCAGGAACCGGTTCATGGAGTATCCGTGATGGAGAGTTGAAGCAGACCGCTTCTTCTACCAACTGTACTTATGTTAATACGCAAAAGATTTCTGCTCAGAAATATACCTACAAGCTTCGTGCAAAGAAAAACGGGGGTGGAGAAGGTTTCCTCGTTATTTTCAATTATCAGGATGCCAATAACTACTGCTGGTGGAATCTCGGAGGATGGAATAATACGGCTCATGGAGTAGAAATGTGTGTGAATGGTTCGAAATCTACACTTGCCACTGCTTCCGGTTATATCGAGAACGACCGTTGGTATGATATCGAGATCGAGGTGGATGGTACGGCTGTTACTTGCAAGTTGGATGGCACGGTGATTCATCAGTTTACAATACCTGCTGAACAGAAGATTTATCAGTCAGCACAGTTGGATGAGGAGAATGGTATCCTCTATCTGAAGGTGGTAAATCCTAATCAGGCGGCAACTACGCTCCAGCTGAATCTCAAGAATATGAAGGCTGATGGGGGGTCTGTGGTTCGACTGACCTCTGCCAGTGGTACAGATGAGAATACAATGGACGAACCTTTCAAGGTGGTTCCTACAGATGAAGTCAAGCTGTCTGATGTCAAGACCTTGGAGATTCCGGCTTTCTCTCTCAACGTATTCAAGTTGAATGTGAGTGAGGTGGCTGATGAAGTGAAGGACGATGTCTTGGCAGAGGATGCAGATAAGTATGGTTATCTCTATGCCCACATGCATAATTCCCAGGAAATTACCTGCTTCGCCCTGAGCCGCTATGTCAATAGTTACCGTGATCTCTTCAATGGTGGTGAGGTCTTCGATACCAAGAAGTTTACGCAGACGGGAGGTATGCGTGATGCGTATGTGATGCGTACGGAGAGTGGCAAGTACATGTTGGCTGGTACTGATATGACTTCCAAATTGGGTTGGACAAGTAACCATATCATGGTTCTGATGCTCAGCAACGACCTCGTTCATTGGGACAAGAGCATTAGCATCGATCTCGAGAGTGAGGAAAATATGAAGGCACTTGGTCTGACTGATGTTAAGGATATGACTGCAGCCTGGGCACCGCAGGTAATCTATGATCCTGTGACCCGAAAGTATGTGGTTTATTATTCTGTTGGTTTCCCTGATCGCCATCGTATCTATTACTCTTTGGTCAATGAGGATTTGACTGAGATTTCAGCACCTAAACTTTACTTCGATCCGGGCTATGACATCATTGATGCCGATATCGTATATAATAAGGTGGATGGTGAATATGTCATGATCTACAAGACGGAGAGCGGGGAGCATCATCTCAAACAGGCAAGAGCAAAATTCCTGGTGCCTACAGACCAGACTACGGGTACCTGCCAGTGGCAGTTGGATCCAAACTTTGATGTCTATGAGCCTAATAAGTCTATCGAAGCGCCAAGTTTGTTCAGACCGATCAACAGCCGTACCTGGAAGTTGGCTTATGTGAACTATAGTGGTGGTGGTTATCGTATGCTGGATCTGGATGAGCATTGTCAGAATCCTACCGGAATGACCAATATCAAGGGCAGTGTAAACCCTCAGCATGGTTCGTTCCTGAAGTTGACCGAGCGGGAATATACCCATCTCGAAACATGGGAAAAGGTGGTCAATGCACTGGATGAGGCTAAGAAGTTGCAGGTTGTTCGCCCGATTGATATGCTGGCAGAAGCCATCGGCTTGGGAGAACAGGCTTTGAACGAATCGGGTACTTTCGATGAAGAATACGAGGCAATGCAAAAGGCCTATGTAGCCTTACAGAAAGCTTTGGCGGGTTATGATGAATATCTCCGCCAGTTGGCAGCAGAGGGTAAACTGTCTGATATGACCTTCCTGCTCCAGAATCCAGACTTCTCTCAGGGAGGACAAGGCTGGAGTGGAACTGGCTTTACAGCTGCTGCCCAGGGCGTAGCTGAGCATTATTACAAGACATTCGATTTCTATCAGCAACTTTCCGGTCTGCCAAATGGCCGTTATCGTGTAGAGGTGCAGAGTTTCTACCGTGCAGGCGGTAAGGAGGATGCTTCGGCTGCTCATAAGAATGGTTCTGAGACCATCAATGCCCTTTTCTATGCCAACAATGAGGAGAAGTCGGTATGCTCTCTTTATGATGCGGATATCTATACCGTTTCTCCTTATACCTATCCAGACAATGTGACAGAGGCGAATGCGGCATTCAATACCCATGACCTCTATCATAATACATTGGAATGTGTGGTAACGGATGGTACTTTGAAATTAGGCATCAGGAGCAATCAGATGTTCAACTATGACTGGTGCTGTTTCGACAACTTCAAACTGACTTATCTGGATGCTGAGACGGGTATCCAAGGAGTTCTGGGTGATAAGAAGGAAGGAAATTCTTCCCCTATCTACAGACTTGATGGTGTCAAGCTTGGCAAGAAACCTGCTCAGGGTATCTATATCCAGGATGGTAAGAAACATCTGAACAAGTAATATGCAAAGAATCTTTAACAAACCGACTAAATAATAAAAATGAGAAAGATATATCAAAAAGCAATTATCCTGTTGAGCGTAGCCTGTATGGGCTACGCTACACCTGCTTTTGCAGCAGATGCAGTCGTGAAGACCAACAAGGCCTGGTTGAGCGGTGCTACTCATATCTATGGCCGTATGACCGTAAGTGGCATTACATCAAGCAACATCAAGGAAAAGGGCTTCTGCTATTCTTCTGTCAATCAGATGCCAACGGTGGAGGATGGAACAAGCAAGATCTATCTGTCTAATCAGGGAGAAATCTACAATATCTCTAAGTTGGAGCCTGCTACGGTATATTACATCCGTGCCTACGTCAAGCAGACCAATGGCGATGTAGTCTATGGTGATCCTGTGAAAGCAATTACCCGTCCGAAGGGTGGTGTTACTTATAACATCAATGATGGTTTCCCTTCTGATGCGCTGACTCGTGTTCAGTCTGCTGCCAAGGATGCTATTGATTTATGGAATGAATATACGGGTATTCATGGACTTCATATCACCATTAATTATGGTGCTCAAACGCCTACTGCCGACTGTAGTTATGGCGGTTGGATGCGAGTAGGACCGAATGCTTCTTACCAGAAGACGGGTACTTTGCTCCATGAGATGCTGCATGCCATCGGCGTGGGAACCCATGCTACCTGGCAGAATTCTTTCCTCCGTGCCAATACTACCAGCGGTTATTGGTTGGGTGTGCGTGCTACCCGTGCCTTGCGCTTCTTGGACAATAGTACGACGGTCCGCTTGAATGGCGATGGTACTCACATGTGGCCATACGGTGTGAATGGAGCACATGAGGATAATGGTACTCAGATTCTTTATGTTGGAAACTCGCTCTTGGCTGAGGCTTTGGGAGAAGATGGACTGGCACCAACAACCGGTCAGTTTGCTACTCCTGCCTATGTCTTTGAACAGGACGACCAGCAGAAGTATTATCTCAAAAATGAGGGATATGGTCTGGGTTCGAAGTTCTTGCGTGTTGATAAGAGTGGTAACTTACAGTGGATGGCGATGAGTGATGAGGATGCTACGACCAATGACAGTGTGGCATGGAACATTACTTTCGACCCTGCTACCTGCTACTATTCCCTGAAGAATGTGGCAACAGGCAAGTATCTTTCATACAATTCTACCGGTACCAATGGTATCAAGACCAAGGAAGTGACAGAACTGACAAATCGTGAACGTTTCCATTTCCTGCCTTCTCCTGTAGAAGTGGAAAAGGTGGGTGGCGAGATGCGCACGGGTTATTGGATAGCTCATGTGCAGAATAATTCTGCTTATTGTCTGACTGCTCAGAAAACGAATGCCACAACTTCTGCTAATTTGAAATTCTCTCAGGAGGCAGGTGACCAGCGTTGGTTGATTCTTACTGCTGATGAGGCGAAGGAGTTGTCACAGAATTACAGAAATGGTGTTGCCGATGAACTGAATGCCCTGATAGAAAAATCAGAAGTCTTGTTGGGTGTTCCTCATCAGGAAACCGTGGAAGGGGCGGATGCTACTTTCGAAGGTGAACTGGCTGAGATGAAAGAACTGTTGAAAACGGGATTGGCGGATGAACTGGAGAAAGCAAAGACAGACCTTCAGACTTCTGTGAAAACATTCCTGGGAGGTGTACAGGCAACTGAAGCTGACAAGCCTTTTGATATTTCCTTCCTGATTCAGAATGGAGGAATGGATGCTCTTGAAGGATGGACCGCTCCTGCTGAACCTACACTCCATTATTCCTGTGCAGAATATTACCAGAAGAACGTGGATATCAGCCAGAAGTTGAAATCTATGCCTAAGGGTGTATATGAGATGAAGGTTCAGGCTTTCCAGCGCCCGGGAACAACTGCTCAAGTGAATACCGACTATGCTGCAGGAACAGACAAGGTGGCTACCTATATGTATATAGGAACTGAAAAAAATAAGCAGAACATCTGCAACATCATGGCGGATGCCCAGACCCGTAAGTTGAATATAGGTAAAGAAGCTGCTGCGGGAACGAAGTATGTGCCTAATGATATGCAGTCTGCTCATGCTTATTTCGAAAAGGGGCTTTATGAGAATACGTTGAAATATACAACCAAGTATAAATTGGCGATTACCATTGGCTTGAAGGGAGATAATGTCCTGTCAAATTATTGGGTCATCTTCGATAATTTCCGCCTCTACTATTATGGTGAAAAGGAACCTGTCGCTTCTGGAATTCAGGAGATCAAGGTAGAGAAACCTGTAGAGAAACAGGGTGTCTATACTTTAGGCGGACAGAAAGTGAAAGACCAGGCTGAAGATTTGCAGGATTTACCTCAAGGCATCTATATCATCAATGGAAAGAAGATGGTAGTAAAGTAGAAAATAACAAGAACTAATTTTTAAATAAGAATAAACTTAAACCATGCAGAAAAGAAAACTGTTTTTAACCTGTTTGCTGGCGGCATCCCTGTCGATGTTCGCCGACAACACGAGTCAGACGGTGAAAGAGGTGACGGGCTCGGTTACCCTGGACGGAGAGGTAGATTATCATATCTCTTCGACCACGCCTTTCGCCACAACCGGTAGTATCAACATCACCAATACGGATCATGCGACCGTCATCTTTGATAATTTGTTGCCAAGCAAGGCTGTAAAATTCCTGAGCAACGTGAAGATCAATGGTGAAGCAGCGAAGAATGGCTCCAACTGCCAGTTGCGTATCTATAATGCCGGTGCTATGATTTTGCCTTATTCCGGAAACCAACCTTTGACCATATTTACAGAGGCAGATTTCGGTGGGCAATCCTCTCATAATTTTGTTGTCAATACTAAGTATAACTTGACAACAAGTAATAAAACTTTTAATAATCATATCAGAAGTTTTATCCTGAAACGCGGATACATGGTCTGTTTAGCTACCCAGGGAGATGGTACAGGCTATAGCCGTGTGTTCATTGCCGATAAAGCTGATAAGAAAATCAATTTGCCAAGTGTTTCCAAGCCGCTCAACGGCAGAGTCTCTTACATCCGCATCAGTAAGTGGAATGATGTCCACAAGCGTGGATGGGCTGGATTCTGGAACAATGATGTGCAGGAAAAATTCAAAACGGGATGGGCTTACAACTGGGATGCCAGTATTCATGATGATTGGGTAGATCGTGAGTATGTGACCCAGCATCACCATGAGGGATGGCCTGGTATTGCCGATGTGGGTAATAACTCGGGTAGTGCCAACATCTTAGGTAACAACGAACCGGATAATAAGGCTGATGACAAGGAACAGGATATTGATGTCAAGAATGTGTTGGCTAACTGGCCTCAGATGATGGCTACCGGTCGCCGCTTGGGTTCTCCTGCCGTAGCAGGTGATTATAATTGGCTTTATGAATTCATCGACTCTGTAGATGCACGTGGCTGGCGCTGTGACTTTATTGCCGTTCATGCTTATTGGTATAAAGATCAGCCGGGCTGGAAGAGCCAGCTGGAAAGTATCAGTAAGCGATGCGGCGGTCGCCCTATCTGGATTACAGAGATGAACTATGGTGCCAACTGGACAGGATGGCCTGGAAGTGATACCAAAGGAACTGATGCCAATTATGCAATTGAGTTGCAGCACATGGGTCCGGTTCTCGACTATCTGAATGATGCTCCTTATATAGAGCGTTATGCTTTCTATAATAATGTACAGGAATGCCGTTTTGCGATAGCTGGCGATAAGTTGACGCCGATAGGCGAGAAGTATGCTGCCTTAGCACCTAAGTTGGCTTACAACTCCGACTATGAGTATGTTCCTCGGAATCCTCGTACCTATAATCCTTCAGACCTGACCGTATCTTTTGTGCCACGTACGAAGACTTGTACCATGACATTCAAGAACCATAGCGGTGAGTTTGTTGATGATATCATGGTAGAGCGTAAAAAAGGTAAATTTGGTGAGTGGAAATGTGTCAGTCATCTTGAAGCAGTAGAGGATACTGCCCGCACTTATTCTTATCAGGAGAAGGTAGAAGAGGCTGGTAATTATTTCTATCGTATCCATGTGATAGATTTCTTGGGAAGAGACCGCCTTTCTTCTGAGGTAGCAAATACGGTGAATGGTTCAGAAGGTTCTGCTGATTTCCAATGGGGAACCATGTCTGCTGCAAATGATGAGGATGTCTATAGTTTCTATGAGCATGGATTCGAAAGTATTCCTGCTGTAGTTTTTGGTGGGACAACCAGCGTAAATCCTACTACCCATGCTCAGGAAGTTGTCAATGCAGTCACTACGAGTTATTTCACATCGAAGTTCTTTCCTTGGAATGCACTCGAATCGGATCCTAATAAATTCAACGGAACAGAGCATGCCTCGTTCATTGTAGCAAAACCTGGTAATGGTACCTTAGGTTCTCTTCATTATGAGACGGGTTTGATTACGGATGAAGCTGGTAAAATGGTAAGAGTGGGCGGAGATACTATCGAATATAAGTTTAAGCAACCATTTGCTGAGGCTCCTGTGGTATTCGTGACTCCGATTTCTACCTTGAAATATCCTGTAAAAGCTCGTGCTTGGGAAATTACCAAAGATGGTTTTAAGGTGGTGCTGACTCGTCAAGTGGAAGCCAGTAAATTTGGAAAGGCAATCGTTAAACAACGTGTTTCCTTTTTTGCCATCGAGAAGGGTAGTACGACTGCATTTGACAAGATCATCTCTGTAGGCAACCAGGATATGGAATTTTTGAATAACTATAATCGTTTTCAGTTAAACTTTGGCAAAGAATTGAATAATCCAAAACTAATTTTCCAATATCAGTCTTTCAATCGTCCGCTCTTGTCATTGCTGCGATTGATAGATTTGGATGATCTTTATAAAACAAAGTCTTATGCTAATTTAAGAGTCTTTGCTGATACTTCTGATCCAAATAAAACGATCAGTAAAATTAAGCCAATCAGTGAGACTGTGGGCTGGATGGCTATTAGTGATAACGAATCGGCAGGTACAGGTATCCAGAATGTTGCTGGCGGAGAAACGGCTGATCTTTCAGTAGAGGTAAATGGCGGCATGGTCAATGTTCGTGATGCCAAGGCTACAGCTGTGGCTGTCTATACTGCTTCTGGTGCAAAGGTTGCTTCTGCCAACTTCCAAGGTGGTGAGGCGCATTTCGATTTGGCTTCCTTGCCTGCTGGCATCTTGGTCATCAAGGTCAATTCCGGCAAGTTCTCTAAATTGGTTATTCGCCGATAAAGCTGAGAATATGAGCGTTTTGTAGTATATATAATAAGGTGTGTTCCGAAGAAAGTCGGAATGCACCTTTTTTAGTCTAAGTATGTAAATACGAACTAAGAATAAGATAGAAGATTGACAAGTAGAATTAGGAATAGAGAAAATAATTGTCAACTTACAATAGGAATAAGGAACTATGTAGTCAACTAAATATAGGAAACTACAAAAATAAGGAAGGACCAAGGCTTGGGGACACGATGCTCAAGCCTTGGGCAACCGATGCCCAAAGGGTGGGGACACGATGCCCAAGGCTTGGGCAACCTTGCTTAATGCGGTTTCTTGACTTTATAAATAGCAAAAGTGACTTTTACTGATTTCTGTAGATACTTTTTTACTTTATCAACTAGAAAGGTAGACACTATCAATTTTATAAAACTGAAATAGTAGACACTCCTTATTTTTTGTTCCTATTTTTATAGACACAATAAAAAGAATAGTACTGGATTAATCCGTTTTCGTAGATAGATTGCAATCAAGTTCACTTAATTCATGAGGAATGCGTGTTAAACTTTCCTTTAAAATAGCTAAAGCTTTATCTTTCCTATTCATATTCCTATTATTGCATGGAATTTTCTTTGCAAATAAAAACCTGCTTATAATCAGATACTTATGGAGTTCTGGAATTTTCTTTGCAAATAAAAAATGATTAATATATATATGTTCCTTAAACCGAGTTTGTAGGTTCTTTATTGTTTGCAATTTATGTCCAGAATATCAACTTTACATAAGCTGTGCTTCTTGACCAAGTACAGCGAGATAAGCCAATCGGTGACGAAGCAATCAAGGAATTAAGAAAGAAGCATCTTATAGAAGGCAGAAAGCCTCATTTGTTTGTGTCAAAACACATTGCGCAGCGTACAGACAAGAAGGTGGAGTATTCCATGCATAAGGGGCTTGACTCGAAGTCGTGTGAGAGATTACTCGTAGATTCATTGAAAGACCATGGTGTATTGACAAGAGGAGAAATAGACAAACTGCTGTGGAATGTCATTTCTGACCAGTTGGATGATACCCAAAAAAAGACAAGAATAGGAAATATTCTACGTAAGCTTCGTAATGATGGAATCATACAAAATGAAACCAAAGGTAACGTCTCAAATTGGTCGCTCGTAAAATAAGAGCGAATTACGAGCGAATTACGAGCGAAAAAGTTTTGTTCTTGATTGTAAGTGCTTGAAAATCAAGAATTACGTCGCTCTTAAATTGCTCGAAATTACGAGCGACTTACGAGCGAAATTACGAGCGAAAGTTTAAATGGATACAAATAAAATTCAAGAAGATGGACATACAAGGATATGTCATAGACCACTGGTTGGGGAAGATGAGCGCAGAGAGATCTGTGCTTGTCATCTACGATCCTGACTTGCTGCCTCTTTTGTATAAAAACAAAAAGCCTTGCAAGTGTTGAACCTGCAAGGCTTTTGCGCTTCAAGATGGGCTTGAACCAACGACCCCCTGATTAACAGTCAGGTGCTCTAACCAACTGAGCTATTGAAGCATTTTAGCTTATGAAAGAAGAAGAGTATAAGAGTTACTTGATACTCTATTTGCGCTTCAAGATGGGCTTGAACCAACGACCCCCTGATTAACAGTCAGGTGCTCTAACCAACTGAGCTATTGAAGCATTTTGCATCTATAAGAACATGATGTTCCTTATTTGCGACTGCAAAAGTACTAACTTTTCGTGATTCTACCAAATTTTTTGCCGGTTTTTTTTGAGTTTTTCTTCAAAAAGTGCATTTTTTCTTGTTTATAGGCATATTTTAAGACAGAAAATAGCAGTTTTCACAAAGAAATGAGTAATTTTGTAGGCAAATAAACATATTAATAAAAAGGTAAGCATGAATAAAATATGGATTTCAATGCTGGCTCTGCTTTTGGCATTGCCAACTTTTGCACAGAAAGATAAAGACCATGATTTTAAAGTGGCTAAAAACATGGATGTTTTCAATGCCATCTATAAAAACTTGGATATGATGTATGTCGATACACTCAATGCGGATGAGGTTATCGGCTATGGTATCAAGGCTATGCTCGGTAGTCTTGATCCTTATACTACCTATTATCCTGAGTCAGATCAGAAAGAGTTGAAACGCATGCTTACCGGCAAGTATGCCGGTGTGGGTGCTCTGATTCGATATAACAACCAGTTGCAGACTGTGGTTATCGACGAACCTTATGAGAATATGCCTGCTGCGGAGGCTGGTCTCAAGAAGGGTGATGTCATCCTTTCCATTGCAGATACTTCCATGGTTGGCAAGGAAGTGTCATACGTCAGTGACCACCTCCGTGGTGAACCTGGTACGTCCTTTATCATCAAAATCAAAAGACCGAGCACGGGCAAGGAGATGAAAATGAAGGTTACACGCCGAACCATTCAGATGCCATATCTTCCTTATTATGGTATGTTGCAGAATCAGGTAGGCTATATCAACTATAATAGTTTTACAGAAAATTCTGCAAGAGATGTACGTCGTGCTTTTATCGACTTGAGAAAACAGGGCGCTAAAAGTTTGGTCCTTGACCTGAGAGATAACGGAGGCGGTTCTGTGCAGGAAGCTATCAGTATCGTCAATATGTTCTTGCCTAAAAACAAGCTGATACTGCAGATGAAGGGAAAGTTGAAACGTTCCAACAATGAGTATAAGACTTCCGTGGAACCGATTGATACGGTGATGCCTATCGCTGTGCTCGTCAATGAAAACACGGCAAGTGCCAGTGAGATAACAAGTGGTAGTCTGCAGGACTATGATAGAGCTATTATATTAGGTACGCGCACGTATGGAAAAGGTTTGGTTCAGGCAACCATGGATTTGCCTTACAACGGACAGATGAAACTGACCACTGCCAAGTATTATATTCCAAGCGGAAGATGTGTGCAGGCTTTGAACTATAAACATTCGAGGGGTGGATATGTGGAGCATGTGCCAGATTCATTGACCAAGGTCTTCTATACCGTGGGCGGTAGAGAAGTGCGTGACGGTGGCGGTATCAAACCAGATGTAGAGGTAAAGCCAGATTCACTTCCAAATATTGCCTTCTATTTAGCAGGAGCACGTGACAGTAATGAGGTGATGCTTAATTATGAGGTAGATTACATTGCCAAGCATCCAACGATTGCATCACCCGAGGAATTTGCTTTGACGGATGCAGACTATGAGGAATTCAAGGCAAGAGTGCTGAAGGCAAACTTTAAGTATGACCGTGAAACGGAGAAATACTTGAAGGATTTGGAGAAACTTGCTAAGTTTGAAGGATATTATGAGGATGCCAAACCGGAGTTTGAGGCATTGAAGAAAAAACTGAGTCATAATGTGGCAAAGGATCTGGATTATAATAAGGCTACTATCAAGCGATTGCTGGAAAACGCGATTGTGGCAGCTTACTATTATCAGGCAGGTGCCATCCGCAATTCCCTGAGATATGACAAGGTGGTAAAGGAAGCGTCCCGCCTCTTGAATTCTCCGGAAGAATATGCCAAGATTTTGCATCCTAAGAAAAAATAAAGTGCATACGATACCTGCCTATATCAGAAGGAAATAAGTATGATTTTAGCTGAAATCCATGCACAATCCATTAAAAATGCGCATGTTAGGAATAAAAAGTTCCATTTTTTTTGGATAATATCGAAAATATTCGTAATTTTGCAAACGTTCAGTGGAATGAGGGGCTCGCAAAGAGTTCCTCATTTTATTTTAATAAGGTATATATGATTGACAAAAACGTCGTAAAAACATTAGTGGATGAGTGGCTCCAAGATAAGGAATATTTCTTGGTAGGCATCGAAATTAGTCAAGACAACAAGATTGTCGTGGAAATCGACCACGCCGATGGCGTGTGGATTGAGGATTGCGTGGAACTCAGTAGATATATTGAGGACCATTTGAATCGTGATGAGGAAGACTTTGAACTGGAGGTGGGTTCTGCAGGATTGGGACAGCCATTCAAGGTGCCTCAGCAGTACATCAACTTTGTTGGCAAAGAAGTCGAGGTGCTTGATGCCGATGGCAAAAAAGTAAAGGGCATCCTCAAGGCTGTCGATGGCAATGATTTTACAGTAGGTGTTGAAGAAAAGGTAAAAGTGGAAGGCAAAAAACGTCCGGTAAAACAGGAAGTAGATTATGCTTTCCAGATGGATAAGGTAAAATATACAAAATACGTAATAAGTTTCAAATAAACTATGGCTAAGAAAGAGCAAGAATTAACTGCGAGTATGATTGATACATTTCGCGAGTTCAAAGAAACCAAGAATATCGACCGTACAACTTTGGTGAGCGTGTTGGAGGAAAGTTTCCGCAATGTGCTTGCTAAGATTTTTGGTAGTGATGAAAACTTCGATGTGATTGTCAATCCTGATAAGGGTGACTTTGAGATTTACCGCAATCGTGTCGTTGTAGCTGATGGCGAGGTGGAAGAT
Organism: Segatella hominis; assembly: GCF_004535825.1. Taxonomy (GTDB): domain Bacteria; phylum Bacteroidota; class Bacteroidia; order Bacteroidales; family Bacteroidaceae; genus Prevotella; species Prevotella hominis. The sequence goes on along the minus strand of NZ_SGVY01000009.1, from coordinate 38,421 downwards.
GAAAATAAGGAAATCGCTTTGACTGAGGCTCGTAAGATCCAGGCTGACTATGAGGTAGGCGAGGATGTGAGCGAGAACGTGGATTTCAATAAGTTTGGTCGTCGTGCCATCTTGACTCTTCGTCAGACCTTGGCTTCTAAGATTTTGGAACTTGAGCATGATTCTCTTTATAATAAGTATAAGGATCGTGTGGGTCAGATTATTTCCGGTGAGGTTTACCAGATCTGGAAGCGTGAAATCCTGATTGTTGACGACGAGAACAATGAGTTGATTTTGCCAAAGGCAGAGCAGATTCCTGCTGACCAGTATCGCAAGGGTGAAACCGTGCGTGCTGTGATCTTGCGCGTGGATAATGAGAACAATAATCCTAAGATTATCTTGAGCCGTACTGCACCTATCTTCTTGCAGCGCCTGTTGGAGGCTGAGGTTCCTGAAATTGCAGAGGGACTGATTGCTATCCGTCGCATAGCCCGTATGCCAGGTGAGCGTGCCAAGATTGCTGTGGAGACTTTCGACGAGCGTATCGACCCTGTAGGAGCCTGCGTGGGTGTGAAGGGTAGCCGTGTACATGGTATCGTACGTGAGTTGTGTAATGAAAACTTAGACGTAATCAACTATAGCAGCAACGTGAAGTTGTTTATTCAGCGTGCTTTGGCACCTGCAAGAATTTCTTCAGTTAATATAGATGATGAAAACAAGAAGGCTGAGGTGTTCTTGCAGCCAGAAGAGGTGAGCAAGGCTATCGGTCGCAGTGGTATGAACATCAAGTTGGCTTCTATGTTGACTGAATATACCATTGATGTGTTCCGTGAGATTGACGAAAGTCAGGCTGACGAGGATATTTATCTGGATGAATTCTCTGATGAAATCGACCAGTGGGTTATCGACGCCATCAAGGGCATCGGACTTGATACAGCGAAGCAAGTGCTCAATGCACCTCGCGATATGCTCGTAGAAAAGGCCGACTTGGAGGAAGAGACTGTTGATAACGTATTGAAGGTTTTACGAGCAGAGTTTGAACAGTAATTCTCTAAAAATCGCATTACAAATAAGAGACAAAAGAAAAGGAGTATAAATAATAAATATGAGCATCAGATTAAACAAAGCACTACGTGAATTAAATATAGGACTTCAGACGGCAGTTGAATTCCTATCTAAGAGAAGTGACCTGGGAGAGGTCGAGGCAGAACCAAGCTTCAAGCTTAGCGATCAGCAATATAAGGCTCTGACCGATGCCTTCAGTCAGGACAAGAAGGTCCGTGACCAGGCGGAAAAGCTTTTCACCAAGAAAACAAAAGATAAGAAACGTGTTCCAGAGCAGAAGGAAGACCGTGAGGAGAATGCCGAGGTGTCTAATGGTAAACAACAGTTTAAACCATTGGGCAAGATAGACTTGGATAGCATCGGAAAACCTACTGCTAAGTCTGCTGCTCCTGAGAATCGTAAGGCGTCTGGAAAGGAGTCTGCTGCCGTCAGCTCTGCGCCTGTTACTAATGCTTCTAAGGCTGAAGTAAAAGCAAGTCATGAACATCAGAAAGGTAATGCTGGCGGACAGATGTCTCACCAGCATAAGCAGAATGGTGAGAGAAATAATGGCCAACAGAAGCAAAATAATCATAAGTCAATGCAAAATCAGGCTAACAACAATCAGCCACAACAAGGCGAGAAGCCAGCTGAAACGAATGCTTCTGGAAGCGTGTTCACCCTCAAGAGTGAGAAGAAATTCTCTGCCAATGAACCTAAGGTGTTGGGTAAGATCGATTTGTCTTCCTTGAATCAGAGTACTCGTCCTAAGAAGAAGAGTAAGGAGGAACGCCGCAAGGAACGTGAGGAAAAACTTGCACAGCAGCACAGTGAGAGAAAGAAACGCGTGCGTATCAACAAGGAACGTGTTGATATCAATGCTGAGGCTAACCAGGGTAATAATGGGGGCAACAAGAATAATGGTGGCAACCAGAACAACCAAAATGGTGGCAATAAGAAGAAAAAGAATAAGAACAGAAATAATAACAACAAGAGCGGCAATCAGAACAACCAGCGTCAGATAGAAGTTGACGACGAGGCTGTAGCACGCCAGGTAAAGGAGACTCTTGCTCGTTTGACCAGCAAGAGCCAGAACAAGAAGGGTGCTAAATACCGTAAGGAGAAGCGTGAGGCTGTTCAGGAGAAATTGCAAGATCAGGCTCGTCAGGAGCAGAAGGAAAGTAAGATCCTGAAACTCACGGAGTTCGTTACTGTAAGCGAATTGGCTACGATGATGGACATCAGCGTTACTCAGGTTATCTCTACCTTGATGGGTGTTGGTATCATGGTATCTATCAACCAGCGTCTGGATGCAGAGACCATCAACATGGTGGCTGAGGAGTTCGGATTCAAGACCGAATATGTCAGCGCTGAGGTTCAGGAGGCTGTGAGCGAGGAAGAGGATGATGAGAACGACTTGGTTCCACGTGCTCCAATCGTAACTGTGATGGGTCACGTTGACCATGGTAAGACATCTTTGCTCGACTATATCCGCAATACCAATGTGATTGCTGGTGAGGCGGGTGGTATTACCCAGCACATCGGTGCCTACAGTGTGACCCTGAAAAGCGGTCGCAAGGTAACCTTCCTGGATACTCCTGGTCATGAGGCGTTTACCGCCATGCGTGCCCGTGGTGCTCAGGCTACCGATATCGCCATCATCATCATCGCTGCCGATGACTCTGTGATGCCTACTACCAAGGAGGCTATCGCTCATGCTCAGGCTGCTGGTGTGCCAATGGTGTTTGCTATCAACAAGATTGATAAGCCAGGTGCTAACCCAGACCGTATCCGCGAGGACTTGGCTAACATGAACCTGCTTGTTGAGGAATGGGGCGGTAAGTATCAGTGCCAGGAAATCAGTGCCAAGAAGGGTATTGGTGTTCACGATCTGCTCGACAAGGTGCTCCTTGAGGCTGATATGCTCGACTTGAAGGCTAACCCTAACCGTCGTGCTTCAGGTACCATCATCGAGTCTTCTCTCGACAAGGGTCGTGGATATGTTTCTACCGTATTGGTAGCCAATGGTACCTTGAAGGTTGGCGACATCGTACTCGCCGGTACTTCTTGGGGTCGTGTAAAGGCAATGTTCAATGAGCGTAATGCCAATATCAAGTCAGCTGCTCCTGCAGAGCCAGCTATCATCCTCGGTTTGAACGGTGCGCCTACAGCAGGTGACCAGTTCCACGTAATCGAGACAGAACAGGAGGCTCGCGAAATTGCCAACAAGCGTGAGCAGTTGCAGCGTGAACAGGGCTTGCGTACTCAGAAGCGCTTGACCTTGGGTGATATCTCTCACCGTATCGCACGTGGTGAGTTCCACGAGTTGAACGTCATTGTGAAGGGTGATACCGACGGTTCTGTTGAGGCATTGAGCGACTCATTCATCAAGCTTTCTACCGAGAAGGTTCAGGTGAACGTAGTCAACAAGGCTGTGGGTCAGATTTCTGAGAACGATGTGATGTTGGCTTCTGCTTCAGATGCTGTCATCGTTGGTTTCCAGGTTCGTCCATCTGCCGATGCTCGCAAGGCTGCCGACCGTGAGGGTGTTGAAATCAACACATACTCTATCATCTACGATGCTATCGACGATATCAAGAGTGCGATGGTTGGTATGCTCGACAAGGTGAAGAAGGAAATCGTTACCGGTCAGGTAGAGGTGAAGCAGACCTTCAAGATTTCCAAGGTGGGTACTATTGCCGGTGGTCTCGTTACCGAGGGTAAGGTACACGCTAAGGATAAGGCTCGCGTCATCCGTGATGGTATCGTGATCCGTACTGCAGAAATCGGTGCCTTGAAGCGTTACAAGGATGATGTCAAGGAGGTTGTTACCGGTATGGAATGCGGTTTGAGCCTTGTCAACTACAACGATATCCAGGAAGGCGACGTTATCGAGACCTTCACAGAAATCGAGGTAGAGCAGAAACTTTAATCAAGTGAAGAGTGAAGAATGATGAACGAAAAGTGAAGATTTCATTTGTCTTTTCGCTCTATCCTATATATAATAAGGTAGGGATGAGTCCTTGGTGGCTTATCCCTATTTAGGGTTTAAATAACGAAAGGTTATTCTAAATAAAATGGCAGAGAAAGAACAAGAAAAGAATCAGTTTGTCAAGCAGGTGGCTGAGCAGAAATATGAATTCGGCTTTACTACTGATGTGCATACTGAAATCATAGAGAAAGGACTCAACGAGGATGTTGTGCGCCTCATCTCGCAGAAGAAGGGAGAGCCAGATTGGATGCTCGAATTTCGTCTGAAAGCCTACCATTACTGGAAGACGCTCAAGGAGCCAAAGTGGGGACACGTACACGTGCCACCTGTTGACTACCAGGAGATTTCATATTATGCAGACCCTTTGGCTAAGAAGCCAAAGAACAAGGAGATTGATCCTGAGTTGGAGAAGACATTCGATAAACTCGGTATTCCTCTGGAGGAGCGCTTGGCTTTGAGCGGTACCGCTGTGGATGCCATTATGGACTCTGTATCGGTGAAGACTACCTTCAAGGAGAAACTTCGTGAGAAAGGAGTCATCTTCTGCAGTATTGGTGAGGCTGTAAAGGAACATCCTGATTTGGTAAAGGAGTATTTAGGAACCGTTGTTCCTTATCGTGATAACTTCTATGCAGCCTTGAACAGTTGTGTATTCAGTGATGGCTCATTCGTCTATATTCCTAAGGGCGTCCGCTGTCCGATGGAGTTGAGCAGTTACTTCCGCATCAATGCCCGTAACACCGGTCAGTTCGAGCGTACATTGATCATCGCCGATGATGATGCATACGTTTCTTACTTAGAGGGATGTACAGCGCCAATGCGTGATGAGAACCAGCTCCATGCAGCTATCGTAGAGATTATTGTCAAGGATAATGCTGAGGTGAAGTACTCTACCGTTCAGAACTGGTATCCTGGTGATGAACATGGTAAGGGTGGTGTGCTGAACCTGGTAACCAAACGAGGCGACTTGCGTGGTGTCAACTCTAAGTTGAGCTGGACTCAGGTAGAGACGGGTTCTGCGATTACCTGGAAGTATCCTTCCTGTATCTTGCGTGGCGATAACTCTGTAGCTGAGTTCTACAGTGTGGCTGTTACCAACAACTATCAGGAGGCTGATACAGGTACCAAGATGATTCACATGGGTAAGAACACCAAGAGTACCATCATCTCGAAGGGTATTTCGGCTGGTCATAGCCAGAACTCCTATCGTGGTCTGGTTCGTGCTACATCCAATGCCGATAATGCCCGCAACTACAGTTCCTGCGACTCTTTGTTGCTGGGTAGCGATTGCGGAGCACATACCTTCCCATACATGGATGCTCATAACGACACAGCCGTGTTCGAGCATGAGGCAACTACCTCGAAGATTTCAGAAGACCAGCTCTTCTATTGCAATCAGCGAGGCATTCCTACCGAGGAGGCTGTCGGCTTGATTGTAAACGGTTATGCCAAGGACGTGCTCAACAAGTTGCCTATGGAGTTTGCCGTAGAGGCACAGAAACTCCTGAGTGTTTCACTCGAAGGCACCGTTGGCTAAGAATAATAAGAAAGAGAGGTGGTTATGAAAAGAATGTTGTTGATGTTATTGTTAGTTGATAGCTTGAACTTAACGGCTCAAGACCTTTTCAATCATCAAAAAAATGGCTTGACGGCACAGCAAGATTCCATCGTTGCATCTTTTGTTGCGAAATGCAAGCAAGAGCAAAATGTGTATCTTCGTTGTGGTCGATATTGTCATGTTGATGAGTCTGACCCTACATTGACCAAGTCCATTATGCAGACATCGAGTTATGTTCCGCAGATGAAGGGTAAGGTCATACGACCAGGTGAGTGCTCATTTTGGGTACTAGACCCTCCTTCGTTGTTTGTGCAATGGGGCTGGGAGAAGTCACCATCTTTCTTTGAAGAGTTATGTTCCAATATTTTGAACGCATTTTTTAAGTAATAATATGTTAGAGGTAAAGAATCTGCATGCTACTATTGCAGGCAAAGAAATATTGAAAGGTATCAACCTGACCATTAAGGATGGTGAGATACATGCGATTATGGGACCTAACGGTTCTGGTAAGTCAACCTTGAGCGCTGTGCTCACAGGTAACCCTCTCTATACCGTAACCGAGGGCGAGGCTATCTTCAACGGCAAGAACCTTCTGGAAATGAAGCCAGAGGATCGTGCCCGTGAAGGATTGTTCCTTTCTTTCCAGTATCCAGTGGAGATTCCTGGTGTATCCATGACCAACTTCATGCGTGCGGCTATCAATGCCAAGCGTGAGTATCAGGGCTTGGAGCCATTGAACACCAGCGAATTCATGAAGCTGATGCGTGAGAAGCGTGCGTTGGTGGAATTGGATAGCAAGTTGGCTCGCCGTTCTGTAAACGAAGGCTTCTCGGGTGGTGAGAAGAAGCGCAACGAGATTTTCCAGATGGCGATGTTGGAGCCAAAGCTTTCTATTCTCGATGAAACCGACTCAGGTCTTGACGTGGATGCGATGCGTATCGTGGCAGACGGTGTAAACAAGATGCATACCGATCAGACTTCTGCCATCGTCATCACTCACTATGAGCGTTTGCTCGATATGATTAAGCCAAGTGTGGTTCACGTTCTTTATAAAGGTAGAATTGTGAAAACTGCAGGTCCTGAACTTGCCAAGGAGATTGAGACTCGTGGTTATGACTGGATTAAGGCTGAGGTAGATGAGAAATAATTAGGAGGATGGCTATGCTTTCAGAAAAACAATATTTAGATTTGTATCAGTCTTCTTCGAGAATGATCAAGAGGAACAGTGCTGAGGTTCTCAATGCGGTGCGCGATGCAGCATTCGAGGACTTCCGTCGCTTGGGCTTCCCTTCCCGTAAGGTAGAAAGATACAAATATACCGATATGAGCGCCATCTTCGAGCCTGATTATGGCTTGAATTTGAATCGCTTGGAAATTCCAGTAGATCCATACCAGGCTTTCCGTTGCGATGTTCCTAATCTGAGTACTTCACTTTACTTCGTAGTGAACGATGCTTTCTATAATAAAGCTCTTCCAAAAGTGGAGTTGCCAGAGGGTGTTATCGTGGATTCTTTGTGCAAGGTTGCTACAGAAAATCCCGAATTCATCGCAAAATACTATGCTAAGATCGCAAAAACAGATGAAGATGGTATCACTGCATTGAACACATTCCTGGCACAGGATGGCTTGCTCATCTATATTCCAAAGAATGTAAAACTGGATCGTACCATACAGGTTATCAATATCCTTCGTTCGGATGTTGACCTGATGGTAAACCGTCGCGTTCTCATTGTCTTGGAGCAGGGAGCTGAGGCAAAGTTCCTCTTCTGTGACCATGCTGCTGACGATAAGAACTTCCTCGCTACTCAGGTCATTGAGGCATACGTAGGTGAGAATGCCAGTCTCGATCTCTATTGTCTGGAGGAGACTCATTATAAGAACCGTCGTGTCAGCAATGTGTATATCGAGCAACAGGCCAATAGCCGTGTGAACCATAACGTGATTACACTTCATAATGGTATCACTCGCAACCGTCTCGATCTGGTGTTCAAGGGAGAAGGTGCTGAGTGTTTCTGCAATGGTTGCGTGATTGCTGATAAGAATCAGGTGGTTGATAATAATACACTTATTGATCATCAGGTGGGTCATTGCACCAGCAACGAACTTTATAAGTATGTGCTCGATGGAGAAGCACGTGGTGCTTTTGCCGGTAGAGTCTTGGTTCGTCATGGTGCCCAGAAGACTACTTCTCAGGAAACCAACCAGAATCTCTGTGCTACGAAGACTGCCCGTATGTTTACCCAGCCGATGCTGGAGATTTATGCCGATGATGTGAAGTGTGCGCATGGAAGTACTGTAGGTCAGCTCAACGATGCAGCATTGTTCTACATGCAGCAGCGTGGTGTGAGCCGCGAGGAGGCTAAGTTGCTTCTTCAGTTTGCATTTATCAACGAAGTCATCGACAAGATGGAGCTGGAGCCATTGCGCGACCGCCTGCATCATCTCGTTGAGAAGCGATTCCGTGGCGAACTCAATAAGTGTGAGGGTTGCAAACTCTGTAAATAAATAATAAAGCGTTCCTCTGCTTGAGGAGCGCCTTTTTTTAACGATATAAAAGGTCTTAGGATTATGTATGATATAAATAAAGTACGTCAAGATTTCCCGATTTTATCGAGAACTGTATATGATAAACCGTTGGTGTATTTGGATAATGCGGCTACAACGCAGAAGCCATTGTGTGTACTTGATGCCATGCGCGATGAGTATCTTAATGTAAATGCCAACGTGCATCGTGGTGTGCATTATCTTTCTCAGCAGGCTACCGATCTTCATGAGGCAGCTCGTGAGACCGTACGTAAGTTTATCAATGCGCCTAAGATCGAGGAAATTATCTTTACCCGTGGTACTACAGAAAGTTTAAATCTTGTGGTTTCATCGTTCTGTGATGAGTTTATGAGCGAGGGCGATGAGGTGATTATTTCTACAATGGAGCACCATTCCAATATCGTGCCTTGGCAGTTGCAGGCTGCTAAGAAGGGAATTGCCATCCGTGTTATTCCTATTAATGATAAAGGTGAGATTAACCTCGATGAATTCACTCATTTGTTCACCGATCGCACTAAAATCGTAAGTATTGCCCAAGTGAGCAATGTATTAGGTACGGTGAATCCAGTAAAGGAGATGATCAAGATCGCTCACGAGCATGATGTACCTGTCATAGTGGATGGTGCTCAGAGTACTCCTCACTTTGCTGTGGATGTGCAGGACTTGGATTGTGATTTCTTTGCTTTCAGCGGACATAAGATTTATGGACCAACAGGTATCGGTGTTCTTTATGGTAAGGAAGAATGGCTCGATAAGTTACCTCCATACCAAGGAGGAGGCGAAATGATTGAAAGTGTGAGCTTCGAGAAGACCACTTTTGAGAAGTTGCCTTTTAAGTTCGAGGCTGGAACTCCTGACTATGTAGCTACTCATGGCTTGGCAAAAGCCATCGATTATGTCTCTGCTCTCGGTATGGACAATATCGCCAAGCACGAGCAGGAGTTGACCCGCTACTGTATGGAACAGATGAAAACCATCGATGGAATCAGACTTTTTGGCGAGCAAGAGGGCAAGGATGCTGTTGTCAGCTTCTTGGTAGGAGATATTCATCACATGGATATGGGTACATTGCTCGACCGTTTGGGTATTGCTGTCAGAACTGGTCATCATTGTGCTCAGCCTCTGATGGATCGTTATGGTATTTTAGGAACCGTCCGTGCCAGCTTCGCTTTGTATAATACGAAGGAAGAAGTAGATGCTTTGGTAGCTGGTGTGAAACGTGTTGCTATGATGTTTTAGCAAGAGACTGATGTTTTAAATCAAGAACAACAGAATTTGAAGTTTATGCTGGAAAGTCATTATTATATGGATAAGATTGAGGCTGGTTGCGATGAAGCAGGTCGTGGATGCCTGGCAGGAAGCGTATATGCTGCTGCCGTCATTCTACCTCCTGGTTATCAAAATCCAGATCTCAATGACAGTAAAAAGCTTACAGATAAGAAGCGTAAGGCACTCCGTGAACAGATTGAACGCGATGCAGTTGCTTGGGCTGTAGGTGTAGTTACACCCGATGAAATCGATAAAATTAATATTCTAAATGCCAGTTTCTTAGCGATGCACCGTGCTTTGGATCAGCTGAAGGTTCGTCCGGAGGCAATCATTGTAGATGGTAATCGTTTTAAGCCCTACAAGGATTTACCTTATACAACCATCGTGAAAGGTGACGGAAAGTATCTGGCGATAGCAGCAGCCAGCATCCTTGCCAAGACTTATCGTGATGACTATATGGATGAGCTTGCAGAGGAATATCCACAGTACGACTGGAAAGGCAATAAGGGATATCCTACTAAAAAGCATCGTGCAGCCATTAAGGAGTATGGTGTGACTCCTTATCATCGCATGAGCTATAATCTTTTGGGTTCCGGTGAATTAAGTCTTGATTTCAAGGATTAAGCATCTTTGAAGGCTTTCTTGCATTTCAGCAGACACCAAGCAAACCAACCTAAAAAGCAAGCACGGAGACCCAAATGAATGTCTGCAGGTATGACTCCTAACGTGAAAGCAAATTGTGTCTCTAATAGGAGGGCAGTTTGCTTCATGCTGATTTCTTTTTCCAATACGGTGGAGTAATATTTGCGGAGCCATTCTACAGGCACTTTTATCTTACCTGCTGCGTTTCTGATACTATCAATGAGAAACTTTACGTCGGCAGATGGTTCAAACTGACGGTATTCTCCATTTGCAAACTGTTTTGCCAAATTACCTGATAAGATGATATTCTTTTCCATTTTCTTATATTTTAAAGGGTTTTACATATTGTTTTCTGATTCTGCATGCAAAATTAATGGGCTTTTGTGCAATATATGTTCACTTTCTGAGTTTTTATGTTAAAAGTGTTGTTGGGTTAAGGTCTATTAACAGAAATCAGAACCTTTTCCCTTAAAAACGGATCAACAAGGATTATGCGCCACGACAAGTTAGAAAAAGAAATGAATCTGATGCTTCTCCTTACCGAGAATCATCGTTATGAGGTAGATGCCATTTGTGACAGAATAGGCATTTCCCGCCGTATGCTTTATTATTATTTGGAGAGTTTCCGTGATTGGGGATTCAAGGTGGAGAAAAATGGAAAGATTTATAGTCTGGACAGAGAATCGCCTTTCTTCAAACATCTCTTTGAAACCATCAATTTCACAGAGGAGGAAGCCCTGACGATGCTCTCTATATTAAATAAGGTGGAGGATAATAATGCCATTATCCAGCGTCTGCGTCGAAAACTGGACCGTTTTTATGACTTAAACATCCTTTCTAATCCTCAATTACGTGAACAGGCTGCTCATCATGTGAGTGTGCTTTATGATGCCATCAAGCGTCATAGACTTGTGAAAATTATGAATTACTCTTCACCACACAGCAAAAGTATGAGCGACCGCGTGGTAGAACCTTTCCTCATGATGAACAATAATAATGATGTGCGCTGCTATGAATTAAGTTCGAAGATGAACAAGACGTTTAAGGTGGCCCGAATGGGAGATGTAATTTTGCTTGATTTGGAGTGGAGTAATGAAGCAAAACATAAGCAGATGTTTACCGATCTCTTTATGTTTAGTGGAGATGAACGCTTACCGGTCAAGCTTCGTTTGGATCAGCTTGCATATAATGTTTTCGTAGAAGAATATCCAAAATCTGCCGATTTCATCGTGAAAGAGACGGAGAAATCATGGATTTTTGAAGCAGAAATGGCAAGTTATATAGGTATCTCCAGATTTGTTTTAGGCTTGTTTGGTCATATAGAGGTTATAGAAAGTCCTGCTTTCTATGACTATCTGAAAAAGGAGATTCAGATGATGTCAGAAAAAGCAGGACTGTAATCTAAAGTAATTGATATAATCTTGAGAAAATTAGAAGTCAAGGGTGATACCGTTGGCATCTATTTTCTTATATGTCTTTCCGTTGACACTTACATTCTTGGAATTCTTGGCATCGAAGGTGTGGGTCTTGGTACTCACCTTGATGTTTTCCAACTTCACACCATCGGTGCGGTTGATGACGATGCCTTGTTGGGCATTGTTTACTTCCAGGTCTCTGATGCTGATGTTCTGCACTGGCATCTCTGGAAGACCATTGAAGTAGGCGGCACGGCGTGCGCCACGGCAGATGACGTGATTGATATCGATATTGCGGAAGGCTGGAGTGGTTTCATCGACCTTCTTCATATCTACCACCTGTTGCTTCTTCTGGTCGCCGTCGTTTAATGCTTCAACTGCTGATTTTCCACCATAATAGAGATCAAAGGTGATCACATCGGTTTGGATATCAAACATAGACATATCCTGGATGTAGATGTTCTCAACGACACCGCCACGACCACGGGCGCTCTTGAAACGTAAACCAACATCAGTACCGAGGAACTGGCAATCACGTACCATAATGTTCTTGACGCCACCGCTCATTTCGCTACCTACCACGAAACCGCCGTGACCCTTGAAAACGGTGCATCCATCGACAATCACGTTTTCACATGGAATGCCACGCTTTCTTCCGTCAAGGTCTTTACCGCTCTTGATACAGATACCATCATCACCTACGTCAAAAGTAGAATTGACAATCAGTGCGTTCTTGCATGATTCCAAATCAAGGCCATCACCATTCTGTGCAAAAGAAGGATTGCGTACCAATACATCTTCAATAAGTACATTCTCGCACATCAAAGGATGGATATTCCAGGCTGGAGAGTTCTGGAAGATCACGCCGTTGAGCCAAACGTTTTTGCAGCTGATGAGACTTACCATCACAGGACGGAGATAGTCTTTCACCTCATTCCAGCCTTCTTCGGTTGTAATGCCGAGCGGAACGTTCATGCCAGCGCCTTTTTCATCAGCTTTGAGAGCAGCCTCAGAAGGGAACCAGTAGTTAGGATTCTTGAAAGCACCGCCACGGGAAGTAATCTCTTTCCACTGGGCTGAAGTAACCTTTGCTTTCTTCAATGGACGCCAATATTCGCCGTTTCCATCGATGGCACCCTGACCGGTGATAGCCACGTTCTCTAAGTTTTTACCAGAGATAGGAGACTGGCAGCGGCGGGTGTCAAGACCTTCGAAAGAGGTTTCTACGAGAGGATAGAGGTTGACATCAGCAGAAAAGAGGATGACACCACCTTTTTCGATATGCAGGTTGATGTTGCTTTTCAGCGTGATAGGACCTGTAAACCATACACCTTGTGGAACAATCAGTTTACCACCGCCTTTCTGGTCCAGTGCATCAATCGCTTTCTTGAAAGCATCAGTACAGAGCGTAGAACCATCGCCGATAGCTCCGAAATCCTTGAGGTTAACCTCGTTGGCAGGGAATTGAGGGCGTGTTACCTTCTCCATCTGGAATGGAAGATTCTGGTAAAGCTCGTCATAATTGTTGGTTTCTGCTGCCTGTGACGCAAAAGTTGCCAGGCATGCAAATACGAAACTGAAAAATTTCTTCATGAATTAATCTGGGTTTAATAGAGTTATTAATAAATAGCTATTATTTCTTGTTCTGCATATAGGTTGCAGTTGATGTTGCAAAAATACGCATTTAATTTCTTATCGCCAAATAAATGGGATATTATTATATCGCAAACGTTTTCGCTCATGGGGAATATAGCAATTTGCAGAATTTTCTTAGGAAAAACTTGCAAGTGTAGAAGATTTGTCGTATATTTGTGGCCGATACAACTCAATTAAACTTTTTGATATATTGCTTATGAAATGTATTCGTTTACACCTATTATTATTAATCCTGTTGTTGATCTCTGTATCAGCATTTGCAGGACCACGTAGTTTCCGACAAGCCAAGCAGATAGCAGAGCGCCAGGCTGCTTTGTTGGGTATTGTCATGGATGAGTCTGCTGCATCACAGGCGAAGTCTTTTGGTTTTGGTGACAAAACTCAGAAATCTCAGGCTTCTGATCAGGAAACTGCCAGTTATTATGTTTTTCCTCATGGTGAGGGAAAGGGTTTCACGATTGTGTCGGGCGACGATTGTCTGCCGGAAATCGTGGGTTATACCGATCAGGGAACTTATGATGAGGCATCTCTTCCAGAAAGTTATAAGAACTTCATGAAGGCTTATCAGGAGATGGTAGAGGCTGTGACCAAGGGCGATCAAGCTACTCTGCGCAATTTGGCAGAGGTAAAAGCTTACCGTTCTTCGGTAAATACTACCCATTCCAAGGCAGTTTCTCCATTATTGGGTAATATTGCATGGAATCAGAGTAAGCCTTTTAATAATATGTGTCCGATTTATGATGGTAAAAATCGGGCTGTTACCGGTTGTGTGGCTACGGCTATGGCACAGGTGATGGCTTATTATAAGCATCCTAAACAATTGTTGCAGGATATTCCTGAATATACTAAGAAATGGTATGGCAGGGATGTAGCCGTTCCTGGTATCAGCAAGAGCGATGGTGTATATGATTGGGACAACATGTTACCTTTCTATAGTAGTGCCGAGGGTAGTTATTCCGAAACTCAGGCTAATGCTGTAGCCAAATTGATGTTCCATTGTGGAGCTGCCGTGCAGATGGGTTATGGTAGTTCGTCGGGTGCAAATCTTACACCAGCGCCCTTGGCTAAGTATTTCGGATATGATGCCGATATGATGCTGGATTTATCTCGCTCTTTATATTCTCTGGCAGAATGGACTCAGATTCTTGACAATGAATTGGCTGCTGGACGTCCGGTTTTCTATTCAGGTTCTTCTACTGATGGTGGTCATCAGTTTATCTGTGATGGTTCCGATGGACAGGGACTTTATCATATCAACTGGGGCTGGGGAGGCTATCAGAATGGTTATTTTGATGTTACGATCTTGAATCCTGAGAAGGGTGGTGTCGGCTCCGGTAATGCACAGGATGGTTACAACCGCAGTTGTAGTATGTTGGTTGGTGTGGCTCCTGATAATGGTAAGGTAGATGAGCCTGTAGCACCTTTCGCTCCTATTGTGCAGAGCTATTGGGATAAAATGTCTGTTTTTGAACTGACTAAGGATACAAGAAATCAGGTTTCAGATAAATTTGCTTTGAAAATACAAAACTATTTCTGTAATCAGAGTCGTCAGAATATGACAGGCTCTATCGCTTATGGTATATTGAAGTCTGATGGTACTTATGTTCCAATCTCTGGGGTTAAGGAATTCTCTTTTAAGGGTATCCAAGATAATGGCAGAACTTATGGTAATACTTTCTTGTTTGAATTTGATTATGCTTTCCCAATCGGACAGACCACGATCTATGCGATTTACAGTACCGATCATGTTCATTGGAACAAATGCGCTAATTCTGAAATGCGGCCTTATGTCGTTGAGGCTACAGCTCAAAAACTGACTCTGGTTCGCTCGCAATTGAAAGCAGATATCACTCCAACCGAAGAACTATTGGGTGGATTAACCAATGGCTTTGAAATTACTATCCAGAATCAGGGTGATATCGAATATTTGGGAGCCATCAATATCTTCAGCAATACGACTGCTACTATGCCAAACCAAGCCGCGACGGATGTGTATGTCACGGTTCCTGCGCATAGTTCTATTACCAGAAAAGTAGAGTTGTCTCCTTCGGAAGGTGATTTATATCTTTGGTTGACTGATGCAGGAGCAGAAAATGTCTTTGTTAATGGCAAAAAGTTTACGGTGGGAGCTACACCTGCAGCCCCTGTATTCACAGTTGTAAAGGCATGGACCAATGCGGCTCCAAATGAATATGAGACCGAAAAGGCGACTTATGGTAGTAATAAAGTGAAAGCTCCAAAGACGAATGATGCTTTTGCCCAATTCAATTTTGCTATCAAGAACGATGGAGGTACAGCTTTGTTGAAATATGCCTTGGTAGCATATAGTACGAATGAAAGAAGCTTTGTCCCTCGTTTTGAGACGGTACGCATTCCTGGTAATGGAGCGACCACTACGATTTCTAAGTCTTTTGACCCTAACGAGTTGGGCGGCAATACAATCATCTCTGATTTGTGGTTCATGAGTTTGACAGATAATGAATATTACGATATTCCAACCACTTTGTCTAAAAATAGACTTGACATAGTTTCGGGTGGCTATTATTCGTTTGAGCCATTTAATTTGGTTGTTTATGTAGCTGGTCAGCCTTCTGGTATTTCAACCATTTCCTTGAACAAGGGTATCTATGGTGGCAATGGCGAGATTATCATATCATCTGACCGCTCTCAGACCGTAAAGATCTTTAATCTGAGTGGACAGAAAGTAACTTCAGTTGCAGTTCAGGCAGGTGAAAGACAAGTGATTCCTGTGCCTTCAGGCATTTATATT
Source organism: Segatella hominis (assembly GCF_004535825.1). Classification (GTDB taxonomy): domain Bacteria; phylum Bacteroidota; class Bacteroidia; order Bacteroidales; family Bacteroidaceae; genus Prevotella; species Prevotella hominis. The sequence continues at coordinate 22,552 of NZ_SGVY01000009.1, read as the reverse complement.
GTAAATGGAATCAAAGTGATTGTGAAGTAATACCATCGTGAAATAGGATGAATGTTTCCAGCGTGATGGTGGAGATAAAGAGAAAAGTCCCACAGATCTCACAGATTTACACAGATTTAAGTTTTTGGTGTCGAAAAAAATATCTGTGTAATCTGTGAAATCTGTGGGAAAAAGAAAAAAGAGCCACAAATCTTTCGATTTGCAGCTCTTTGTACCCAGACCCGGGATCGAACCGGGATGGATTGCTCCACTGGTGTTTGAGACCAGCGCGTCTACCGATTCCGCCATCTGGGCGAATGCCTCTCGGCTTATTTGCGGTTGCAAAGGTACTAATAATTTTTGAACTGGCAAACTTTTTGCTGACTTTTTTTCAAAAAAATGCATTTTTATTTCGAAAACACTAAATTTTTGTTGTTTTTCACCTTATCTATATTAATTTGTGGAAAAAAACTTGGTTGGTTCACATATATTTTTTACCTTTACATCAGAATTTCAAAACTAACAATTAAGTTTCTTGATATATGACAATAAATGATAGCAACAATTATTGCGTGATACTCGCAGGTGGTAAGGGTAGAAGACTTTGGCCATGCAGTCGAAGCAATTACCCGAAACAATTTATCGATTTCTTCGGGGTGGGGCGTACTCAGTTGCAGCAGACCTACGATAGAATGGTGAAGATTGTGCCTGCCGACCATATTTTTATCAATACTAATGAGGAATATGTGGAACTGGTCAGGGAACAGTTGCCGCAGATTCCTGCTGAACGAATCATGGCAGAACCGATTCATCGCAATACGGCTCCAAGTGTAGCTTGGGCAAACCATCGTGTTTCGCAGTTGAATCCGAAAGCCTGCTTGATTACCACTCCTTCCGATCAGGCAGTTTTCAATGAGGAAGCTTTCAAGGAAAATGTACTGAAAGGACTGGCTTTTGTTGCTGAAAACGACAGATTTCTCTCGTTAGGTGTAAAACCAACCCGTCCTGAACCAGGATATGGTTATATCCAGTTGGGCGATGCAGAAGGGGATAATCTCTATAATGTTCAGTCATTTACAGAGAAACCTGAGCGTGATTTTGCCAAAATATTTGTTGATAGTGGTGAATTTTATTGGAATACAGGTATTTTCATTTCCAATGTCAAGCATTTACGCGAGAGTTTTTCTCAAATTCTGCCTGCTGTGCTGAGAGGTTTCGATGAGTCTTATCGCACTTTTGATGTGGAGACAGAGAATGCCTATATGAAGCAGAATTTCCCTTCATATCCAAATATTTCCGTAGATTATGCCATCTTAGAGAAGTCAGACAATGTATCTGTATTGAAGTGTGATTTCGGTTGGGCTGACCTCGGCACCTGGCACAGTATCTATGAGGCAATGCAGAAGAGCGAGGATGATAATGTGATCATAGATAGTGATGTCATGATGGAAAACTGCCATCGTAATGTCATCAAACTGCCAAAGGGCAAACTCGCAGTTCTCAATGGTTTAGATGGTTTCATTGTAGCAGAGAAGGACAATGTACTCTTGATCTGCAAGAAAGAAGATTCCTCAGCATTGGTTCGCAAATATGTGAATGAAGTGCAAATGAAGAAGGGCGAAGAATACATTTGAGATAATTAGAAATGACAAATGAGAAATTAGAAATTTAATTAAATGAGAAATGAGAAATGAGAAATGCAGCAAGATAGCCGTTCATTTCTAATTTCTCATTTGTCATTTCTAATTTCACATTTTTTTAAATTCTGTGTAGATCTTGTTAGAGATTTCCTTGAATTCCTCTTCAGTCAGTTTGAGATGTTCTTTGCGGAAGTTGACATCAGCCTCACTGTTCATTGGGATGAGGTGGATGTGTGCATGAGGAACTTCCAGACCCAAAACAACCTGTGCCACTTTTTTGCAAGGGAAAGCAGCCTTGATGGCCTTTGCCACTTTCTTGGCGAATACTTCAAACTCAGCGAGGTCTTCGTCTTCCATATCAAAGATATAATCCACTTCCTTGCGAGGAATGACCAATGTATGTCCCTTGCCGATAGGACTAATGTCTAAAAAAGCGTAGAACTTATCGCTTTCTGCGCACTTGTAGCTGGGAATCTCTCCCGCTGCAATCTTAGAAAAAATACTTGCCATAATCTCTTTCAATTAAACATTTATAATAGAAACTTTATTTCTCTCTCTTCGCATCATTCTCATTTGATATTATATTTAGTGGGCTTACATGTCATAATAAAAGGAACTGCCATAAGGGCTTGGGAGCCGATATGATAGTTCCTTTATTTTTATTCAAATGAGATCTTGTCGATACGGAGCTTGATGGTGCCGCGAGGAATCTTGATTTCTACAATCTCGCCCACCTTCTTGTTGAGCAATCCCTGTGCGATAGGAGTCTTGATGGAAATTTTGCCTTCCTTCAAGTTAGCCTCGCTTTCGCTCACGATAGTATATGTCATCTTTGCCTTGTTGACCATGTTGGTCATTTCCACCTTAGACATAATCTGCACGCAATCGGTGCTCAACTGCTTGGTGTCGATGATCTTAGCCTCGGCAATGGTGAGTTTGATACGATTGATTTTATCTTCAAGATGAGCCTGTGCCTCCTTGGCGGCATCATACTCTGAGTTCTCACTTAGGTCACCCTTGTCTCGGGCTTCAGCAATTGCGGCTGATGCCTTTGGGCGCTCTACTGTAGTGAGCTGTTTTAGTTCTGCTACGAGTTTATCGTAACCTTCTTGTGACATGTAAGCCATAATTCTTCTTATTAATTTATAGTTATTAATGTGATTTCTTAGAGGGGTAAAAAATAAAGAATCCCGGTGCCAGTTAAGCACCGGAATCCTGTATCTTTTATCTCTATTGAATTATCTTTGTTTTTTCTATTCTTTTGCAAAGATAGGACTTTATTTCCATACCGCCAAACTTTTTCAATGAAATTTCTCAAAAAAGCCGCCTTTTTCTTTTACGTATTCCATTAAATCATTAAAAATCTGATTATTACGGAGAATTTCTGGATTACCGGTCATAATCATTTGCCTTCTTGCACGAGTGATGGCTACGTTCAGTTTACGGTCGATGATATGACCGTCTTCTATAAAACTGTTTCCTGCCAGGAAGTCCAGTTGCCAGATGTTCTGGATGGTAAAACTGTAGATGATGACATCACGCTGGCTGCCCTGGTATCTTTCTACGGTGTCGATGCTGATTTTCTCCAGTTCTGGAATACCAAGTTTCTCGATTCCCTTGCGCACCATGGCTATCTGGTTGCGGTAAGGTACGATGACTCCCACTGTTTTCTGACTATCGAACTGATCTCCGTAATATCGGTGTATGCGGCGAAGTATATCTACTACGATTTCTGCTTCGTTGGCATTGATCTTGTCGGAAATATTCGGCTCCTTGCAGAATTCTGATGGTATGAATATCATACGATGATTCTTCAGGTGTTCATCGAGTTCATCCTCTGATGGGAGAGAATAGGCAAGTTGGGTTTCCAACTGGTGCTTGCATGGCACCGGTTCCAGTTGTTCCCGGCGATAGAACATCTTGTTTGGGAACTCGGCTATTTCCGGATGCATTCGTCCTTGACGACGCAAAATGCCGATGAAATCGGTACGATGCTCATGGTCTTCCCAGCGGATGAGGCGCTCGAAAAGGGAGTTGCGGCAGTTGGTAAGGCAGATGTCCTGTAGAATACTCATATCCATCAGGCTGTTCTGCTGACTGTCGTTGATGGTAGGAATGGCAGAGTCCTGTTCACTCTGCTGTACCACCGCTGGCAGTTGCTTATAGTCTCCGATGAGGATAAACTTGTCTATAGCTGACAGCAATCCGATGAGATTGGGTTCCAGAATCTGACTCGATTCGTCGATGATGGCAAGCTTGAAATGCTTCAGATTGAAGATGAAAGGCTTGGAGGTCATCATCGAGGTTGTTCCCACGATGACGCGCGTACCTATTATATATTGTTTGATGGCTTCCAACTTCGGACATTGGGCAATGGCTTTTTCTATCAGATATGGACGGAATCGTTCATCGCAGGAATATTCGCTGCCAAGTCGCAGAAATGGGATGCTGGAATCTACCAGCATTTCGCAGATTTCATCCACGGCACGGTTGGTATAGCTCATCAGTAGGATAGAGGAGGCTGGCTTTTGAGCCGTCTTTCCACCAGCGGCGATGCTTTCTGCTGTCGGCATTCCTGTTCCATCGTTCAATGCTTCTTCTACCATAAACTTCAAGGCACGACTTGTCTTTCCTGTTCCCGGAGGTCCCACGAGCAGAAAGTAATCCTGTGCCTGTTTGGCTCTCAGGATGATATCGTCAAGCACTTCGTCATAATGTCTGGTCAGCGTGAGTGAGGTGTTGCGGCGGGGAGGGCGCTGACCTAATAGCAAGTCGCGCTTCTCTTGAGGTGCACAGATAAACTGGTGCAGATTGCGGATGCTTCCACCGGTGCTGGCATCGGTAGTACCATGCTCGATAGCGTATGGCTTGTCCATTTCGAAGATGTCAGCATTCTGTTGACCATCGTTGAGATGTACCACGATTTCATGGGAATGAATCTCCTGCAATACACCTTTATATAATATAGCTTTCCTGACGTCTGGTTCTTCTTTCAGTTTGTAGGTATAGAGATATACCATGTCGCCGATACGGAAATTGGGCAGGAAGTCCTTGCCTTGGTCGGGTACGCTCAGGGTAATGGTATCGTAACCGCTACCTTCGCCACTCTGTTCTTTTCTGATGATATGGAGGTCGGTATAGATGTTGCCCGCATCCTTTTTCTCGGCAAGGGGCATCGTCCAGAGATCGCTGCTCGAAGTATTGGTTCCTTCCTGGGCACCTACTTTGGAAATCATCTGCTCGCGGAGCACAAAAGTCATCATCCTGCAGAAGTAGGCTTCTTCTAAAGGACTGAGTGCATGAAGCGGGTCGGTGATGTCTGCCAGTTGTGGCTTCAGGTACTTATTGTAGAAGAAGTCCTGGGTGCCTGCTACATTGAGAACATCAGGGGTAAACTCATTCAGCGCATGCTCGAATCCCTTCTTGGCTATTTCAAAAGAAGCGGCAACGAGTTGGTTGCGATATTCGATGGCTTCCCTGAAAAGTTTCTGGTAATAGGCTACCACCATCAGACCGTTCTGCGGCTGGTACTTGGAGTAGAGCAGACGGATGTTGACGAGATTGTTGCCCAACTTGAAGTTGTGCTGCAATACACCATAGTAGAGCAGCAACTGTACATAGTGGGGCACCAGCTGGAAACTGTGGTAGTTAGGGTCTGCCTGATGGTTCTCGATATTGAGGTTTCGTCCTGATTTCTGTTCTACGAGAAGTTTGCAGTCGGTGGTCATCAGATCGACACGTCCCTGTATGCCAAGGGCTTCGCACACGAATGACGGCTCCAGGATGGCTTTCTTCCGGTCGTAGATGCCCTCGCCCCGAAAGGCATTCATCTGTGCCTGGGAGACGGTGCGTGGGAAGAGAATATCCACTACCTGCTGCAGATTGTAAGCCTGCAGGTTGGCATCGGTATAGAATTTCTTGGCATCAAACCAGGGACAGGTGCAAAATTCCAGAGCCTTTTCTCTGAAATTGCTCTTGATGGTTTCGTTCACCTGATACTTGCCATGCGAATTGATGATATCGTCGAGCGCAGCACCGGCAAAGTTACCAAGTAGGGTAGCCTGGGTGTTGGCACGGGGTTTCATCAGATTCAAGAGATACAGCAGGGGATGATGACCGAATTCGGTAAAGCAGGCTGCGATACTACTGATGTCGATGAGATAATCCGGTTCAACGATGATGAGTCGGGGCGTGATGACTGGTTGGCGTATCTGACAGTCGAGCAGGTTGAGCTGCATGCCTTCCTCCAATATTTCGCAGAGATAGGTATGGTCGATGCCGTTTGCCTCATCTTTGAGACAAACGAGATGTTCTTCCTCATCAGTATCATGGTCGATATCCACATGGATGAAGTCCGAGTCCCAATTTTTCACGATGCAGCGGATGCGTCGGTTGCTGATGTCGAGTCCCTTCTGGTAGGGGCGGTTGGTATGTGGGATGAGAACGGTCAGTTCATGTGGAATATCAGTCTGGAATACGGCAGAGATGAAGATGGCGAGTGCACGGGCATCGTACTTCAGATCTTCCTCCGATAGAGGTTCCTGCTTGTTGCTGTGCCGGCGCATGGTCTGGATGGCAATCTTGTCGGCTATTTTGATGCCATGTACCTTGCAGAGATAATCCACCTGGGCGAAAAGGTTACCGAAAGCCTGTTTCGTATTCTTCACTCCTTCGTGGCAGCAGAGGATGAGCGTATCGTGCATCATCTTGTTGCGTGTAGCAGGTTCCAGGTCAGGAAGCATCAAGAGTTCCCTTACCCGCAGGAAAAGTTCTGTGGCGGATATGTTGTTTTGATTCATAGGCAACAAAGTTACGAAAATTATAAATACTCTTATAATAAAGGTATTTATAATTATTGATAATTAACTGTTAACTTTGGGGATCTGCTAATTGTGGACACCTCTTTTGAAAGAAAAAAGCAAAAACCGTGGTAATTTTAACTAAATTGCCACGGTTAACTTTCATTATTCTTCTATTTTGTTATTGAAATAATTGGTCAAGAGTTATCAGGTGATTGATGATACTTGCATGCATATTGGAACTAAGTCCCATTGTTGTCACCAAAACTGTTTGTATTGAGCGAGTCTTGTTATGCATCTTGCTATTTGCGAAAGCGTCTATCTTGTGACGTATATTCTCCTCGGCATCTTGTGTGATAGTAAAATTACCTGTTGAAAATTTCATTTCGCAGAGATAATCTGTTTGAGCACTTTTACTCTCCATGACTAAATCTATTTGAGCACCTTTTCCGTCTTCAGCTTTTCCACACCAACTGTAGTTTCTTTCCACCGAATGGATGCGTAAAGTGTCTTGTATGTTTTGCAGATGCTCTATGCTCAGAAGTTCAAACGTATCTCCAGCCCATGTGTAGAATGTGGCTGTCCCATGGATAGTGTTCCACCCTCCTTGTTTGACTTGTTTGCCATGAACAAATCTCAGATAGAATAGAGAAAAGAAATCTTTTAGCTGATATACAGTTTCGACTCTTTCCTTTCCATAACGGGGATACTCTCTCGTAATTCCTGATTCTCTCAGGTTGTCAAGTAGCTTTGTCAGGGTACCCCCGGTTTTGATACCTGTAGCCTTGGAAAGCTCTGATTGAGTCATTCCATAGAACTTGCTGCCAATAGCTTTGACGATGTCTACGTATTTTTCTTTGCTAGAATAAAGTCCTGTATAAACATCTTTGAATTCCTGATGAATCAATTCATCAGCAAAGAATATGCTGTCAATGTTGTCTGTCATTGTTCTATCGTTGCGGAGCTTATCCAGATAATAGGGGATTCCACCTATAGCCATATAACTCACGCACATTTCATAGCGTGAGAGATGAAAACCATTTTTCTTGTAGTACTTTTCGCATTCTGCTAGAGTGAAAGGGAATAGTTTGATGGTTTCCGTGAGTCTTCCATGCAGGCCTCCATAGTCATGTATCACATTATCAAGCATCCAACTTGTAGCCGATCCACAGACAATGAGTATAATATTTCGTTCACTGTCTGCCCATGAATTCCAAAAATATCCCAGTTCTGCTATCATTTCTGATGATTGAGGTCCTGCAAGCCATGGAAGTTCATCGATAAAAATGATTTTCCTTCTGTTTCTTTTTCCTTCCAGAACTTTTCTCAAAAGTAAGAATGCCTCTCTCCAACAAGTGGGTTTGGACTCCTTTGTTGATAATCCTGCAATCACTAACGAATCATAGAAATGCGCAAGTTGAAGTTGGCGATAAGACTCATAGTCCTTGTCTCCGTCTTTAATATAAGTGCCTACTGCTTTGAAGAGAATCTTCTTTCCAAAGCATTCGCTTACGAGATAAGATTTGCCTACTCTTCGACGGCCATAAATGGCTACAAGTTCAGACTTCTTAGACTTGTATATTCTATCGAGTATATTTATCTCTTTATTTCTTCCTATGATTTTTGCGTAACTCATTGTAAGATAGTTTTGTAATGTTGGTTGCAAAGGTACGTTTTTTTTAGGAAAATGTCAAGGAAACTACTTAGAAAATCAGCGAAAACGATTAAAATTTCTTGCTTTTCGCTGATTTTCTAGAAAGAAATTGCACTTTTCTTCTGATTTTGATGCAGGAAAATTACACTTTTCCTATAAAAATGATGCCCTAAAACAGCACTTTTCTGATTCTTTCTTAAAATTCCGATAAGAATCCTATTTGGCTGCAAAGTAATAAAAATAATGAAGAAAACCTTGCGGATTCAAGAATATTTCGTAAATTTGTAGCCCTCTATATTATATAATAAGGTATAAAGACTTAGATTATGACAAAAGAAGAATTGATGCACAGAGCCATTGAGCTCTCAGAAAATAGCGTAAGAAACGGTGGCGGTCCTTTTGGAGCTGTCATTGCCAAGGATGGAATCATCATTGCTGAGGCTTCCAATAGTGTGACGATTGACAAGGATCCTACGGCCCATGCAGAGGTAAACTGCGTACGACAGGCTTGCTTCAAACTGAAAACCTTCAATCTGGAGGGTTGTGAAATCTATACCTCCTGCGAACCTTGTCCGATGTGCTTAGGTGCCATCTATTGGTCACATCTTGATCGTATCTATTATGCCAACGACCGAAAGGATGCAGCCAAGATTGGTTTTGATGATGAGTTTATCTATGAGGAAATTGACCGCAAGATAGAAGACCGTCACAAGCCGATGATTGCGCTGATGAGAGATGAGGCGTTGGGGGCTTTCCGTATGTGGAAAGAGAATACGGCTAAGACGGAATACTAAAGCTTTTAGAATAAAGCTAAAAACTAAACGAGGCTCTGATGAAATGAATTGACATCAGAGCCTCGTTCGTATAGTTATCTGCCGATGGAAAAATAACGCGATAGGCAGTTGGAAATTTCTCCTTGGGCAGGGAAGAATTTTTTCCTGGGCAGGGAAAAATGAAAGTGGGGTAAGGGTACCGTTTGGCTCCCTCTTTGTTATTGTCCTCCTAATCTGTCAAAAAAGGTGACAATCTCCTCGAATGTCTTGAATTCATCGCTGCCATATTCGATCGTTGTTCCCATGAAATCCTCTGCAGGATGTGGGTCAATGAAATAGTCACCATAGAGCAGATTCTTCTGATTGGTGAAGAGAATATGGTTGTAGGCTGGGGTAGAAAGATATTCCTCCACCCAGGTCTGTACCTTCGCCATATACTCATGGTCGTTGGTAGGTGCTGAGGCTACGATATATACATTGTAGTATTCGATGAGCATCTCGTAGGCCTTGTGCATACTGCTTGTGGCTTTCCAGTAACTGTCGTGCAAAGCGTCGAAATCGATATATACGATAGGGCGTTCCTTCCCGTTTTGCTTGTCATCTATCCAGCGGATGACCGGACAGAGATAGTGGAAGGCTACCTTGTCGATGAGGCGGTGCTCGCCATGGAAGCGGATGGCATTGGGATAATGCTCATGGAAGAGGTCGAAGGTATGCACTACTGGGTCCTTGTCTCCGAAGAGACCATATACCCTTGCCTGTTCCTCTGGAGTGATATTCTGAAAGCATCGTTCGGTAATGTCACGGTATTCCTTGATGAGTCCCTTGGTCACCATCAGTTCGTTGACACCATCCTTTCGTGGATTCTGAAATTCCTGTTTACCGGTCATACAGCTCATGGTATTGCCCATTTCGAAAGCTGGGTTTACGAGGATGCGGTCGGTACCTTTCAGCATTTCTGTGTACATACCGCCCATGGAGGTACCGATAATCAGGTCGGGTTTCTCTGTTTCCTGCAACTTGAGGAGCATTTCCATACCTTCTTCCGGATGTACGGGTATGTCTTCAGCCACGAAGGTAGCATTGGGCATGAGATCCTGAAGCATCTTTACAGTTCCGCTCTGTCCGGAAGAGAGGAAACCGTGAACATACATGATTTTCTTGCCCGACATGAGGTCGGGGAATTGCTTGATATATGGATTTTCCATTGTCTTTGAATTTTTAATTGCCCTGCAAAAGTACATCTATTTGCAGACAAATCAAAATAAATGGGAGAGAAATTTCACTTTCTCAGTTTTTCTTTGTACTTTTGCGCCATCTTTTTGGACTCCAAGAGGTTCTTTTCGGAAATTCTATTAGATTTTTATCGAAATATAATAACATACGACATGAAACAGTCAATAGAAAATCTCTACAAACTTGACGGTAGGGTGCCCGTCGGTAAAGCACTCCCATTTGGTCTTCAGCATGTGCTGGCAATGTTTGTAAGTAACATTGCGCCAATCATGATTCTTGCCGGTGCTGTCGGGTTGGACAGCTCTATCAGCGCCGTTCTTATCCAGAACTGTATGGTTATCGCCGGTATTGGTACTTTGGTACAGCTCTATCCGGTATGGCGCATCGGTTCACGCCTCCCTATCGTGATGGGTATCTCCTTCACCTTCCTTTCTCTTGCCATCAGCATTGCTGCTGCCCATGGAATGGGTACGCTCATCGGTGCGGTTATTATCGGTGGTCTCGTGGAAGGTACACTCGGACTTTTTGCCAAGTATTGGATCAAACTGATTCCTCCTGTAGTAGCCGCTACGGTGGTTACAGCCATTGGTTTTTCACTTCTTCCTGTGGGTGCCAATTCTTTTGCCGGAGGTCAGGGTGCTGCGGATTTCGGTAGCATGAACAACTGGATTGTGGGTTCTGTCACCTTATTGGCTTGTCTTCTCTGTCAGATTTTTGCCAAGGGATTCCTACGCTCTCTTTCCGTGCTCGTAGGTTTGATAGTGGGTTATATCCTTGCTTGTTTTATGGGTATGATAGACTATAGTGGTCTTACCAATCTTTCTATCATCGCCTTACCTCGTATTCTGCCTTTTACTCCAGAGTTTAATATAGGTGCCATCCTTTCTGTAGTGGCTGTATATCTGGTTTCTGCTACAGAGACCATCGGTGATACGTCAGCGCTTTGCAATAGTGCCCTGAAGCGTGATCCTAATACCAAGGAGATGGGTGCGGCTGTCTGCTGTGATGGTTATGTAAGTTCGGTTTCTGGTCTTTTCGGATGTACTCCTATTACATCTTTCAGCCAGAACGTAGGTTTGGCTGCCATGTCGGGCGTGGTCAATCGCTTCACAATCGCCATGGGTGCCATCATCATGATTATCGGTGGTGTATTCCCTGCTATCGGTTATGTTCTTACAACCATTCCGCAGGCTGTATTAGGTGGATGTACTATCATGATGTTTGGTAGCATCCTCTTTGCAGGTTTCGGCATGATGGCACGTACGGGTTTCTCCCAGCGCAATATGGTGATTGTGAGCCTCTCGCTCAGTGTGGGTCTCGGTTTCACTCAGGCAACGGGTATGTTTAATATCTTCCCTGAGATTGTACGTACCGTATTTGCAGACAACTGTGTGGCTGTAGTGTTCTTGCTCGCAGTTATTCTGAATCTTGTATTGCCTAAGAATTTGGAAAAATAAAAAAGACAGGTCATCATTTTCTTATCCGGCGAAATAGAGCAGGAATGGGAATGATGGCTGTTAATCATCAATCATATCAATTTCAAATCAGAATAATGGATTTACTGAAAGAAAGAATTATGCAGGAAGGCAGATGCTTTCCTGGAGGAATCCTGAAGGTGGATAGCTTTGTGAACCATCAGATGGATCCTATCTTGATGATGGACTTGGCGAAGGAGTTTGTCAGACTCTTCAAGGACATCAAGTACAACAAGATTGTCACAATCGAGGCTTCGGGTATTGCTCCTGCCATTATGGTGGGTTACCTGACCCATCTTCCTGTAGTCTTCGTAAAGAAAAAGAAGCCAAAGACGATGGAAGGTATGATTACCTCGGTGGTTCACTCTTTCACCAAAGACTGTGACTATACGGTATGTGTAAGTGACAGTTATCTGACTCCTGATGATCATGTCATCTTCATCGACGACTTCCTTGCCAATGGTAATGCTTCCAAGGGTGTGATGGATCTCTGCGAGAAGGCTGGTGCCACGATTGAGGCAATGGGCTTCATCATCGAGAAGGCATTCCAGCATGGTGGTGATTTCCTGCGTAAGGAAGGTATGCGTTATGAAGCGCTCGCTACCGTAGAGAGCCTGGATGATTGCAAGATTGTCTTGAAGTAAAATCTTTCAATTAGATATACATAAAAATGCAGTAGTACTTCGTTGGCAGATGAAGTACTACTGCATTTGCTTATGAAGCCTATTGCATTTGCTTATGAAGTTAACTTCGATGTGCTTTGAAGTTAACTTCGTTATTTGATGATTTCGGCAGCGTAGGTTCCCATCGCTTTATAACCTGTTGGATTCGGGTGGAGCCAGTCGTTGCTCACATATTCTTTTTTCATGCGTCTGTCATCCTTCGGGTCTTGAAGAAGTTTGGCAAAGTCGAGGATTTCATCCACCTCTTTGTTCTTGGCTTGGTTGCGAATCCATTCGTTCACGGTTTGACGTGCTGCTTCATGGAAGGGAGAGTAATATCCTGCTCCCTTGAAAGGGGTGATCGTGCCCAAATAGACTTTTAATCGGCGTGCCTTTGCCTTCTTGATCATTGCCTGATAGCTCTCGATAAGTTGACGTGCTACGGTTTCGCTATATCCGCTTTTGGCGGCACCTATATCATTTATTCCTTCAAAGATAATGACTTTTTTCACTCCTGCCTGAGCCAATACATCTTTGTCGAATCTTTCCTTTGCCAAAACACCGAATCCTCCTGGCACCACTACACGGTTGTTGCCAATGCCGAGGTTGAGTACGCCTTGGTTTGTAATTTTATATTTCAGTTGGAGCATCTCCGACATGACGTCTGGCCAACGGTTCTGGGCATTGTCGGTAGAGCATTTTCCGTCGGTAATGGAATTGCCTATGATGGCGATGCTGCTGAGGTCTGTTCTCATCGTATATACGTCGATGCCGCTGATGTTGTACCAGTGGTTCTCTCGGAAAGCCTTCTCGAAGTTGGAGTGGGCATTGGTTACACCTTTCATGATATAAGAGGTGGTGCGGGAACCCATGTGGACGGTAGGGACTGTTGGGGCGGAAGTATAGTTGATGGTGATGGCAAGTCGCTGGAGAGGCTTGAGGTCATAGGGCAGGGCATCGCTTGTGATGCTTTTGCCAGCTGGAATCGTAACCTTGTATTGATTGCCGAATTTGAGATATTTCGCACTCTTGGGGTCGATGGCGAAAGAGTCTTTGGCATGGGCAATATAGATAGAACGGATGACAACCGGTTCGGTACTATAGATATTGCTCAGTTTCAGACGAATCATATCGCCTCCGATGCTCACCTTGACCACCTGTCTCACGGAGCGGTTGGACATATTGTTATTATAGGGCATGAAGCTCTTCACGACGGTTTGTGGGGCAGTAGCCCATGTGCCTATCCATCCCTGTGCCGTAGCATTGATTGTTATAGCGCAGAGGAAAATAAAAAATGCAATAATTCTTTTCATTCTTCTCTTATAATATGTGATATATTAATAGGCATTCCGCCTTTCAGCATCTTTAAGGCTATGGCATTTTTTTTCTTCAGTCTTGCCTTCACTCTCCAGGATATCAACAATCTCGATAGGTTCATTCAGAAATACAGTTAAGAATCCCTCAAGCACACCAAAGTTAGTCTTTTGGCGAAGTAAGCGTTTGCCCAGTCAAATCTGATGTATCTATCTTGCAATTCTTGCATTTTGATTCCTCTTTTTAAAATGATTCAACATTCGTGCTGCAAAGATTATGCCAGCGAGCGCAATGAAAGTTTACTTTCAGATTGCCGAGCGCAGCTAATCTTATGCAAAGATACGCTTTTCTTCTGAAAGATGCAAGGAAATGAGGAGAAAAGTTTTAGCAAGGGATAACTGGGAGGGTAGGTTTGTTACCTGCCCAATAGCAAGAATGCCCTTATAATTCTTCTGAAAGATGCAAGGATTTTTCGGGAAAAGTTTTGGAAATTAGGAGATAAAGTATTATCTTTGCCATCAGATTCAAAAACGAATAATCAAACTGAGTTATGATAGTAAGACCAAAACGCATTTATCGCAAGCGCATACCATACGGCATGCAGAATTTTGAGGATATTATAAAAGAGGATTGTTACTATGTGGACAAGACTCCTTTCATAGAGCAAATAGAAGAATCCAACAAGTATTTCTTCTTCATTCGCCCTCGCCGTTTCGGCAAGACACTCACCCTCTCCATGCTTGAGAATTACTATGATATCAACAAGAAAGACAAGTTTGAAGAAATCTTTGGCAAGCTTTACATCGGGCAGAATCCTACACCGGAGCATAATACTTATCTCATCATCCGCCTCAATTTTGCCGAGGTGGCAGCAGGATTGGATGATTATAAGGATGGACTGGACAACCATTGTCGCCTTGTATTCAATTTCTTTTGTGACATCTATGCACATATTCTTCCTGCTGATACCAAGGAAGGATTGGAAAAGGAGCCTGATGCGGTATCCAAGTTGAGGTTTCTTTGCCAGAAATGCCAGGAGGTGGGAAAGAAGATTTATCTCTACATCGATGAGTACGACAACTTCACCAACATGATTCTCGCCCATGAGGAGCATCTTGTGAGGTATCGCAACCAGACCCACGGAGAGGGATACTTGCGCCAGTTCTTCAACACCATCAAGGGTGCGGCTGGCAATACCCTGGGCAGAGTGTTCGTTACGGGAGTAAGCCCTGTGACCATGGATGACCTGACCAGCGGATTCAACATCGGAACCAACTATTCCCTAAACCCAAAATTCAATGAGATGACGGGATTTACCGAGGAAGAAGTGAGAGAGATGCTGAATTATTACGGCAGCGTACTGCCGTTCAATCATACCACCGATGAGCTGATCAAGGTGATGAAGCCATGGTACGACAACTATTGCTTTGCCATCAAGAGCTATGGCAAGACCACAATGTACAACTCCGTGATGGTGCTCAATTTCATTAGCAACTATATAGATAATGAGTACGATATTCCCGACTCCATGGTGGAGACCAACATCCGTATCGACTATGACAAGATGCGAATGCTCATCCGCCACGACAAGGAGTTCGCCCACGACGCCAGCATCATCCAGCAGTTGGTGACCCAGGGATTCGTGACGGGTACGCTCAACGAGAACTTCCCTGCCGAGCGAATCAACGACCCCGACAACTTCCTCAGCCTGCTGTTCTATTTCGGCATGGTAACGATAGACGGAACTTATGATGGTGAGACCAAGTTCATCATCCCGAATGAGGTGGTGCGTGACCAGATGTACACCTACCTGCTCGACACCTATAAGGAGAATGACTTGGTATATGATAGATATAGCAAGGGTAAACTGGAGAGCAAACTGGCTTATCATGGAGAATACAAGCCATACTTTGAGTATATAGCCGACTGCCTGAAGAAGTATTCCTCCCAGCGAGACAAGCAGAAGGGAGAGGCTTTCGTTCATGGCTTCACCTTGGCGATGACAAGCCAAAACAAGTTCTATCGCCCTATCTCTGAGCTGGACAATGACGGCGGCTATGCCGACATCTTCCTCTCTCCGCTCTGTGACATCTACAAGGACATGGTAGATTCATATATCATCGAGTTGAAATATTGCAAGAGCCAGACCACAGACGAGCAAGTAAAAAAGCTCTTCGAGGAGGCTTCAGCTCAAATCTCCCGCTATGCGGACAGTGATATGGTCAGAGAGGCGGTAAAGACCACAAAGCTCCACAAGCTGGTGGTTATCTACCGCGGAGCGGAAATGGTGGCTTGCGAGGAGATATAAAACTATTTCAACCATGCAGGTCGAAAATGTTTGAGAGAGATAAAAAGAAAAAGGTGTATCCCTTTGCCCATTGTATTGAGCAATAAGGATACACCTTTATTTATGATTTTAAAATGGGTTAGCGGCTACCACCAGCCCACCATACATTTTCGGTGAAGATATACTTACCGGCATCATTTCCTGAACCGAAAGCTTCCTTCACGTTAGGGTTTGAAAGAACATCACTTGAACCATAAGGCAAACGAAGTGGCAAACGGTTCTGACCAGCCTGAGTATTGTTAGGGTTGGTCATAGCTACAGGATAGCTGCCATCAAGATAGTTGCAACGGCGCATATCGTTGAAGGTCTCCAACTGCTCGTCACGAGTCTGGGCGATATACTTCTGAACCAAAATCTCGTTCAATGGATTTGCAGCAAACTTAGCAGCAGTCTCGCCAGCAAGATAAGCAGCAACATCCTCAGCGCTGAACTCTGTAGCACCTACAGTAGCATAGTCGGCAAGAGAAGCCTTAACTGCTGTTTCGAAATCAGCCTTGGCATCCTGACCCAAGCGAGCCTTTACCTCTGCGATGATGAAGTAAAGTTCAGACTTGCTCATCAAATGGCTAGGAATCTTAACCTCGCTGATACCATTCAAGAACCAGAAAGGGAAATTGGTAGCACTGGTTGCACCGGCTGCTTCCTTGTCACCAGGAGTCATCAAGCCCAACCGGCTAGGATCACCATAGTAGTCTGCACCATTATAATTATAGATAGCCTCACGTGGGTCCTGACGAGCTACCATCAAGTCATCAACAGTCTTGGATGAAGCACTATACTCACGGCTATACCAGTAAGCAGACCATGCATCAATCTGGTTGTTGCCATCGAAGATATTCAGGTTTGCACCATCGAAGCCATCAGCTACAGCAGCATTAGCCTCTTTCAGAATCTGTGCATATTGTGCATTCTTATCGGCAGCACGACCTACCTCATGCAAGAGATAGCGAGCCTTCAAGGCATGAGCAAGTCCACGCCACTGAGTCAAGTTGCCATTGAACAAGACATCGTAGGCACCAGCATTCTTCATCTTGCCGGCAATAGCCTGATCCAGATTACCCTTGGCAGCATCCAGCAATTCCAGGATGTGCTTGTAAATATCTTCCTGAGAATCGAGCTTAGGAGCAGATACCTTGAAAGCCTCAGAGCAAGGAATGTTACCAAACAAATCGGTCATGATTCCCCAATCGTAAGTTGCCAGAATCTGACCCATCGCCATGACATCAAGCTGTCCGGCGCTATTGCCGCCCTCTTCACACTTAGCAATCATCTGCTGAATGTTGTTGAGGTTAAGATAAGTACCGTTCCACTCATTATCGAAAGTAGAAGCAGCAGCAATCTCATTGATGCTGCGGAGCTCTGCATTCTTAAGCTGGTTGTTACCTGTACCCAGGATTTGCTCTGTATAAGAAGCAACATACCAGGCGAAGTTACCTGTGTTGGTAGTGAAAACACTAGAAACGATGGCATCTGTGAGCTGGAACTTGGCAGAAACAACGCTTTCACCTGGGTGAGCCTCGTCTTTGTTGATTCTGTCCATGATATCCTCTGAGCAAGATACAGTCATCATAGAAACTGCAGAGATAGCCAAGATGCCAAATATATTCTTAAAATTCATCATTGTTTTATCCTTTATTAATATTGATACTTTAAATGATTCCGAAGTGGGTCAGCCGATTAGAATGTAATCTTGAAACCACCACCGAAGCTTGAAGTATTTGGCACAGAGAAACGCTCGAAAGTACCACTCATATTACCATTACCCTGAGAAGACTCTGGATCCAGATCCTTCATCTTTGACCAGAGAAGCACGTTGCGTGCGAAACCATATACAGAGATGTCGATGCCAGCAAACTTAGGAAGCTGGTAACTCAAGGTTACGTCGCGGAGCTTCAGGAAGCTACGGTCGTAGATACCTGCCTCAGTCACGTTATTGTAAGCCATCCAGTAATCCTGCTTACTTACCTCAACCTTGTTTGGTTCACCTGTTGCAATATCAATACCCTCAGCTACCATAGTACCCTCGTGGTATGGGATAGATTGCTTGGTTGCACCGAAGTAGTTCAGTGTCAAGAGTGTACCGTTATACATCTTGCCACCCTTCTGCCAATCCATGGTTGCACTCAAAGACAGGCGCTTCCAGCGAGCCTTCAGGTTGAAGCCCATATTGAAATCTGGAGTACACTCACCCAGATTCTGGCTTCCGGCAGTACCGATAGGAAGACCATCCTGGAGCAACAGGCGTCCCTGCTCATCGCGCTGGAAACCTACACCATAGATGTTCGGATAAGTATAACCTGCCTGAGCACGTATCTGTGGTTCTTGGAAACCACCCAACATGATACTCTCTACGCCATCAGCCAAAGACTTAACCTTGTTGGTCAGCTTGGTGAAGTTTACGCCAAGATCCAAATCCCAATCCTTGGTCTGGATGATGCTTGCGTTGATGGCAAACTCATGAGACCATGTGGTCATCTCACCGGCATTGGTACGGAGGTACTGATAACCTGTAGAACCGCCTGTAGGAACATCGAAGATCTGATCCTTGATATCCTGATAGCTGGCTGTATATTCCAAACGAACACGATTGTCGAAGAAGTTCAAGTCAGCGCCAAACTCCCAGTTCACGGTGTTCTGTGGCTTCAGGTTAGGGTCATACTTCACGTAGAAAGGCACATAAGAACTTACTCCATTCATTGGATAGCTAATTGGTGTAAGACCATACATACCGCTACCATAGCTTGGCACATAATAGTAGTTGCTATAATAGTGACCAGCCTGACCTACCTGAGCGAAAGATGCACGAAGTTTACCATAAGAAAGGATGTGATTATCCTTCAAAGCTGGAAGCTCTGTGAAAATCCAACCGAGTGATACAGATGGATAGAAGAAACTGCGGTTGTTGCGTGGCATGGTAGAAACGATATCGTTACGACCAGTCACTGTCAGATAAACCTGATTAGCATAGCTCAAAGATAATTGACCGAAGAAACCTACGGTACGCTCTTGAGCCTGATATTCCTCTGTTACTGGCTTAACTGTGGTATTGGTCATAGTAGGCTGACCATAGAAAAGGAAATTGGTTCCATCATAATCCCAGTGACGCTGATAGTCGTGGTTGAACTCAGAACCGAGCAATGCACCGAAGTCCCACTCGTTGTTTGCACCCAACTTAGCAGTGAAGTTAGCTGTAAAAAGGTTGTTGAAGATATTGTGCTGAACACCATAGTTCTCTATCTCACCACCTGAATTTTGTGCAGATCCCTTCTCATATACATCACTATTATTAGTAGTATAAATATCAAGACCAGCCTGTTCACGGATTACCAGATTGTAACGCTCTGTATCCCAGCCGAAGTTTGGACGATACTCAAGATAGGCATTACCGAACACACGATTGGTGTGCTGCTTATACTCATTATTGTCCTTCCACCAATATGGGTTATTGAATGATAAATTACGGAAGGAAATCTGACTTGTCGGATCGTTTGGCGCATGGGTAGGAGTTCCCTTCAGGTTGTACTCTGAAGGAGCTGAATAAACTACGTTCATTATACCGCTGTTGGCACCTGGAGCAGATGTAATCTTGGTAGCGCTATAGTTAGCAGAGAAACCAGTCTTCCACTGCTTGTTGATTTCAAAGTCAACGGCACCACGTGCAGTAGTACGCATCATACCAGTAGAAGGGATGATACCTGTCTGGTATGTATCACCAATACCGAAAGAATAAGCCAAGTTGCCATTCTTCTGAGAAATACTCAAATTAGAGTTCTGGGTGAAACCTGTATCAAAGAAATCACCTACATTATCATAAATCTGTGGAGTAGTCCAACCGTCAAGTCCAGCCGCTGCATACTTAGGGTTATAGTACATACCCGCATGCTTGCCATAAGTCTGAGTATATCTATTGTCTGTGTTACCACCATAAGTAGCATCGTTAGCCAAATCAGCAATCTTAGGACCCCAAGTCAAAGAAGATGATGGGTCATAAGCATTTATACTATTACCTTGAGCATAAATATTCTGACGTTCGAACTTCTTGCTGACAGTCTGAGCACTCAAGTCTGTGGTAAATGTTATCTGAGGGCGACCACCATTAGCCTTACCACGCTTGGTGGTAATGATGATTACACCATTAGATGCACGGATACCATAGAGGGCAGAAGCTGCCTGACCCTTCAGCACGTCAATGCTCTCGATATCATCAGGGTTGATATCGATAGAACGGTTTGCTTTATCTGAACCTACTACACCACCATTAAGCGCATCCATATCAAAATCTGTGGAAGAAGCGATAGGCATACCATCTACCACGTAAAGAGGAGTGTTATCGCCAGAGAATGAACGGGCACCACGGATTACAATCTGAGAAGATGCACCAGGAGCACCAGAAGACTGACGAATGTCAACACCAGTCAACTTACCCTGCATAGCACTTGCCAAAGAGCTAGTACCAGCAATGTTCAGATCTTCAGAGCCTAATTTCTGTGAAGCATAACCGAGGGCTTTCTTATCACGAGAAATACCCATTGCGGTAACTACGACCTCATCAAGAGTCTTGTTATCCGCTTCCAATACAATCTTCATCTTCTGACCAGCCTTTACTGTCTGAGGCAACATACCGAGGTAGGTTACTTCCAGCTTGGCACCAGCAGGAGCGTTCAATGAGAAATTACCATCAATGTCGGTAATAGTACCGGTATTGGTACCTACAATTTTGATGGATGCGCCAACAATAGGTTGACCATCATCAGAAGAGGTAACCTTACCAGAGATTTGACTTTGCGCAAACGCCATGCTCGTACTAACGGCTATGGCTGCGGCTACTGTCATGAGTCTTTTTTCCATAAATCTCTCTCTCTTTTAAAAAATTAATATATAATGTTATTTCTTTCTCTACATATCACAAGGTATTCTTTATTTGGGAGATACCTAAGAATGCTTTCTCTACCTCTTGTCCCGAGGTGGTGAAATTGGAGCGTTTTTGGATGATTCCGTCTATTACGTCCCAAATATTTATAGTATTTATGTACTAATCGGGTATAACCCCGTATGTCTAATAATAAAAAATAAAAGATTATGATGTATTTCAAATTTGAATTTAGTCTTGGTAAGGGCAAGAAACAAGCTGCAACGAAAAAGGAGAAAAAAGTATTAGGATGGAAAATAGTACATTCCCAAGTGGAAATGCTGAAGAAAGAGGAGAAGTTCAAGACTGCGAGTAATTATTTGACTGCGGCTCGCTCTTGGACAAAGTTCTTGCAACGTGAAGACTGGACTTTCTCTGAGATGGATAGTCAAGAGGTAGAGCTTTATCAGCGATGGCTAAGTGACAAGGGTATTTGCCTCAATACGATTTCGGCCTATCT
Organism: Segatella hominis; assembly: GCF_004535825.1. Taxonomy (GTDB): domain Bacteria; phylum Bacteroidota; class Bacteroidia; order Bacteroidales; family Bacteroidaceae; genus Prevotella; species Prevotella hominis. The sequence continues at coordinate 1,304 of NZ_SGVY01000009.1, read as the reverse complement.
TCGATCCTTACGAGCAATGTACAATCGGTGGGCAGAGGAATATTCTTCGAATGATGATGTGTGTCCTTTTACAAAAGCTTTCACAGGAAGAACGAAGACTGCCAAACGAAGTATTACCGAAAGTGAAATCCGCAAACTCCATGATTTGGACTTGGAAGAGGGTTCTACCTTGGCGATGTCTCGAGATATCTTTATTTTTAGTTTTTATGCAATGGGGATGCCTTTTGTTGATATTGCTTACTTAAAGAAAAGCCAGATGAAAGATAACGTCATCCGATATGCTCGACATAAGACTGGTCAGCCTATCAGTATTGCCCTCGTCCCAGCTATGCAAGCTATTATCTCACGATATAGTTCTTCTGACTCCATCTATGTTTTCCCGTTGTTAACGACTCAATCCCCTGACTTGCTTCATCGTGAATATCTTCGTCGGTTGCGCCAATACAACTACTCGTTGCATGTTCTTTCCAAAAAGATTTCTTCATCTATCCCTCTTTCCTCTTATGTGGTTCGACACTCGTGGGCGAGTATCGCCTATCAGCATAACATGGATATTGGATTAATCGGAAAGGCATTAGGACATACCAAGACTTCCACCACCTTCGTTTATATAAAAAGTCTTTTTGATTCCAATCTGGCTTCTGCCAACCAATCATTGATGCAAGATATAGGAATATAAAAAGCAGAGCCTATACTCGATTTCTCCCTTCATCAAGTGCACCATACTCTGGATTTTTCGTGTTCCACTTTGGGGAGCTGCTACAAGAAGGGAGAAACTCCTTAGGAAAATGTGATTTCATTTTTGTAATCCGCTGATTATGTATTTTTAACATAAAGCTCTAAAGCAGCCAAAGGAGAATAAGAGAGGTTGGAACGTAAACAGTTGGGAATGAGTAGATTTGCACAAAGTTGCCAAATCGGCATAAAGCAAGCGAGTGAGGAATATTGAAGTAGTTCAGTTACTAAATCGTGAGCCACAGTTACCTATGCAAAGCAGGTAACAATGCGGAAAGGCAACTTTGTGCATCAACGGATTTTATTGCGCTGATTCTCAATGCTTTGCGTATCAAGGAACGCTTACAAAATGATTATATTTGCACACTCAAAATGTAAGCGTTATGAAAATCGAAAAATTCAAGGTGTTGCTCTACCTAAAAAAGAGCGGATTGGACAAGAACGGAAAAGCTCCCATCATGGGACGCATCACGGTGAACAGGACTATGGCGCAGTTCTCCTGCAAGTTGTCTTGCACTCCATCGCTTTGGAATCCTCGTGCCAGCCGATTGGAGGGCAAGAGCAAGGAA
>NZ_SGVY01000100.1 GCF_004535825.1 Segatella hominis | reverse complement strand
ATCGAGCAGTTGTTGCTTTCCATCCAAAAGGCTTTCGATGTGCTTGTGGAAAAGAGAACGGACTTCGAGGCTAAGGATGTCAAGGAGGCTTTGCAGGGCAGCGTCAAGACACAGACCACCCTTCTCTTCTTCGTGGACGAGCATATCAGTGAACTCAGCACCCATGAGGAACACAGATAAATTCTATATACGGCATCAAAAGCAGCGAAAAAGTTAAAAACAATCCCATTTCTTATAATACAACAAAAATTATTCTTGTATGTGGATTGTTTTTCGTATTTTTGAAATTAGAATTATAAATGAGTATTTTTTAGGGATTATGACTAATAATATACTCATTTTGTGAGTAAAGAGAATGTTGAACATCTAAAAACAGCAATTTATGAAAGCCAAAGGACACAACATCTGCGATACCCTCAAGGCAATTCGCAAACAAATAGCAGATGCTAATGGGATTGACTATTCACCAGAAGAATGCCACTTCACTGGTGAATGCAAGGGAACTTGCCCCAAATGCGAGCAAGATGTGAGATATTTGGAACATGAGTTGCGACTTAGACTGAAAGCAGGGAAGGCTATAAAGGTTGCGGGAGTGGCATTGGGAATAATTGCTCTTGCTGCATCTATTACGTCATGTTCTACACAAAAAGGCTACTATAACTCGACACCACTACTATCAAAGAAAGTTATTCCTATTCGCTTCCAAGAATACACATCCAAAGATTCTATTCTGCTAAAAGATAAAGAATCATTTAGGAAGAAAGGAGTCCTTTTTGTCCAAGGTCATATTATTGACGAAAATACGAAAGAACCGATTGTTAGTGCCTTCATCACAGCTAAACTTTCTGGAAAGAAAACGGCAGCAGACATTGATGGAAACTTCACAATTGAAGTGGAGCCAAAAGATACAATCACCATAAAGTTCATTGGTATGCAAGACAGAATCATCAAACTCTCTGAAATGAATTTCGAAAAACTCAATGTCATCACTTTGACGGAAAGTGGAGGACTCATGGGTGAAATTGTTGTTATCAAAAAAGGACATAAGCATAAAAAAAATAAACTATGGCAAGAGGACGTTATATTTGCAACACTCTCAAAGCTATCCGCAAGCAGATAGCGGATGCAAATGGGATTGACTATTCACCCGAAGAATGTCACTTTAAAGGTGAATGCAAGGGGACTTGTCCAAAATGTGAGCAAGACGTGAGGGACTTAGAACACGAACTGCACCTCCGACAGATGGCAGGGAAAGCTATTAAAGTAGCAGGCATAGCAGCAGGACTTGTCGCTATGACAGCTTGTTCGGATGGAAAGGTACAAAGAATATCTTCGGATGCTACTCAAGGTGAACTTAATATAGTGAAAGAAGAAGTGCCTAAACCTGGAGACAGACAATTGGAAGGAGATATCTCGTTTAGTGATGAGGCTAAATATGCAGAAGAAGAAAATAGAAAATTAGGAGAGATTCCAAGCAATCCTCGAATGGAAATAACAAAAGAGCGAACTTCAAATGATAGGAAAGGTACCACATCCAAGAAATCAAAAAAAGGCAATACCGCTTTAATGCAATCAGCTGTTGATACAGACTCCATAGAAAACAGCAATATATTTGGTATTGTAGAGGAGATGCCTTCATTCCCAGGTGGTATGGCTGCATTGATGAAATACATCAAGGATAATCTACGCTATCCAGAAATTTGTAGGGAAGGTGCTGCTATGGGCAGAGTTAATGTTGTCTTTATTGTAAACGAGGACGGAAGTCTGAGTGATGTAAAGGTAATTAGAAGCATTAGCCCTGAACTTGACAAGGAAGCCATTAGGGTTGTGAAAAGTATGCCAAAATGGAATCCTGCAAAACAAAATGGCAAAGCTGTGAAAATGAAATATGTTGTTTCTGTAAATTTCAGACCTGAATAAGATGAATACAGCTCCACTTATCTGTATCGACCGCCACCGCCTCACGATAGACGGCGAGGGCGTCACCACGCTCGTAGCATTTCATGGTTGTCCTCTTCATTGCAAGTACTGTCTCAATCCCCAATGCCTTGATGCTGACGGCGTATGGCAGGAGGTGGATACAGAACTGCTGATGGCGAACGTGGAGATGGACAACCTCTACTTCTTAGCTACAGGAGGCGGCATCTGTTTTGGTGGAGGTGAACCGCTTCTGTGGAGTTCATTCATAAAGGAGTTTTGTGAACTATGCCCAGAGGGATGGCACTTTACGATGGAGACGAGTCTAAACGTACCTCGCCATCACTTGGAGAAAGTCACCCCATACATTGACTCCTTTATCATCGACATCAAGGACATGAATCCTGCCATCTATCAAGCCTACACAGGTAAGCCCAACCGGCAAGTTATCGACAACCTTGTCTGGCTCAACACTCATGCCAAACATAAAGACAAGATCATCCTTCGTCTCCCCATAATCCCCAAGTTCAACACCGAAGATGACAGGAAACACAGTCGCCAAGTCTTAATAGAATTAGGATATGAGAATTTTGATGAATTTGAATATGTTATTAGAAACAAATAAACAGTTTTAATTATATGTCCCAATGAAATGGATTTGAATGTAAATTCCATCTCATTGGGGTATTGGATAAAATTATTGGTAATTTTTAATAGTACGTTTTATGCTATTAGACTCTCTGCAAAGTTCATTAGCTACACTGTCTTTGTATGCAGCCATCCGTACCATTTCATTGTATTTGAGAACAGAATCTTCGTAAGCTGCAACACGATTTTTGACATAGTCTATGACATTTTCGTCTCTGTTTACAGAGAAGAGCTTGTCTATGTGGCACAGGACAAAATGATGTAAGTATATTCTTCTATCAGGATAGAAGAATATACGGCAGTTTTAGGAATTGGAGTCAGTTTGGATTCTGTTGTTGGAACATATTGCGGTGT
>NZ_SGVY01000099.1 GCF_004535825.1 Segatella hominis | reverse complement strand
ACGGGAACTTGCTTTCAAGGGTGCTTGATTTTCTGATATTTCTCATTCTTCTTTCTTTTTATGTTTGAACATTCGGTTTGTTTTCCTTCGGTTGAGGATATAGCGTGGATGGCTCTTGGAGGCAAGGAGCTTCATCAGTCCATGCTCTCCGTACTTGTTGTTCAGGTGGAATGTTCCCCATACAAGCAATGATCCGAGCGTGAGACCCAAGCCGATGCAGACCAGTTGGTCCGCACCTGCCATATAGAGGACGACCACAAGGAAGAAGACGGCAAGCAGTCCACCTGCGAAGATGAAGAGGTACTGTGCCTTCAGTCCCTTGAACTCAACCGAATGACCGATGCCCTTGTTGATTGGGTAGTCAGCCATAAGTCTTATACCTTAATTATATTATAGGAAGAACGAGCGGAGGATGGTTGCGCTCACGATGAGGAAGATGCAGGCTCCGAACCAGCTTGCGGCAGTCTTGCTCGTGTCGGGGTCGCCAGACGAGAACTTGCCATACACCTTGATGCCTCCGATGAGACCCACCACGGCACCGATGGCGTAGATGAGCTTCGTGCCTGGATCGAAGTAGGAGGTCACCATACTTGTTGCTTCGTTGATACCTGCAAGTCCGTTGCCTTGCGCGAATGTCTGTGATACGGCTGCGAAAATCATCGCAGCGAGAAGAATGATTCTGTTTTTCTTGTTCATAAATCGTTTTTTGTCTGTGCCTTGGGGATTGGATAGTCCCGGCTGGCGGTTGATACTTTTGTTTACTCATGCGGCATGATGCCGACTTGTGGATTCAGTGGCGAGCTGAGATTTTAGCCGTAGTCTTTCTTTTTCATTGGTGTACTTTTATTATTGTTAGAGGCGATAGGCCTTGAGTCCCTCATCAAATGCAGCCTTGATTTCGGCAGCATGGATAGCAAAATGCTCGTTGATGATGTTGTCTATGAAACTTGCTACAGTAGCCTGTCCTTTACCAACCACATTCACAAACTTCATAATGCGCTCATGTGTCTCTTCTTTGATGCAGACTTGCTTACCATTTCTTGCAGTAAAGTCGGCTTTGGACATAAACTTGTCTATATACCCAACTCTTTTTTCTGCTTGGGACGACACGGTTACATTCACTGTGGACTGAATACTGATGTATTCCTTTGTCGCACCATTCTTTCTTTTTCTGTTTCTTTCCATTGTTCTCTAAATTTTATTGTTATACAAAATCAAGGATATTGAAGTCCTCTATGCTATCTGGCACTTTAAACTCCTTCTTTGGCTTGGATATTTCTTCTATCTTGTGAGTTTGCAGGTAGAAGGTGACAAAATCATGAATGTTTTTCTTGCACTCCTTGCTGTTCTCCATGAATTTCTCATAGAATTGGTTACCATCCATCTCGTGGAAGACCTTTCCTGCATGTCTTTTCTCCTTGTCCGTAGCTTTTGAAGCCTTGACCGTCTTCACGGCTGTATCTATGTCCTCAAAACTTGTTCCTTTTGCTTGCGGTACATCGGCATCGTCCTCATCGTCAGAATACTTCACACCGACATCTTCTATGCGGACATTTGTAAACACATCATCCAGTAGTTCATCAGGAATCCTTGCCGTGTTCTTTGGTGGATCCTCGAATGTCACGTCATTCTCAGACACAGGCTCTGACTCAGTTTGCTTCTGTACCGTTTCTTCTTTCTTTCGCAGTTGGGACACTTTGAAAAGGCTTTTGCCAACGAGTGCCATAGGGTCGATTGGTGGCTTTTCCTCTTCTTCCTTATTGTTCGCAACTTCAAGGAGCAACTTGTTGTAAAAATAGATAGTCCAGACATTGAATGCAACCAAGACTATCATGAATATACTTTCCATTGTCATGTTGTTCATTTTTTAGTCACACATTCCAATCATCTATCTCTTTTCTTAGTAAGCCGTTAATTTCTTCCTGGTTCTCTTCAAGATGTTTCTCAAGAATAAGGTCGATATAACCACCGACAGTCAACTCATGCTTTGCGAGCACACTGACAATCCTCGAAATTCTCTTGTGTATCTCACGACTGATATAAACGCATTGACGAGTCTTTATCTCGTTTCGTTTGAGAAATGCAGCATCATAACTTTCAGAAGAAACCTTGGATGGCTTGCGTGGGGCTGCAGACTTATCCATCAGTGAACGTGGATTTTTCTTTTCACCCTCTTCTTTCTCTTCGGTATCCCTCACTTGGTTTTGAGAGGCTCCATTAAGGATGGATGCCGTTGTCGTGCCTATCTTGCTCTTGCCAACAGAGGCAATGAGCAGACTTTCATCTATTGCATCGGTGTTAATTTTTCTGCTTACCATAGGCATTATGTTTTTATAATTTCACAAATTTCGTCAGACAATTCCTTGATGCCACTTCCTCGCAACAGATTCGGGTCTGCGGGGAAGATGGTGGAACGGAACACAGCCTTTCGATTCTCCGACAGTTCTCTTCTGAAACGCTTGCTGTCTGGAAGTCGTGTATTGAGAAGTGAATAGCCGAGAGAAGCAAACATTCCTTCATACACTTCATATAAATTCGTTCGTTCACGTTTGTCAACCATCGTCCAGAAAAAGGCAAGTTCCTTGGTGACCGACCAACCCTGTACCAAAAAGTTGTCGTGGAACAACTGCATGAAGCTCATTGCGCTTTCTACCACAAAACGGTCTGCGCTGACGGGTACAAAGATGTAATCCATCTGTGACAAGGTCTTCATGACACCCTCGCTTTTGATTGTCCCAGGCATATCAAAGAAGATGAAGTCAAGTTTAACCTCAGATTCCAACAACACTGTCTCTGCGTCATCAAGAGCATTGACCGCATTGCTTCTCGTTACGCTGAAGGACTTCTTGCCCAACTTCTTGAAATGCTCACAGGCTTGCGCCTTGAAATAGTCGCTGCTTTTGATGAGTTCCAATTCCTCGTCTCGCAGGTCGGCAAGGTTGTATTGTGGCTCGTCACAATCTATGACCGCCACATTGTAACCCTTGACATTGTGAAAGTAGTTGGCTACAAGAGCCGTGATGGTGGACTTTCCTATTCCGCCTTTCTGTGTTGCGAACGCAACAAATCTTGTTTTACTCATATCTTTAACTTTTTAATTTGTTGATAACTCACTTCCATGATTTTCTGCCAATTTAATGATATGAACACATAAGTGTCCATGTCTATAAGTCATTGCTCCATTATGGA
>NZ_SGVY01000098.1 GCF_004535825.1 Segatella hominis | reverse complement strand
TGACTGATAATAGTCGCAAAGTAAAGACAATTTGTCTTCCTTACTGTAACTTTTGTACTTTTTACTCATTACTAAACACATTTTATTAATTAACCATAAATGTGTCTATCTATATCAGTATAAGTCAACTTTTCTGATATGCATTTCTGTCTGGTTTATGCTTAGCAATCTGCCGATACTTGCATGTACGGTATGGGGAGAAGATTGGAAAACTAAGTTGTTGTATTCTGTAGGAAACGCGCTCTTTAGGCGATTTATGAAATCATGAGAACTAAAAATCTCAATGTTCCCAAAAGTTCTAATGACGGTAGGGAACATTCGCAGCAATTCTTTGTTCATATTAACCGATGTTTATTAATAGGACAAAGGCTCTATTGTCTTCCTTTTAGTATATGTTTATTAGATTGATACATACGAAAAAGCGCGGAGCCTATTCTGTCACTCGTTCCACGCTATAAAGGCTCTCGCATTGCCCGACAAGTCGAAACGAGCAACGCCGAAAGCCCCACGCTAGTGTAAATATATAGAAAGCACTCTTGACAACGAACAATAGAATCGTCCGAAGCCAATAAGGGCTGTATATAATACACCTCATGAGGCGTTCTTTGTTGCTTTGTTCTTGACTTGTCGTTGAATTTGCGAGATTCTTATAGCGTCAAAACCAAAGCGTACAAAAACGCCTTTTACCATATGTATGTCTGCCCAACCTCTGCCCATCGGGGTTTCCGGTATGGATATAGACGTTACAAAGATAATACTTTTACCTTGAAAACCACTATGTTTGGTTGACAAAACGTGATTTTATTGGCTGATTTAACATTATTAAATATAAATATGTCAAAGAATTCCACTTCTGGTGATTTTTCTCGCAAAAAGTTTGTATTCTCAATGATTATTCGTATCTTTGCATCATCAGTTCCCACCAAGCCTCTCAAAGATGCTCAAATGCGTGGGGCGTTTTTTGTTTCCGTTTTATCATATTATGGGGTCGGTTCAAACGCCCACATCCAATCCATATCTAAGTAATTTTGGTGTAACTGAAAGTTAAATACGTTAAATCTCACACTTTTCGTATCAAAACAGAAATCATACAATATGAAAACATTAATATTTTTTCTGATATTCATAATTAGCACACTTTGCTGCTATAGCCAGACCTCTATGACGGGTGCGCCGCGACAGTTTGCTGCGCCGCGTGCGTCTTTCAATGATATCATTAGCATTGGTGAGCTGATAAAGAGTGTGAAAGAGGGTAACGTTGGTATTAAGAAAATAGCGGAAAAGAGCGGCTATGCGTTTCGAGGTCGCTATCACGACCCTGAGTTGAACGACTTCTATTATGAGGATGTCTACTATAAGAATTGTATGGTGGCGGCAGACGGCAGTCCGATTAAATATAGTAAGGGTAATTCTTCTGTGCTGATAGCAGGAAGCGTTGGCTTCGGACCTTTCGTCTCGATTCGTGTCTACAACAAACGTGCCTATAACTACATAAAATCGGAACTAAGGAACAAGTTCCATTTCAAAACCGCGGAGGTCGATGGCAAGTGGGCAACGCTGAAGAAAGGGAGTGTGGTTGTTGACGTTTCCGTGGACGGCAATGCCTATGGTTTCACCTTTTACATCAAATAGACGTTGGTTAAAAGCTGGCGTGAACTGAGTTGGGACAGGTGAATCTGACGTCTGGAAAGACTTTGGAAACATCATTGAGTATGACGCGACAGGTATTGACAAGGTGACAAACCGCAGCGATGTGAAGGAAAGCTCCCGCTATTCTCTCAATGGTCAGCGAGTAACCTCTCCTACCAAGGGCGTGAATATCGTGATATATAGCGATGGCAGCATCAAGAAAGTTGCCGTTCAATAAACAAAATAGAAAATCAGTGTTACTCTTAGTAGTAGCACTGATTTTTTTTGCTCATTACATTCTTGAATGGTGGAACAAAGACAAGTCTTTAGCAAGGAAGCAACTGAATGATGGCGTAGCTATCCCTCACTTATCGTTTCGGAGGATACAAGGCTAAACTGCATGAAGAAGTGGATACTTCGAGATTTGGAATATAAAATGGATGCTCCACTCTAACAGATGAAGAATGATAAACTCTCATATTAATTCAACACTCCTTTCTCCCTCATATAATCAGTGAGGTCTTCCATCAAATATTCCTTACCAAAAGTATGGAGCACATCATAACTTGATACAATATACCCATTCAGTATACCAGATGTCTTCAATCTTTCGTATACATCCCTAGCATTCAGTCCTAATCGACGAGACAAGTTACCAATACAATACGTTGCGAAATCTACTGTATCTTTATCCATACACCAATTGCTTTTTGTCATTCATCATATCTACGCTTCTTCCTCTTTTATTTTTCCAATGTAGAGTCCACTTTAAAAAGTGGTTTCGTTTAAAAGTTTAACATACATTCGTTCTTTGACATTTTGTAGTAACTACTCAGCACCCCATCCGTAAGTCCATCAGTTTACGGATGGGGATTTTATCTTTTCTTTTTGCCAAACAAATCAGAATGAGTACCAGTAGTTAACATCAACAGTGTCAATTCTGTATCATTCTGTTCCCATATCAAAAGCCAATCTGATTCAATATGAGCTTCCCACTCACCTTCATGATTACCATAAAGTATATGTGGTTTGTATTCTGAAGGTAACATACCATTTTCTACCAATAGGGAAATCGCTTTCTGTAATTTCCCTATTGGATAGCCACGCTTCCTACAAAGTTTCAACGCTTTGTCGAATCTTTTAGTTGTTCCTAATTTATACATCACTTACCAAGAATAGTGTCAAACATTTCATCAACAGAGTTCCATTGTGTAACTCTACCTTTAGCAACATCCTCTTCAGCAAGTTCCAATTCTGTTTTCTTAGGTTTTAAAACCGAAATAGAACTCACTCCATTGAGCATTTGAATGGCACTTTTAAGTTTATTGACCAAAGATGGATCAGATATTGAAACCACTAACTGTGGTTCTTTTAATCCTATCGTTCTTGCTTTCATAATCTTCTCTTTTAAACGTTTAACAGAATTATGTTACAAAAATACATTTTTCCCCTCACACCGCCAAACTTCTTGCATTATTTTAACGTTAAAGGTCTTTATTGTAACTACTCTTTTACCTTTGCACCCAGAATCAAGTAACATGGATTTGGTTAATTGGTGTTAAGGTGTACTATTAACTACTCTAGCAAATAGCTATGTGCTGATTTAGTCCTTCACCATCCAAATCCTTTTTCT
>NZ_SGVY01000097.1 GCF_004535825.1 Segatella hominis | reverse complement strand
AGTTTTGCTTGTCTTCTTTTCGCAACACTAAGGTAAGTGAAAATTCTGACATGGCAAAATCCTGGGCAACTTTTTGTTGCTCAGGCACTTATAAATAATGTTAAACTATAGTGTTGCGGAATTAAGGAATTATTAACGCATTTCGTGGCAATTCCAAGAAATGGCATTATCTTTGCAACCGTTAAATTGAAGAATAATGCTGCAAAATGAAGAATCATACATAATAGAGTAGGATTATCAAAATTAAGCAGTTTTATCAGAACAAAAGAATCATATAAACTAAATAAATAAGACTATGACAGAAAAAGAAATGTACAATTTCATAAATGAGCAGAATCAGGAGACTGGTTTCGCTTATAATGAGAAAGAGAGCGGTTTAAGCAACGTATTCTCTGCACTTATGCGCAAAGTATATGTATGGATGACCTTTGCACTCATTATCACAGGTGTTACCGCCTATGGTGTGGCAAGCAGTCCTACACTCTTAACTACGATTTACACTAACAGCGCTATCATGTGGGGATTGATTATCGCCGAGTTCGTATTGGTTTTTGCCATCAGTGGCGCAATCAACCGCCTATCATTGGGCACAGCCACATTGCTTTTCATTCTCTACTCCGTATTGAATGGTGCAACGCTCTCCTCCATCTTCGTCCTCTATGAGATGACAAGCATTGCAAAGGTATTCTTCATTACAGCCGGTACTTTCGGAGCAATGGCTTTTTACGGATACACGACCAAGAGAGATTTGACCTCTATCGGCAAGATACTCTTCATGGCTTTGATTGGTCTGATTATCGCTACTGTGGTCAATATGTTCCTGAAGAGTCCAGGCTTTGACTACATTTTAAGTTATGTAGGCGTAGCCATCTTTGTTGGTTTGACCGCCTGGGATTCACAGAAGATCAAGCAGATGCTCCAGATGCAGTACGACATGAGCGAAGGCGCACAGAAATTGGCTTTACTCGGTGCACTCACCCTGTATCTCGATTTCATCAACCTCTTCCTTTATCTGCTCCGCATTTTCGGAGGCAGCAACAGAGACTAAAAAATAACAAAATACAGACAGAAAGGGTGTGTCATAACTACATGACGCACCCTTTTTCTATTTCTATTTTTCTACAAGCAATGCTAAATCATAATCTTTTTCGGCTACACTCCCTATACTCCAAAATACTCTTTTAAATTTCCTTCTCTGCCCGGGTATATTTTTCTCCCTGCCCACGCAAGAATTTTTCCGTGGGCAGGGAAAAATAAAAGTGGGTACAGGGATGGATAAAACATGTTATATAGACATATCCATAACAAAGTAGTAAATTTACCGCTTTATGTAAGAAAATGCAGTAAATTTACTCATTAGTGTCCAATTTCTATTGGACACTAATGAGTTTCAGGTATAAAATAGTATGTTATTGTAAAAGTTTTTACACTTTTACAATAGCATAGTTTAATGATACGAAATAATGATGAAACAAACTTTTATACTTCTGTTCTCCTGTTGGTGGCAAGAGTTTGCAGTCTTGAGGTGGAGCGTAATTTACTGATTTTCAGTAATATAGATGATAGAAAATCTGCATGACCTAACGAAGCGCTTCATTAAGGTCTAATGATGCGCTTCATTAACACTTAACGATGCGCATCATTAACACCTAACGATGCGCATCATTAACACCTAACGATGCGCATCATTAGACCTTAATAAAGCGCATCGTTAGAGTTCGTACTTGCACTTCTTTAGAGGAAATGGAACTTAAATATATATTTGTTAATAAAAATATCAAATTTTGTTTTGCACCCTGATGGACATTTTTAAAAAATAAATACAAAAACAATAACCATAAACGGCAGGTCTCCACCCTCAAAAAATGCCTTTTAGAGGAGTGAACCCTTTTTTACAGGGTTCACTTTTTCGGGCAAGTGGTGAACCCTTTCTTTTATAATATATATAGACAGCGCGTATATAAAGATATAAAGAAATGATAATCAGATAGTTATAATACCCTTATTTATACCTTATTTCGTATAAAAAGTAGGGTAAAAGCCTCACTATTCACCAAAGGTTCACCCAAGGTTCACTCGAATGGCACTTAGAAAGAAGGTACTAAATTTTTAACAAAAGACTCCGGGTATCTCCATCGCCGTGGAATTTGACGGCAAAGGCAGAGAGATTGACAACATCAAGGGGGCTACTGGCTTGGAACTCATTGACATCGATGGGCTGGATCGCAAATAACTTATTTAGAGGTCGGAAATGACTTATTTACGAATTGGAAATGACTTGTTTGTAGATCGGAAATAACTTGTTTGCAGGTCGAAAATGACTTGTTTCTGAGCTGCGTCGATTGACACGTTGGATAAAAAGAAACACCTCGGAGAACCGCAATTTTGAAAAAAAATCAACTTTATCGTGACATTAAATGACATTAAACGACATTAAGTGACATTAAACGACATTGGGGATTTTTTATTTCGTACCTTTGCATTGTCAATCAGAACGGTTGGCGATGCCGCCTGAAACTCGATGCTACCATCAAGAGAGCAAGTACCATATTGGGTGATGATAGTTCAAATGGTGAGAACGCTGGAGGCGGTTCTGTGAACGGTGATGCCGGCGATTCGGGTGTCAACAAGCCTTCTGGCGGTAATACCCAGAAGAGTGGCGGCACCTCTCAGGGCACAGGATCTGAGAATGGAGGCAGCGGAGAAGATAATGAACTGTAAAACATAGGGTTAGGGATTCGCCCCTACCCTTACTCTTTTACTTGCTTACATAAAATAATAATTGAATAAAACATTTGGATTATGAAAAAGGAAGCATTTTTGCTGTTGACGTCAGAGGAAGGTATGAAGCACAGGAGTCAGAGACCGATAGAGCCAGAAGCTGCGTTTGGACAGATGAAGGAAGACATGCATTACAAGCGATTCAGGCATTTCGGAAAGGACACTTTTGCGCAGTTTTGTTATCGATAAAACAAGAAAAGTAAAGCTTCTATACAATATAATAAGATTCTCCTTGTAAAGAAAGACTACGATTCAACTAAAATATACAGAAAAACACACAAAAAAGGGTGCGTCACAGGCTTATGACACACCCTCATTGAGGTCTAATGATGCGCATCGTTAGATGTTAATGATGCGCATCGTTAAGTCGTGTAGATTTTCGACAAGTTATGTTCTTGAAAATCTGCAAATTTCAGCAAACTACTAGTAGTCCGAATATAGCTTATTTTATTCCATTATCAAAATGATTATGGAGGCACAAAGCAGTAAGACTCCTGTGCCTTGTGTATGTTTCACTTTATTGCAATGGAAAGTCTTTTTGCCCGATTGTAACTACCTTTACTTATTGCAGTCGATTTTC
>NZ_SGVY01000096.1 GCF_004535825.1 Segatella hominis | reverse complement strand
ACTCCTGGGCGAGGAATATTTCCTAGCTCATTAACTAAATTTTTGGAGAAATCCTTGCATATCTCAAGAATTTTTACGAAATTTGCATACAAGTTGTGCATAGCGTGAAATATATAACTTTATAATTTGACACTACAAAGTTACTAAAAATCAACGAGATGCACAACTTTTTCTCCATAAAAATATACTAATTTTCAGGCGGTTTTTTAATTCCGCCAACAGGTTATATATCTAGAATGTGGTTATAGCATTGCTATGCAGGTGCTTGGCGGAAAGTGGAAAATTTGCATCATAGAAGCACTTCGAGATAAGCCACTACGCCCAAGTCTGATATTCAAGGAGGTGCCTGATGCAACAGAACGTGTAATAAATCAACAACTTAAAGAATTGTTGGAGTATAAGATTATAGATAGAAAAATTTATGCAGAACAACCACCTCGTACTGAGTATTTTCTGACTGATTTAGGTCGTTCCGCATTTCCTATTCTAGACGCATTGGACCAATGGGGCGAGGAAAATAGAAAGTTCTATGAGGAGTTGTTTAATGCTGAAGATGAAGACTAAATGGACTTTAAATAAAAAACAGTGCTTATATATCCAAAGAATATATAGGCACTATTTCTATCGATAATATAATTTAGCTGAGTTGTTTTGTGGCAGCTATTACAATTTCTCGGATACATACATTGTGAATCAAATAGAAGATTGGGCTAAAAAATATAATGTAACATTAAATGATGGTTGGAAAGTTGAGATTGCTCGTGCAATCCAAAATCGTTTTGAAAAAACGATGGAATCTATACCCACAGACTTAAAAGACAAGTGGATTAAATTATTTGAAACTATAACGACAGAATAGTTTTTTATACAGCATAATTGTCAATCCGAAACCTACCAAAAGTTTCGGATTGTTTATTTAATAGGCTTTTTGTTACTTTTTCTCCCTGTCCGTTTAGTTAGTCATGGAAAAAGTAACGGCGGAAAAATCCGCCGTCTGTTCATGCTATATCAGTTCCAAACATATCATTGAAGAAAGTTACCAGTTCCTTTCGGTGTAAGCTGTCCCAATATAGGGAAGCAGGATGATATGGTTCATGGCGTCCGATTTCATAGGCAATATCTAATTTTGTGAAACGTTTGCCTACAGGCATTTACCTTTGCCGTTACAGCAATGCTACAGAAATTAAAACAGTAAAAATCATTAAACAATAAACAAGGAGGACAAAATTATGAAAACAATAAATACACTAAAAAAAGTATCATTAGCAACGTTTTTAACTTTCGTCTTATCATTTTCGTCTGTTTTTGCCCAAAACGACACCATGTATATAATGAAATCAGTTGCAATAGCAGGTCAGTACAATGTAAACACAGAGGTTAACAGCGTAATATTCTATAAACCAACGCTTGAAGGGAACAATACAAATAATGGTGATATTGTGTTTAACCCAAATATTACATATGGTTCTATAACAGATATTGATGGTAATACCTATAAAACGGTAACTATAGGCACCCAAACATGGATGGCTGAAAACTTAAAAGTCACAAAATATAACGATGGTATAGCTATACCAAATGTAACTGATAACACAGCATGGAGGGAATTAACCACCGGGGCATTATGTGATTATGGTAATACCCCATCAAATTCTGAAACATACGGTAAGTTATACAATTGGCATGCGGTAAATACAGGAAAACTCTGCCCAACAGGGTGGCATGTACCAAGCGATGCAGAGTGGACAGAATTAACCGATTACCTTGGCGGAACAAGCGTTGCCGGTGATAAACTTAAAGAAACCGGAAGTACGCATTGGAGCAATCTAAGGACCGGTGCAACCAACGAAACCGGCTTTACAGCCCTTCCGGGTGGCTACCGTCTCAGCAGTGGGTCATTCCTCGACATTGGTAGCGACGGTAGCTGGTGGAGTGCTACTGAGTACAGTGCCAGTTACGCCTGGAACCGGAGCATGAACTACGGTAGCAGCGATGTAGACAGGGGCACCAACCATAAGGAGTTGGGGTTTTCTGTCCGTTGCGTAAGGGATTAGAATTTATTTGATTCATTTGACTATTTGATTTATTTGTTTATTTCCGCGAACCGACTGAAAGGAGCTCATGAGCAATAGCGAATAACCGGTCGAATTTTTTTGAAAATGGCACATTATAACGAACTACCGGTATATAAAGCAACTTATGATTTACTTTTGGCTATTTTCCAGTTTACAAAGGATTTTAGCAAAGAGTATAAATATACCGTAGGTGAGAGTTTGAAGAAAGAAACAATAGAACTGCTTACCTTGATTTATCGTGCCAATACAAGGTATCAAAAATCCGATGTGCTTCAAATGGCACGAGAGCAAATAGAGGTAATTCGTTTGCTTATACGTGTAATGAAAGACATGAAACAAATAAACCTTCAAAAATTCGTTAAAATAAATCAGGCAGTCGAAAATGTATCAAAACAATTAAGTGGATGGCAAAAGTCAGTTAAAAGTTTGTAAAGTTCATAAAGTTAAAAGTTTGTAAAGTTGAAAGTATGAAGTTCGATAGGTTTGAAGATATTATTGCATGGCAAAAAGCTAAAGAACTTACGATTCAGGTATATCAATTATTTGAAAACAGTAAGGATTTTGGCTTTAAAGACCAAATACAAAGAGCTTCGGTTTCTGTAATGAACAATATTGCCGAAGGTTTTGAACGAAAAAGCAATAATGAATTCAAACATTTTTTATTTATCGCCAAAGGCTCTTGTGGCGAAGTTCGCTCCATGCTGTATTTAGCAAAAGAATTGAACAAAATATCTAATGATGATTTCGAATCTCTTTTTGCACTTTCAGAAGAGATTTCTAAAATTCTTTCAGGTTTAATTAAAACTTTATGAACTTTCAACTTTACAAACTTTCAACTAAAGAAGTTTTCCGCCTGAGTTCGGTAAGCTATTGTTTGCCGGAGCGAGCAATTTTAAATCCGGTAGCCCGCTGGCAAATGAGTTGTAAAGTTGAAAGCATAAAGTTTGTAAAGCATAAAAAACTTTCAAACTTTATGAACTTTACAAACTTTCAACTCTTTGTTAGCTATAAAAGATTTCACGGGCTGAGAATGCCAGTGCGACAAATTAAGTGGTTACTTTTACAGCTCTTCCGGGTGGCAACCGTAACAATAATGGAAATTTCAACAATATTGGAAACAACGGTAACTGGTGGAGTTCTACAGAGAACAATACAAATAACGCCAACAACCGGAACCTGAATTACAATAACAACAATCTGAACAATAACAACAACAATAAGAAGATTGGCTTTTCAGTTCGTTGTGTAAGGGATTTGAAGGAAAACACAGCCACGGGGATTATTTCTCCGTGGTTTTTTAAAAAACAAAGGATGCAGCAACTCAATTTGTTTTCAGAAATAGACAGGGATAAAATTACGCTCGATTTGTTCCAAGCTTATTTTGATGCACGAAAAAACAAGCGGAATACCATTAATGCCCTTGCATTTGAAAAGCATCTGGAAGCGAATTTATTTGCTTTAGCCAATGAGATTATTGAACGCAAATACACCCCAAAATCAAGTATTTGTTTTATTGTAAACCTGTTGGCGGAATTAAAAAACCGCCTGAAAATTAGTATATTTTTATGGAGAAAAAGTTGTGCATCTCGTTGATTTTTAGTAACTTTGTAGTGTCAAATTATAAAGTTATATATTTCACGCTATGCACAACTTGTATGCAAATTTCGTAAAAATTCTTGAGATATGCAAGGATTTCTCCAAAAATTTAGTTAATGAGCTAGGAAATATTCCTCGCCCAGGAGT
>NZ_SGVY01000095.1 GCF_004535825.1 Segatella hominis | reverse complement strand
ACAGGGAAGGCGTGAGCACCTACCAAGGCATCTCCCTCAAGGCGGAGAAGCCTTCCTATCCATTGGGCACCACGGAAATCAGATTCACGATTACCAACCATAGTGGCGAGGAATTTGTGTATGGCGATGCCTATAGCATCACAGCCCAAGGAGCGGATGGCAATTGGTTTGTTGTGCCCACCGATTGCTTGTTCACGGCCATCGGTCATGTTTTAAACGATGGTCAAAGCGGCACCATTACTGCCCATCTTTTTCCCGATATTCTTCCCAACAAACCAGGCGTTTACCGCTTTTTTTATGAGGATAGCATAGATGGTGAGAAGGTGCCTTTCATGGCAACTTTTGAGTTGAAGTAAATAAAAAGAATTGTTGCTTATGAAAATACTCTTCAGTTTATTGGCATTTTGTTTATTTGCCTCATGCGTCCATTCCCAAGAGGCGGTGGACACGGTAAGTGTGCGTGTACAATACAGAGTAAAAATATAATGAACGTAATATGAAACTAAGAGATAAAGATACAAAGAAATATTTGCTATCCGTAGCCGTAAGTACGTTTGTTTCTTACGTAGTTACATTCATATCTTTTTATGGGAGAGTTTACTACGATATTATCGAGACTACTTGCGTTTGTATTTGCTTGTTGAATGTTGTTACGGCTTTGCTTGCTTGGAAGTTTGCTAAATCAAATAGCAAGATGTCTCTATTGGTATTGCATTGGGAGTTGGATACTCTTGCCATGTTGCCCTTAATGGGCTTCTCTATTTGGGCTATAACTGACGGAACTATCGCTTGCTTCTTTGCGATTATTCAATTTATATTGTTGGGAATCTTAAATCTCTTCACTGTCGGCTTGTCATTAGCCGTCTATTCTTTCATTCAGCATAAATGCAAGATAAGGCCGAAGGATATAAATCAGTTTTACTTATGAAACATTCTTTATTTGTCGTTTTCACGATAATTGTAATATCGTTGACATCATCGTCTTGTCCTACTCATCCTGTCTATATGGATGCCCGATTAGAAGGTCCTTTGAATATAGTTCCAGATAGCTTCTATATGGAACGAAGCAAGGAATATAGGTTTGCCAGTGTCAATTTTAATTTTGGTGATGAAATGAGCGTATTTCTCCCTCTTGTAGAAACCGATAAAGTCGATATGGGAGGAAAGACATTGCTTGATGAAGACCTCGACCAAGATTCCCTGACGAAGAGCGATTCTTTATACCGTAAATCCATCGAAGATGCTGATGGCACTTATATACTTCCTACAAAAGATTCGCTAAGAATCATTGCGCCGTCGCATCCTCTTCGTGGACTATACAAAATCACGTTTTTTAAGGTCAAACGTTATGCGCAAGAACACTATTTCGTGCGTATGTCAAATGATTCGACATACATCATTTGCGAGAAGCTCTTCTCTGGTTGGGACGTTGATGGCAATATACTTAAAAATTGGGAGAAATGAAAAGAAAACGAAAGAATATGGCTAAAAGGGAAACAGCCAAGACAAACAATGACGAATCCTATTACAAAAATTTCGTGATTCCATGTGTCATTTTTTTTGTAGGATATTACTTTTCAGCACACAATGGTATCTGTTATTCGGACTTTACTTTTGTAGTCGTAATCCTATTCATTGTCGTTTTCGTAGTAGGAATAAAATGTCTCATTAAAAGCAAAATTAATTCCTATGCTATAGGATGGTGGACATTTTGTGTTTCTCTTGCATCGTTTTTTATCTTAAATGTGATATACACGGAAAAGGAAGAAAATGAAATAAACAAGTATATTCAATCTGTAGCAGGAGGAAGCAAGTACAATCCGATAAATTAAAAGGCAAACTGCTATAATATTAACTTTTAAAGAGACCCGATTAAAATAATAGAAATGACAACAGAATTTAGTTATTTAACCTTCTCCGTTTTCGAGATCAGTGATTTCAATCTATTTATTGATACTGTGAAAGTTATATTCAAAAAACAACTGATAACAGGAAAGGCTGAAATCTATTCGGAAATACCAAATCCAAATGGGTGGGTTAATCCACAAAGTGGAGGCTCCCATTTTCCCAAATTTAGTTGCTGGCAAAATAAGATATATCCAGACAAAGTGTTTTTTATATCAAATTATGAAGATGGACTGTCTAATGTTTGCAGAATCATACAAAAACATTTGAGATGTAACATTATTACATGTGCATTATCCAATGAAACTGAAACAGATAATCCATTTTTCAAATTCTATTTTTCCAATTCCAATTTAGAAGAACGATTAATTCAAGCATACAAAGAAGATAGGTGGATTTTTTATGAAGAGGGAAAGCCGCTCTCTTTTGAAAATTTGGATTATTACAAAAGAAGACGAATTACAGACAGACTAAATAATAATATAATTAAAGAGTATATGATTCGATTAGGGATTGACATAAATACAATTGATGCCCAAATAAAGGCAGGTATTGTATATGTCCGTAAAAAATGGTAACTCGCTCTAAAAAGGACTTCTATTAAATATCAAGAAGTTGCAAAATTACCTATTGAATATAGGTAACGATATGGAAACGAGCGGATTTCTGCTCGTTTCTGTATTTTGCAATATACAAAGAACACCTTTAATCGAGTGCAAAGGTACGATAAAATTTTAAGTCTGCCATAGATTGTGAGGGGAAAAAACATGGAAATTAGAACTTTTTACGTTAAAATACATATTTGATAAGTAGATTTTGAAGAAAATATTTGGAGAAATCAAATAAAAACAGTATCTTTGCAGCACTAGAATCCGCCACGCTTCCCATAGAACAGCGTACCAGGGCGGAACTTTTTGTTTATATGCGTATGGAATATATTAATCCACCACTTGGTACAGCAACCCTTTTAGCCAATCTTCAAAATGAGGGATTGGTGATTATGGATGAGAGAAAGGCAAATGCTTTTCTTGAAAATGTCAGCTACTTTAGATTTGCAGCATATTTGCGTCCTTTCAAAGCTTCAGACAGGCATAGCTATAAGGAAAATGCAACATTTGAGAAAGCTGTGAGACTTTATGAGTTTGATGTCAAACTTAGAACCCTACTATTTTCCGCTATTCAAAAGATTGAGATTTCTTTGCGGGCAAAGGTTATCAACCAGTTTTCTTTGAATTATGGAGCTTTTTGGTTTATCAATCCCGATTTAGCTGTTGACAAACATAAGTTTGCAGAGAATCTTTCCTCTTTGGATAGAGAACTGCAGCGTTCCAAGGATGATTTTATCAAAGAGCATTATGTAAAGTATGGCAAGGAAGATTTTCCACCAGCTTGGAAACTAATAGATTTGACATCGTTTGGCTGCTTGACAAAATTGTATTTCAATTTCGCCAATGGTGCTGCCAAAAAGAAAATAGCTCGTTCCTATAACGTTCCTCAGCAAGAAATACTTGAAAGCTGGATGAAATCCATCAATGCGCTTCGCAACTGTTGTGCCCATCATGGACGTGTATGGAATCGTGTGATGCCTGTAATGCCCCAACTTCCGATGAAATTAAAACAAGCATGGATAATGAATAAGCCCGAAGTTGCTAATCGACTATATTCCGTTCTTTGTTGCTTGTTATATTGGCTCAATGCCATTGATCCACGAAATGAATTATGTGCTAAGTTCAAGGACTTATTGTCACAATATCCAGAAGTCGACACGAATGCCATGGGATTTCCTAAGCATTGGCAAGATGAGCCATTGTGGAGATAGCAGTTTGGTATTCCTTCCCAAGTTGGATTAGCTCATGAAATGATTCATGGTGACAGATCAATGCGTGGAGTTGCAATAGAGTATTCAGAAAGCGAGTCTTATTCCTATATGAATAATCGGGGGCAAAGAGTCATGGAAA
>NZ_SGVY01000094.1 GCF_004535825.1 Segatella hominis | reverse complement strand
TTATTGTGTCTATAAAATTAGGAACGAAAAATAAGGAGTGTCTACTATTTCAGTTTTATGAAATTGATAGTGTCTACCTTTTTAGTTTATAAAGTAAAAAAGTGTCTACAGAAATCAGGAAAAGTCATATTTCAACTTTTTTTATATTGCCCAAATTGTGGTTCTCGGTTTGGGCACTCGTTGCCCGCCTCGTGATCCCTCGTTGCCCGTCTCTTGTTCACCAGTTCCCCATCACGTGTTCCCCGAGGGACCGCTTGATGAGCATGGCAGGAACGCGGTTTTTGACGAAAATGCTCTGTCGTTATTTAGCATGAAAGATTCAAAGGAGGAAAAACCTGCACAAAACTTTGGTAATTTGATAAAAACTCGTAACTTTGCAGAAGTTAAGCTGCACTCGGCAATTTGAAAACTAACTTTCATTGCGCTCGTTTGTATTATCTTTGTCTGCAAATTGCAAAAATATCATATGGAATATCTGACGTTGACAAATAGCACCGAAATCATTAGGATTGCTTCCGATGACATTGTTTTCATCAAAGGTGATGGAAACTACTCCGACATATACCTATCCAATGGCAAAGCGGAGAACGTTACTTACCAACTGCATGGTCTGATGGCCAAATTAGAAAAGTTCACTTATTGTCCCTTCCATCGAGTTGGCAAGAGCCTCATCGTCAACAAAGACTATATCTTCAAAGTAAATCCAGGACTTCAAAAGCTCATTTTGGCAAGCAGCAACCTATACGATGACATCCATATCAAGGCATCAAAAGAGGCCCTCAAGGAACTGAAAGACAAATTAGAAAAGGAAGGAGGCGAAGCATGAGAAAGAAATTTCCAACAAAGAAAGGCATTATCTTCGTGGATGATGACTCCAACGTGATAGTAGAAAGACCTGCATCCATACAGCGACCACACAAATGGAGAGACATTATCATAGGTGTGCTCGTTTCCATCACCCTTTGCATCATGGTCTTGGGCGGATGGCGACTCTATAATTACTATTATAATATAGGTGTACCTGTATCGGTAACGCCCGAAGAGAACATTCAGAAACTGGCTGCCCGTCACAAAGGCGGCAAGCCTGCCATCACGTTATCTTCCGATTCCATCCTGGGCGTAGCGCTCAACATGTATCGTCTGGAAAATCTGCAAGCTGAAATTTCCCTGGTAGAACCTGATACCACCGACATGAGTGTATGGATGTACAGCCGAAGTGCCGACCACACCAGCACCAACGAATATCTGGGCAGTCTGGTGATGAACGGCAAGGAACTGGCATCGGATGTTTCCCGTCTTGGCTATTGCGCAATGGCGAATGGCAACATCGTGCTGGGAATTTCGAGAAGCGACAAGGTGAAGGATTATGTAGAGGAACGGGGCGGCAGTTTCTTCCGCCAGTTTATTTTGGTATCAGATGGAGTATTACCAGCCAAGTTCCAACTTCACGGCAAGGTGGAGCGCCGTGCCTTGGCAAGAACTTCCGACGACCACCTATATTATATAGAGACCCGTCATCCCGAAACCCTTTGGGATTTCGCCGATGCCCTGCGCGAATACGGTTTCGCCGATGCTATCTACATCACCGGTGGCAATTGCCACAGTTTCTATCGCACCCCAGACGGCAAACCGCATAATATAGGCGATGATACCCAGCATCCTTATAAGAAATATCAGAAAATCGTGCCTTGGATTATATTCAAGGCACGATAGAGTGCTGGATGATAGAATTTATTTATATTTTGCATAAATCAATACCGGTCTTCTCTTGGAAGATTCCTTGTATATCTGCATCACTTTCTCCACGCAGCTCCTTGATACAGTAAAGCAGCCACGGCTCTCTGTTCCCAGCGGAATATACTCCTTCTCACCGGAGAATCTTGTCACCTTGCCAGCAGAATGGATCAGGATGCCACGGGCTTCTGCCAGATAATTGCTCTTGTCGAGCCCTCGAAGGCGAACGCAGTTCTTGAACTTCATTCCCCCCTTTCCTATCATGACATATCTTCCAAGACTCGTGCATCCGCTTCCAGGGTTATTGCTGAACTTTGGTTGGGCTGCTGTATTTCCCTTACCACTTCCATGCATGCAATAGCTGCTCATTACTCTTTTGCCACGCTGCAAGTCATAGATAAAGAACCTCTTTTTGCCAGATGGTTTGGAGAGATCCACGAGGATATAGTAATCCGTACTGTATCCCCATCTGTCGCAATAATCCCTTACTTGCGTCAGATTCTCACAATCCACCTGATGATACCACTCTTTAGCATCCACCGTATTCTTAAAAAACGGTTTTGTGAACCTATTATAAATAGGTGGAACGAAAAGAACACCGATGACAAGCAGAACCAGTATTCCCAATATAATCAATAACTTCTTCATAATAATGCAAAAGTAGAAAAAAATAAGCAAGTAATGATGCTATCCATAAGTGGATTGTATCAAATACTCGCTTATGTGTATGAAATCATCAATGCTTATAGCATCAAATCCTTGATGGTTGTACCATTCATGAATCTGCTTAAATCTACCCTTTCTCCAATACCATGCAAATGTCCAGTTTCGGAATCAAGTTCTTTAGGATTATTCATAAAAAAAGAGAGAAAAAATTTGGTTATTCAAAATAAAATGAGTAACTTTGTAAAAGTAAAAAGCCAACAGCATCCGATAGGTTGTTCTTGGTCATGGTCTATGTAGCCATGCATGAAAAAACTACATGCAAGTTTTTGCGAGGACCAAAACAGCAAACTTGATTTCCATATTAGATGATTTGTTCTTCTTTTAGGAAGAGCATACACTTAACAGATTACTTTTATATCAATAGAATTTTTAAAATGAAGAAGTTTTTTTTCATTTCAATAGTAGCGGGCTGTTTCCTAACGGGCTGTCGCCAATGGTATTCGCTACAAAACTTCCTTGGCATTGGACATTACGAAATAGTCTCCAACGCTGAGAATTGGTTAGATAACAACAGGTACGACTCTATCAGCCAAAAATGGATTGGACCTGATTCAGCAAGAATAAACTATATAGATGCAGAAGCAAACAAAATAGAGATGAATAAAAAAGACTATAAAAATAAGAAAAATGAAAACAAATAATCAAATAATTCTTAAAAAGAAAAAAGGTTAGTGGTGGAATATAGCTGCCAACAAGCCCTTTAGTGGTCTTGCCTCAGTAAATGGACAGACTTTTCTATATACCAAAGACGGAAGAAAGATTCCATTATCGAAATGGAGGTCATCTCTCTAGAAAGGTATTGCGACAGCTGTCCGAAGACTTTAGACCAACAAATCGTTTGGTATAATAAGATAAGTGCCCTTCGTTAGCAGTAACATTCTAACGAAGGGCGTTTTCCTTACGTAATGATAAAAAAATAACTTGGTACATTTTTATTATTTGTTACAGCATCAAATCGTTGATGGTTGTACCATTCATGAATCTGCTTAAATCTACCCTTTCTCCAATACCATGCAAATGTCCGGCTTCTGAATATTGCCAGATATTACACTTTCCTCTGCCGTCGATAGTGGGTTGTCGGGAGTTATAATTGGCGATGAAGAGATAATAACGATTGAACTTCGCCCCCATCTCCTTATTATAGAAGCTCTCGTTGCTATAGATGATAGGATACTTGCCATAGTGTTTCTTCACCAAGTCAGCATACATCTGTATGCTATCCTGTAGCTGTCGTCCCTTCCATCTTCCCTGGATGCCTTTCTCCTCCACATCCAATACAGGAATCAAGTCCTGCTCACTTTTCTTCACCATCTTTTGGAAATCCCGGAACTGATTCCTAAGACATAGCCAAATTTTTGAGCAGCTTTTTATGTTAATAAATATAAAAGAGGCGTTTTGGAGCATACAGGCACTAAAATATCGGTAGCAGAAATGGTCAAAAATGACATTTCTGTTA
>NZ_SGVY01000093.1 GCF_004535825.1 Segatella hominis | reverse complement strand
TTATTGTGTCTATAAAATTAGGAACGAAAAATAAGGAGTGTCTACTATTTCAGTTTTATGAAATTGATAGTGTCTACCTTTTTAGTTTATAAAGTAAAAAAGTGTCTACAGAAATCAGGAAAAGTCAAGTCGGAACAAAGAGAAGCAAGACTATATCAGGAACTATGGATACCATTCATACTTGGAGTAGGGTATCCATAGTATTGGTATTGCTTATATCTTTTAGCGTAAAGCTATTGGCGTATGATAGCAAGCAAGACAAAAAAGACTTTATTCAGCAAGTCCAAGGTTGGGAATGGTTTTATGCGGAGTTGCCAACACTTCAAGCCGTATCATATCCGTATGCTATGTCATATAGAAGCTATGCTTCTCACCCGATGTATCGCTTGGTAGATAAAGCTCTTATTTCTGATAATGGAGAGTTGAAAAGAATCCCTTACCTTTTAAGATACAAATGGGACATTCCTGTATCTTCATTGGAATTCGATTCATACAACCGTTACGTCGAAAAGAAAGAGGCCGAGAATCTCGTTCGGACAATTTGTGAAAAGTTAAGTACAGAGCCTCTACCTGAAAATTTATATGTATTATTTGGAAGTAATATCTTCTACACAACAAAAGATTATGCAGCATGGTTTGCAGAGAATCGAAATTTGGTAACTGACTTAAGACTGTACAATGCTGATTTTCCATTGTTTTCTATTGCAAGAAAAGCATCATTCTTGAATGCAACTCATACAGCAATAAGCCCTGAAGGAAAACTCATAACTGTCTCCTTTGAATTGAAAGAAAAGTATATTAAGCCATTGGTGGAATGGATTAGCCGCTTAAACTCAGATACTACGGTTTGTACATTTTCGTTTAAAGCAATTGATACACTTAATGATGGTATGGAGGTATACTGTCGTAATACTCAAAATCTCCAAAGTCATAATAGTGACATCGCTACAAAAGTAAATCAAGTAAAAGAAGACGCACGAGTTGATTTCTTATTCCATTCTGGCAGCGATTCAGAAAATGAGATAATAAAAGACATCAAGGATTCTGTTAGAATGCGCATGATGGTTTCTGATTATCAACACAATAAGTACTCTGTATGGGATGAAGGTGATAAGGTGAAACAAGAAATCGAAATAAGGCTCGGAATGCGTGAAAGGAAAAAGGCGGAACATTCTCCAGAGCAGAAGAATCAATTTGAAACGGATGGTATGAAAATTCTCTGTCGTCATCTCGGAATAACATATACTGCAGGTATGACAAAGAAAAAAATGGCAGAGGAATTCAAGAAAAAATATGCCAATTTAGACCAAATGACTATAGCATTAAAAATACGCGACGCAGCAGTTGCAGCAAATGAAGAGTTGATTGTTAAAACTGTAACTAAAGCTGCAATTATGCCCCAATATATGAAGCCTGTTGCCATCTCTGAAGAAATAAAGAAAAAGGCAGACAATTATGTTCGTCAGCTGCAAGATGACAATAATGATTTGATCGAAAACATATCTGCCATTGAAAGAATTGACGACACTAATTTCAAAATAGTATTCACTAATCCAAAAACGACTGATTGTCGTTCGGTTCGCATAAGGTTTTTCTCAGATAAGCCTTTCAAATACGGTTACAAAATCGAAATAGAATAAGCAGAAAAGAGGTCTTTGTAACTTATAGATAATCAATAGCTGATTCCCATAAAAGTGACTTTTTAAAGTGGATTCGTTGTTCTAATTTCGCATGTGGTTCAGGCCGTATGGAACATACCTGCGAAAGTTAAGTTAAAAGTCCACTTTAAAAAGTCGAAAATTGCATTTTTCTTTTTATTAAAGTTATAATATTGTGAAATCTCTATCTATATAAGTTCTTCTTGCGAGAAGGTTTTTTCTTAATCTGATAAGTAATAAATGATTTACAACCGCAAAGATAAATAAAAATATTGAAACGTCATCACTTTTTCTACATTTTTTTTGTTCAGACCGATTCGAATGATTATCTTTCCTATAAAGAACCGCAGTTTTTAGTCAAGAGCCGTGAGGGCTATAGATAGCAAAAAGTCAGTAAGAATGAGTGATTGTAGAAAATATTTGCAAAGTTTTCTACATAAAAAAAGTTAATTTAATCAGTGGCGTGTTACGCATATCGCTGATTTTTTATATTTTTGCACCATTAAAGAAAGGGAACGATATGGCAGAAATAGCAAACCGTATATACGAGACAAGTGAAGGGCAGATTCTCTTCATCTCAGACTTCTCGGACATCAATGATAATGAGAAGGTGGTAAGTCGTGCGCTTTCGGTAGAAGAAAAAAAGGGAAATATAGTTCGATTAGCTAATGGGGTTTATCTTCGCCCAAAGAATACCCGATTTGGGATAGTCTATCCATCAATAGACGAAATGGTGATGGCTATTGCCCAGCGAGATAAGGTGCAAATACAACCTTCAGGAGTTACAGCGCTGAACAAACTTGGACTCTCTACTCAGGTGCCGACAAAATATACTTATCTGACATCGGGAAGTGGAAGAGTCTTGACTCTTGGTAATCGGACTATAGTGTTGAAAAGAAGTGTTCCAAAGAACTTTGCTTTTAAGACAGTGTTGGCAGCGCTTCTTGTACAAGCTCTTAGAACATTAGGACAAAAGAATGTAGGTAATCAAGAACTTTCTATCATTAGAAAATTGGTCAATGAAGAGGAACATAAAGACTTGTTTGTACAAGATCTTACTCTTATGCCAGTATGGATGAGAAGGCTAATAACTGATATAATAGATAAAAACGAGCATTATGACACTTTGGTTAAATCACACAATAGATGAACGAATAGCAATGTTGCAACGTGCGGAAGAAAAGTTTCGTATTAATCAAGTCGCAATTGAAAAGGACTGGTGGGTAACAGTTGTGCTCAACGCTCTTTTCAAATGTTCATGTGCAGATCAACTCATCTTTAAGGGAGGTACAAGTCTCAGTAAAGGATGGAATTTGATAGAAAGATTCAGTGAGGATATAGATTTATCTGTAAACCATGAATTCTTCGGTATAGAGAAGACGACAAAGAATCAGCGAGAAAAACTTCGCAAGAAGGCACGTAGGTATTTTCTTGATACAGTTTCAGCAGAGTTGGATGAAAATCTAAAGAAACTTGGTGTGGAAGGGTACCATATAGAAAATGTAGTAGAAGAAATTGATGAGGATGGTAAGGCAAGTCCCGTTGCAAGTGATAAGGACCCATCTGTCATACTCGTTCATTATGAGTCTATGCTTGGCCATACGATAGAATATATTCCGCCAAGAGTAAAGATAGAGATTAGTTGCTTGTCTATGAACGAGCCTACGGAAGACCGTTTGATTTCATCATATATTGAGCAGACTTTCCCTGGAGAAGATGAGGCGGCTACAGCTACTATAAGGACTGTTGTGCCTACACGAACATTCCTGGAGAAGGCATTCTTGCTATGTGAGGAGTTTCAGAAACAGACTCCTCGTTATGTCCGAATGTCAAGACATCTTTATGATCTTGAACGCTTGATGGATACAGAATTTGGCAAACAAGCCCTGCTGGATATGGACTTGTATGAGCGTATTGTTAAGCATCGTTCCATATACTATGCTGTAGGGTATGTAGATTATTCTAAGTTGATGCCGAGTGAGATTGATTTCGTTCCTCGTCAAGGGTTGATGAAGGATTGGGAGGGTGATTATGCAGAGATGTGTAACCACTTTATCTATGGTCAGACTTTATCTTTCGAAAAACTTTTAGAGCGAATCAAGGAGTTGCAAGATAGGTTTAGAAAAGCCTTTTAGCGACTTTTGCTCCATCATATAAAAGTGGGACATTCATGGGTGTACAGGATATGACTTCCGATACACCCACTTCTTTATGATTTCCTTCTAAATGTGGAAATTGATTTCCTTGAGCCAGGCACGGGTGTCGAAGCAGGGACATTCCTTGTGGACGCCAGGCAAGTCGCGATGACCTAAAATCTCGGCATCAGGATAGTCAACGCAGAGGCTCTGGAGCAATTCCTCCATCGTAACCTTCTGGGCCAAGGTACGGGTGTCCTTGCAGCGACCGTGCTCGTCCAGACCGCCCTCATAGCAGATGCCGATGCTGTGGGCATTGAAACCCTTGGCGTGGGCTCCCATCTGACTCTCCGGACGACCCGGATAGAGCGTGCCATCCTTCGTGATGTAGTAATGATAACCTACAGTCTGGAAACCTCTTGCCTTATGACACGCTTCCAACTGCTCTATCGTGAAGTTCTGATTCACTCGCGTTGCACTGCAATGAAGTACAATCAGCGAATATTTCTCTTGTTTTTACTCATAATTTTACCGTTTTCTGTTTTAAATGTTAATACTCTTAAATTTTATTGGTAGAGAAGGAAAAAGGAGATAACTCCTCAATTCCCTCCTTCTGAAAAAATAGTGGTTAATCCTGATTCAGTAAGTAGCAGAATAGGACCGCTATCCTCTGCAACTGGAAACGCAGAAAGCGCTGGCAATTGCTGTCAATACTGTGATGATGAAATTGATCACGTTCTTCAATGTTACATTCTTCATTCTGTTCAAATTTTAAGTGGTTAATAATTTTGTGAATTCATTCTCAAGACTCAGTGAGGACGGTTAGAGTTCGTTGTCCTCACCGCCGTCTGAACCGCCAGTTTGCGAGTTGTCTGTGTTTCCGCCGCCAGACTGGGTGTTATCCTTGTTTTCACCAGACTGGGAGTTGTCTTTGTTCTGATCGTTGTTACCCGAACCGCCTCCGTTGCTGTCAGGACCAGATGGGGTAGTGGTCTTGCCAGAATCCTCGGCGAGGAGGTTGGAAGCATTCTTCAGGGAAGCCTGGATGTCGAGCTTGTTGCTGGTCAGATTACCGGTAGCACGGGCACGGAGTCTTACGCCTTCGATGTTCTTCGCCACAGAGAAATCATCCTCACTATCAGCACCCTTCTTGGTCTTCAGACCGATGGAGAAGATGGCCAGGTCATCGATTTTCACTGCAAAACCCTGGAGCACCAACTCCTTGATGCACTTCACCATGTCGGTGAGCAAACCCTTGGTGGCACCGGGCGAGAAACCCGTATTGTGTTCGGTCATGTGTTCAGCGAGTCCGTTGAGATTGACGGTTTGAGTTACTACTGGGCGGGCATAATACTTGCCATACGCCTTTTGAATTTTCGGGTTCTTGTTTTTAGATAATTTAAATAAAATCATAATTACTGTTTATTGAAAGTGGTTAATTACTGTTTGTCTTACTACAGAAAAAGTGTACACCATTTTAACTTAAAAAAAGTAAAATGGAAAGCAAAAAGAATGAACGTGCAAATTACAGTTTAGACTTTAAACTAAAAGTCTTGGCTGACATGTATGAGAAT
>NZ_SGVY01000092.1 GCF_004535825.1 Segatella hominis | reverse complement strand
GATTCCCTTCCGCCAAGGGTGAGACTGAAAGTCGTGCTCGTCATGTTCGGCTTGTTTGCCCTCTGTAGCCTTTACATGATAGGTTCAGCCATCATCAACTTCGGAAACGGCAAGACCTCTAATATAGAGGTTGAGCATATTGAGAGTGTAAAGTTGCCCACCGCCAAGGGGCAGCAAGTGACCAACCAAAATGAATTGACACATGGAGAAGGAGAAGAATGACAAGGTGGAGCCGGATAAGGCTCCAAAGGAAAAGAAGCCTTTGACAGAGGAACAGCGTATCAAGCGCAACAAGATGATAGCCATACCGTGCATGTGTCTCGTCTGCGCATTGGTGTTATGGCTCATCTTCAAGCCGTCGGCATCAGAGGGTGAGAAAGGCAGCAAGGGATTCAACATGGAAATGCCCGATGCGGAGAAGACAGATGTAGAGGCAGACAAGCGCAAGGCATACTCCAAGGAGGATCTTGCCAACAAACAAAAGGAGAAAGGCAGAGCCATGAGCACCCTTGGGGAGTATATGCCAAGCATGGACTCCACGGCATCGGGGCAGGACAAGGACTTTGACCTGATGCAGTCTGGTGGACAGCCTACAAAGGCGGAAAAGCAGGAGGCGGATGCCATCCGCTCGTCTGCCGAAGCATACCAAACCTTGAACACGACCTTGGGCGGTTTCTATGAGCAACCACAGCAAGGGGGAAGCAGCGAAGATGCTGAGTTGAGGAAACGTCTTGACGAGCTGGAGGCAAGCATGATGCAACAGGAAAACAAGCGTTCCAATATGGACGAGCAAGTTGCCCTTATGGAGAAGTCCTATCAACTTGCGGCAAAGTACATGCCTGGTGGAAATGCCAATGCGGCAAGTCCTTCATCAGCAGAAACTGCAACAGAGGAAAACAAGGAAACTGTCACCAAGGGCAAGAAAGCCAAGGTTTCCCCTGTAAGGCAAGTGCAAAGGCGTGTAGTCTCGTCCTTGAACCGCCCCATGAGTAACGGGGAGTTTGTCGCCTCTTACTCGGAAAAGGCTTCGGCAAGGTTCAATACCGCCATCGGGAGAGGTGGTGTTTCCGACAAAAACACGATTTCTGCCTGCATCCACGGCAACCAGACCATAACGGACGGACAGGCAGTAAGGTTGAGATTGTTGGAATCTATGCGTGTCGGCAATAGGGAGATACCACGAAATTCTGTCATTGTCGGAGTGGCACGACTGCAAGGCGAAAGGCTTTCCATAGCCTTGAAGTCCATTGAGCACAACGGCATGATTATCCCGATTGAGCTTGCCGTCTATGACAATGACGGTCAGGAGGGCATCTTCATTCCGAAGTCGATGGAGGTTGACGCAGCCAAGGAAGTCGGTGCCAACATGGGAAGCTCGCTGAACAGCAGCATCAACATTTCCTCCAATGCCGGGGCACAACTTGCCTCCGACTTGGGAAAAGGTGTCATACAAGGCGTGTCGCAGTATATCTCCAAGAAGATGCGTACCGTCAAGATACACCTGAAGGCTGGCTACAGGGTCATGCTCTACCAAGAGGAAGATTAGCCGAAAGGCAACAACATTTATACCACTTAATCCAAAAGTTTAATTAAAAGCAAACTAAAATGAAGAAGACAACAATCATGTTCGCCCTTATGCTGGGTGTAGCCTGCACTGCATCAGCGCAGAAGACAGGCAAGAAAAAAGCGCAGAAGTCTGTAAAGACTGAGCAAGTAAGCAATGTTTCTTCCGGCCAGGAAGAGAGACTGACCTTGACCAAGGAGGTGTATCCGCAGAAGGAAGAGAACAGCAACCTCTATCACGGCTTGACCAAGAAGCTGACCTTCGACCGCATGATCCCACCTCATGGTTTGGAAGTGACTTATGACAAGACGGTTCATATTCTCTTTCCTGCCTCTGTCAAGTACGTTGACTTGGGTTCAGAGGATTTGATAGCTGGCAAGGCGGACGGTGCGGAGAATGTTATCCGTGTAAAAGCAGCCGTGAAGAACTTCAAAAAGGAGACCAATATGAGCGTCATCACGGAGGATGGCTCATTCTACACATTCAATGTGAAGTATGCCAAGGAACCGCTCATGCTCAATATCGAGATGGCTGACTTCATCCATGACGGTGAGGCGGTGAACCGCCCGAACAATGCGCAGGAGATTTATCTCAAGGAGTTGGGCAAGGAAAGTCCCATGCTGGTACACCTCATCATGAAGTCCATCCACAAGGAGAACAAACGCAAGGTGAAGCACATCGGCAGCAAGCGTTTCGGAATCCAGTACCTTTTGAAGGGCATCTATGTACACAGCGACTTGCTCTATTTCCACACAGAAATCAAGAACCAGAGCAACGTGCCGTTTGACGTGGACTATATCACATTCAAGGTTGTTGACAAGAAGGTGGCAAAAAGAACCACCATTCAGGAGCAGGTGCTTCTTCCTGTCCGTGCCTACAACTATGTGGTGCGTGTGGCTGGCAAGAAAACGGAGCAGACGGTGTTCTGCTTGCCGAAATTTACCATTCCAGACGACAAGGAGCTTGTCGTGGAGATGAACGAGAAGGAAGGCGGTCGCCATCAGTCGTTTGTCGTGGAGAACAGCGACTTGGTGCGAGCTTTGACAATCAACGAACTTAGCGTGAAGTAACGGATGAAAAGAAGAAACATTGCAATCATGGCGATGCTTGCCCTCACCGCAGGGCAGGCATTCGCCCAAAGATGTCTTCCTCAGATGAAAGGCATTGAGGTGAAGGTCGGCATGGCTGACGGAGTGTATAACGGCAAGAAGTCCTGCAAGGCTGGCTATTACGCAGGTCTCGGACTTTCAAGCTATACCAAGGGTGGTGACAAGTGGACGTATGGGGCGGAATATCTGCAAGTAAATCTGCCTTACCGTGAAACTTCCGTTCCAATAGCACAAATGACGGGCGAGTTCGGTTATTCCTACAACTTCCTTTCCGACAACAGTAAGACGGTGCTGTTCTATATCGGAGGTACGGCACTGGCTGGCTATGAGTCCGTAAACTGGGGCAAGAGAACCATGTCAGACGGAGCGACCTTGCAGAACAAGGGAGCGTTCATCTATGGCGGTGCCGTGGCATTGGAAACGGAAATATACCTGTCGGATGCAATAGCTTTGACCGCTTCCGTTAAGGAAAGGCTTGTTTGGGGCAACAGCACGGGACATTTCCACACGCAGTTTGGCATCGGCATGAAGTTCATCATCAACTAAAACAGTGAGCCTATGGACATCAATGAAATCAAACAAGTGCCTATCGTGGACTTTCTCTATATTCTCGGCATTGAGCCTGTCAAGCACAAGGCTTCGGGACTTTGGTATCATGCGCCATACCGCAACGACCGCAATCCTTCGCTTCGGGTATCAACGGACAAGAATGTCTGGTATGACTATGGCATCGCCAGAGGTGGTGACATCTTCAACCTCGCAGGGGAGTTCATCAACAGCAATGAGTTTGTGGCACAAGCCAAGTTCATATCTGAAACGCTTGGTGGCAGTTTCCCGACATCGTTTCCGCATTATCAAAGGATAGCGGAAAAGGCTGTGAAGGCGAAAGGCAATCCCTTTAGTGATATTGTGGAAAAGCCTTTGAGTCATCCTGCACTTCGTCAGTACTTGCGTGAGCGTGGCATATCGGCTGACGTGGCGAGCCGTTTCTGCTGTCAGGTGGAATACCGATACAATGGCAAACAGTTCTTTGCTGTCGGTTTCAAGAACAACAGCGATGGCTACGAGATACGCAACCGCTTCTTCAAAGGTTGCGTATCACCAAAGGACATCACTCTCATAGGCAGGAACAGCAACGTCTGCCATCTGTACGAGGGTTTTATGGATTTCCTCTCTGCCGTCATGCTCGGTATTGGTCGTGGTGAGGATCATATTGTCCTCAACTCTGTGGCTAATATGCAAAAGGTGCATCATCTTTTGGATGGCTATGCACAAGTGTACTGTCATTTGGACAATGACGAGGCTGGCGAGAATGCCTGTGTAGAATTGCAAAAGCGATATGGCGATAAGGTCATTGACCATTCGCATCTATACACTGGCTACAAGGACTTGAACGAGTACCTGATGAGCCATAAGACAAAAAAGTAACAATCATTCAAAAACATCAAGACAATGAAGAAGAACAATAAAATCAAGAAATCAGTGAGCGTGTTGGCATTCCTTTTCGTGTGTGCCGTGTCGGTAATCCTTTCATCGTGCAGCAATGAGCTGGACATTCAGCAGTCGTATCCGTTCAAGGTGGAGACGATGCCTGTACCAAAGGACATTGTGCGTGGACAGACTGTTGAAATCCGCTGCGAGTTGAAGGCGGAGGGCAAGTTTGACGGCACCATCTATACCATCCGCTATTTTCAGCATGACGGAAAAGGTTCGCTGAGAATGGAGAACGGAACGGTGTTCCAGCCTAACGACCGCTATCTGTTGGAGAACGAGAAGTTCCGTCTTTACTATACTTCGGCAAGTACGGAGACACAGACGCTGACCGTGGTGGTGGAGGACAACTTCGGCAAGTCATACGAAATGGAGTTCTGTTTCAACGACACAGACGACGAGGAAGAGTTTGCGAGAAGTGCCAACAAACTCGGTAGCGTATGAGGTTGATGATATTGTTAGCCTTGCTTCTTGTGTCGGGCAGCTTGTCTGCCCAGACGCAAGGGGCGATAAAGCGAGTTCGTCATGTGTCACGTTTTGAGTTGGCTGTCGCCTGCATCAAGAAGTACGAGGGTCTGCATGGACCGAAGCACCATCCTTATGTCGGATATGGACACAAGCTGTTGCCTGGAGAGAAGTTTTCTCCAAGGATGACGGAGCGGCAAGCCGATGCATTGCTGCGCTCTGACCTCAGAAAGCTCTGCGCCATGTTTCGTGGTTTCGGTCGTGACTCCCTGCTCTTGGCTGCACTTGCCTACAATGTGGGATGTGGAAAGGTGATGAAAAGCCGGATGTATGCCAAGATGCGAAGTGGCAACAGAAACATCTATCGTGACTATGTGGACTTCAAAAGGTGGAACGGAAAGATAGTGCCTTCCATCGAGCGAAGAAGAAAAATGGAGTATCTGCTCTTGTTTACTCCATAGAATAAGGTTTTATAAAATAGGACAGTCCTTTTGATTGGGGGCTGTCCTTTGTTCTTTGCAAGCATCGCAGATAAGGAAAAGACGGTTTCTTTGCCACTTTCTTTTCCGCTCCTCGGCTCATGAAAGAAAGTGGCGGAACGAATTTTCATCGCTCCGCCGATATGGATTTCATGTCGTTGCAACCATTCGTTGCTCTATAAGTCTTGCATTGCTGTTCACTAAGTTGATGATGTCGGCATGGTGCTCGGTGTCCTTGTTCTGTAGTCCGTGGCATTGTACGACTTTCATCTGTTCGAGTGAAAACTCCACGGTCTCAACCCTTTGTTCGGCTATTCTTGCAGAGAAGATGATGCAGTCGGGATTGAGTGAATAGTTTGTACCGCTGCCTACGCAATGATGCATCGCCTTACCCTCAAGAACGTGCTCCCTGACGCTTTCAAGCATTCTCACCACGATATTGCCGTCCGTGAACATCAAACCGAAGAAACGGCTCTTCATTTCCTTGAACTTGTCCTCGTTCTTCAATGCCTTGCGTATCTCCTCCTCGGTGCGCTCCTTTTCTTTCTTGGCTCTGATTTTCTCGGATATTCTGTCGTGCTCGGCTTCAAGGTTGTCGGGACAAATGTAATGTGGACTTCTGATGTCTTTGCCCATTTCTACCAACATACAGATGTAGTCTGCCCATTT
>NZ_SGVY01000091.1 GCF_004535825.1 Segatella hominis | reverse complement strand
ACTCCTGGGCGAGGAATATTTCCTAGCTCATTAACTAAATTTTTGGAGAAATCCTTGCATATCTCAAGAATTTTTACGAAATTTGCATACAAGTTGTGCATAGCGTGAAATATATAACTTTATAATTTGACACTACAAAGTTACTAAAAATCAACGAGATGCACAACTTTTTCTCCATAAAAATATACTAATTTTCAGGCGGTTTTTTAATTCCGCCAACAGGTATTCGTTTATAAAATGGTTGATTTTCATTTCTATCTGAGGATATAACTTTTTGTTATTTTTTAGTTTGGCGATTTTCAAATATTCCAAAGCTTCCTTAAAGCGAGAACTTTCCATAAATCCATTTGCAATTCCCAGACAAAGAATAGATTCTGTTATGGTTTTATCTGGATATAAAGAATAGTATTTAACTGCGTGATGATAAAGATTCTGCAATTCATTTATTTTACCATAAACCGCATAATTGTACAAAAGATAATAATACGTATTGTAAAGACATATATCTTCATCAATAGAATATTTTTGGGCATTTTTCATTATATATTCACCAAGCCAAATTGCTTCCGGCAAATTACCTGCCCTAGACACCCATACATAATAGTCACTAAGAATTCTTAAATAGGAAGGATCGGTATCGGAGAAATCTTTCCTACTATAATGAAGCAATCTCAACATATTGTTTAATCGCTCATTGTATATCTCAACAGAATCAGGTTCAGTTGTTAGTATATTGTACCGAATACTAAGTTCTTGAGCTTTTAAATGAAACCGAAGTGGCATAATTGTATCTCCACGGTTTTCATAAGATTTTGCCAAATACGAAAATAAACCAGAGGAGAAAAAACAACTATCAACAACAGCTTGAGCCCTAACAAGTGCATGTGCTGCATACTTTTCGCCAATATAACATTGTTGCGTTTGCTCAAAAAGGCAGCATAAATCATATGTTGTTCCAAGGTATTCTTGATCAAGAAAGGCGTTAGGCGGATAGGCTTTTAAGGCATTTATAAAATTATCAATTGCTTCTTCGGTTTTATTATCATAAAAAGCGTAGATATCTCCCAAAGTTCTATAGTATTCATATTTATCATGCCAATTATCAGAGTTTGTTGCTTTGATTTTAATTTTGTCAAGCATTTGTCGAGCCATACCAATCTCATTTTTAATTATACATTGCTGTATAGTTAAAAATTCAATAACAAGGTTGTCTTCTTTATTCTCAGCTACAGACATTGTTGCAAAGAATACAAAAGATATCAAAATTACAAAATAGCGCTTCATCTTTTAATTACTAATTACCACAAAACTTACATCATTATTTCCACAATTGATAACTTCCACTTCCAACGTAGAGACGACATCTTGTGGTAATTTGATGATTCTTGTGCGGGCAGCTCTACCTCTCTTTACATCCTCTGTATCATTATACCACTTCTTCGCTCTCTTATCATAAATGCGAAGAGTAAGTTTGCCTCCTGGTTCAGAAATAACAGACAATTCTTCCAAACCTCTAGAAGGAAAAGAAAACTTTAAACTGCTTTTCTTTGCTACAACCAAAGTTTTCGTAAACAAGCCATTTGTTCCTGTTCCTCGTACCGCACGATTGTCAGAATACTTTTGCGCAAACTTACGAACATCACGACCAGCAATAAGTTCATCAACAAATTCTTCATCCCAGACAAAATATCCATTTAAAGATTTCGTTTTGGTAGATGTAACTCTGAGAGAACTGAAATCACCAGCCTTACAAGCTTTGAATGCAGCATTGGCACTTTTAAGACTTGATGTATTTCCTGCAGAAATTGCAGTACGAAGTGCCCAACAAGCATCGTATAGCTTTTGACTTTGCGCACTTAACTTTTGTTGTGCATTTGCTGAGATAGCCCATAATGCAACGAAGAAAACAACTAATAACTTTTTCATACTTATTATTTTTTGAAAATAATTCTTAATCCTATATTAGGTGATTTTTGATTCTTATCAGAAACTTCTCTATGATAAACAGTCAATTCATAAGGTTCACTCATATAGTTACCACCACGTATAATACTGTTGTTTTTATTATAGATAACATCAGAAATCGTGACTTTTTGAGTTGCCATATCCTTGTATAAGCGATGGATAGAGTCTGTCCACAAACACCATTCACTTACATTTCCACTCATGTCAAACAAATTGCAAGAATTGCAATGCATTCCACTATTGGTTGCATCACAAATATAGGGCTTGACAGATGAATTTTCTTTGTACCAAGCTACCTCTTTGATGTTGTTGCTCCCAGCATAGATTGTACCTTCAGGCATATTCCCACCACGTGCAGCATACTCCCACTCAGATTCCGTTGGTACACAAAAACTAATTCCCGTTAGATTATAAAGAGAATCGCAAAAAGCTTGGCATTCGGAAAGCGATATATTGGTCTTTGGAAGCAATGCATCTTTTTCATCAAAATCTTCTTCCATGATTTTACACCATTGAAATGTCGTCACTTCATACCTTCCCATATAGAATGATGTTACCGTTTGCTTGATAGGTGGAGTTTCCAAATCTTCTTCAACATCTTCACTATAAGTTCCATTAGACAGTAAAGAAGGTCCCATCATAAAACTTCCCCCTTCAACAAATTCCATCTTTTCCAATATGTCTTGGACTGCATGTAACTTTTCTATTGAAATATTAGGATTGAAGTTTGGGTTGAAATTCTTGTACTTCATATCCAACGAGTCGATTAAAGCAACTCGTGAATGTTCCAATTGGGCTTTTTGATAATGGAACCAACCACTCATGCCAACAAATGAAATTATAAATAGGAACAAAATTACAGCAAAACAAATCTTTTTATAGATAAAGTCAGACTTGCTCTTTAAATGCTTTCTAACTTTAGGCACTACATCTTTAAAAAGGGCATCAGGGCTTTCACTATAGAATACAGCTTCGTATGCCTTTATCCCAGCCATATCAGATGGAAGGTCTAGAGCTGCAAAATTAAAATCCTGAGAACGCTCGGGAACGACAGGAATAATATGTAAATCATGTCTCCTCAAAGCACGACCAATCTCTATGCGCACATAATCAATATTGGCATCTGGTCCCAGCTCATTGATTCGCCTAGCGAAAGCATCTTGCGACAGACTTGTTAGCTCATTATAAAATGCAATAGATTCTTTGCTTTTGTCTTCATTATTATAACAGAGAGAGTTTTTGCCAATAACAAGCAAAAAGTCCTTTACATGATCTATTCGTTCAATAAGTTGAACATTAAATTTTCCTGTAAGGTTTTCTCTATCAAAGCTTATTCTACCTTTATAATAAGGTTCCAACAAGTCTTTCAAATGCTCGGCTTTGTCACCAGCATCCTTTCTCCTATAACTGATAAATATGTCGTACTTATTACTCATTTTTCTCTTTCAATAATTCTTTCAGACGCTGATTAGGTATGTCTAGGTTGATGGATTTCTTAGATATGCTACCGATATAGGTATAACGAACCCCCAAACCCGCTTCTGCAAAAAGTTGCCACTGGTATTGGGTCGCCATGTCTGTATTGGCATAATTCTCGATGCCTTCCAAAGCCTTTTTACTTTGAAAGCCTGCCAGATTATATTGGTTTTCATCAACTTCGATAACTGTAACTATAAAGCCATCTTGCTTTTGCATATTTATGATGGTCATTCCTGCCATAAGTGTCACGGGTAATTGAGGCTTAGTCGCTTCCAATATCATATTGACCTTAACATCTAAAGACACGCCAGACTCCACACACTCTCTTAGCTCCGCAGGGGTAAATATGACTTCTCTGGAATCCCCTGTATTCTCGCTGACCATGGATACATGAAAATTCAAACCTAGTTCCGCAATTGTCTGAAATAGTTTTTTTGTATCATCCGAACCAGCTAACATCATCTTGATGTTATTCTTCAATTGTTCTTCGGATAATTGCATTTTTGACAAAGTATTACCAATGTCATTAATTTGAAATTTGCAAAAAACCTCTTTGTCTTTCATAGACATTGACTCCCATGTCATTGTTGGTCCCATTGACATCGGTAATTGAGAATTAATCTCAATAATTATATTTTCAAACTCTTCCCTACTGACGTCCTGTGAATAGGAACTTGAGACGCAAGCTAACAAAAATAGCCAAATAACAAACAATTTCCTCATAATTATTATTTTTTAATTCAAACCATCAAGCAAAACGAAAGATGCCCAATATTTCATATCATTCCATTTTCCACCCTCAGCATTTTTCAAATACTCTTGTGCATCCAATAAAGCTCTATTTTTAGAAAGACCATCTATCAATCCTTGATAAAAACGCACCATAAACAAAGTCGTGGCATGGTCATTCACTTTATTGAGAGTCATTAATATGCTATTAGCTCCAGCTTTTTTCACACCTCTCTGCAAACCAAACACGCCTTCACTACCAATATCCCCAAGTCCAGATTCACAAGCAGACATGACAACCATGTCTGTTTTTGACAAATCCAATGTTGACATTTCGTATGCAGTCAAGAAGCCATCATGATTACTGTCGGAATTTCCTTCTAACAACGTATTGTTGGCACCAGCAAAAACCATGGCCGATTTAGACAATACATTTTCCTCTGTACTCTGGTATTCTGCATGCTCCTCATCTTCATCATTTTCATCATAAGTTACTGGTTCTGCAGAATAAAAACCATGAGTTCCTATGTGAAGCCACGTCGGACTATTGTAACTGAGAGCTTTCACAGATTCTTCTGTTGCCTCCTCACCCCTACGACAAATAGGAGTCAAGCCTTTTTTCTTAAGGATTGCTGTAATTTGTTCCATTTCATACTTTGTACCTTTCAATGGCAAGAACAAATCCAAAGCTCCTCTTTCCGCATCCACACTATCTACATACTCTATATAGTCAACCTCATCTTGAACAGCTACGCTATCTGCTATATTTTCACTATAATCATAGTCAATATCTCCATAGATAACCACATCTTTTATATTTTGTGGATGAATAGTTTTTTGCTTGACAATTTCTCGCGTAGAAGAGAGACGAAAACATTGTTTCTTATCAAAC
Organism: Segatella hominis; assembly: GCF_004535825.1. Classification (GTDB taxonomy): domain Bacteria; phylum Bacteroidota; class Bacteroidia; order Bacteroidales; family Bacteroidaceae; genus Prevotella; species Prevotella hominis. The sequence goes on along the minus strand of NZ_SGVY01000091.1, from coordinate 1,793 downwards.
AGGCTCTTTCCTTCATAATCAGGATAATATTCAATCGGAATCTTATGGAAATCACCATCTACGGCAAAATAAACATTAGAAACTCCTTGCAGTTCATTACTCAGAGTACCCCACACCTTATCATAAAGAGTTCCAAGAGGTTGCTGGCAAATATCCCGAAGTTCTATATTGGAACATATTTTATATATATGAGGGATAGAATCATTATGTTTCAGTGTCAAAGCATAATAGCAGGAATCTTCATCATCTACATTTTCTACAGCAAGAAATTCCACAGCAATGTCTCTGTAACCAAGATGTTCCCGGACACTATCAACATTGATACTCATATCTTTCAGAAAATCACCTTGTGACGGCAATATCTCCAGAATCTTCCTCTCCAATTTTTCTTGTATTGCATAATCTATCTTCCTTTTCTTAGCTTCCATGTATTGATTATAGAGAGATTTATATTCATCATTTGAGCTTTTCCGCAAGATACGATCAATATTCAATGTGCTATTCAGCAAGATTCCACGTGTTTGCAAGATACTATTATACAAAGCCTTCAGCAATACTGGTGTCTTATATTCTTCTGCCAGAGTAGGAAGGAGAAAGGTACCCCAACTTGTAAGTTTTTCAAAAAATGCACTTCTATTTTTCTCGGTCAAGTATGGAAAGACATCATGCAATTGACCTGAAACATAATCAGACAACTGGAGACTATACTTTTCTATATTATAAAGATCGTCTGTCATCCCCAATAATCCAATTCTGGTTATGAGCGCAACAAAATAATTGAGATCTTTGGTCTTTCCTAAAGACTCTAATATAGCAATTCCTTCATTGATAGACTTGAGCCCTTCTGTTCCTTTTCCCAAATTCATTTCACAAAAGGCACAATTGGTCTTACTTGTGCCATACATTTGAGACTTTTTCAATCCTAACTTTTCGTACTCTTGACATATCAACAGGAATATTTGATAAGCTTGTTCGTAAGCCTCTTGACAACCTTCTTTCAAAAGTAAGCATGCCTGATTGTTCATGGTAATCAACTTGCTTCTTTCATCATTCTTTCCTGTCTCAATTTGGGCAGCTCTTTCAAAACACTCCATAGCAAGCTCTCTTTCGCCTAACATGATCAGATTATTACCACGCTTATTCAACAAAAGAAAATGTATGTACTTGTATTTTCCTTGTTGACTAAAATTAGTAAACAGAGAATCAGCTATTGCAAAATATTCTTCAGCATTCTGATAATTACCCAACACATTTTCGCATTCAGCCAATTGTGTAAAAGCATTACAATCAACAAATAATGAATCTTTAAACATATCATAATTGATTGAAATTTTCAAATACTTTTCATAGGTTTCTTTGGCTTGCGCATATAAAGAATTTTTAAAATAAATCCGTCCTGCCAATTCCAAAGCGCCAAGATATTCCTCAGAGTTTAATCCAGCGAAAGTACGTATTTTTTATAAGTGATTGAGAATGAGATAAGTTTTTATCTCATAAAAAGAAGAGGTTACGAATTAGAAATAAACAGAATGTATCATCCTGCTGTGATTTGCATAACCATCCAAAGAACTCTTTCGGTTGCAAAGATACGATATTTAATCGGGGATAAAGAATGTTTTAAGATTTTTTATCACCGATTTTTTGCTTGAATAAATCTGTTTTTATTAACCTTAATTCCGCAACACTATAGTTTAACATTATTTATAAGTGCCTGAGCAACAAAAAGTTGCCCAGGATTTTGCCATGTCAGAATTTTCACTTACCTTAGTGTTGCGAAAAGAAGACAAGCAAAA
>NZ_SGVY01000008.1 GCF_004535825.1 Segatella hominis | reverse complement strand
GCATCGTGGGGTAAGGGGATGGTGGCTACATATTGATGTTGTGCTGTTGCTTTTTACTGAAAGCTGCTACTAACGACTCATAAATCTACCCTTAATCGTGTATTGGATGATAGTTGCGGATTTTAGGATCATTCTATTTTTCTGATACAGACTTATTACCATTCATTTATATCCGCTTTGGCTTCCACCTTATTCTCTATATTATCAGGCAATTTAGAGAAGAAATCGTAGCCAGTAATTCGCTCTACTTCACCGATAGAATTGACAAAGTCTGTCTTTTTCCTTCCTTTCTGAGACTGGTTTCTACAGATAAAGCCAATAGCTTGAGGATAATCCCCCATACGTAGGACTACCTTAAAGAAAGCCTCAGGAACAACGACTTTATTCTTTCCTATTTTGCGATGCTGCTGGTTCAGATAAATAGGACCACATACCACATAGACCTTTCCGTATTTTACAGCCCACGAACGGCATTGCTGCTCAATACTATTCCACATACCACGATTCAACCCATTATCCTGTGGACACATATTGGTAATCAAGAAACAATCTTCCATAGCTTTCTCACTCCATTTATTATCAGCAGCAGGACACATGTGACCTCTATCATACCCGCTATTATAATAATCAGACAGATAGCCCTTTGGATCAGGCATATCTTCATCATCCTGAAAAGCCATACGCTGTACTTTACCAGAAGCATGCTCTGCAGAGATTGTCCAAGCTACCCAATTAGGATTTTTCATCTCATGATTGTAAGAAACGGTATAGGAATAGCGCTTTCTGATGGTTTCCGACAAGGTGCCCTTCGTATAAACAGGAATTTCCAAACCATCATAATTACCTTCTGCTACAGAAGTTCCACTTGTTTTCGAGGAAGACTGGTTTGCTTCCGAAACCGCCTTGTCTATCTCAGAAGCAGTCTTGTCTATTTCAGAAACCGTCTTGCCTGCTTTAGAAACAATCTTATCAAACAAGACTTTCTGGTTTGACTTGTTCTCTCCACAACTCACAGCAATAGAGAATGCAAAGAGCAATGCAAGAGATTTCAACACAAACTTATTTAACTTTTTCATACTGATTATTTTAGTTTACCTAATTATTAAAAATATCATTTACCGAAAAACCACAAGTCCCCAACTACTTTTATTTTCCTTTTTCGATGATTTTCAATGCATAAGCAGGAATATACGTTGTGCAGACAGCAAGTCCTTCTACCACACATACCACACACTTGTCCTTGAAGGGTCTGGCATAATAACCACGTACCCCGGCAAATCGTCCGGAAATAATCTCTACATAATCGTTCTTTTCAAGATTATCAGAATAACGTCCATCTACAAAACGGCTGAACTGATCATTGCAAACCCTGATAAAATCTTCCATCTGCTTGTCTGGAATGATAATGGGACGAGTATGATGAACGGAATCCATGCGAAGCATGACTGGTATTCCCAAAGCTTCGAGTGCAGACTTTGCTTCCAACATATTTTCATAAGAAGTCTTGACAAAGACCATATTTCCCATGACAGGAACATCCATGAGTATCTCTTTTCCATGAATTACCCTCACAACTTTATGCATAGGCACAAAACACTCTGTCCCTCTGCTGTCGAAATAATCTCTCACCTTCAATTCTCTCCGGCAATTGGGGCGAAGATACAACCAATATTTTTGTGTTGCGCTATAATCCATGTTTACTAATTTCTTATATATATAAGCTTAGGTTTACACTACCATATTATTACACATGCAAAGGTACATAATGTTTTCTAATTAAGCAAGAAAATAGACAGAAAAATATTATTAACATTAATTAACCACTATCTAATGCAAGATTCTTGTTATTTGGGGTTTATAACAATGGAAAGAATAAAAAAGAATCATATATTCTCAACCAAATTCTTTACCAAAAAAGGTAGGAAAATAGTATAATAACAATTAAACATAAGAAAATGAAAAAAATTACATTGCTATCTTTAGTTGCTGTATTGCTCACAGCACTAACTTTCACTTCATGTAATACAGGTGATGATAACGGCTATAGCCTCCTTACAAAGGAGCAGCAAGATGCTTACCAAACGAAAATGGCAGGTTCTTATCCTAATCTGGTACTCTTATTCGATCACAAGAATGATGCTGACGTTAAGAACCAGGCAGATTCTGTAGAGACAGAATGCTATTTCAGTATGCGTAATGATAGTACATTTACCATCAGCAATTTCCCTATCAAGAAACTTGCTGAGCACATCTCTAATCCAGAATTGAAGGAAGCTATCAGTAAGGTAGAAGACAGGACTGTGACAGGAAAGTACATGGTTTTACCAAACAGTCAGACAAACCAAGCATATTTTTATGCTTATCCAAGTCCTATCAACCTCAACCTTACATATGGTTCAGATGCTAAAGAGCATAAGGTTGTATTGGAATTCACTACCTCCTCTTACTATACAGGCGGCTGCATTTGGTCAACCAAGCAAATCGGTTTCCCATTCTATCTTACCCGCATCTTTGTAGATGGCGCACAGACCAACTACATCAAGAATTCAATACATTCAGGTGCATATGTAAGTTTTGCTTGCCGCAATAAAGCGACATCAAAACAATAAAAATATTATCAAGAAAAGAATTAAACTATCAAATATATGCATAGTTAATACTCTCTTATATAAAATATAAAAACGTAAAGAGGCGCAACCATCGTGAAGATGCTTGCGCCTCGTCTTTTACAGATTATAAATGTTTTATAAAGCCATCTTTACATTAAAACACTTTACTTTAATGCATTGTTTCCTCTAAAGTATTGTTTCCTTTATAGCATTATTCCTTTCTCCAGAGTTTACTCATATCCTCCAGGCTCTTTCCCTTTGTCTCTGGCACAAGTTTCCACACGAAGAGGGCTGCACAAATACAGATGGCTCCATAAAGACCATAGGTAAACCAATGACCGAAATCATCTCCTTCTACCAAATGCATATTAAACAGCGGAACGAAGGTTGAGCTGACAATAAAGTTGAAGATCCACTGGAAGGCAACTGCGATGGCAACAGCAACGCCACGAATGGTATTTGGGAAAAGTTCTGCAATGAGCACCCAAGCAATTGGTCCCCAAGAGAACATGAAGCTGGCGCTATAAACCATAATACTGAGCATCGTGATGGTTCCTAAAGAAGGATTTCCGAAGGTCAAAGCCACACCAAGTGCTCCTATTGCCATACCGATAGAACCAAAGATCAGCAAAGGTTTACGTCCCCATTTCTCTACATAGAATACAGCAACTAAAGTAAATGAAATATTCACTATACCCATAATCACAGTCTGAACCATCGGATTGCTCATGCCCATATCCTGGAAGATACGAGGAGCATAATAGAGCACGGCATTAATGCCTACAGCCTGCTGGAAAACAGAGAGCATAACACCCACAAAGATACACATAAAACCATAGGAGAATAGCTTTTCTGTCTTCACCGTTACCGTATTCTTAATATCATGGATTATCTCATGAGCCTTATTACTTCCATTGATTCTTGAAAGAATACCATAAGCCTTCTCTTCCTGTCCTACCATGACGAGATAGCGAGGAGTCTCAGGAACAAAACAAATCAGGAAAGTGAACAAACCGGCAGGCACACATTCACTTCCGAACATATATCTCCAACCCGTTTCAACCGTCCATTCCGCATCAGCCCAGTTGGCAATAGCACCCGCAGCATCATAAATCGGATTAGCATGATCTCCCATAATGATGAAATTGACAAAATAGACCACCAACTGACCGAAGATGATAGCAAATTGATTCCAACTTACCAGCATGCCACGTATATTACTTGGTGCGATTTCTCCAATATACATAGGACAAATAGCCGAAGCCATACCAACACCAATGCCACCCAAGACACGATAGATGTTGAAAACAACAAGCAAAGTCCAGTCTGGCTTTCCCTGTGGCAGGATGTAGCTCTCCGGTTCCATTGATCCCCATGCAGACAGGAAGAAGCAGACACCCGCAAAAATAAGCGAGCGCTTACGTCCCAACTTACTGGCGAAGAGACCAGAAAGAGCACTACCGATGATACAACCAATCAATGCACTTGAGGATGTAAATCCGTGCATGAAATCCGTGTATTCGAAATCACTTGCGCCCTTGAAGAATGCTTGCAAACCTTTTTCGGCACCCGAAATTACAGCGGTATCATAACCGAAGAGCAAGCCACCCAATACAGCGACCATCACAATTGAGATAAGATAGGCTTTAGAGCCATTTTGATTCTGTTCCATATTTTTTTTAGGTTTAATTGTATCTGTTTTAGAATAGTTTGTAAAACTATACTTATTACGCTATTTTTCCACAAATATTACACAATTCTTATAAAATATTACGTTCATCTTTCGTTTTTCCCCATATTTTTTCATTTTTGCTCTTTATTTTTTCGTTTTGCTCCTTATTTTTTCGTCTTTCAGCCTATTTTTTTGTATTTTTGCAAACAAATAGGGCTATACGCTTTGTCATCCGCAAAAGTAAGGTCCTCAGAGTCTATTCAACATTCAAATTACACCCTACATTACAAAAAGAAATAAAGAAGATGAACATAACAGAATTTCTGAATAACGGGGCCCAAGAGAAAGGTTTTTCATTTGAGGTTCTTCCTCCATTGAAGGGAAATGGTACGGCAGCACTCTTCCGCACCATCGATGCGCTGAAGGAATTTAACCCTCGATTTATAAATATCACCACGCACCACAGCGAGTTCGTCTATAAGGAGTTGGACAACGGCTTGCTTACCCGCCAGCGTGTGCGTCGCCGCCCAGGTACAGTTGCGATTGCAGGTGCCATCCAAAACAAATACGACATTCCGGTTATTCCTCATGTCATTTGTAGTGGAGCCAGCAAGGAAGATATCGAGTATGAACTGCTCGACCTCCAGTTCTTAGGCATTTCAAATCTCCTCGTACTGCGTGGAGACAAGGCGAAGGATGACCGCCAGTTTACACCGACCGCAAATGGTCACATGCATGCTACAGACCTCTTGAAGCAAGTCAACCAATTCAATGATGGCTTCTTCATGGATGGTACTCCTATCAAACACCCGGGAGAAAAATTCTGCTGTGGCGTAGCTTGCTATCCAGAGAAGCATGAGGAAGCTCCAAATCTGGAGATGGACATGCAGCACCTTCTGGAGAAACAACAATTGGGCGCAGCCTATGCTGTAACCCAACTCTTCTACGACAATCAGAAATTCTATGATTTCGTGGAAAAGGCAAGAAAAATGGGTATCACCATACCTATCATTCCTGCCATCAAGCCTTTCGCAAAACTGTCACAACTTACCGTTGTACCTAAGACTTTCCATTGCGACATTCCAGAGGAACTGGCACAGGAAGTCTTGAAGTGTAAGACTGATGATGACGCAAAAGAACTTGGTATTGAATGGACAACTGCTCAAGTGAAAGACCTCTTCGAGCACGGTTACAACAATGTTCATTTCTTCACCGTCTCCGCTGTGGAGAGTGTTAAACAAATCGCAAAGACTCTGTTTTAAGCGAGAGATTTCAAAAAACGCTAAAGACGTTTTAGAAACATGAACTAAATAATAAAATCCTTTATATAAAAGGAATTGGTAAAAAAAGAAGTCGGTTTAAACGTTTTAAATAGAAAAGATATAAAATAAGGAAACGGAGTTTACTCCTACAAAAAATACTATAATATGAAGTTTAGCGAAGTAATAGGTCAGAAAGAAGTATGGGCACGACTGATGCAGATGGCAGAGGAAGAACGTATTCCTCATGCCATCATGTTCTGCGGTCCTAAAGGCTGCGGCAAGATGGCTGTAGCTTTGGCTTTCGCCAGCTATCTGATGGGAGAAAAAATGGAAGAGAATGCTTCTACTCCTACAGACGCTGAACGCCGTACCAGTGCCATGCTCAAGAAATGGGAACATCCTGACCTCCATTTCACCTTCCCTACCATCAAAACATCTGATATGGGAAGTGAACACAAGCCTATCAGCGACGACTTCATTACCCAATGGCGAGAATTGCTTGCCGAAGGTCCTTACTTCCAGATCGACCAATGGATGAGGAAAATGGGGAAAAATGATGCTGACTTCAACAAGCAGGCTATCATTACTGTAGAAGAGACTGACGAAATCTCCCGCAAACTCAATTTCAAGTCGGTACTCGGAGGCAATAAGGTAAGCCTCATCTGGCTTCCTGAGCGCATGAATATTACGAGTGCCAACAAGATATTGAAACTTCTGGAAGAACCGCCTGCCAAGACCTACTTCATCATGGTGAGTGAAGAACCGGAATTGCTCCTCGAAACCATCAGAAGCCGTACTCAAAGAATCGATTTCAAGAAGATTTCTGATGAAGAGATGGAAGAAGCACTCATCAGCAGAAGAGGATTAGAGCAAGAGAATGCCCATCGCATCGCACGCATCGCACATGGCAACTGGAATGCGGCTATCGAAGAACTCAATGCCGGCAATGAGAACAGGCAGCATCTGGACATGTTTATCATGCTCATGCGACTTGCCTACATGCGCAATATCCACGACCTCAAGAAATGGAGCGAAGTAGTAGCAACTTTCGGACGAGAAAAACAGAAACGTATGCTTGATTATTTCACGCACATGCTCAGAGAAAGTTTCATGTACAATTTCCGGCAGGAAGAACTGATTTACATGACGCAAGAGGAAGAGAATTTCGCCAAGAATTTCGCCCGTTTCATCAACGAGGCTAATATCATCGATATATTCAACCTCTTCGATGAATGCAAAAGGGATATTGGGCAAAATGCCAATGCCAAAATAGTCTTTTTCGATCTGGCTCTCAAAATCATCGTATTGCTCATCAGAAAATAACGATTGAAGAATGCGGAATCAAGAGTCAGTAAAGACGATTATCAGATAAGAAATATTCATTGTACATAGAGAATTTGTACAATACAACATATACATCATAAAATATACACTATTAAAATCAGATTATTGTGGATTACAAGGATATGAAATTCAGAATGTGGAATGGTTGCGACCGAGGTCTCTGCTGCAAGGCAGTAGGACGCCAAGACCGACAACTGAACACATACGACTGGCTTGCCGATGTGCCTGGCAATGCCGAAAGCACAGACCTTGTGGAAGTGCAGTTTAAGAACACCCGAAAGGCATATTATCACAACGTCAACAACCTCGACCTGAAAAAAGGGGATGTCGTGGCGGTGGAGGCAAGTCCTGGCCATGACATTGGTGTGGTTACTCTTACAGGAAGATTGGTGAAATTGCAAATCAAGAAAGCCAATCTCAAATCTGCAGATGACATCAAGCGCATCTATCGAATTGCCAAACCTGTAGATATCGAGAAGTGCAAGGAAGCCAAGAGCCGTGAGCACGGCACCATGATTCAGAGCCGACAGATTGCGAAAGATCTTGGACTGAAGATGAAGATTGGCGATGTGGAATATCAGGGAGACGGCAACAAAGCTATCTTCTATTATATTGCCGACGAGCGTGTCGATTTCCGACAACTCATCAAGGTTTTGGCAGATACTTTCCATGTGCGCATCGAAATGAAACAAATCGGAGCAAGACAGGAAGCAGGACGCATCGGTGGTACAGGACCTTGCGGACGCGAACTCTGTTGTGCCACTTGGATGAAAAACTTTGTGAGTGTAAGTACAAACGCAGCCCGCTTCCAGGACATTTCTCTCAACCCTCAGAAATTGGCTGGCATGTGTGCAAAACTCAAATGCTGTCTCAACTATGAGGTAGATAACTATGTGGAAGCAGGCAAGAAAATTCCTGCCAAGGATATTATTCTGCAAACAGCTGACGGAGATTTCTACCAGTTTAAGACAGATATTCTTGCAGGTCTTATCACCTATTCTTCAGATAAGAATATGGCTTCCAACCTCGAAACGATTACAGCAGAACGAGCTCAAGAAATCATAGCAATGAACCGTCAGGGCGAAAAGCCTTTGAGTTTATTGGAAGATGGTAAGGTGAAAGAGAAACCAAAATCTGCAGACTTGCTTGCAGAAGCAGACCTAAGCCGTTTTGACAAGGCAAAGCGAAAGAAAAAGAATAATAAGAATCGCAACAAAGCCGTTAATGGCGAAAATGCTCAGCAGCAAAATGCGCCACAGCAGCAAAATGCCGATATTCCAAATACAGCATCTGCACCTGAGGAACGTGACGGAAATAGAGAGAATCGACGCAATGATAATCGAAACCGCGGTCAGAGACCTCAGAGAAATAATCGCCAGCAGGGAGAGAGACCTCAGAGAAATAATCGCCAGCAGGGAGAAAGACCTCAGAGAAATAATCGCCAGCAGGGAGAAAGACCTCAGAGAGACAATCGCCAGCAGGGAGAAAGACCTCAGAGAGTCAATCGCCAGCAGGGGGAAAGACCTCAGGGAGACAATCGCCAGCAGGGGGAAAGACCTCAGGGAGACAGAAACAACAACCCAAGTGGCAATCAAGAATAACATAAAGTAAGGAATGATAATATAAAAAAGGTAAGAAAGGTAATATAAGATAATGAAGAAACTATTCTATACCTTATTAATAATAGGTACATTCACTGCTTTAAACTTTTTCTCATCCTGCAAGGATTCAATGGTTTACGATTCGTATTCTCATACTCCTATTGCCGGATGGGAAAAAAACGACACCTTGTCGTTTGATATTCCACCATTGGCAGCATCGGGGTACTATCAGGAACATTTAGGACTTCGCATCACAGGTGCTTATCCTTTTATGGGACTGACCCTCATCGTAGAACAGAGCATCTACCCCGACAGCCACAACAGGAAAGAAAAAACGGTGAAGATAGATACCATACAATGCAAGCTCATCGACAAAAACGGAGCTACGACAGGACAAGGAATCAGTTATTATCAATATAACTTCCCCATCAACGTTTATCAGTTGAACAAAAACGACTCTATCCACGTCACCATCCGCCATGACATGAAACGAGAGATTCTGCCAGGCATCAGTGATATTGGATTAAAAGTCGTGAAACATTAAAGAGAAATCCCCCTTGAAAGTTCTCAACATCACAGAGGAACTTCAAGGGGGACTTCTCTTTTACAATTTTTTCACGAAGATTTCGCAGATTACACAGATTTTATCTAATACTTCGCATTCTTACCAAGTTTAATCTCTGCTTCTTTCCAAGCTTATCTCTGCTTTCTTTCCAGTTTAATCTCTACATATTTTAGTTTCTTATCAGATTTCGTCCTGCATCAATCCTTAGGAAAATGAAAAGCAGGATGGTGAAACCCCAAAGCGAACTACCGCCATAACTGAAGAATGGCAAAGGAATACCAATGACAGGAGTGAGACCCAGCACCATGCCCACATTGATAAACAGATGAAAGAGGAACACACTCAGAACACAATAACCATAGACTCGCCCAAACTTGAAGGGTTGTCGCTCTGCCAGATGAATCAACCTTAATATCAATGCCAGGAAAAGCAGAAGCACACAGGCCGAGCCGAGGAATCCTTCCTCCTCTCCTACAGTACAGAAGATAAAGTCAGTATCCTGCTCTGGCACGAACTTCAGCTTGGTCTGCGTTCCGTTCAGGAATCCCTTACCTTGCAAGCCACCAGATCCGATAGCTATCTCACTCTGATGAACATTGTAACCTGCACCAGCCAAGTCTTCATCCAAGCCTAAAAGTACATTGATACGTACACGCTGGTGAGGTTCCATCACATTATTGAGCACATAATCGGCTGAGTAGAAGAAAGCTATAGAACCCAAGGCGAAGGCAGCTATGAAATAATAACTGCGCAATCGGGTTGCCAATGCCTGATAAACGATATAGCCAATCATGGCTGCACACAAACCGAGTTGAACCCAAACGATGTCGAAAGGAATCACATAGGTGGAGAAGAGCAGGAAGATGAGCGTAATGCCGACAGTGTATGCAAGAATCGTATAACAATGTTTCTTATTACCCGTATAGGAACTGACCATACCTGCCGTAAATATCTGCACCAACAAAAGCACCACAAACTTACCGATGGAAGTATAGGAGTCCCACATCATCACATTCTCATACTTGATGCCTACTACGAAATAGACCACCATGGCCACAGCCGTAAAGAGGATGCTTCCAGGCATTCCCTCGCGATAGAGCATGAGGAAAAAGGCTGAATAGACCAATGCTGAACCCGTCTCTCTCTGTCCTACAATGCACACCATTGGGAGCAGGATAATACCCACAGCAGCCATGAAATGCTTGATGTTGTGGATATTAAAACCATAACTCGACATAAACTTAGCTACGGCGAGTGCCGTGGCAAACTTACCAAACTCGGCGGGCTGGAGTCGGAGCGGACCTAACACAAGCCAGGAATGCGAACCCTTGATGCTATGCGGATTGAATATCGTGGCAAAAAGCAACAATATCAAGACAGCATAAATCACATACGAGAAGGTATCGTAAAACCTGTCATCGAGCATCAGGAGTACAAAGCCTAATGCGATCGAAGTACCTATCCAGATAATCTGCATGCCCGAACGAGTACCCAGACTGAAAATATCATTGTCACCATAAGTGTAGCTGGCACCACAGACACTGATCCATCCGAATGAAAGCAGTGCAAGATAAATACCTATCGTCCACCAATCGATGGAACGAAGCACACTTGGTTGTCTATTATCTGCTACTTGAGCCATAAGCGATTCTTCTATTTTGCATTGCCGTCGCCTGACTTTCTGAAGCTGGCGACAATTTACCTTTCAAATATTGTTCCATCATCAATCCGCCGATAGGCACACCATAATCGGCACCCCATCCACCATTCTCTACATATACGGCAATGGCAATCTTTGGATTGTTCATTGGTGCGAAACCCATGAATACAGAGTGGTCATGACCACGGTTCTGCGCAGTACCCGTCTTACCACAAGGTTCAAAGTCGTATCGGGCAAGCATCTTACAGGTTCCTCTCAAAGCAGAACTTCTCATACCTGCCACTACGTAATCATAAGCCCTTCGAGTAGCCATCGTCTGATGGCGTCGGGTATAAAGTGTATCGAGCGGTTCGCCCTTTACCTTACGTACTACATGAGGCACGTAGTAATAACCACGGTTGGCTATCGTTGCACCCAGGTTGGCTATTTGCAGAGGGGTCAGGTTGACCTCACCCTGTCCGATGGAGATACTGATAATGGTCAATCCGTTCCATGAGCCTTTATAAGCCTTGTCATAATAGGCAGCATTAGGAATAAGACCTCGCTTTTCACCAGGCAAGTCAATGCCCAACTTATATCCGAATCCCATACTCTTCATATAGTCGCGCCAGGTGTCCATAGCGGTCTGTACGGAATGGTACTTACGCTTATTACCCATCATATAGTAAAGTCCCCAACAGAAATAACCGTTACAAGAAGTACTGATAGCATCCACCAGAGCGATAGGCGATGGATGGCCGTGACAACCTACGTGAAGCCCCCTGTAAGAGAAACCTCTATGGCAAGGGAAAGCCGTACCTGGCGTGATAATTCCTTCAGAAAGGAAAGTAAGCGCCTGCGTAGTCTTGAAGGTAGAACCCGGAGGATACTGACCCATGATACTACGGTTGAGGAGTGGTTTCCACGGATTGTGAGACAGCCACTTATGCATCTTTCCACGCTGTTTGCCCACCAGACGACGAGGGTCGTAAGTAGGAGAAGAAACCATAGCCAGCACCTCTCCAGTGCGCGGATCAATAGCTACGATACTACCGATTTTACCCTGCATGAGTCGCTCACCCAATGCCTGTAATTTTACATCAATACCGAGCGTCAGATCCTTACCTGCGATAGGTTTCTGGTCGAACTTTCCGTTCTGATAACTGCCTTGTATTCTACCTCGGGCATCACGAAGCATGATTTTCACACCCTTCTGTCCGCGCAATTCTTTTTCATAATGCTTTTCCAGACCGAGTTTACCGATGTAGTCACCTGGCTGATAATAGCTATCATCCTCTATATCGCTTTCCGAAACCTCTCCCACATCACCCAGCACATGGGCTGCATAAGGATAAGTATATTCTCGGATGCTTCGTTTCTGCACATAGAAGCCAGGAAAACGGAACATCTTTTCCTGGAACACGCTAAAATCCTTATCGCTCAACTGAGTCATGAAGAGCTGTTGCGTATATCTGGAATATCCAGGATTCTTACTTCTGTCCTTGATATCTTCCATACGCTTGATGAAAAATTCCTTGGTAATACCTAAGGCATTACAGAAATCCATCGTATCGAGACGATTCTTCTCTTCGTTCATCACTACCATGATGTCATAGGAAGGCTGGTTGTAAACCATTAGCTTGCCATTGCGGTCGTAGATGGCACCTCTCGAAGGATATTCTATCTGCTTGAGGAAGGCATTACTATCGGCATTTTTCTTATAGTCGTCGCTCATAATCTGGAGCGTAAAGAGACGAATCAGATAGGTGACCACTATTACTATGGCCACACCACCTATCACAAATCTACGCTTTTCGAGATTATAATCTATCATATTTCCTATCCTTATTGATTGTCCTGAAATTCAGGAGATTCAAGATTTGCACAGTGAACCCCTGAAGTCCTTCTATTTTTTAATACTTTCCAATGCCATAACCAGCAAGTAAGTGAGCAGGGTACTGCCCCCAATACACTTGAGCCACTGGATCCAATTGAAGAAATTGAAGGTCTCCAATGTGAAGAATACCAAGCAATAGAGCAGAATCATGATGAAAACATACCAGAAAAAGGAAGAAACACCAATGCTGCGGATGGTTGGTTCCAGATCGTCAGCACTGTCTCTCGGTATGAAAAGTTCGAAGAGATAAGGCTGAACCAGTCCCATGAGTGTCATAGAAGCAGCTGCCACACCTGGGGTATTGGCAAAAACATCAACACAGAGTCCGAGGGAAAAACTCCAGAGAAGAGCCGACCATCTGGACTGGTTTCTGCGAAAATGCAGCACCAGGATGATGTAGATCAATGGTGTGGCACAATCGAAGAGATGAATATGATTGAGCACCAGTCCTTGTACCAACAAGAGTACTACAAACAGCACAAATCGTCTTACTTGTTCTATACTCATTAGTTAAAATTAGAAATTTAAATATTTGAATAACCATTTCCATTTTGCCTCATTCCATGCATCAGGAATACAGGCTATTTTAATCCGGTTTGATGGAATCCTGAGCCGCTCTCATCAGTTCGAGACGCTCACGCATAGGCGCATCATCGATGACACAGACGTCACGCAGCTTGGCAAAATCAGTAGAGAGTTTCAACTGAACCCGATACGAAAGACCATCCGCGGAATTGAATACGTGCAGCACCTTTCCTACCAACACACCTGGAGGGAAGACAGCAGAGTAGCCACTCGTCACTACATAATCGCCCAACTTGAAATGAGCATGACGAGGAACATCCTCCATATAAGCATATTCAGAAGGACCACCTTTCCAACGAAGATAACCAAAATAACCTCTGTTTTTGATGGTGCAACTGATGTTAGACTTTATATTGAGTACAGGAATCAGCACGCTATAATGTTCTGCTACCAGATACACGATGCCAACCACACCCGTACCGCAAACCACACCCATATCCTTGCGCACACCATCAGCCCTACCCTTGTCGATAGTCATCAGGTTGCCCGGCTTATCTATGCTATTGGCAACCACCTTGGCAGGAATCAGATGATAAGACTGCAACAGACTCATCTGGCTGCGCTGCGCAAAGGTACTGTCCTTGGTAGCATCAGTCAATTTCTCGGAGAGCTGCTGCACCTGCTGTTCCAGGTAAGCATTGCGTTGGGTCAGTTCCTGATTTACCTTGGTGAGTGAGAAAAAGGTTTCCACATTGGAATCCCATTCGTAGAGTTTGCCCGTCACGGCATTAGCCGATGAGAACCATACGCTACCCTGGTAACTGTTGTACTGAAACAGGAGCACGAAACTCACCACCTCAAGAATCACAAAGACAAACCAATGGTTATATTTTGCCAAAAACTCTAAAAGGTTGTGCATACTTTTAGTAAATTAACATGTAAATGAAAAAACATGTAGAATATCAACATGCAGGAGAAAAGCTATCATACAACTCACCCATGATGAGTCAACCCATCCTGGTTTAATTCATTTTACGCCTTAATCCGCTCAATGTATTAAACCATTATGACTTAAAAAGAGATGATCTCCTCCTCGAGCGAGGAGGATTCCATCTCTTTATCTATCTTTTCACCTTAATATATTATTATCTCTCTTTGATGAAACTATTTATCGCATCAAGAAAGAGAAACGATCTACATTTTTCAATGCAATACCAGCACCCTTAGCTACACTGTGCAATGGGTCTTCTGCGATGTGGAATGGGATATTGATCTTATCCTGGAGTCGCTTGTCGAGACCACGGAGCAAAGCGCCACCACCAGAGAGCCAGATACCATTCTTTACGATATCAGCATAAAGCTCAGGAGGAGTATTTTCGAGTGCAGAAAGCACAGCATTCTCAATCTTCGCTACAGTTTTATCCAAACAGTGAGCAATTTCCTGATAACATACAGGAACCTCCATTGGAAGAGCTGTAATACGGTTAGGACCATGAACGATGAAATCCTCAGGAGCCTCATCACCAAGATCTGTCAAGGCAGAACCTACATGAATCTTGATACGCTCAGCCATACGCTCAGAAACCTTCACATTGTGCTGGCGGCTCATATATTCCTGGATATCAGCAGTAAGATCATCACCTGCAGTACGGATAGAATTGTTGGAAACAATACCACCCAGAGAAATCACTGCAATCTCGGTAGAACCACCACCTATATCAACTATCATATTGCCTTCAGGTGCCTCTACATCGATACCGATACCGATAGCTGCAGCCATTGGCTCAAAAATCAAGTAAACATCACGGCCATCTGCATGTTCTGCAGAATCGCGCACTGCACGAAGTTCCACCTCAGTAGAACCAGAAGGAACTCCGATAACCATACGGAGTGATGGGGAGAACAGACGACTACCCGTGTGAACCATCTTGATGAGTCCACGCATCATCTGCTCGCAAGCGGTAAAGTCGGCAATAACGCCATCGCGCAAAGGACGGATTGTACGGATGTTGTCATGAGTCTTCTCGTACATCATCTTAGCCTTCTCTCCCACCGCAATCATCTTGTCGGTACGACGGTCAAGTGCCACAACAGAAGGTTCGTCCACTACAATCTTATCATCACTGATAATGATGGTATTGGCGGTACCTAAGTCCATTGCGATTTCCTGAATAAATGAAAAAAATCCCATTTTCTAATGTAAAATCTATTATTTTAAGCTTAAAATCTATCTTTTGCAGCCATCTTCTCGCCTCACAAGATGAGAACAAGAAGAGAACCTTTTTTACTTAGCAAACCAAGCGTGGATTGCAGTATCATAGTGAGAACTTACACCAAAGGCACGCTCTGCGAACATCTTGCGGTCTTCGATATCAGTCTCTGCACCCTTCTGCTTGAGAATATCAAGAAGTACGTTGTACTCAGCCTTGCTTGGAACGATGACTACATCCTTGAAGTTCTTTGCACCTGCACGGATCAAAGAAATACCACCGATATCAATCTTCTCGATAATATCAGCATCGCTGGCACCACTTGCTACAGTCTGCTCGAATGGATACAAATCTACGATAACGAGGTCGATGCTTGGAATTTCAAATTCCTTCATTTGCTCCTGGTCACCCTCATTGTCGCGGCGAGCCAAGATTCCTCCAAATATTTTT
The DNA here is from genome assembly GCF_004535825.1 of Segatella hominis. Lineage (GTDB taxonomy): Bacteria > Bacteroidota > Bacteroidia > Bacteroidales > Bacteroidaceae > Prevotella > Prevotella hominis. The sequence goes on along the minus strand of NZ_SGVY01000008.1, from coordinate 103,252 downwards.
GGGTGAAGAGTTTTCACACGACCACCAAGGATTGATGGATATGTGGTAACATCCTCTACTTTCTGACATTCATAACCCAAAGATTCGATAAATTTCTGAGTACCACCAGTGCTCAAGAATTTAACACCCTCTTCGTTCAACTTGGCGAGCAACTCATCCAAGCCATCTTTGTGGAAGACAGACACCAACGCTGTCTTGATTTTCTTTGTTTCAGCCATTAATTATCTATTTTGAATTCGACTTCTTTCTAATTATAAAACGCTGCAAAATTACAAAAAATAATCGAAACCACCAAATTTCAAGGCGAGTTATAGGAATATTTTAGGTATATTTGCGATAAATCAAGTCTGATTGCTAATAATATTACCAGTTTTGGTTAACATTACGAGCACAAGCTGATGCCATCCGTAGTTTCTCATTCATACCATTTCTATCCGATAATCCTTTGCAATTCAAGAAGTTACACTTTACTTTACATATACTTTCTCTCATCAACGGATGCTAATATTACAATTCCGGTCATGGTCATTTTCGGTCAAAATGAAAGAGAAAGTATAATTAACTATTTATCACTAAAAAAGTACAAGCTTTTAATGAATCCCGAAAATAAAAATGACCGATAATGACCATGACCGGTCATTCACCCTTCCTTTCCAAAAAGCAAAAAGCCTATTTTCTATGACAGGTAGAATGAAGCGTCTATTAAGACCAAAGCCAGTCGTCTATTAAGGCCAAAGTTTGCCATCAATAAAAACCAGAATTTATTATCTTTTAAAAGACTCAAACTCCGTTTCTTAAACCGACAGTTTGACACGCAAAATACCTCAGAACCCACCAAAAACCGCCTCATTTGTGTCAAAATGTCAGAAAATCATATATCGGCACACTATTCGCTCCTTTGGCAAGAGAAAGCTGAATAATAATTCATAAAATCAGAATTCACTAAAAGAAAATAATAATCCCTATAAATAAGAAAGGAGAATAAATATGACATTCGACAAATTTACAATCAAGGCGCAAGAAGCGGTGCAAGCCGCTGTGAACATCGCGCAGCGTAATGGTCAGCAGACCATCGAACCGGTGCATCTTCTCAGTGGTATCATCGAGAAAGCACCTGATGTAACCAACTATATCTTCCAGAAGTTAGGCATGAACGGCAATCAGATTGCCATGCTCTTACAACAGGAGATGCAGCATCTGCCTCGTGTGCAGGGTGCCGGGCAGCCATATCTCTCGGGCGACACCAATCAGATTCTTATCAATGCTGAGGACATCGCCAAGAAGATGGGCGACGAATTCGTCAGCGTGGAACCAATCCTCCTTGCCATCCTCAAAGGTAATTCTACTGCAGCACGCATCTTGAAGGATGCTGGTGCCAACGAGAAGGATTTGACTGCTGCTATTCAGGCCCTCAGACAAGGACAGAACGTTAAGAGTCAAAGTGCTGACGAGAACTATCAGAGTCTCGAAAAATACGCCAAGAATCTGGTTGAACAGGCCAGAAGCGGCAAGCTCGACCCTGTAATTGGTCGTGATGAAGAGATTCGCCGGGTACTTCAGATTCTCTCTCGTAGAACCAAGAACAACCCTATCCTTATCGGTGAACCAGGTACTGGTAAAACCGCTATCGTAGAGGGACTTGCAGAGCGTATCGTACGTGGCGATGTGCCTGAGAACCTGAAGAATAAGCAGCTCTATTCGCTTGATATGGGTGCACTGGTTGCCGGTGCCAAATACAAGGGTGAATTTGAGGAACGACTCAAGAGCGTCATCAAGGAGGTAACCAATGCCAACGGACAGATTATCCTCTTCATCGATGAAATACATACCCTGGTAGGTGCTGGCGGTGGTGAGGGCGCCATGGATGCTGCCAACATTCTGAAACCGGCCTTGGCACGTGGCGAACTGAGAGCCATCGGTGCCACTACCCTCAACGAGTATCAGAAGTATTTCGAGAAGGATAAGGCACTGGAGCGTCGATTCCAGACCGTCATGGTCAACGAACCTGACGAGGTAGATGCCATCAGCATCCTCCGTGGTATTAAGGAACGTTATGAGAACCATCATAAGGTACGTATTCAGGATGATGCCTGCATTGCAGCCGTCAAGTTGTCTGAAAGATATATTTCCGACAGATTTCTTCCGGACAAGGCCATCGACCTGATGGATGAAGCCGCAGCTAAACTCCGTATGGAGCGTGACTCAGTACCAGAAGAGCTGGATGAAATCACCCGTCACTTGAAGCAGTTGGAGATTGAACGTGAGGCTATCAAGCGTGAAAACGACCAGCCTAAGATTCAGCAACTCGACAAGGAGATTGCAGAGTTGAAGGATAAGGAACACGACTTCCGTGCTAAATGGGAAGGCGAGAAAGCACTCGTCAACAAGATTCAGCAAGACAAGCAGGAGATGGAGAATCTCAAGTTTGAGGCTGAACGCATGGAGCGTGAAGGCAATTACGAGCGCGTAGCTGAAATCAGATACTCTAAGCTGGTAGCTCTCGAAGACGACATCAAGAAGATTCAGGAGCAACTGAAGAGTACTCAGGGCGGTGAGGCGATGATCCGCGAAGAGGTGACTGCCGACGATATTGCTGAGGTAGTAAGCCGCTGGACGGGAATTCCAGTAAGCCGTATGATGCAAAGCGAGCGTGAGAAACTACTCCATCTGGAGGAAGAACTCCACAAGAGAGTCATCGGACAGGACGAGGCTATCACCGCTGTAAGTGATGCTGTACGCCGTTCTCGTGCTGGATTGCAGGATCCTAAGCGTCCTATCGCCAGCTTTATCTTCCTCGGAACTACCGGTGTCGGTAAAACCGAGTTGGCCAAGGCGCTTGCCGAATACCTGTTCAATGATGAGTCGATGATGACCCGAATTGATATGAGTGAGTATCAGGAAAAGTTCAGTGTCACCCGTTTGATTGGAGCGCCTCCGGGGTATGTAGGATACGATGAGGGTGGTCAGTTGACCGAGGCTGTTCGCCGCAAACCATACAGTGTAGTTCTCTTCGATGAGATAGAGAAGGCTCACCCTGACGTCTTCAACACCTTGCTTCAGGTATTGGACGATGGCCGTCTGACCGACAATAAGGGTCGTGTGGTAAACTTCAAGAACACCATCATCATCATGACTTCCAATGCAAGCCGTGAGATGTTGAAGAAGACCTTCCGTCCTGAGTTCCTGAACCGTATCGACGATATCATCACCTTCAAGCCTCTCACCCAGGAGCAGATAGCCAAAGTGGTTGAACTCCAGATGAATAGAGTCAAGAAGATGTTGGAGCCTCAAGGCTTTGAACTCTGCTGGACTCCTGCCGCCATCAGTTATCTTGCTGAGGTAGGCTACGATCCAGAGTTTGGTGCCCGCCCTGTAAAGCGTGCTATTCAGGATTACGTATTGAACGACTTGAGTAAGAAGATTCTTTCCGAAGAAGTAAGTCGTGAGAAGCCAATCACCATCGATTACACCAAGGAAGGTGGATTGGTATTCGAGAACAAGTAATACAAAATTGAAGAAAAGTAATTCAATAGGTTAAAGATAGAAAGAAAACAAGAAAAAGGTTTCTTCGGGGAGTAACATCCTTCGAAGGAACCTTTTTTTATGCTTTAAAGCAAACCATTTGGTTTCATCAAACAGTAAGTTATTCGATGATGATTCCGCCATTAGGTTGGATTACCACCTTAACCTTACCATCCTTACCTACCTTCAAAGTCTTCTTGACAGAAGTGAAGAACTTCTCGCCCTTTTTCTTAGGCTGGTCGGTGAGATAAGTCACGGTCTTGCCTGCAAACATCGGCAAATTCAGGGTCAGAGCAAGTGGTTTATCTGTTGCATTCAGACCACCAACAAACCATCTGCCTGCACTGGCTGCAGCTGTACCTGTATTGGCAGCAGAAGCTTTACGAGCCACTACTGCATACTGGGTAGGATAACCAGCAATAAACTTCACGTCGTCCCAAGCCGTAGGCACAGCCTTCAGCCAATCCAACTCCCACTGAGGCACATCCTGCAGATTGTTAGGATAGAGACAGACACAGTTTACGCTGCTCTGATTGGTAATCGCAGTAGCCATCTCGAAAATATCGCTTGTATAGCGCTGATGACGACTCTTATTGTCCTTGGAGAAATACTTGTTCATCATCACACCACCCCAGTCGAAACTACCTACAGCATTACGGGAGAAAGGATGCATTGTCATTTCGAAAGCTTCCTTCTTTGCATGATAATCAGTAAAGTAAACATTCTCTGAAGCCAAGGCAGCCTCACTGGAAACATAGTTAGGATACATACGTTCCCAACCGCGAGGCATGGTGCAACCATGGAAGATTACCTCCAAGCCATAATCGTTGGCATCGCTGAGAATATCCTCATAGAGCTTCATAGTCTCCTGCTTGTCGCCACCGAAGAAGTCCACCTTGATGCCCACTACTCCGATTTTCTTCATCCATGCCATCTCCTTCTTGCGGGCGATGGAATTGTTCATAATCTGACGAGGAGTCTGTGGAGCATCATTCTCGAAACCGTTGGAATTGTACCAGAGCATCAGGCTTACCTTCTTGCTCTTGGCATACTTACTCAACTCTTCAATGCGCTTTCTGCCTATCTGCTTGTCCCACCAGGCATCCACCAAGATGGCTTCATAACCCTGAGCAGCAGCCACATCAATCATCTTCACCTGATCATCATAATTGACAGAGTTATCCTGCCAGATCAGCCAGCTCCAAGTATAGCGGGAAGGCTTATAATTCTGAGAAGCCTCATAGAGAGGTTCTACCACATCAAAAGGAATGGTGGTTTCCACGATAGGAGCCAGCGATGCACCTACGGTGATGGTACGCCAAGGAGTCTCACCTGGCAAAGGAATGCCAGCAAACTCAGAACCCACGCCATTATTCTCACCCTTCTGAGGGAAGGCAACCGTATAACCCTTACCAGGTTCATAATCAGAGAGACGGCTGCCAGGATAAGCGCTGGAAACACCCGTTTCGCTCACCAGTACCCATCCATCTTCACCGACCTTGAAAAGACAAGGGAAAGTATAGCCCACACCAAACTGAGATTTCACGTTCATCTGGGCATTAGGTGTGTACTCCTCCTCATAAGAAGGTTTGGTACGCTCCCATCCTGTCATCGGCGTAATCTGAGGGCAGAGGAAAGTAGTAGTCTTCTCTGGAAAATTGAAACCGCTCACCTCTTTATATATAATCACCGACTTAGGATTGTCTTTCTTTGGACGGATCATCTCATACTTGTAAGCCACATCATTGTCAGAAACATGAAGGTGAAGCGTCATGGAATCCTTCTTTGCATTGAGGAATCCGATAGTAGCCTCATACACATCTTTCTCTACATGAGATTTCTTCGTATGGTCCATAACATAGGTCAGATGCTTAGGTGCGCCCTTCAGAACTCCCATGGTAAGTCCCTGAGAGAAATCTCCATAATTCGCTACCAGACCGAGAGCCGAAGCTGCCAACATCTGCTTTCCATTCAAATCCACCGTGTAGGAAGCCTTGCCTCCCTCACACTTCACATTCATTACCAACTTGCCATTTGGCGAAGTCACTGTGTAATTGTTGGCTTGCGCACAAACAGCGCCAAGCAACAAAATACTACTTAGAATACTTTTTTGCATTTTGTTATTCTACTATTTAGGTTGATACATTTTCATTTTTAATTATTATTGAATAAGAAACACATGATCTTCATAACGCATTTTCGAATGACAAAGCATCATATATAATTATGACGACGCATTACATATAACATGTAACTTTCCTCAGCACCAGCTAATAAAGTGTTATTCCTACATTCGCTTGCAAAGATAAGCATTAAAAAGGAGAACAAGGTGCATTTTTCATTCAAAAAACGTTCATATTTGTCACAAACGGCTATTTTCTACTAATTTCACCACGATTAGACGCGCATTTTAAACATATTTGTGTACTTACAACAAATCAAAAGACTCCTACACCCTCTGTCATTACCTATTTAAATATTAATCCAAATCTACAAAAGTAATACTGCAAATTACAGCGAAAGGAAAAACCATAGTGAAAGAAGTAAGGAGAAATACAGCGGACCAAAGGAAAACTAAAGAGGAAACACGCTGGCGATTAAAAGAATACGATAGTGTAAGCATAGAAAACGATGAGAGGAAACCAGGAAAACGCAGCAAAAAGCTACAACTACCAGGGCTTAAAACGAAAAAAGCCCCGACATCACGCCGGGACTATTTCAAAGTTTTTAAAATGTTTCAGCAGTTTTGCACTTTATGTAGTTATGATTTTATTTTTGAAAATCAGTTTTGTTTTACGTGTGCAAAATTAATAAAATTATTGATGTAAATCAAAAAAAATCTACTTTTTTATTCAAAAAACCACGCAAACGTTTGCGAATTTTCGACGCCATTTTGCGGTATTTGTGCGAAATGTGTATCAAATACAAGCTGTGCAATTGCGGTATTTCGATAATTCCAATTCCTTCAAAAGGCTTGGATTCATTCTTTCTGAAGGAACAACTAACGACTCCATGAAGGAGCAACTAACGACTCCATGAAGAAACGACAAACGACATTCTGAAGAATCGACTAACGCTTCCATGAAGAAACAACAAATGACAATTACAATAAAAAACTATAAATAATTCCTCTATCTTTATTCAAGTAGATATTTTTTTGTTACCTTTGCACATTATATATAATACGCGTGCGCACGAGGACGATGCTTATATCTTGCGCACGAGAGTGAAACCAAATAAAATATATTCTACAGTAGAACATAAATGAAAGAATTTGTAATTTCAGAAGTCAAGGCAGAAACCGCAGTGCTCGTAGGTCTGGTAACCAAGACACAGGACGAAGCCAAGACAAAAGAATACCTCGACGAGTTGGAATTCCTCGCCGATACTGCTGGTGCGGTCACCGTGAAGAGATTCACACAGAAGGTGATTTCACCTAACCAGACCACATACGTGGGAAAAGGTAAGTTGGAGGAAATCAAACAATACATCAAGGAAGAGGAAGAAGAAGATAGAGAAATCGGTATGGTCATCTTTGATGATGAACTTTCTGCCAAGCAGATACGCAACATCGAACAAGAGTTGCAAGTGAAGATTCTCGACCGTACCTCACTCATCCTCGACATCTTTGCCATGCGTGCACAGACCGCAGCGGCAAAGACTCAGGTAGAATTGGCACAATATCGCTATATGCTTCCACGACTGCAACGCCTTTGGACTCACCTTGAGCGCCAGGGAGGTGGTTCCGGTTCTGGCGGCGGTAAGGGTTCTGTTGGTTTGCGTGGTCCGGGTGAAACCCAGCTGGAGATGGACCGCCGTATCATCCTCGGCAGAATGAGCCTGCTGAAAGAACGACTGGCAGAAATCGACAAGCAGAAGACAACCCAGAGAAAAAACCGCGGACGTCTCATCCGTGTAGCACTCGTAGGTTACACCAACGTGGGAAAGAGTACCATCATGAACCTCCTCTCCAAGAGTGAAGTCTTCGCAGAAAACAAACTCTTCGCCACACTCGACACTACCGTGCGCAAGGTTGTGGTAGAAAATCTTCCGTTCCTCCTCGCCGACACCGTTGGATTCATCCGCAAGTTACCTACCGACCTGGTAGATTCCTTCAAGAGTACACTGGATGAGACTCGCGAGGCCGACCTGCTGTTGCACGTAGTAGATATTTCGCACCCTGATTTCGAAGAACAGATACAGGTGGTAGAGAAGACGCTGGAGGAATTGGGATGTTCAGACAAGCCATCAATGATTATCTTCAACAAGATAGACAACTATACCTGGGTAGAGAAAGAGGAAGATGACCTGACACCTATGGAGAAGGAAAACATTCCACTGGAAGACCTGAAGAAGACATGGATGGCGAAACTCCACGATGACTGCCTTTTCATCTCGGCAAAGAACAAAGACAACATCGATGAGTTCCGCGAGGTACTCTATAAGAAAGTAAGAGAGCTCCACGTACAGAAGTATCCATACAATGACTTCCTGTACCAGGATTACGAATAAATAATACCTGGAGTTTTCCCGAAAAGATAACTCCACAAAAACGTATCAACAATGAATGACTACAGACCTCTAACCTCAGAAGAAATCGAGGTGCTCAAGAGTAATGACTGTTGGGCAGAAGACTGGACCTCCGTGAATGTATCGGAGAACTTCAAGCCCAACTTTATGCATCGCGTGATGCTCTATGGTGAAGTAAACATCGGCGGATTCGACAAGAATGTAGAAGTAAGCCAAGGCTTTGTGAAGCATTCCGGCATCAACAATGCCACCCTGAGAAATGTAACCATCGGAGATGATTGCCTCATTGAAAACGTGGGCAATTTCATCAACAACTACACCATCGGTGATGATTGCTACATTTCCAATATTTCAACCATGGAGACCACAGAGGGAGCTACCTATGGCGAAGGAAACCTGGTAAGTGTACTCAATGAGGTGGGCGAAGGAAATGTCATTCTTTTCAGCGACCTGAACAGTCAGTTGGCTGCATTCATGGTGAAACATTTCTCCGACAAGGAACTGAAGGAGAAGATACGCCTGCTCATCAAGAGCGATATAGACACCAAGATGCCAGAACGCGGACAGATAGGGAACAACGTGAAGATTATCAACACCAAGGAGATAACCAACTGCGTGATCAATGACTTCTGCGAGGTAAACGGTGCTTCCCGACTCAGCGACTGCACCCTGTTGGGCTCCATCCATGGTAATGTGTACATCGGTACTGGCGTAATAGCAGAAAACAGTATCATCGCTGAAGGTTCGAGCGTTATCAACAGTGTGAAGATACAAGACTGCTTCATCGGTGAGACTTGCCAGTTGAGCAATGGCTTCACGGCCTCAGCTTCCGTATTCTTCGCCAACAGCTATATGAGTAATGGCGAGGCATGTGCCGCCTTCTGTGGTCCATTCACAGCCTCTCACCACAAGAGCAGTCTCCTCATCGGAGGTATGTTCTCGTTCTATAATGCAGGTTCGGCCACCAATTTCTCCAACCATGCCTACAAGATGGGACCTATGCACTGGGGAATTCTGGAACGCGGTTCGAAGACAGCCAGCGGCGCTTACCTGCTGATGCCTGCCACGTTAGGAACCTACTCTGTATGTTTCGGCAAACTGATGCACCATCCCGATACCCGCAATCTGCCATTCGCCTATCTGATAGCCGATGGCGACAAGATGTTCCTCATACCAGGCAGAAACATCACAACCGTAGGTCTGTATCGAGACATCAAGAAATGGCCAAAGCGAGATCTCCGTGCTCCAGAAAACCGCAAGAGTATCGTCAATTTCGACTGGCTTTCCCCATTCTCTGTGGGAGAAGTTCTCAAAGGCAAGAAAATCCTCGAAAATCTGCGCGAGGTAACGGGCGATAATGTTTCACAATACCTCTATCATGAGTACATCATACCAGCCACCTCGCTTCACAAGGGCATCAAGTATTACGACATTGCTCTTCGCATCTACATGGGTGCCGTACTGAAGAGAGTTCTCAAGCGCGACCCGAGCATCACCCCACCAAGCACACAGATTGGTTTGGGCGACTGGGACGACCTGTCGGGCCTCCTCCTTCCAGTATCAGAGGAAGAGAGAATCATCAACGACCTGAAAGATGGAAACATCGAGACCATCCAGGAACTCATCGAGCGATTCGAAAATATCGATGCCAACTACCGCGAGTACCAGTGGACATGGACTTACAAGATGATCTGCGATTACTACGGCATTAACGAGATTACGCTCGAAGATGCCAACCGCATTCACGAGGACTACATCAAAGCCCGCCGTTCATGGATTGCCGAAATCAAGAAGGATGCAGAGAAAGAATTTGCCATGGGAGATGTGGAAGAAGAAGTATTCCGCAATTTCGTGGATAGTCTTGACCAGGAAATAGATTACGAGAATTAAAGAGACTGATGATGGATTACTCAACGTGTCTGTCAGATAGTTTCAGCTATTAAATTTGAATGTTTCTACAGTAAAAAAGAATATTTCAACAGTTTTAAATTATAACAAAAAAACATTATGGCAAAAGCTCCAGATTTTAAGTACGCTCCAATGTTTCAGCTTGGAGAGGACAAGACAGAGTACCGCCTTATCTCTAAAGAAGGCGTAAGCACAGCAGAGTTTGAGGGTAAGACAATCCTCAAGGTTTCTAAAGAAGCTTTGACTTTGCTGGCACAGCAGGGTTTCCACGACGTAGAGTTCATGCTCCGTCGTGAGCACAATGCTCAGGTAGCTAAGATTTTGACCGACCCAGAGGCTTCTGAGAACGACAAGTACGTAGCTCTCCAGTTCCTCCGTAACGCAGAGACTGCCGTAAAGGGCATTCTCCCATTCTGCCAGGATACAGGTACAGCCATCATTCATGGCGAGAAAGGTCAGCGCGTATGGACTGACTTTGAGGACGAAGAGGCTTTGAGTCTTGGTGTCTATAACACATACACACAGGACAACCTTCGCTATTCACAGAATGCTCCTCTCAATATGTATGATGAGGTGAACACCCGTTGCAACCTCCCTGCCCAGATTGACATCGAGGCAACAGAAGGTGATGAGTACCGTTTCGTGATGGTAGCTAAGGGTGGTGGCTCTGCCAACAAGACTTACTTCTACCCTATGACCAAGGCTACTATCCAGAATGAGGGTACATTGCTCCCATTCCTCGTAGAGAAGATGAAGAGTCTGGGTACTGCTGCATGTCCTCCTTACCACATCGCATTCGTAATCGGTGGTACTTCTGCCGAGAAGAACCTCCTTACCGTGAAGTTGGCTTCTATCAAATACTACGATGAGTTGCCTACTACAGGCGATGAGACAGGTCGTGCTTTCCGTGATATTGACTTGGAAAACAAACTCCTTGAAGAGGCACACAAGATTGGCTTGGGTGCACAGTTTGGCGGTAAGTATCTCGCTCACGACATCCGCGTAGTTCGCCTCCCACGTCATGGTGCCAGCTGTCCTATCGGTATGGGCGTAAGCTGCTCTGCCGACCGCAACATCAAGGCTAAGATCAACAAGGACGGTATCTGGTTGGAGAAGATGGATGAGAACCCAACAGAGTTGATTCCTGAAGAGCTCCGCAACCCAGGTGAGGGTACCAAGGGTATCGAGATAGACCTCGACAAGGGTATCGACGCAGTTCGTGCTGAGTTGAGCAAATATCCTGTAAGTACACGTGTCAACTTGAAGGGTACTATCATTGTGGCTCGCGACATTGCTCATGCTAAGCTCAAGGCTCGCTTGGATGCTGGCGAGGAGATGCCTGAGTACTTCAAGAACCACCCTATCCTCTATGCTGGTCCAGCCAAGACCCCAGAGGGCTATCCATGTGGCTCAATGGGTCCTACCACAGCCAACCGTATGGATCCATACGTAGATGAGTTCCAGGATCATGGTGCAAGTTTGGTAATGATTGCCAAGGGTAACCGTGGCGACATCGTAACAGAGGCTTGCAAGAAGCACGGAGGTTTCTATCTCGGTACAATCGGCGGCGTAGCTGCAGTTCTCTCCCAGAGTTCTATCAAGAGCATCGAGTGCGTAGAGTACCCTGAGCTCGGTATGGAGGCTATCTGGAAGATTACCGTAGAAGACTTCCCTGCATTCATCCTCGTAGATGACAAAGGCAATGACTTCTTCAAGCAGTTGAAGCCTTGGACACCTTGCAAGGAGTGCCAGAAGTAAAAACATATAAATCCAATAAATCCCTCTTGACTTTCTCATGATTTAGAGAAATCCAAGAGGGATTTTTATTTTCAGAGAATAATATGACAATTAATGAGGATTATCGAGAACCATCAAAAAAGCGTGAATAGATATGGTAATAAATTTCTATCCATCCATTCTCCACCAGATGATGCAGTTTCTTTGCCAACTTAGGATATGCATCTATCAAAGCAACAAGATCAGGATTATACTTTGTTCCCGCTCCTGCCCTCAACTACGACATGACGACCTCGAATGTCTTACTAATACGATAATTACGCCCCACGCGCTCTGTAGCAGCCTGCAGACAATCGCTGAGCGTCACTATATCTATCAGGAAACGAATCGGTGATTTCGTATTATCAAAATCAGCAGGATATCCGCCCTTACCATTATACCATTTGTGATGTCCCACCGTCGTATCATGAAAATTCTCCCAACCAGGAACAGCATTCAGAAATATATCTCCCAGACGAGGATGCAATCGGATAATGGAAAATTCATCATCTGTCAATGGCAGATACTCATTGTTGACTACCGACACGATGGCATTCTTTCCAATATCATGAATCATTCCTGCTTCGTATATAAAGGAACGCAGAGTTCTTTTATGTTTCAGCACTTCCGTAGTAGTCTTATATCCGAACACTCCTTGAAGGAGTTCTGGCTTATGTTTCAACACCCCATTCAGCAACACCTTAGCTATTTTAGCCACGTGCATAGAATGAGCAAAGGTAGTTACCTGAGTAGAAACATTCAAACCACTCATAAACCGGATCATTTGCTTATAACTGAGATATTTCACCAACCGCCTATGTGTCGATAAACGGAACAACTCACGAACGAAATCCGTATTTCCCTGAAAATCTTTCCGTTTTCCAAAAGCCGTCACCATATCTTGGGACATTTTCCATATCGTCTTTTTCTTCTGCGAAACAGGAACATCGGCTTCATCATTAATAATCAGAAAAATATATAGAGGCCTCAGGTAATCACGGATTATTCTGTCATTCATTGGGGAATCTCTATATTTGAGCCACTTCTCATGATAATGATTCTTGCATCTTAACCACGCTTCCCGAGAAGATATCTGCCTTGCCTTCATCTGCAAAAATACAGTACGGATAAATGACAAATTACTCAACTCTGCTTTTTGGAGATTTCTGTCAATCACCGCCCGTGTCAAAGAATCACGAACATAGCAGTCTATAATAGTAGGAGTATAATAGTAAATATTGCACAGAAAAGCCTCATCTTTTACTTGCTGCAATTCCAGCAAGTCTCTCTTCTGTTCCGGAACGACGATCTCATCCAAGTCTTCCCTTTTCAGGAAATCATCCAGTCTCCTATAATGTTCCTCGAAATCCTGGATTGTTTCCAACCCAAAGGCAAGCCAGATGGTATTAGACATATACTCCAAGGCACCAGCCAAAGCGAAGTCATAATGGGGATAGCGCTTGGCATCTTCAGACAGAATCGCTTTGCCTGCCTGATAAGCCTTTCTCAGATATTTGACATCTCCTCCCAAGTTCCACATCTGCTCATAACCATAGAGACGCCAGAGATTGAATACGTTCGTATATTTTACGCTATCAGGCAGATAAGCACCACCTTTTTCAAGAATGCGACTCATCCTGACCAACAGAAAAGGATCGTATAGTTTTTTGCGAACATACCTTTGCTCTATGGAATGACAAAAATCAAGATAGATTTCTTCTGGAATGGAATCCCCATGCTTGGTAAGAAATTCCTTGATTCCTCGCATGATTTCCTGATTGGCAGCAAAGATCTGATGATTCTTGGTGGCACGACGACGGAAATAATTAACCCATTTATCGTGCTCTTTGATCAGAAATATACTGTCATTATAATGGTTATATGTCAGGCGGTTTTGCGCAAGAATATCAAAACAAAGTTTAAAGTCTATTGTGTCGAGGTCATCATCCAGTTCTTCAGCAGAATTATCAGCCGATTCTTCAAGAGGAACAGTGGATGGACTTCCGGCCAAGGCATTGGCCTCCTGCATTTCATCTGGAATACTTTGCTTATGAGAAATCAGTTTGCCTGGAGTGATTCCTTGCACACTGGTATAGAATGAAGAAACAAACAGGATAAAGAAAAGGAAAAGCAGTTGGAATGAGAGATGACCAGATACTCTCTTGCCACCATCGTTCAATATATTATAAAAAAATGCTCTCAAAACTTATACAATATGATTTTAATGTGGCAAAGATACAATCTTTTTTCAATTAAAACAAATATTGCAAAGAATATTTCAAAAAAAAGCCACAATTCATAATAAAATGAATTGCAGCTTTTTACATTAACTAAATATCAACTATAATTGATGAAACAAAACTAATCGCCTATTACTTGGTGTATTCCTCTGGAATAATTGGCATCGCTCCATTCTGAGTACAAACGTAAGCACTTACCTTGACGGCAAGTTCATGAGCCTCAGTAATACTCTTGCCTTTCAGAATGCTGGCACAGAAAGTACCTGTAAAACTATCACCGGCACCTACAGTATCTGCCACCTCTACCTTTGGAGTCTCCTGGAATGACTTCACACCTGGAGCAAAGACATAACTGCCATTTACACCGCAGGTCAACACAAGCATATCGAGATTGTACTTGCCGAGAATCAACCAGCACTTGTTCTCAATATCCAAACCTGGATAACCGAAAAGACGACCGATAGTAATCAACTCCTCGTCGTTAATCTTCAATACATTGCAGCGTTTCAAGCTCTCGGTAATCACTTCTGGAGTATAGAAATTCTGACGGAGATTGATGTCGAAAATCTTCAGACAATCGTTTGGAGTATAATCAAGGAACTTATAGATTGTTTTGCGGCTTACCTCGCTGCGCTGAGCTAAGGAACCCCAGCAAACAGCACCTGCATTGGCAGCAATCTCCTTGATGTCATCAGTAAATGGGATATTATCCCAAGCCACACCCTGCTTGATATCGTAAGTAGGAACACCTTCTTTATCGAGCTGCACCTGAACAGTTCCTGTAGGATAATCAACCTCAGGTATCACATATTTCAACTTTTTCTCATCAAGAATGCGAAGAGCTGTATCGCCCAAGACATCCTTACCCACAGCACTCACAGCCACAGAATGCAGACCATGCTGACCTGCGTGGTAAGCGAAATTGGCAGGAGCGCCACCAAGTTGAGAACCAGAAGGGAGAACATCAAAAAGAATCTCACCCAAACCTACACAATATTTTTTATCTAAATTCTTTGTTTCCATAATTACACCTTATTATATATAGTATAAATTCTATATATGCTAAAAACGATAGTGAATAATAATTATTGTATTTATCTGATTTGTATTTACAATGAATCAGTATTGTATCTCTAACTAAGAAAAGAAGTTTTTCTCCTTAGAAGAAAGTTGTGTTCAACGTCGTTGAATACACGTTCAACGTCTTTGAATGTCGGTTCAACGTCTTTGAACGCACGTTCAACGACGCTGAACGAAACTTTCTATAGGGATGGAAGAACATTTATGCCAGCCTACGGATATAACTGAAGAGATAAACAACTCCCACAGCCATGACAGCCACAGCACCAACCTGACCGAAGGAATCGCTGGCAAAGCCCATGAACAATGGGAAGATGGTACCGCCAAAGAGTCCCATAATCATCAATCCACTCACCTCATTCTTCTTCTCCGGCAAAGCAAGCAGTGCCTGAGAGAAAATCATAGAGAACACATTAGAGTTACCATATCCTACCAAGGCAATGGCAATATAAAGCATTGTCTTATTATCACCAATAAACATAAATACCATACTCAAAGCCATCATTACAACACTGATGATAAAGAAAGTACGGGTCTTCATCATACGAAGGAAAGCTGTACCTGTGAAACAGCCAATGGTACGGAAGATGAAATAAAGTGAAGTGGCGAAAGCTGCATCGTTCAGGCTCCATCCCAGTCGCTCCATCAGAATTTTTGGAGCAGTTGTATTGGTACCCACGTCGATACCCACATGGCACATAATACCGATGAAAGATAACAACACGATAGGTTTGCCGAGCAACTTGAAGCAATCGCTAAAACCTGATGCACTACCACTATCTTTCTCTTCTTCAATAGGAGTACCTGCCAAGAAGAAAGTAGCTGCGATTCCTATAATCATATAGATAGGGAAGAGAATTCGCCAACCTAAGCCGAAGGTTGGAATGCTTGCAACTGCGCCCCACATGGCAATATAAGGTGCCAGGAAGGAAGCGATAGCCTTGACAAACTGACCAAAGGTCAAAGTGGAAGCCAGATTCTGACCAGATGTCACCACTGATACCAGAGGATTCAAGGATGTCTGCATCAAGGCATTTCCTATACCCAACAAAGAGAATGAAACGAGCATCACTCCGAAACTCTCACCGAAGATAGGCAAGAGAAGAGAAATGACGGTAACGAGCAAAGACAGGAGTACAGTCTTCTTTCTACCTATCTTATTCATCAGGATTCCAGTAGGAACCGAAAATATGAGAAACCAAAAGAAAACCAAAGATGGGAACAGATTAGCTGTCGAATCATTGAGATTCAGGTCTTCTTTTACATAGTTGGAGGCTATGCCTACCAGATCTACGAATCCCATGGCGAAGAAACATAGCATCACCGGGATGATTGATAATTTTGAAGATTTATTCATAATTGTTAGCGTTGTGTTTCTTATTTTCTGCTGCAAAGGTAGCGAAAAACGATACTATATATCATAAAATATCGTTCATCGGCTACCATTTATGTTGCATTGTTACATCAGTAACACTCTTAGAAACAATTATCTTATAGATTCAGTTCTTAGCAGATGAGGTTACTTGATGTCGTAAATCTGATACTTACCCTTTCCCTTTACAGTAACCTTGTTGTAAGACTTGCTTGGGAACACGAGATTGGTCATTGCCATCTTGCCGTCAGCATCCAGTGCCTCGATGCTGCTCTTGTCGATGAAGATGCGCAGCTGGCTGATCTTGCCGTAGGTTGGAGCCTTGGTTGTTGCAGCAAAGTCCTTGCTGAAATCCATCTTACCGCTCTTGGTTCTATCCATTGAGAAAGTCTCTGCCTTGGCATCGTAGCTCATCACTACCTTCTCACCCTTGTCGTTGCTCAAAGTGATAGTAGCATTTCCCTTCAGGTTCACTACCATCTCGCAGGATTCTGAGAGTTTCTTGCCAGCCTTCTTGCTTCTTGCCGCTGTCATCTCTGGAGATGGAATCACGCTGCAATAAGTTTCACCCTTATACTCGAAGAGACCTAAGTCGCGAGGAATAGAGTTGCCTGAACGGTACTGCTGGGTAGGAACCTGGTTAGCATACTGCCAGTTGCTCATCCAGGCGATAGCCACACGGCGACCTTCTGGTGCGTTATCAAAAGTAACTGTAGCATAATGATCCTTTCCGTAATCCATCCACTTGGTTACCTCCGGCTTGCTCTCGCAAGTAAACTTGTGTCCGTCGAAATCGCCGATGAAATACTGGGTAGCAGAACCGCCGAATGGACCACCAGGATTGATGTTGCAGATGAGCATCCACTTCTCCTTATCGGTGCCACGAACCTTCAACTTCATCAAGTCTGGGCATTCCCAAACACCGCCATGATTGCCATACTTCTCACCGAAAGAACTTTCAAGTTTCCAGTCCTTCAAATTATCAGAAGTATAGATTTCCATGTGCTGACCGGCAGCCAGAATCATATTCCACTTCTTGATGTCCTCGTTCCAGAACATGTGTGGATCACGGAAGTCAGGCACATTGCTGGTAAGAATAGGGTTGCCGGCATACTTGGTAAAGGTCTTGCCGTTATCTGTACTGTAAGCCATGCTCTGGGTCTGGTTTTCAGCAGCAGAAGTATAAAGAGCAACGACAGCATCCTTTCCGAAACCCGAGGTATTGTTCTTGTCAACCACGGCAGAACCACTGAAGATAGTACCTACAGCATCAGGCTGGATTGGAGTACCCTGGAACTTCCAGTGAACCAAGTCGGTGGAAGTAGAATGTCCCCAGGTCATATTCTCCCACTGTGATCCATAAGGATTATACTGGAAATAGAGATTCCATACACCATCCTTATAGAACATACCGTTAGGGTCGTTCATCCAACCATATGCTGGAGTATGGTGATAATCCGGACGATACTGCTCGCGATTCTTCATATCGAAAGCATCAGAGAATTTCATCTCCTTCCAGCAAGTGAGGGCATTCAGTCCTTCCTTACTATAATCGCCATTGACATGGATATCGAGAGCCAGGCCTTTCAAGCCGGCAAACTCATCCATATAGAGAGGTACGAAATAATCTACGTGGTCTTTAGCCAACTTCACATTGAGGGCTTTCACCTGCTTGTTGTTGGCAATCACCTTAATATTGGCTATCTCTGCATTTTCCTGCACAGGGAGCAAGAGACACTTCTGGTTCTGACTCTCCTGGCTGATGCGATAGAGACAGTGATTATTACTCAAGAAGGAAGCCTCCTGGGCATAACTGGCGGTGAAACCGCAAAGAGCGACAAGCGCTGAAATAAAAATCTTCTTCATTGTCAAATTATTATTTGAGTCCACTTAAAAAAGACATTTTTGATAATTTCTTCAAATGTAATCATCAGATAATCAAATGGCATTTTGTAGAATAAATAACCAAAAATGACTTTTTAAAGTGGACTCAGTTGTTAAAAAAATAACATCTAATTATTTAAAATTGCTGATGAGCAATTACTCGTATCCCTTGTTCTGCTTATAAAGACCAGGAATGTAATACAGCTGGTTATATGGAACTGGATAGAACTCGTTCTTGCCCGGCGTGAACTTGGCATCCTTCAAGTATTGTGCGTATGTTTGCTCTCCATACTGATCTTTCTTCTCAGATTCGAAATACTTGTTCAGTGTCTCAGAAGCAATGCCCCAGCGGCGCAAGTCGAAGAAGCGGCCGTTCTCCATAGCCATTTCAAGACGACGCTCCCAGCGAAGGCACTTTCTTGCCGTCTCCTTATCCTGGAAATAAGACTCCGGATAGAGGGCTATATCACATTGATCCTTAGCATATTCAATATGCTTATCCACAGAATTCTTGGCTCTCTGACGGATATCGTTGATGATGGCACGAGCCTCAGGCAGACGGCCCAACTCTATCAAAGCCTCAGCACGCATCAACATGATGTCGCTATAACGGAGCACATAGTCGTTCATGGCAAACGCCTGCCAAGAGCCATTGTAAGTTTCACCCTTTGAACGCTGTGGTACTTCCTTCAGAGAGGTATAGTAACCGTAAACGTTTGGTGTACGAGAGTTGGCCGTAGTCATCTTGTATTCTGACTCATATTTATATGGGAAGGTAGGCATTCCTACTGTATGGAACAAACGTGGATCCCATTTCTGACTATTAGGCTCACCGTTTACAGGATAATCACAAGTCTTGTTGTAGTCATCAAACTCAGGAAGTCCGTTCTTGGTCTTGAAGGCATTCACCAGGTTCTGTGAAGGTTTGTGGAAATCCCATCCGCAAGACCAAATACCCCAACAGCCATTCAGCATATTAGACCAGTTGGCACGTCCGAAGGTAGTATGATCCTCGCTATAGTCGGAAGTCTGGACTGCAAAAACTGACTCCTTGTTGTTCTTATAGTCTGGCAGGAAGATGTCGCCGAAGTCTGCCATGTAACCATAGTCTGAATTCTTCACCACATCAGTATAGTCGATAACCTTCTGCATATACTCCTTATTAATATGGTCAATACCATCGGTTGCCTCATAGCCATCACCCCAGGCAATGGTAAGGTAACACTTAGCCAGATAACCTGCGGCTGCAATCTTGTTGACACGACCGCCATCCTTCTGCTTAGCAGGAAGTACATCGTATGCTGCCTGGAAGTCGGCTATCACCTTCTGCCACAATTCCTCGTAAGTAAACTGAGTGTTTGATGTGCTCTCTGTTGTTTTATCCTCATAAACCTTCTCGTCTATCCAAGGAATCTGACGATACATGGTAAGTAACTTGAAATAGAAATGAGCACGGAGAAAGCGAACCTCAGCCTCACGCTGCTTGGTGACCTCAGCACCCAGTGTGCGCTCACCATTCTGTTGCAAAGAAACCAAGGCACGGTTGCAACGGGAAACGGCACAATAGAGACGATACCATAACTCGTCGAGTTCGCCCTTAGTAGAGGTTAAGGTACTCCAGATTTCCACATCGTGATAACCGGTATCACCGGTGCCACCGCCACCCTTCAAGCAATCGTCTGAAGAAAGGTCACCATATGGCCAAAGGTTGAATGGGTAAGAATACCAACAGTCGCCCAACATCGCATAGGCACTGTTTACCATCTTGTCTGGCTCGCTGAAAGCCTTGTCTTCATCAACCACAGCTGTTGGGGTGTAATCCAGGAAATCATCACAACTGGTGAATGTTCCTATCAGTGCTGCTGCAAGCACCATTGTATATAACTTTTTCATCTTGGAATTCTCTTTAAAATATGAAACATTTTAGAAACCTACTTGAAGTCCGAATGATACGGATGTTGAAAGTGGATAGTTCCAGTTTGGATTCTCTGGGTCTGAACAGGTCAGGCTATTGCTCTTGATGGTCAAAAGATTCTGACCTGAGAGATAGACACGGGCACTGGTCATTTTCAACTTAGAGAGGATGCTGCTTGGGATAGTGTAACCCACCTGCAAGGTGCGCAACTTCATGTAAGAACCATTCTCAACGAAGTAAGTGGAAGCACGACCCTCATCAGCAGTATTCATGGTGCTCAGACGTGGGATAGAAGAACCGGTATTGTTGGTATTCCAAGCATCAAGCAAACGGGTTCCCTTGTTAGAACCACTATCAGTAATAGCCCAGAAGTCGGTCTGGAACTTTTGGTTGTTATACACATCCTGGTCATAGACACCCTGCCAGAACATACTGAAATCAAAGCCCTTGTAGTTGAGAGCAATATTCAAACCATAAGAGAAGGCTGGCACAGGGTCGAAAATCCAAGTCTGGTCATCTGAAGTAATTCCATTTTTACCATCTAAGTCCTTGTATTTCAATCCACCGACACGTGCGTTTGGCTGTCCAGACTTATCTACTTCTTCCTGATTCTGGAAAATACCATCGGCTACATAACCTACGATAGAACCATATGACTTGCCACTCTGCACCAGGTTTTCCTTAGATGTGTGAGCATAAGCACCTGTTGTTGATGCTGGCAAATAAGTAACCTTATTGCGGAAGAAATCCAGATTACCGTTCACGTCGATGCCAAGTCCATTACCCAAGGTCTTGCGATAGCCCACGGTGAACTCCATACCCCAGTTGCGGAGCGAAGGACCATTCTGCCATGAATTTCCACCTTCACCTGTTGCACCCAGATAAGCAGGATTAATCAACATATCCTTTACATTCTTAATATAGGCATCCACTGTACCATAGAGGGTATTGCCAAACAGGGTGTAATCCAAACCTACGTTATACTGGGTAGCAGCCTCCCATTTCAAGTTAGGGTTAGCCAACTGTGTGGCACGATAACCAGAAGGGAAGGTACCAGAACCTTGCAGGAAGAGATCGTATGCAGTAGAGGTTACACGGTCTAATCCGTAATCCACTACATAAAGACCAAACTGTGCATTGTTGTCGATAGCCTGGTTACCCGTCTGACCCCAAGAGAGTCGCAACTTTGCATCATCCAACCAATCCTTCTTCAGGAGATTAGAGAATCTGAAGCCGAGTGATGCAGCAGGGAAAGTACCCCAGCGATGAGCCTTACCAAATCGGGATGAACCATCATGACGGATAGTGAAGGAAGCCAAGAGGAGATCATCCCAGTTGTAGTTCACCTTTCCAAAGAAAGAAGCCAGGCGATACCCTACCTTCGCACCCGAGTTACGCATCGTTCCTGTTGCAGCATTTGGCCACATATAATCTTTATCTTCCAGCGCATAGCCTTCTGAATAGGCAGAGAAATCGATAACCGACTGCTTGGAAAATTCCATACCACCGAGTACATCAATGTTGTGCTTGCCTATCTGGGTAACGTACTGGGCTGTGTTAGACCATGTCCAGTTAGTCTCATTGTTATTCGAGAGCGTTGTCTTGGCGATGTCATTGTTGACAATATCGGAATGATAAGTATTCGTCATCGCATTGATAAACGATGTCTTGAAATCCAAACCGAAGTTAGAGCGCAGGGTCAATCCCTTGACAGGCTTCAATTCTACGAAAGCATTACCGAAGATACGCCAGTAGTCGAGGTGGTTGTTGCGGTTCTGATATTGCTCACGACAAGGGTTTTGACGGTCGGCCATACTACCCACAGGACCTGCAAAGGTCTTGCCATCTTCTTCGTAAACAGGAACGATGGAAGGCATCTTCAAGGCATTCTCCATCGGATGGCAATCAACCTGAGAGGTATAAGTCAATGTTACATTTTCACCTACGGTTACTATCTTGTTTAAATTCCAAGAGGTGTTCAAACGAGCTGAGATATTCTCGAAGTCGGTATATTTCAAGACTCCCTCATTGTTCTTGTATCCCAAGGAGAACATAGCGCTATGCTTGTCATTGGCATGAGATACAGAGAGGTCGTAGTTCTGAGAGAAACCTGTGCGAGAGATTTCATCAAGCCAGTCGGTATCTGAGAATCGCATGGTCTTCTTGGCATTGATGTAGCCATCATATCGACCATTGATAGTATAGTTCTGATACTGGTTGGTAGCAGGATTCCAAACGGTGATTGGAGTTCCAGAGGCTGCATTCAAGTCGATGCCGTAGTTGGCAGCATAAGCCACAGGATCGAGTCCATCGTTCAGGGCTGCCTGAGCCATCGCAGTAGCATACTGGCTGGAGTTCATCAGCTTCATCTTCGACTGGTTAGAATAGAACTGTGCAGTCAGGTTGGCAGAGAAGTCAACAGCAATCTTGCTACCCTTCTTACCTTTCTTGGTGGTGATGATGATGACACCATTCGATGCACGTGAACCATAGATAGAAGCCGAAGCGGCATCCTTCAAAACCTGCATACTCTCTATATCATTTGTATTGAGGGTATTCAATGCCATAGTGGTAGGCACACCGTCTATGATATAAAGAGGGTCCTGAGAAGAGTTGAAAGAACCGATACCACGAATACGCACGGTTCCAGAACCAATAGGAGAACCATCGGTAGTAACAGTCATACCAGGAACACGACCCTGCAAAGCACGCATCGGGTCAGTCTCTGAATTTGTCTTTAGATTTTTGGTTGAAACAACAGCCACGGAACCGGTCAAATCGGCCTTTCGCTGAGTGGTATAACCTGTTACAACTACTTCCTGCAAGTCGTTGGCATCTTCCTGAAGTGTTACCTCCATATTATCTGAAGCCTTTACTTCTTGCGTCTTATATCCAATATAAGATATAATAAGTGTGGAACCAGGAGTACATTCGACATGGAAGTTACCATCAAAGTCGGTAACAGTACCAGTCTTTGTTCCTTTCACCATGACAGATGCACCAATGACGGTTTCACCTGTGGCATCTCTGACGATACCATTTACATTAACCTGCTGTGCACTTGCAATAGTACAAACAGTACAGAGCGCAGAGCTCATCAGTAATTTTGAAAGATTGTTCATGTTTATTTAACGTTTTAAGTTTCAAAATTGTTATTGTTTGATTTCTGCTGCAAAATTAGGCAAAGGGCAGAGATATAAATAGAAAAAATCGTTCCTGTAACAGTAATTGTGTTACATGAAACGATTTTCGAATCTTTCGTCAAGATTTTAAAGTACTTATTTTAAAGGAGTTAGAAAACTATTCCTTATTAGATGCCTGTTCATTTCTAAAATCGGTAGGAAGAACACCAAACTGCTTCTTGAAGCATGATGAAAAATAGCCAGGAACTGCAAAGCCTACTTCTGCCGAAACTTCAGAGATTGTCTTGTCTGTTTGCTGCAAGAGGGTATAGGCTCTTTGCAGTCTCATCTCTTTCAGGAGCTCGGCAGGCGTTTTTCCTGTCATAGCCTTCACCTTGCGATAGAGCTGCACCTTGCTCAACTGCATCTGGGCTCCCAAATCATCCATCTTCATATCAGCATTGCCCATATTCTCAAGAATCTTCTTCTTGAAACGATCCATGAAGTAACGATCACTCTCATCCAGGTGATTCAATTCAGTAGCCCAGCCCTCCTTATTCTCGATGAAGCCACGAGCCACGGCTTTCTGTTTCTGCAGTTTCTTTCTATATACCTTATATATATAGTAGATGACAAAGAACAGAATCAGAACTACAATAAAGGCGATCAAAAGCATCCATTTCTGGATACGGGAAACCTTTGAATAAGAATCAAGACTGTCAGAAATCTGATCCAGATTCTTCATCTTGGCTTCCAGATCCTGATATTGCAGAGCGATGGCATCGCAGTTTTCAGAGGTAGCAAGGAATGATTTCATTACATTATCCTTCTTATAGGGTTTACCCTGAAGGATATTCATCGCCAATTCCATAATCTTTTCGCCCTGGGTAGGATAGACATAAGAAGCAGCAAAATGCCCCCTCTTCACTCTATCCACTCCTTCCCAGATACCAGGCAATCCATCAATGCCTACTATCAGCATCTGCTTATCAATGCCTCGTCTCTCTGCTTCCAGAAAGGCTCCTATGGCACCCAAGTCGCTATGTCCGAACACGCCATCCGCATGTCCGCCCTTATCCAGATATTGCTTCATTAACTCCTGGGCACGCTCCATCTTCCAGTTGCTTTCTAGGGTAACCACCTTGATTCCCGGATAATTCTTCATCACCTCGTGGAAACCACGATGGCGCTCAATGACAGGGGAAGCATCCTTCAAGCCCGTAATCTCAACAACGGTACCTTTTCCATCCAGTTTACTGGCAAGAAAGCGGGCTACTTCCCTACCCGCTTCTACATTATCGCCACCGATGGAAGCTGTATAATGTGGTGTCTTTACCTTTCTGTCGAAGAGGATAACCGGGATATGCGCACGATAAGCTCGCTCGATGGCAGGTGTTACATCATTCACGTTATCAGGGGCAACAACGATCAAATCTACCTTCCTGGCTATCATACTGTCTATCTGGCGAGCCTGACGTTGCCCGTCATTCTCTGCAGTAGCAAACAGCAAATCCACATGATCATATTGATACTGCGCCAGTCGCATCTCATTATTCACCTTCTCGCGCCAAAGTCCGCTACAACATTGCGACACACCTATCACCACCTTCTTCTGGGTGCAAGAACATAGAAGAAGAATCAGACAAAATAGTATAGTTAAGTTTTTATAAAGTCTTTTCATCAATAGTTGTATTTATTATGAGCGCAAAAATACTAATTCTTTTTGAAACGACCATCGTTTTATCAGAAAAAAGAGCCACAACCCGAACATATCCAAGTTGTGACTCAATACTATTAGCACTAATATCAACTATTTATTATATCATATTTATATTTTACAAACCAAGTTTATGAACCTTCAGGTTCTTGAACTCAGCCTTGCCACCCTGGGTATAAAGCTTCACATTCTCGTATGGAGCTACAGGGAACACGAGGTTGGTCATGGCGATGCGACCGCCATCTACGAAGAGCTCAACAGATGACTTATCTACGAAGATATCAACATGATAGGTCTTCTTGCCATCCTCACAAAGACTCAATGGTGCCCAAGTAGCCAGAGCGAAATCGTTCTTGTAATTGATGGAGTTGGTGATGCGGGCAGGCTGTTTGCCTTCTGCTGCCAGCTGCTTGTCCCAAGCCAACTCGATATCGTGAGGAACCGCCTGCTTGCCGAAATCGGTCAGGCCACTCTCGGTTCTATCCATCACAACCTTTCCCTGCTTCATATCGAAATAAATCATAGTGCGCTCACGCTTGTTGTTTGAAATCTCAATACCAGCAATGCCGTTGGCATTAGGAGTTACATCAGCCTCGATTTCGAAAGCACCATTCATATTGGCTGCAACACCCTTCAAATCCTTAGCATCGGCAACAGAAGCATCTGCCACATTCTTGGTGTCCTTACGCAATGCATAAACCTCTGGAGCTACATCTTCTGAAATATAATACTTGCCGTTCTTTTCGTAGAGTTTCAACTCACGTGGCAATCCGTTGGCACCACGATTCTGCTTGAACGGAGTAAGGTTGGCATACTGCCAGTTGCTCATCCAGGTGATACCCAATACTCGGTCGCCTGTGTTTGAGAAGGTAACAGTAGCATAGTGATCCTTACCCCAATCGAGCCACTTTACTTCGGTGGCATCAGGACAAGTGAACTTCTTGCCATCGAAATCACCTACGAAATACTCGGTAGCACTGCCACCAAACCAGCAACCTGGATTGATATTCATGGTCATCACCCACTTCATCTTCTTCTTATCACCATTTACAGGCAACTGGAAGAAGTCTGGGCACTCATACTGACATGGCTGCTGACCCATGCCCTTACCGAAGGCACTCACGTAAGTCCACTTTTTCAAGTTCTTTGACTTATAGAAACGGGTCTCCTTATCGGCAGAAACAATCATATACCAGCACTTTCCCTTCTCATACCAGAACACCTTAGGGTCGCGGAAGTCCTTCAAACCATCGAATGGAGTCAACACAGGATTGCCCTCGTACTTGGTAAAGGTGCGACCATTGTCGTTACTGTAGGCGATGCACTGTACTTCATCGTGGTTCACACTGTTGTTGGTATAGATAGCGATGATGGCATTCTTGCCAAAACCTGCCGTATTCTTCTTATCCACAACCGAACTACCAGAGAAGATATGACCTACAGGGTCGCGGGCGATGGCTGGGTCGAGATGCTCCCAATGAACCAGGTCCTTGCTTACGGCATGTCCCCAGTGCATATTGCCCCACTTGCTTCCGTATGGGTTATACTGGAAATAGAGATGATACTCTCCATCCTTATATACCATACCGTTAGGGTCGTTCATCCAACCATAGAGCGGAGTGAAGTGATAAGAAGGACGATAGTAATCGGTATTGGTGGTGTCGAATGTATCACTGAGCTTGAGCAAGTTGAGTGCCAAAGCATCCTTCTTCAGACCAAGAATCTTGACTGTAGCAGTCTTACCCTTTCCCAAAGCGAAAGGCACATAGTAATCAGAACCATTCTGAGCCAGGCGAACGTCCATCCAAGTATCATCTTTAGAACCTGTATCGAGCAAAACCTGGGCCTCATCCTTCTCTTCCTGGATAGGGAGAAGAAGATACTTGGTAGGATTCTCCACCTTGATGATAGTAGTATCACCCTTTTGTTCGATATTCATCTTCTGTGCAAAAGCAGAAGTGGTAGCTGATGCCATCAACATGAGGCAGGCAGCCTTCATCATATTGTTTGTTTTCATTGTAAAACTATTGTTAATTGTTATTGTTTATATCTATTAATATGTAGAATTGTTTTCGTTATTATCGACAGCCCTATACCTTATTATATATAGGAGCTGTCGATTATATGTATTGGAATTAAAACGCTTAGAATTTAAGCGAAGCTGTGAATTCAACCGTGAATGGACGGAGATAACTTCCCGTCATAATCTGATTCTTGATTCCCTTAGCCTCATCCTTGGTAATCAGCTCGGCACCTGCGATACTACCCTTGGCACCAGTCTGATTCAAGAAGTTGACCACCGTGCAACCGAGAGCCAAGCGCTTGGTAGCCTGCCAGTTTACACCACCAAAGGTCTCCCAGTGACCATTGAAGTAATATGCCTCGTTGATGTTGGCATAAGTCTTACTGAAGTAGCGGAAACTTGTCCAAAGCTTGATATCCTTGGTAATCATGTAGCTTGGATCCAACTCAATGAGAATCTGAGGAATCTCTGCTACGATATTGCCTGTGGCGTTGATTTTGCCAACATAGCCATCGTTGAAGGTGATGCTGGTTTCATACTTCTTGTAGGTAGGCTTCTGATATGTGAAGAGGAAGTGGAAATCAAATCCCTTGAATGGATGAGCCACAGCGTCGGTTGTCCATCCCCATGTCTGGATATCGTAAGCCAAAGGAGCTGCCTTAATCTCACTGCCATGCTGCAAGTTCAGAGTTGAATTGTTGTTGGTCTTGGAAATGTAAGAGAACAACGAAGTCAAACTCAACCAAGAGTTATTGTAGTAGATACCAGCACGACCCAATGGTACTGAGATCTTGTCCGTATTTGGCAATGTTGCTGGAGCAAAAGCCTCGAACTTAGGATGCTGCACGATGTAAGTGAAATCACCAGTGAAGCCGAAGTTATCGGTCAACTTATAAGTTGCTGCTACAGAGAAATCGTAGTTCAACCAACTGTAACTCAAGTCTGCAGGAGCAATCTTGGTTCCGTCAGCAGCCGTAGCACCGAGATGGTAATCAGCAAAACGACCTACAAAATCACCCTGCGCATTCTTCACTGCAGCGTTTTCACCCTTCAGCTTCTGCCACTCCAAACGTGCACCATAGTAGAGGTTCAACTTATTGGTCACGTCCCAATCGTGGGTGAAGTAGAGAGCCAGTTTGTTTTCGCTTCCCTTGTAATACTCAGAGGCGTTCTTGTTGAAATCGTAGAAATAGCTGTTGCGCTGGTTAGCATCCCAGACACGCAACGCATAACTGCCATCTGCAGGAATACTCTGGTCATACATGGTTGTATTTGAGCAATAATCGATATGGTAGAACCACTCATTCACGCCAAGACGGAAGGTGGAAGTTCTGAATTTCTTGCTGAGTTCGGTGGTGAAGAGAGCCTCATCGATGGTTCCGGAATTGAGGCAAGACATACGGGTCTGAACATACTGACCATTGTAAGCCTTGGTCTGTCCGTTGATGTCGCGATACATATAATTATATACGCCCTTGTTAGCCTCGTTCTTCAAATCGATGATAGACATTGGTGACTGGTAAACCATCGCACCACGTGAGTGATCGTACTTCAAGGTTGCCTTCCAGTTCAAACCGTTGTCAAAGCGGTAGTTGTTCATCAGGGTAACCTCGCTTGCCTTGTTCAGACAGGCATCATAGAGAGAAGTCTGCTCCAACTTGCCGGTACGCATATTGCGATAAGTCATCTCGTTATCAATAGGAAGATAAGAGGTGGTACCGAGCTTGAAGTCACCATACTCCTTCACGCTTCCATCACCTACATAAATGAATGGAGCACTCTGGGTAGCATAGTTATATACGTTGTGGCTGTTGGCATACTTATACATAGCAGTAAATTCACCACGGTTGCCGTTATACTTTTTGGTGAGGAGCGCCTTATAAATCTGAGTACGGTCCTGATAAGGAGTTGACTTAATCTTAAAGGTTCCTGGGTCGAAATCCTGATACATATTAAAGCTGTAGTACCAGTCGCTTCCCAAATCACCATTCATATTCAAAGAGAATTCCTGCAATCCGAAGTGATTGCTCTTATAATTCAAAGTACCATTGAAACCTTTCTGTCCTTTCTGGGTGAAAGAATTCACAGCATAACCGATATTACCTGTAGTGATAGCTGTTTCAGCAATCTTGAGCAAACCCTGATGGCTCAAACTTGCATCACCACGCCAAATCGTGTTGACAGAATGAGGATTGGTTGCATAAGTAACAGGCAAGCCATTCTCGAGAACATTGACATCGGCTGAAGGAAGACCAATCTGAATCTCACGAGGACCATTCGCACTGGCTGCATTCAACATCACATTACGATTACCTTCCTCCTTAGAGTTGGTATTGTCGTCTTGTGCTAAAACTGAAGAGACATGAAGTAATGAAAGCGCAAGCACCATGGCTGCTGACTTTCTCATAGAATAGGTATTCATAACCTTAATGTTTTAATTGTTAGCGTTATTGTTTTGATTTCTGATGCAAAATTATATAAAGGTCTAAACACATACTTAAAATATCCTTTCATCTGATATAACTTTCCGTTCATTGCAACAAAATTAATAGCCAATGAACGTTTTTTATCAGCAAAAGAAGCACCTGAAGCATCTAATAAGCAAAATTTTCTAAAAGATTTGTTTCAAAAAAGAATAAAACAGTATCTTTGCATCAGATAGAGATAAGTCGGATTACAACAAGACGATGGAAGAACGCAAGATCATACATATTGACATGGATGCTTTCTTTGCGGCTGTAGAGCAAAGAGACAATCCGGAACTTCGGGGCAAACCGGTAGCGGTTGGCTTCGACGGTCCACGTGGTGTGGTTTCTACAGCCAGCTATGAGGCAAGGAAGTATGGCGTTCACTCGGCGCAATCCATCGCTCAAGCCAAGCAGCGCTGCCCTAATCTCATCATCGTGCCCTGCCGGCATGATTATTACGCTAAAATATCCCATCAGATACATCAGATATTCCAGGAATATACCAATCTCATCGAACCCATCTCCATAGATGAAGCCTTTCTTGATGTAACACAGAATAAGAAAGGGATAGAACTGGCGGTGGATATCGCCAAAGAAATCAAAACCCGTATCAAGGAAGCAACCGGACTCACCGCCTCGGCTGGCATCAGCTACTGCAAGTTTCTCGCCAAAGTGGCTTCTGATTACCGTAAACCTGATGGTATCTGCACCATCCATCCAGACAAAGCGCTCGATTTCATCGCCCAGCTACCCGTAGAGGATTTCTGGGGCGTGGGCAAGAAAACCTTGCAAAAGATGCACTTCATGGGTATCTTCAACGGAGCTGACCTACGGAAAGTATCCGAGGAACATCTGGTTGAAGTGTTCGGAAAAGCCGGTCATATCTTCTATGACTTTGCCCGTGGGATAGACAACAGACCTGTTATCACAAGCAGAGTGAGGAAGTCTGTGGGATGCGAACAGACTTTTCTGGAAGATATCTATAAAAAAACGGCAGTCATCATAGAACTCTATCATTCAGTACTTGAACTCCAGGAGCGGATTTCCAAGAGTGGGTTTGAGGGTAGGACATTAACTTTAAAGGTGAAGTTTTCCGACTTCACCCAGATTACCCGCAGCATTTCACAAGAGAAAATCCTGAAGGAAAAAGAAGAAATACTCCCACTTGCCAAGCGATTGCTCCAACAAGTAGATTACTCCGCCAGCCGCCCTATCCGCCTTCTCGGCTTGTCTGTAAGCAATGCTACTTCAGAAGAAGCAAAGAAAGAGGACAGGGAAAACAGTAGCCAAGGACCAGAATACCGGGAACTGGAACTGGAGTTTGAAGATTGGGAATAAAGACTTTAGTTATTCCCTACTTCTCCTGGCAACATACCATATTCTTCCTTAAAGCACTTCGTAAAGTAAGAAGGTGCAGAAAAACCGACTTCATAGGCAACCTCTGAAACACTCATACTACGGCTTTCAAGTAGTCGTTTAGCCTTGGCAAGACGAGCCTTGCGAAGCAAATCTACTACAGAAGAACCCGTCATTGCTTTCACCTTACGATAGAGCTGCACACGACTCAAGCCAATTTCTTTGCCAATATCCTCTACGCCAAACTCACTGTCTGAAAGATTCTTCTGGATAATAGCATGAAGTTGATTGAGGAACTGCTTGTCTCTATCTTCCAACTGGTTCATAGCTACTTCCTGTTCTGCTGTTTGAGAAGTCTGATTGAAAATATTCTCAAAATGACTCTTCAGCAATCTTCGCTGCTTGAGAAGGTTTTCTATACGGGACAAAAGAACCTTGCCATGGAATGGTTTGGTAATGTAAGAATCAGCACCATACTCATAACTTTGGGCACGATGCTCATCCAAATTTTTAGCAGTGAGCACAATGACAGGAATATGAGAAGTGATGGTCTGGGTTTTCAACTGCCTTGTAAATTCCAAACCATTCATCACAGGCATCATGACATCACAGATTACCAAATCAGGAACTTCCTTCCGGGCGATTTCCAACCCTTCCTTACCATCGGAAGCCTCAAAGATATAAAACTTATCCTGCAAAAGCGTGCGAATATATTGACGAATGTCATTATTATCATCAATCACCAATAAAGAAGGTTTATTTCCTTGCTCATCCAATAACTTCTGGAGTTTTCCATTTTGTTTATTTCCATCGTCGATATACTGCAGATCAGACTCATTAATCGTCATTTTACCTACTGATAATGAAGCACTTTCAGAGTTATCCACAATTTCCTCATCATTGTGGATAACCTGTGCATCACCTATCTGTTTACAAGGAATAACTACTATAAAATTGCTACCCTGATCCGTTTTGCTCTCCACCCAAGCCTTGCCATGATGTAACTCCACAAACGACTTGACAAGGGCCAATCCGATACCCGTTCCACTGGCAGCACCTTTGGCCTGGAAGAAACGTTCAAACACCTTTTCAGCTTCTTCATGAGAAATTCCCATGCCCGTATCACGCACATCGATACGGAAAAAATCCTTATAAGAATTGATGGTCTCGGCAGATAAACCTTGAACCTGATGGGGATCAACCATTTTTAAAGATACAAAAATATCGCCTCCAGCAGGAGTATATTTCAAGGCATTGCTTAAGAGATTGAATACTACACGAGCAATTTTCTCTTTATCAGCCACTATCTTTCCCTGTCTCTTAAATTCTTCTACATCCAGATGAAGCATGATATGCTTACGTTCAGCTGCCAGCAGGAAATCACTTGTCCAAAGCGTCAACGCCTTTACAAGGTCAAAACGATAAAGTTCCAAATCCATCTTTCCATTCTGAATCTTGCGGAAATCAAGAATACTTCCTACTAACTGCTGAAGTGCCAAGGCATTACGCTGTACCATCTTCAGCAAATCTCTTGCTTTCCCCTTGATACTATTATCCTCCAAAAGCATCTCTACCGGATCTGCTATCAAAGTAAGCGGCGTACGAAGTTCATGACTGATGTTGGTAAAGAATACCAAGCGAGAATTAGTTAATTCCATAACTTCATCATTCAAGCGCTTTAGCTCATCATTTTTCTGTCCCAATTCGCCATTAACCCTTTTCAGTTCATCGTTCGTATTTGCCAGTTTTTCGTTCAACTTTACTTTAACAACATAACCTCTGAATATCAGCGCTGCACCAGCAATACAGATAAAAAGGAACAGACATAATCCTATCAGCATGACTTGCTGAGAATTATAATCAGCAAGATACTGATCGACTTGTTTGTGCAAAGTTTTCAGATTCCGTGCCTGTCGCTCAGCATCCCTTGCTTCCATCAAAGTAAGCTCTGCATTAGCCTTGGTGATGATGGAAGTACTCAAGAAATTATCGCGTTTGTAAGGTTGATGCTTTAATATCTTCATTGCTAAGGCAATAACCTCATCGCCTTTAGTAGGATAAAGATAGGATGCATCAAACACTCCATCACGCACGAGTTCCAGCCCCCCACCCTCGGTTGCCATACCATCCACACCGGTATATTTATAATTGCGGTTTACGCCCATCTGCTTAGCAGCCACGTATGCACCCCAGGCCAAGCGGTCGTTATGAGCAAAGACGAAATCAAAATCCTGCGTCTTTTTCAGTATTTTCTTCATTGCACGAATACCGCTTTCCTCCTTCCAATCTCCACCAGCAGAAGCTACTACTTGAATATCCGGATAGGATTTAAGCGCATCCATAAAACCACGATGACGCTCCAAAGCAGGGGAAGACCCTTCAAGTCCGCGAATCTCAACAACACGTCCCTTACCCTGCAATTGCTGAGCTATATATTTGCCCATAGAGCTACCTATCTTATAATTGTCACAACCTATGAAAGCAGTATATTTATCAGTATTGGACATACGGTCATACAAAATCACAGGGATTCCCTTGTCATAGGCACGCTCAACAGCCTTGGAAATGGCACTCATCTGATTAGGAGAAATAATCAGCAAATCTACACCTTCATCTACAAACTGGTTGACCTGCTTGTTCTGCAACACATTATCATCATTCGAAGAAGCAAGTTTCACAATAATAGAATCATTGAGGTATTCTCCCATCTTCAACTCATCATTGAGTTTATCGCGCCAAATATCCTCAGAGCATTGGGATACTCCGATCACAAATTTCTTTGGATGCTTCACACAACCTACTGTGAGTAAAGACCCAACAATTCCGAATAACACGAATATTATAAGATGAGAAAGTCTGGAATTTAAACACTTCATATACATCGAAAATTAAAATAATGATATTGCCCCGCTTGCCCTCAAAAGGCATTTTATAAAAGCAGGAACACAAAAACGTGACAAAAATACGAATATTTTTCGAAACTTCAAACAAGAATACTCATTTTTTAATAAATCTTACTATTAGGAGGATGTATCATTAGTCCACAAAAGATATTAACACATGAAAGTATCAATAGAAGTAACTGATATTCAAGAATATACACAAGTTATCAACAATAAGAATAAAGATGTGGATAACTTTATAAAACCTTGTGGATAAAACAGGGAAAGTTTTGAGCATAAAAAAACACTAACTTTTCAGTTAGTGTTCCTTTTGTAGCGGGGGTGGGACCCGAACCCACGACCTCCGGATTATGAATCCGACGCTCTAACCAGCTGAGCTATCCCGCCATCACAGCAAAACGTTTTCTCGATTGCGGGTGCAAAGGTAATACATTATTTTGAATTGAACAAATTTTTCTGCATTTTTTTTCGAAAAAAGTGCATTTTTTTATTTTTCCCCTATTTGCAGCCTATTTTACACCTTAATAAATATATAAAATCTGCAAAAATGAAGGATATTCTATTTTTTTGTGTTACCTTTGCAGACTGAAAATGAATAAACGGAATATACCGACTTGTTCAATAGACATAAATAAAATGCTTCGAATTAAGAAATTAGACATATTTATCGCCAAACAGTTTGGCTTGCTCTTCATAGGAACATTCTTCATCTGCCAGTTTGTGCTGATGATGCAATTCTTGTGGAGATACATTGACGAACTCATCGGAAAAGGACTGACCATGGAAGTGATGGCTCAATTCTTCTGGTATATGGGATTAATGCTTGTTCCCCAAGCATTACCGCTCGCCATTCTTCTCTCCTCACTGATCACGTTTGGTAATCTCGGTGAAAGTTCAGAGCTCACAGCCATCAAGGCTGCGGGTATTTCCCTGATGCAATCCTTCCGATCTCTGATTGTCATCACCATCATCATCATGTTTGGTTCCTTCTACTTCCAAAATAATATTGGTCCAAGTTCCAATATGAAACTCACCCAGCTTCTTATCTCCATGAAGCAGAAGAGTCCAGAACTGGAAATCCCGGAAGGTATTTTCTATGATGGTATTCCAAACTGCAACCTGTATGTGCAGAAGAAAGATATCAAAACAGGTAAACTCTATGGAGTAATGATCTACCGAATGACAGACAGCTATGAAGATGCTGCCATCATTCTTGCCGACTCTGCCATGCTCCAGAGTACTGCCGAGAAGAAGCACCTCCTGCTTACTCTCTGGAGCGGCGAATGGTTTGAGAACATGCAAAGCAGCGAAATGGCAAACAGTGCTTCCGTTCCATACCGAAGAGAGTCGTTTATCAGCAAAAGAATTGTTCTGGATTTCGATGCAGACTTCAATATGACAGACGCAGCATCGCTATCCAATAACGCCAAGGGCAAGAGTCTGGAACAGATCTATCATACCATCGATTCGCTGAATGCCAGATATGACTCTGTAGGAAGAAGCTATCTGGCCGATGCATCTGTCAGATATTACCGAATCCCATCTGTCAGCAAAGCAGACTCTGCCAATGCCATCAAGAAGGCAGATGCAAAGGGATATGAGATAGATACCTTATTCAACAGACTCCCGCAAAGCCAGAAGATCAGAGTTATCAACAGCGCACTGTCGGATATTCGACAAGCATCGAGCGATCTGGACTTCAAGAGCATGATGACTGGTGATGCAGACCAGATTATCAGATTACACAAAATCGAGGCCATCAACAAGTTCATGCTTGCCCTATCATGTCTGATATTCTTCTTCATCGGCGCACCACTCGGTGCCATCATCCGAAAAGGAGGACTCGGTTTCCCGGTTGTGATATCCGTGCTGATATTCATCATCTACTTCATCTTGGATAATTCCGGATACCGAATGGCAAGAAGCGGAATGTGGGCCATCTGGTTTGGTAAGGGATTGGCATCAGCGGTCATGATACCATTGGCCATCTTCGTCACCTGGAAAGCCACCAACGATTCTGCCGTGTTCAATATCGATGCTTATAAGGAATTCTTTGCAAAACTGTTAGGCATCCGACTGAAACGCCACATTTTCGGCAAAGAAGTCATCATCAACAACCCAGATTACACGACAGATGCAGAGAAACTGGCAAAGATTACAGAAGATGTATATATATATAATAAGGTGCAGCACCTCAAAAGACTGCCTAATTTCATCAATGTATTCTTCAGATATCAGCCAGACCACGAGATAGAACGCATCAACGAGGAATTGGAAAACGTGATAGAAGACCTGACAAATACAAAGAACAAGTTCATTCTGCACGATTTGAACAAATATCCGATTCTGGCCACCAAGGCACATACACGACCATTCGAAAGAAAATGGCTGAATATCGCTGCGGCAATCATCGTACCATTCGGCATCGTATTATACCTGCGAATGTGGAGATTCAGAATGCGTCTGTACAGAGACCTGCGTATCATCTCTCAGACAAACACCGATATCCTCGGCAGAATAAAAGATATACAAACACGTAATAATCAAAATGTAACTATAAAATAAAGTATCAAAATGGCAGATTTAAGATTAAACAACATTGAAGATGCTGTAAAAGACTTCAAAGAAGGAAAATTCGTAATTGTTGTAGATGATGAAGACCGCGAAAACGAAGGCGATCTCATTATTGCAGCAGAGAAGATAGATGCAGAGAAAGTAAACTTCATGCTCAAACACGCAAGAGGCGTACTTTGCGCTCCTATCACCATCAGCAGATGTGATGAATTGGACCTTCCTCACCAGGTATCTGATAATACCTCTATGTTGGGCACTCCTTTTACTGTAACTATTGACAAACTGGAAGGATGCACCACAGGTGTTTCTGCACACGACAGAGCTGAGACCATCAAGGCATTGGCAGATCCAAACTCCACCGCTCAGACATTCGGACGTCCGGGCCACATCAACCCCCTCTATGCACAAGACAATGGCGTACTCCGCCGCAGTGGTCATACCGAGGCAGCTATCGACCTTTGTAGAATGGCAGGCCTCTACCCTGCAGGTGCTCTCATGGAAATCATGAACGAGGACGGAACGATGGCTCGCCTTCCAGAACTCCTTGAGTTTGCCAAGGAATGGGGTTTGAAGGTCATCTCTATCAAAGACATGATTACCTACCGACTGAAGAAGGAATCACTCATCGAAGTGGGTGAAGAAGTTGACATGCCTACAGAATATGGTCATTTCCGACTGATTCCTTTCCGTCAGGCGAGCAACGGACTGGAGCACATGGCTCTCATCAAGGGCGAATGGAAAGAAGAGGAACCTATCCTGGTACGTGTTCATTCTTCATGTGCTACAGGCGACATCTTGGGAAGCATGCGCTGCGACTGCGGACAGCAGTTGCACAGAGCAATGGAGATGATAGAAAAAGAAGGAAAAGGTGTAGTCATATACATGCAACAGGAAGGCAGAGGCATCGGCCTGATGAATAAGATAGCCGCATACAAGTTGCAGGAAGAAGGCTATGACACCGTGGATGCCAACACACATCTCGGTTTCAAGCCAGATGAGCGCGACTATGGATGCGGAGCACAGATGCTACGCCAGTTGGGAGTTCACAAGATGCGTTTGCTCACCAACAACCCTGTCAAGCGAGTTGGCCTGGAAGCTTATGGTCTGGAAATAGTAGAAAATGTACCTATCGAAGTAGTACCAAACAAATACAACGAGCGCTATCTCAAGACCAAAAGAGACAGGATGGGTCATACCTTGCACCTTTAAAAAGAGAGAAAAAAGAAAAAAGATGTTATTATTTCATTGCAAGAATAGAATTAATGACACTTTTTCTTCTCTAAAAGAAATAAAATGATTAATTTTGCAGGCAAAACATTAATATAAATTGAATTATGGCACAATTATCTGATCGTCTAAACAGATTGGCACCTTCAGCAACGCTGGCGATGTCACAGAAGAGTAGTGAAATGAAAGCTCAAGGAATTGATGTAATCAACATGAGCGTAGGAGAACCAGACTTCAACACTCCGGAGAATATCAAAGAGGCAGCAAAGAAAGCTATTGATGATAACTTCTCCAGATATTCACCAGTTCCTGGCTATCCTGATTTGCGAAAAGCGATTGTTGCCAAACTCAAAAATGAGAACGGACTCGACTATACCGTCAATGAAGTAATCGTAGGCACAGGTGGCAAGCAGGGTATCTGCAACGTAATCCTCGCACTTGTCAACCCAGGCGATGAAGTGATTATCCCTGCACCATATTGGGTAAGTTACCCACAGATGGCAAAGTTGGCTGGTGGTGTACCAGTCATAGTCAACGCAGGTTTCGACCAGGACTTCAAGATGACTCCAGAGCAATTGGAGGCAGCAATCACTCCTAAGACCAAGATGCTCATCCTCTGCTCACCAAGCAACCCAACAGGTAGCGTCTATTCTAAGGAAGAGTTAGCAGCATTAGCTGATGTCCTCAGAAAGCATCCAGATGTATTCGTACTTGCAGATGAAATCTACGAGCACATCAACTACATCGGCAAGCATCACAGCATTGCCCAGGAACCAGGTCTCAAGGAGCAGGTCATCATCGCAAACGGTGTATCAAAAGCATACGCTATGACAGGATGGAGAATCGGTTTCCTGGCAGGTCCTGAGTGGATTATCAAGGGCTGCAACAAATTGCAGGGACAATATACAAGCGGCACATGCTCCGTTAGCCAGAAAGCAGCAGAAGCAGCCTACACACTCGACCAGAGTGCAGTAGAAGAAATGCGCCAGGCATTCGAGCGCCGCAGAGACCTGATTGTCAAACTCGCCAAGGAAGTTCCTGGCTTGGAAGTCAACATTCCTCAAGGAGCCTTCTATCTCTTCCCAAAATGTAACTCTTACTTTGGTAAGAGCAATGGAGACAAGACCATCAACAATTCTACAGACTTCGCCATGTACCTCTTGGAGGAAGCACATGTAGCAACTGTAGGTGGTGATGCCTTCGGTGATCCAGATTGCTTCAGAATGAGCTACGCAACAAGCGACGAGAACATCAAGGAAGCAATCCGCAGAATCAAAGAAGCCCTGAGCAAACTCAAGTAAAAAAGAGCCTCCCCAAAAGAGGCTTTTTATATCGGAATGCTTTAAGGGTAAAAATTTGACGAGAAAAGGATAAAAGACGGAAAAAGTAAAAATTAACGAGATATTTTGACCAAATATAAGAAATATCTCGTTAAAACTTCTTAATTAGGTTCGTAGTTCGTATTAAATTATTATCTTTGCCAAAAGATTGACCAAGAACGATAACCTGAAAGTGTCAACAACACCAAAAGGTAACAGAAAGCATATAAAAAAGAAACAATAAATAAATTTATTAACTAATAATTTAAAAAGTAAAATTATGGCAACTACAAAACAAGCAGCCCCAGCTAAAAAGTCTGAGGGCTTTCAGGGAGTAAGAGGCGCATTCTGGATCATCGTGGTATGTGCTATCATCGCATTCACATTGTTCTTCACATGGTTCGGAAACGACATGCACTTCCAGGATCCAGGTGTACAGGATCACCCAGCAGACATTTGGGGTACAATCTACAAAGGTGGTGTTATCGTACCTGTTATCCACACTTTGTTGCTCACTGTATTGGCAATGACAATCGAGCGTTGGTTGGCTCTTAAGACCGCTACTGGTACAGGTGCACTTCCTAAGTTCGTTGCAAACATCAAGACAGCTTTGAACGCAAATGACTTCGCTAAGGCTGAGCAGCTCTGCAACAAGCAGCGCGGTACTGTAGCAAACGTTGTTATGGCTTCTTTGAACGCTTACAAGTCAATGGAGTCTGGCGCTAATGCTTCTTTGAAGAAGGCACAGAAGGTAGCTAAGATTCAGCAGGCTCACGAGGAGGCAACACAGTTGGAGATGCCTACTTTGACAATGAACTTGCCTATTATCGCTACAATCGTAACACTTGGTACTTTGACCGGTCTTCTCGGTACTGTAACCGGTATGATCAAGTCATTCCAGGCCATGGGTGAAGGTGGTGGCGCTGACTCAGCAGCACTTTCTGTAGGTATTTCTGAGGCTTTGATCAACACCGCATTCGGTATCTTGACTTCATGGTGTGCCGTTGTATCTTACAACACATTCACCAACAAGGTAGATAAGTTGACATACGCACTCGACGAGGTAGGTTACTCAATTGCTCAGACATACGAAGCTAACCACGCAGACGAGGCTTAATTTTTGCTAACCCTTTAAAATTTTATCGCTATGGGTAAAGTAAAAATTAAGAAGAGTGACGTCTGGATCGACATGACGCCTATGTCAGACGTTATGACCCTGTTGCTTACCTTCTTCATGCTCACCTCTACTTTCGTAAAGAATGAGCCTGTCAAGGTAAATACTCCAGGATCTGTGTCTGAGATTAAGGTGCCTGAGAACGGCGTTCTGACCATCTTGGTAAGTCCTGAAAAGGACGCTGCTGGTAGACCTACCGGCGAAGGCCAAGTATTTATGAGTATTGACAATACTGATCAACTGGGAAGTACTTTGAGCTCAATGACAAGCAACTTCGGTGTTGAATTGACTCCAAAGATGCAAGAGACATTCAAGAGTGAGGGTACATTCGGTGTTCCAATGGGCGACTTGAAGACATACCTCTCATTGAACGCTTCTAAGCGTCCTGAGTATCTCCAGAAGAAAGGTATTCCTCTCGACAGTATCAATGGTGGTATGAGTGAGTTCCAGCAGTGGGTACAAGCAGCTCGTACAGTAAACGAAGAAATCAAGATTGCCCTCAAGGCAGATGCTTCTACACCATACAAGACAGTTAAGAGAGTGATGAACGAACTCCAGGATATGGACGAGAGTCATTACTATATGATTACACAGTTAAAACAACAGGGGGACGAATAAATGAGTAAGAAAGAAAGCAAACAAAAGAAAATGAATG
Organism: Segatella hominis; assembly: GCF_004535825.1. Classification (GTDB taxonomy): domain Bacteria; phylum Bacteroidota; class Bacteroidia; order Bacteroidales; family Bacteroidaceae; genus Prevotella; species Prevotella hominis. The sequence goes on along the minus strand of NZ_SGVY01000008.1, from coordinate 62,487 downwards.
TCCGCGTTGACTTTACGCCAATGGTGGATATGCTCATGCTTCTTATCACGTTCTTCATGCTGTGTACATCATTGAGCAAACCTCAGACAATGGAGCTGACTATGCCAAGTAATGATGACAACCAACCAGAGGACAAGAAGAATGAAGCAAAGGAATCTGGTACCGTAACTCTTTACGTAACTGCAGACAACAAGATTTATTATGGTGCTGGTATCCCTAAGTACAATGATCCTAACTGGATCAAGGAGACTACATGGGGTAGCAATGGTATCCGTAAGGTCTTGCGCGAGCACACTACCGGAGAGGGGTTACGTCCAGTTGAACAGATTATGATTGCTGTTAGATCTTTGAACGCTGAGCGTCAGAAGAACCCAGCCATGCCAGATAGCGTATATCAGAAGAAGTTGAGCAAGATTAAGAGTGGTGAGTTGGATGGTCGCAAGATTGAGACTCTTACTATCGTCATCAAGCCTACTGATAACGCATCATATAAGAATATGGTTGACGCACTCGATGAAATGCAGATTTTGAACATTGGTACGTATGTCATCGACAAAATTAGCCCAGACGATGAGAAACTTCTCAAGTCAAAAGGCGTGAAGATGTAAGATGAATACTAACAATTAAAACAAGAAAGAAATGGCAAAAATTGATCTTTACGATCCTAAATGGGTCGATATGGTTTTCGCCGGAAAGAACAAGGAGTATGGTGCATACCAGCTCCGTAAGGGTACTTCCGGTCGAAACATCAAGTCTCTTCTGATCTTGGTCATTGCTGCAGCTCTCGTAGGCGGATTCTTGGCTTGGAAAGTTATCGAACAGAAACAAGCTGAAGAACAGCAAGCTTATATGGAAGCTATGGAGTTGGCTAAACTCCAGAAGCAGGCTGAAAAGGAAAAGAAGAAGCCTGAGAAAGTACAGCCTAAGGTTGAAATGAAAAAAGAGATTCCTGTGGCTCGTGAAACTCAGAAGTTTACTGCACCTGTCATCAAGAAGGATGAACTCGTAAAAGAGGAAAACCAGGTTAAGCAGATGGATCAACTCGACGCTAAGGTAGCTGTCGGTACAAAGGACGAGGAAGGTGTGAAAGACCGTACCGTCGAGGCTGTGAGAAGTGATATCGCAGTCGCTGCACCACCTCCACCACCAGCACCAAAGCCTGAAGTTTCCAACAAGGTCTTCGACGTTGTAGAGGAGATGCCTTCATTCCCTGGTGGTCAGGGTGCCTTGATGTCCTTCCTCAGCAGCAACATCAAATACCCAGTTGTAGCTCAGGAAAACGGCGTACAGGGTCGTGTTATCGTTGGTTTCGTCGTTGAAAGAGACGGTTCTATCACAGATGTGAAGGTTATGCGTTCTGTTGACCCTTCACTCGACCGTGAGGCTCAGCGAGTTGTTAGGGCAATGCCTAGATGGAAACCAGGTAAGCAGAACGGTTCTGCTGTACGTGTAAAATATACCGTACCTGTTGTATTTAGATTGCAGTAATATATTTGCAGTAAATTTGAATATGAAAAAAACATCTTATATTTTTATAGGATTAACTATTATGTTGTCTTTGGCTTTCTTCGGCTCTTGTGGCCAGAAGAAAGCCAAAGATGGCAGAACAGATACACCAACTTCAGGTACAATCCAGTTTGTAGCTGACGAAAGTTTAAGTCCTATCATCGAAGAAGAAAGAAGCCAGTTTGAGTTTGAATATCCTAAGGCTCACCTTAAACCCCTCTATTCTGATGAGGTTACAGGACTCCAAATGATAAAGGATTTCAAAACCACTCTCTTGTTCACTACAAGAGCGCTGAAAGATAGTGAAATCGCTTATCTCAAATCTAAAAGTAATGTTATTCCTTCCGTCTTCCCTATCGGTTATGATGGTTTGGCATTTATTGTAAACAAGAACAATAATGATACTTGTATTACCGTAAATGATATTAAGCGCATATTGACAGGTAAGGCTAATAAATGGAGTGACGTAGTCCCTGGTTCTAAGAGAGGAGACATAGAAGTAGTTTTCGATAATACTCGTTCTGCTACTACCAACTATGTTGTTGACTCTGTTCTCCATGGAGAAAAATTTGGTGCTAAAATCATGGCTGCTCAAACCAGTAAGCAGGTCATTGATTTTGTTGATAAAAATCCAAATGCTATCGGTGTTATTGGATCTAACTGGTTAAACGACAGAAGAGATTCTACAAATACCACATTCAAAAAGAATATTCATGTAATGCGAGTTTCTGTAAAGGATAAAGCCACACCAAGCAACAGTTGGCAACCTTATCAGGCATACTTGCTCGATGGAAGATATCCATTCGTTAGAACACTATATGCTATAGTTGTCGATCCTCATAAGGCTTTGCCATGGAGCTTCGCCAATTATATAACCAACCCTCGTGGACAACTCATAGTATTCAAAACAGGATTACTGCCTTATAGAGGAGATATCACCTATAAGAAAGTAAACATAAAAAACTAAAAATCGTGTAGAGGCGTTAAAATAAATAAGATTGAATAAACGAAAGCGACAGGTAAACGTCAACTACATAAAATAAGGACAGAATTAAAGTTTAGAATTATGAAAGCAATTAAATATTTAATAGCAGGAGCACTGATAATGGGATTATCAGCTCCAGCAATGGCTCAGGAGGTTAATTACAAGGACATGCTGAAGCCTATCGAGACAACATTGAAGTCTGGTAACTCTGCTACTAAAGAATTTGAAAAGGAGATTAAAGAGTATCAGAAAGAGTTCAAGAAAGATCCTAAGGCATTGATCGCATTGGGTAATATCCTTGCTATGCACAAGGACTATGATAAGGCTAACTTGGTTGCTGACGCAGTCATTGCAAAATTCAAGAACTATGGTGATGCATATATCTTGAAGGGTGATATCTACGCTATGCAGGATAACGGTGGTGAAGCTGCTACCTGGTACAACCAGTGTATGACAATGGATCCTAAGAATCCTCAGGGATACATTAGCTATTCTAACGTATATCGTAAGATTGACCCAGCTGCCAGTGCAGAAGCTTTGAACAAACTGAGAGAAATCAACCCAGACTACCCTATTGAGGCAGAAGCTGGTCACAATTTCTTCAGCGCAGGTAACTACGAGAAGGCATACGACTATTTCTCTAAGGCAAAGCCATCTACATTGGAAGAGTACCTCTACTATGAGTATGCATTCACAGCATATGTCCTCGATAAGAAAGAGGAAAGTTTGAACCTCTGCCAGGCTGGTATTCAGAAATTCCCTAAGGATGCTGCTATGCAGGTTTTGGCTATGCGCGCTGCTGTTGATTTGAGAAAGTATGATGTAGCTCTTGAGCACTCAAACATCGTTATGAATACAGACTCTATCAAGAAGAATTCAAGCATCATCAGCTACTATGGTTTGGCGTTGGCTGGTAACAAGAAATACAACGAAGCTATCGCTCAGTACCAGAAGGCATTGGAGATGAAGGCTGAAGATCCAAAACCATTATTGTATATCTCTGAGGCATACAAGGAAATGGGTGATGAGGACAAGGCTTTGGAATACAACCAGCAATACATGGATAAGAATCCTGATGCTGCTCCAACAGACTTCATGAAGCTTGCTGAGATTTATATCAACAAGGCTAAGAAGGCTGCAGAAAACAAGGATGCTGCTAAGAAGGTTGAGAATATCAACAAGGCTATCGACGTGTATGCTAAGTTGGCAGAGAAGTATCCTACACTGAAGGCATTTGCTAAGTTACAGGAGGGTAATACTGCTTTCCAGAACGAGATGGACGACAAAGCGATTCCTGCTTACCAGGAAGTAATTACAGAACTTGAGGCTAAGCAGTGTGATGCAGACGAAATCGGCTACTTGAAGCAGGCTTATCAATACATGGGCTTCATCTACAACTATGACAAGCAGGACTTTAATCTCGCTAAGCCATATTGGGAGAAACTCTTAAAATTGGAACCAGACAACAAGTATGCTAAGGATGCCATGGAGAAGGGTCTGAAAGCTGCTGAATAAAAATAAAACAATACATATAAAAAAGGATGAACTGAGATGCAGTTCATCCTTTTTTTATATCCCTCAAATACGCAAGTAGGCCTTGCATCATACTTCTCAGTCTCTATGAACTGATGGTCGAAATCAACATCATACATCTCGCCCTCTTTCAGTTGGCCAGATGCAAACATACAATTGAGCAGTAAAGTATTGAGAGTGTCAACCGTATTGAAATTGTAGTTCTTACCCGTATCTGATGTGTGTGAGATGTTTTCTTGCGTCAGCTCCTTTATCGCTCTGAGGATAGTGTCAGAGCTACAAGTGCGAAGAGTCGGATGAAGTGTGAGATAGTTCATCAAATGAGTAGTGACATCCTCAATACATGATCCACCACAGAAGTAGATACTCATGAGAGAACGGATAATTTCACTGTACTGATAACCGAACGATCTATACCTTAGACCGAGGGATGAGTCGATTACAGAAGACAATGTGGAGTCAAATTGTTCCATGATTGAAAATATTCCTCCGAAAGGAGTGAGTTTCTCAGATTTAATTTGTATCTTTGCCATGCCATATCAGAGTTTTGCTTGTTTATTTTTGCAACACTAAGATAAGTGAATTCTTCGACATGGCAAAATCCTGGGCAACTTTTTGTTGCTCAAGAACTTAAAAAGTTTAATTTATAATAGTGTTGCGGAATTAAGGGAATATTTGAATAAAAATTTGAAATAAGGTATATTCTTGTGGTACAATTCTTTTGTACCACAAGATAATGTATACAAATAGAATGTATTATGAGGAAGGTTATTGGTTTAATATTGCTGGCTATTTTATGGGGAAGGTACTTGTATGCAGTAGAATTTCCACAAGTAATTTGGCTTTATTCTAGTCAGACTGCAAAAAAAAATGTGATAAACAGGTTTGATTCTTGTTTGGTAAGTCATGGAATTGAGACGCATCATTTTCAACTGCATCTCAATAATCAGAATACATGCTTGGAGAATCTTACTGATTCTTTGCATTTATATTTGACAAGCCAAATATCCACTAGAAATAAGAATTTGGTTTTATTTCCTGTAGAAGAATGTACGTATATAGCTATGAAAGAAGCTGTATCAAATAAAAATGTAATAATGCTGTTAGCATTATCTGGGGTATTTTTAAATGGATCCGACTATTTGTATAATAAGGTTTCTTTAGCGGAAAATATAAAACGAGAAAACCACCAAGTTGTTGATGTTGACAAAACTGACTATTTACGGAATGTTTTTCAAATAATTCAAAAAGGTAAGTTTGAAAAGAAACCTAAAAAGGGTAAATATCTTACAAAAGCTGAGTTCTTGTTTTTTACAAATTCATTAGCGAGGTCCTTTGCTCGTTTTGACTCTGGACAAATTTTGCAGCAAATGAAATGTCCTATTTATGCAATTTATACCAATCAGGATTTGTCGTGGGATTTTCTTAGTCATCAAGAGTTTTTACAATGTCAGTTGAACCAAACAGACATTTTATATGAAACATTGGGACCGATGCAATATTCTGTTGATGAACAAAAAGTTGGCGTATTTGATTTCTTGATTAACAAAATACTAAAATTTTATGATAATGTATATGAAGAATAAATTCCTGATATGTCTTTTTATTTTAATGATACCTCTGGCTTGTTTCGGCTTAACTTGTGATACCGTTAGTTTTCGTATCCCCATGTCGAACCATACAAGGCTTAATGGTTATTTTATAACATCATCTTCTAAGGAATTCTTGCAAAAGAAGTTCTTGTTTGTAGTTGTACCATCTTCTCAAAGAAAATGGCAAGATTATGAGTTTTTTACACGCCTTTTGGTTGAACGTGGCTTTTCTTTGTTTGTATTTGACAATCGGGAGGAGTTGCTAAAGCCTACAGATGAATCAAAGGTGTCTTGCTATGTACAAGATACAGTCAAGACAAATTGTTCCTTTTATGATGTAGCGTCGGATGCTGTAATCGCCTTTCGATTTTTGAAATCCCATAATGAATTTCGAAAATATAAAATTGGCTTTATTGGACATAGCGAGGGAGCGATGGCAGCTTTGGTAGCGAGTTGTTCCACCAAACCTGATTTTTTGGTAGAAATTGCTTCCTCTTTAATGAGAGGAACTGAATTTGTTTATAGTCAAAATGCATTTTTGTCACCTGGTAAGTTTGAATTGTTGAAACAACTCTTTGAGCTGAGTGAGAAGGAACTGTCATCATTGTCTCATTATGCCCAAGAGAAATTGTCTTTGGATTCTTTGGATTATGATGGCTATCTTAAAGCGGTCTTGACTAACTCAATTTTTGCAAATAAAAAAAGGAAAAAATTAGAAATCTTAGAGTATTATGTCAAAGCTCAGTGGGGATTACACAATAAACATGATTTAGCTATGTTAAAATTCAATCCTGTTGAGTTTTACAAAAAGATAAAATGCCCTGTGCTATATATTGTTTGTAAAAGAGATGAAACAACTTATGCATTGAGAGACATTACTACATTGGAGAAAACTATGTATAAGGAAAAAAAGCCGTTTTATGCAGCAATAATTAATACAACTCATTCCTTTTGTAAATATCCAGTTTACTCTCCATATCAAACGATTTATTCATTTAAGCATAATGGTAGAAATTCTCGCGAATTGGAAAAAGTAAGTCAGGTGGTTAATTTGATAACTTCATGGATAAATAAAACGAACTAATTTTATGAGACAAGTTATACCTTAATTCCGCAACACTATAATTTATTTTATAAGCACCTGAGCAACAAGAAGTTCTTGGGCTATAGTCCAGGTGTAGCTGTCATTAACGACATGATTGTTGGTATTGAAAATAGAGACGGCAACACAAACGTGCGCTTCAACCAAAAAGAGACTTTAGAAAAAACCTTCAATCGGTTGGAGGCTTCGGAAATACATATTTCTCGTGCTCGTATGGATTGCGGCTCATGCTCGGAGGAAATCGTAGATATGGTAGAGGCTCATTGCAGGCATTTTTATATTCGTGCCAACAGATGCTCTTCCTTCTACGATTCCATGTTTGCCTTAACTGGATGGAAAACTGTTGAAATATAAAAAAAATCTTACGCTCCTTTCTTGCTCAGCGTTGCCAATTTCTTCTTAAGAAAATAAACGACAATGCCATTAAAAGGATAATAGACGGGAGCGTTTGCCCATATAAGTCTCTAGAATCGTAGAGGCATCCATACCATAAGTCACAATTGGCTCAGCTGTATAATTACCATTCTGATATTGCAGATGAACCACTTCATTATCATCATTAGTCTCTACACTCGACAACACCATTGGAGCATGAGAAGAAACTATGAACTGAATTTTAGGGAAAGTTCGATGAAGGGATTGCAAAACTACCAATTGTAATTCAGGATGCAGATGCAAATCCACTTCGTCTATCAGCACTACTCCCTGCGTCTCATGACAACAATCCATTCCGTATTTTTTGCCATTCAGAATATAACAACGTACAGACAAGTCCGTCACAATATTCACAAGTCTCTTGTAACCATCACTCAAATTTCGTGAGTCTATTTCTCTGCCATCGATAAAATGGAAATAGACTGTCTTCTGCAATGGACGTATAGACACATTTCTGATAATATTGCAACCACTTTCCCCCAAAGCTTCTCCTATTGAGCATTGCACAACTTCAATTTCGCTAAGCGACTTCTGTCCTTCTTGCAGGATGAGCAATCGATGCATCCAATAATCAAAGAATCCATCCCCCTGCAAACATTCGTAATAGCCGAACGAACGAGGCTGGTAATATTTACAGAAGATAGAACGATCTAACTTGCGGCTACTGTGAATGTCTTCTGTTGAGAAAGCTGCGAAAAGTGGTAGGGCTATGCTCCCATCATCTTCTGTTGAAAGATCGTGATATAACGAATGAGTATAATCACGCAAAGGCTTGATACCAGAAATTGCTGTACGGTTTTTCTTGCCTGTTCGGCTCAGAATCATATTTTTAAACTCTGCTAAATCGTAGGATATGTTCACTTGTCGTTCTAAAGACTCTACCCCATCACGCACCTCGCTCATAAAGTCATCATTAGAGATTCCAATAAAACGAGTGTTACTATCGGAAAAACCTGAGAAAAATGAGCTCATTGCTATCTTTAGACCACGCAGGATAGAAGTCTTACCACAACCATTCACGCCAAACAGTAAGTTTACTGCTGGTTTGAACTGCAAGTGATATTCTCCGAAGCAACGGAAATTATTGAAAGTTATCGACGTTATATTCATATGATATTTCTAATTGATACTTGCCTACAAAAGTACGACTTAAAAAGCAATTTGCCAAATATTTCTCTTATTATTTACGCTCAACTATTACTTTTTCTGCAAAAATACATATTCCGGTTCATATGTCACCAAGTTTATAAAGTGCCTAAGGAAGGGCACTTTTGTGCCTGGGTAAAAGCACTTTTGCGTCTGAGAAAATCAGCAAGAAAAACCTGATGCGAATCATCGTACCCTAACGATGCGCATCATTAGCATCTAAGAAAGCGCATCATTAGCACCTAAGAAAGCGCATCATTAGCACCTAAGAAAGCGCATCATTAGACCCCTATAAAACGCAACATTAAAATGGGATATTTTCAGTCACTAAAAAGAATGATTTTTATCATTAAATTTGATCGAAAATAGAATAAACTATCCTCTAACTATTGCAAGTGTGACAACAATGAGAGGAATAAAAAAAAGAGCGACTCATAGAGCCGCTCTCAAGTTTTATGTAACTAAAGTATCATCCTTAAAAATTAAGGAAGACTGATTGCCTCGTTAGGACAAACATCAGCACAAGTACCGCACTCAGTGCAGAGATCTGGGTTGATAGAATACTTGTCGCCCTCAGAAATAGCACCTGATGGACACTCGTCAATACATGTACCGCATGCGATACAATCGTCACCAATTACGTAAGCCATAATAATAATGTTTTATAATGTTAATAATGTTTTTAAGCATCATATGCAACAGACGATTTTCGCCTGCCATGTTGGGGATACCAACAATTAATGATGCAAAGATAGGAAATATTTTTCATACTACCTACAATTAGGTACTACTTTTTTTATAATTTATACGTAGTCGAAATAAACTTATACACAATAAGATGAAAAGAATAACGTTATAAAAGTATATGAGAAGAATAATACTTAGCATCATGATGGGGCTTATTGCCACAATAGCATTAGCCCAGGAAAGGACGGTAGAGAATCGTCCTTATACAGACCTGCGCCCATTTCATTTTGGAGTGATGGTGGGTACTCACCTGCAAGACCTGGAATTCATCAACGCCGGACCTGTCACCTATACAGATGAGAATGGAGCGGAAGTCAACTCCAACGTTACTATCGACCAGGACAGATGGGATCCTGGATTTACGGTCGGAGTATTAGGAGAATTTAGATTGAGCACCCATTTCCAATTTAGAATAGCTCCTGCCATGTATTTTGGAACAAGACACCTTACGTTTCATAATATCATGCAAGACGCCAATGAAGACGGAAACGTAAAACAGGAAGATAAAAAGCAAGAACTGAAGACGGCATACATCTCCTCTGCCTTCGACATCATCTTCTCTGCTCCAAGATTCAACAATCATCGCCCTTATATCATGGCTGGTATCAATCCGATGATGAACCTCAGCGGTAATAAAAGCGACTACATCCAATTAAAGAAAACAGATATTTTTCTTGAACTTGGACTTGGTTGCGACTTTTATCTTCCATTCTTCAAACTGCGACCTGAATTGAAATTCATGTATGGACTCATGAATATATACGATAAAGATCATGTGAAGAACGTGAAAGATAAAAGTATGCTACCATATACTTTGGCAGCCAAGGAAGCCCATAGTAAAATGATAGCACTGACATTCTATTTCGAGTAGCCTACTCTACCACTTCCCAAGAGAAGACACAGCCATTCTTCATACCGGCATCAGCGCCCTGGAAATCAGCAGAATAAGGACTTCCGTCGGTAGGATGCTTGCCTATATACCGCTGGGTCTTCAGTGATAGAAGCATACAGCGGTTGTAAAGCATATCCTGCCATACAAACTCCTCTGCATGAGAGGCATCAGAAGTAAGACGCACATCGCCCGACAAGCCAGCACCTGCGATATATATATATCGTCCATCTGCAGTTTTCAGTGCAATCTTGCCCTGTCCACGGTCTTCGATGATGAATTTCACGCCATTGCTCATCTCCTTTTTATTCCTGGAGCTGTGCATCAGTCCATGACTGGTAGCATTCATCAGGTTACCATCAGCAAGATTAAAGAGTCGGATGGTCTTTCCGATAGGCAGATTAGCAGTCCTGTCAGCCATCGGTTCCTCCACCTTGAAGTCATCAAAATCAGCCACGCCGCCGTTCACTCCCGCCTTGTTAAAGGCATACAGCGCTACACGCACACCCTGGAAGGTCTTCAACTGATAAGGAGAAAGCATCTGCTCTCCGACATTCTCCCAAGTCTTTCCATCAAGAGAGTAGGAATATTGCAGCAGACTCTTATCATAATCACCCCAAAGGCGCAACCATACCACCTTGTTCTTGGCAATCGGCTTCAGCACCTCCTTGTTGGTATTCTGGTCGTAGCATCTCAGGCTTAATCCCTTTTCCGTCTTCATCATGCCCAATGAAGCGTATGGCGTATTCATAGCACCGAGTCCTGCCTCATCCCCCATCTTCAGTCGGGATGCATCCAGCTTGACAGATGTATAAGAAACAGGACCGATGGCACGTTGCGTCAACGAATTCTTTGCCCAGAGCAGCTGCTTGGCAGGCATTGAATGCAAACGGAGCCATCCCTTTCGCTCCTTGTTCAGCGACCACATCTTGTCGTTCGGATTATGATTCCATTGCCAAACCGGCTTGAAGGTCTTGCCAGAGAAATCATCACATCTTTCGTATGGTGCCTGAGGTGTCTTCACCACATCATTCGGCTTGAACCAGGTGCGAGGCGAGCGACCCAGGTTCTTCTCCAATCCGAAGTAAGGCCAGCCATCCACCCATGTGACAGGCGAAAGGCATACCGTTCTGCCCACGGCATTGAAATCCAGCATCGATACGCCCCACCATTTGCCATCAGGAGCCTGGAGGATGCCCCCCTGATGAATGGTAGCACACCCCAGGTTCACCCCATTCGGTCTGTTGTTCTTAAATTGATATCCATCTTCTGGAAGCGGCCTACCGATACCCATGTTACCTACGCTCCATCCAGCAGCATAACCATACGATTCGCGTTCGCTGATCACACAGGTTTCGTAAGGCCCCCAGATACTCCTGCTTCGGGCACACTGCATGCGCCCCATCGGGGAGTAATCGGCAGAGAGGATGTAGTACATGCCGTTGATTTTATACACATGATGTCCCTCTCCCATCGCATTGCCTTCCGGAATCACCACCTTGCTGCTTCCCTCTACCGGACCGCTCAAATCGGGCTTCAACTCCGTAACGGTCACGTTTCCATACTTGTGCACGGCATAAATCTTACCATCCTCATCGAAGAGCACAGAGAGGTCGTAGATATCGCCATTAACTTTATGATGCGTCCAAGGACCCTTGGCACTATCCGAAATATACACCTGCAATCCATGCCCGTTGATATTGGAGAAGATATAGAACTTTCCGTTGTGATAGCGGATGGCAGGCGCCCAGATACCCTGTCCGTAAGCCTCCTTGCCATTGCGGAGATTGAAATCATCTGAATCATCGAATCGGTCGAAGCAATAAGAAGAGAATTCCCAATTTACGAGATCCTTGGAATGGAGAACTACCAATCCCGGAACACTGTGCATCGTGGTACCCGCCAGATAGTAATCCTCCCCCACTCTGATAATATCAGGGTCAGAAAACTCATCATAAAACAAAGGGTTGGTAAAGGTACCATTCCCATTATCAGCCGACCAAGACTTCCTCTCCAAAGTCTGTATCAGAACATTCTTGGCTGCAGATTTTTTCTGCGCTGACGCTTCCAAAGAACCGCCTAAAAGAGCGATGCAACAGGTTGCAAATAATAATTTCTTCATTCTCATTTATAGGTCTAAAAGATTATTATAAAAAATATTGCCACAAAAGTACGAATAATTATCCAACCAGAGGTGGACAAAATGATACTTTTATGGCAATAAATGTGATTTTATGACATTATTTAATATGAACGAAGAGGCAATACACCTCACATGGTAGAACAAACCTTCGCCTACTTCAGCTTTTCTTTCGAATATTCAAAACTATCCACATCCACATATCCACCAGCAGCCTTTGTGGCATAATTGTAGATGGCGATACGGGTACCCATGAAAAGGCGGCGATAATCATACTGCATCTTGAAATCCTTGATGGCAGGAACCCAGGTTTTGCCGTCTATACTATATAATAAGGTGGCAAGATCCTGATGAAGACGGAAATCGCAACTCATCTTCAGATAGATGATGCTTGATTTCGTTGCCTTATCCTGCTTCAGATTCAAAGGCTGGCGATACACCTCCTCACGCTTCACATCGGTCACCGCCTTCTCCTTATCCGTCAGAGCCACACTCTCCTTGGTACCTACCACAAAGAGTTTCTTGCCTTCCTTTACGATAGAAAGCAGGGCTGCATCACCCTGGAAGGCTGACAAGCCAGCCACATCGCCATCTTTCATCTTGCTCACATCCATCTTGATGAATCCCTCGCAGGTTGGTCCTTCGGTACGGGTACTGATGGTATTGGGAGCCAGGAAGATGTTTGGAACGACGCGGGAAGTCTTCAGGCGGAGCCAGCCCTTGCGCTCGGTGAGCGACCAGGCATTATCCACAGGATTGTGGTTCCACTGCCACTGCAGTTCCAGTTTATCCTTCGAGAAATCATCGCTATACACGAGTCCCTTGCCGTCATAGCCCAGCACAGGCTTCTGCATCTCGGCAGGAATATTGCCCTTCTCATCTGTCAGCATTGGCCATCCGTCCTTCCAGGTACATGGCTCCAGCGTGAGCACTCTGCCCACACCACCACGGTCTTGGAATACGATGCCATACCAGTTGCCATCCTTATCATCTACAATCGTACCTTGTCCCACGCCGTTGAATCCGGCAAACTCCGTTTCCAGAATCACCTTTTTTTCATAAGGGCCCTGAATGTGATCTGCACGATAACAAACCTCACGACGAGGATGTCCCTGTGGCCACGAAATCATCAGGAGATAATACTTGCCGTTGTGCTTAATCATGCGGGAGCCTTCGAGCAAACCCGTTTCATCAGCATCACGATCAAAGAGTTTACGATGGCTGCCCGGCACCACATCTGTCAGGTCGGCATTCAGCTGCACCATCTCTCCCGTTCCATAAACCACATATGCCTTGTCGTCGTCATCGAAGAAGAGAGCGGCATCATGGAAATGCTGCAAACGGCTGTGGATAGTCCATTTGCCCTCGATATCATCGGCGATGCAGATATAAGTTTCTCCACCGGGATTATCGTTCGGAGCAAAGAGCGCATAGAACTTGCCACAATGATATTGCAGCGAAGTAGCCCACTGACCACGACCATACACCGTACCCTCCTTCATGTCATACTTAGGTGAATCGGTAAGTTTAGGGAAGATATAGTTCACGGTTTCCCAGTTCACCAGATCCTTCGATTTCATGATAGGCGCACCCGGCATCAGATGCATGGTGGTGCTTACCATATAGAAGCTGTCACCCACACGGATTACATCCACATCAGGCACATCAGCCCAAACCACAGGATTGGCGAAATTCTTCTCAAACTTCCACCAGTCGAAATTGAAGAGTTTGCTTCCCTTCAATCCCTTGAACACGAAGTATATATCATGCTTTCCTGTCACTTTCTTCAGCATTTGTGCCGAGAAAGTCTTCCACTTTTCCCAGCCACCAGTCTTGGTAACATCAAGTTTAGCTATCAGTTCGCCATCTTCCTTATCGAGATGAACCTCCAGCGAACCGCCGAGCGACGAGCACGCAGCAGAGATGGCAAATGCATCCGGACTTTCATTTCCGAAATCCACCTCGCGCACCTTGATATAATCACCTGTATGGATTTCTGAGATATAAACACCCGTATCATCGGTCTGCTCCGACTTCACTCCCTTAGAGAAAGCGATGGTTTCAGCCTCCTGACGCTTGTAAGGATTGAGGGTTGCGATAGGAGCCACTCCTTCCTGGGTATGATGGATGATTGGGAAGGTACCATCGGCATTATATTTGAATTCTTCCACAGCCACACTGCGTCCGAAACCACCACCCAGTTTACCCGTATGATAGAAGAAATAAGACTTGCCCTTGAAGTCGGTCACACCGCAATGGTTAGTAAAGGAACCCGTATCTTCCAATGGCATGATTTCGCCCATATATTTCCAGGGACCGAAAGGCTTCTTGCTCATGGAATAAGCGATATGCTCAGGCACTCCACCTGCAGCATAGAGCATATAATAGTTCTTGCCACGCTTCATGAACCAAGGTCCCTCTGTGTAGCAATCTTTATATTTTCGGGTAGAATCACGCTTCTCCACGTCAGGCGAGCCGAATCCCTCCTCAGTCATCACGATTCTGCCCACTTCACGCTTTTTATCAACAGCAGCCTTAGCATCTATACCACCCTTGAAGCTGATCATATCTTCATTCAGTTTGGCATAGTAAAGATGCGGATTACCCCAATAGAGATAAGCCTGACCATCCTCGTCCATCCAAACCGTTGGGTCGATATTGTCCCAACTTCCATTATCGAAAAGCGGCTTTCCCAGCGCATCCTTGAACGGACCGGTAGGAGAATCTGCCACAGCTACGCCGATAGCCATTCCGCCCGTCAGTTTAGAGTGCGCACAGATATACCAGTAATACTTACCATTACGTTCGATAGTCTGTGCTGCCCAGGCACGGTCGTCTGCCCAGGAAAAAGAACTGAGGTCGAGCGGAGAACCATGGTCTGTCCAGTTCACCATATCCTTGGTGGAATACACACGCCATTCGTTCATCCAGAAGAAGTCAGCCTTATCTTCATCATGACCGGTATATACATAGAGACGGTCTCCGACAACCAGAGGTGCCGGGTCGGTAGTTAGCTGTGTTTGTACGATTGGGTTCTGTGCATAGGCAGCACCCTGCATGGCAAGCAGCCATGCACTTATCAGTAACGGCTTTCTGAGAGCCAAGATTTTCGTTGTATTCATCATTATGATTGTTTTTTCGTTTAATGCTGCAAAATTACGAAAAAATAATCATAATGACTTTATCGAATGTTTCAAAAACCTTATTAAGTTTATCTTACTACACCAACTCTATTGGTGATTGATACACTTGGACTCAGGGGAAAATGTCCGTGGATAAGATAACCTCTCCTAACTAAAGACGGATTTCCTCAAGTTACTTAATATTCAATAGAAACATCCAGTTTCTTCAAATCCTTATCAGCCGAACTGCTGCCGTAATAAACCTCATACTTTCCAGCCTTGGCACGGACGGTATTGGTTGCAGCATCGAAGAGTTCGAAGTTTCTGCTATCCAGCGTAATGACAGCCTCAGCAGTCTTTCCTGCCTTCACCTCCACTCTCTCGAAAGCCTTCAAAGTCTTCAATGGTCCATCAGCATCAGTTGGATCCTTCACATACACCTGCACAATCTCGGTACCATCTTTCTTGCCAACATTACTTACAGGCACCTTCAAGGTAATCTTTTCACCCTTCTTCAGGATAGAGTTGGAAAGTGTAGCGTCACCCATACAGAAAGAAGTGTAGCTTAAACCATATCCGAATGGGAAGAGCGCATCGTTCATATAACGATAGGTTCTGCCCTTCATGCTGTAATCCTTGAAATCAGGCAACTGCTGCGCTGAGGCATTGCCGGAGGACATAGTTACCACAAACATCAAAGCTGCGTATATAACATTCATGTTCATTGCAATTACTATTAAGCTATTAGTATATTAAATTGGGATTCATCATGGATTTATTGTTGCCTAAAATTCCATTTAGAATTATCGCTGTTGAAATCGAAAGGAGCCAGACCTGGGGTACAATCGCTGAGTGAAACCAATGCCAGTTTCTCTTCTGTGCCTGGCACAGCCTTTGGCATGATGCGATAGGTGCCATCGGTAAGCTGCTCGATGCGCCAAAGCTGGGCACACATCCATGTTTTCATACGCAAATTCCTTTAAAGAAGAAAAAAGGGGGTGCTTCTTTTCAAAACACCCCCTTAATTGTCAAACAATCTATAGTTCTTTAAACTTAAAACGTTTTATTTACAAAACAACTTCATGATTACCAACCAGGATTCTGCTCCAGGTTAGGATTCTTATCCATCACGGTCTGTGGATAAGGGAAGAACTCATGCTTGCCCTTCTTGAAACCTACGTTGAAACCGGCATCCTTGGCAGCACTGGTAGATACGGTATAGAAACGGCTGTTGGCCTCTGTACCATTTTCCCAGGTAACCTTGCGGTCACCAGACTTAGGTTTACGGAACAACTTATCGAATAGATGAGGACAGTCAGAGCCTACATTCTTCAGGCGCTCGATAGCCTTGGTATCCTTCCAACGCATCACGTCGAACCAGCGGCAGCCTTCCAGCCAGAGCTCGTAAGACTTCTCCTTCTTCAGCACATCCATATTTACGGTTTGGCTGATGGTCCTTGAACCGGCGCGCTCCTGAATCATATTGATATATCTCGTAGCTTCGTCCTGATCGCCTGTCTGAAGACAAGCTTCCGCATAATTGAGCAATACCTCAGCATAACGCATCACAACATAGTTGTTCAGACGAATATTGCCGTCTCCATATTTGCCGCCTTCAGTATCAGCCTTTCTCATTACCTGCTTGAAAGCCAACCAGAATGAGTTGTCGTAGAGTCCCTGTACTGGGTCGTTGATACCCACCTTTTTGCTCTTCATCTTCTCTTCTACCGACATTGCATTCAATGCAGGGTCAGCATATTCCATCTTATAGACAGCATCATCAATATGCTTCAAAGTAGCTTTGAAGCGATAGGAATCACCATCATTGGCATGGAATTCATCACCAAACCACTGAGGAACGCCAAGACCACCCCAGCCATCAATACCACTATAAACTCTCTGTGGTGACTGGACGAAGCTGGCGGCACGCCAGTTCCAGGCATTAGATTCCATCCAGCTGGAACGCTGAATCATACCATCCCATGATCCCTTACCAGCATTGTACTCGAAGTTGATTTCGAAGACCTTCTCCTCATTGCCATCGCCCTCAATATGGAAGTTGTCCATATAGCGGTCGCCAGGAACAAGCGCATACTTGCCTGAGTCGATTACCTTCTTGAGAGCTGTCTTAGCCTTATCATATTCAGCGGCGAAGAGGTAAGCCTTACCAGCCAGAGCCCATGCAAAGCCCTTGGTCACCTTGACTGCACCATCCTTATCATCGGTGCCCTTGCGCTCGTCGAGGTCGGCAGCAGCCTCCTCGCACTCCTTAGCCACCCACTCAATGAGCTGCTTGTGGTCCATAGGGTGCTCAAGATTCTTGTTGTTGCAGTTATAAGGAAGATCAGTTCTTTCCAATACGTGATCTACGAACGGAGGATTATCCCAGAGATTAGCCAGCAGGAAGTAGTCGAAGGCACGAAGAACACGAGCCTCAGCTACGCAGCGTTTCTTGACTGGAGTATCAGCTGCTTTTTGGAAATGATCAGTAACGAGATTACAGGTATATACCGAGTGATAAAGACCGGTGTACATAAACTTAGGCACCTCTGCCTCAGCATCGTAACGGAACTCATTGAGCATACCGCTGAACTCGTGGTCGCCATAGTTACCACTGGCATAGAGCACATCATCACCACACATATTGGTGATAATCTTATAAGGAGTGTAGATGCCAGGACCACCACCATCGTGATTACGTCCCACTACATTACACATGAATCCCTCGTAAGCTGCAACCAGGGCTGCCTCGGCATCAGCATCAGTCTTATAGAAATTCTCTGATAAGATAACACCCTTCTGCTCGATATCCAACTGATCCTCACAAGATGTGGTGAGTGTCATGGTGCCTGCTGCAGCGAGTGTCAGTATGGTTGAAAATAATATTTTCTTCATTTCTTTTCGTTTTAAAAGGTTAGAATGTTACATTGATACCGAATACCATCTTCTTGGAAGTTGGATAGGTACCATTATCGAAACCACGGGATGCACCACTGTTCATGGAAGCAGTCTCAGGGTCGGCACCAGGATAGTTGGTGATGGTGAAGAAATCATCCAATGAGCAGTAAACACGGAGGTCGCTCAAGCCAATCTTGCTTGTAATGAGCTTTGGCAAGGTGTAACCCAGCTGAATCTGCTTGAACTTGAAGTAGGAACCACTGAAGATAGCTGCATCAGAGCTGAAGAACTTCCAGTCGGTAGCAACCTTCTTCATATCAGGATACTTGGCATTGGTACGGTCTTCTCTCCATGAATTCTCCCAATAGGTGGTGATACCGTTAATCAATGGGCGGTCGGCAGATACCATCAGGTTGTAAATCTTGTTGCCTGCTGCACCTGTACCGAATACGGAGAAGTCGAATCCCTTATAAGCCAGATTGATGGTGATACCATAGGTAAACTTAGGAATACCTGCACCCAAATCCTGCTTGTCCTCATCGGTTGGAGCTGGAGTGACTTTGCCATTCTTGTCATAATAGAGGGCACTGCCATCTTCTGCAACACCTGCATACTTGTAACCACGGAAATACCATACGGAGTGACCAGCCTCGAAGGTTGGCTTCAACTGGTTGTTGAATCCATCAATACCTATCTCGGTCAGACGGTTTACCATAGCAGAAACCTCCTTTACCTCGTTCTTCAAGGTAGAACCATTCACGGTAACTCCATACTTGAAGTCCTTGATGTTGTCTCTCCAGCCCAACTCGATATCAAGACCTGAGTTGAGAACCTTACCGGAATTCACAACAATCTTGTTGACACCGATTTCTGGAAGAGGAGCAATCTCAATCAAGAGGTCTTTGGTAGTCTTGCGATACCAGTCAACACCCAAGGTAAGACGGTCGTTAAGGAAACGAGCATCAAGACCCAAGTCCACCTGCTCAGATGTCTCCCATGTCAAGTCTGGATTGGCAATACCAGTTGGCTTGGAACCATAGGTAAGCTTACCATCACCGATAGACGGATTATACTGATAGAAGCTCTGGTTGAGTGCAATAGGAGAAGAATATCGATAACCGCTCAGGATATTGACGTTACCATTGCGACCCCATGATGCACGGAGCTTCAGGAAGGAAACGGCATCACGGTCGATATGATCCTTGAAGAACTTCTCGTTGCTGATAGACCATCCTGCAGAGAAAGATGGGAAGTTACCCCAACGAGCCTTCTTGGAAAGCTTGGATGTATCGAAGGCATCACGACGGAAGTTGACCTGCAGGAAGTAACGGTTGTCGTAGCTGTAGCTCAAACGTCCGAAGTAAGAAAGCTCGGTAGCATCACCCGGAGCATTGCCCACGCTCTTGGTGGCATCAGCCAGCAAGTAGTCGATGTAGCGGAAGTTGGACTCATAGGCAGAAAGAATATTATCTCCTTCTGAAGAAATGGTATTGTTGTCCCAATGATTCTTGGTAAACGACATACCTACCATCGCACCCACTGTATGCTTGCCGAATGTATTCATATAGTTGGCGAAGTTCTCCCACTGATAGTATAAGCCGTTGTTGGAACGTGCCTCAATGCTGTACTTGGTTGAGTTGGCCATTGTATTGAGATAGTATGGCGCCTCAAACTTGTGGTAATTGCTCTGGGTAATGCGGTAGCCCAGACGGGAAGTAAAGGTAAAGCCCTTGAATGGCTTGAGATTGGCAGCCACGGTTCCACGCACATTGATACCTGAATTGGTGATGTCATGACGGTCTTTCTGAGCCAATGGGTTACCTGTTGCTTCCTCTACATATTTTGAAGTAGCATAGTAGTCATTGTTATGGTTAGGATCTCGCATCACCGCCTTGCCTGCTTCGAGAGCCGCCTTCATGGCAGGAGCCAGATCATCGACATTACTATAATAAGCAGGAGTTAATGGGTCGATGGAAACCACAGAGTTCAGCAATGAACCATAACCCTTGGTCACGCCCTTGATCTTCCACTTTTCGAAAGATGTATTGGTAGTAATGTTCAACCACTTGTAAATATCATAATCAGCATTGATCTGACCGGTGAAGCGCTTGTAGGTATCATTGTTGCCCTTCACGATACCATCATTGTTGAGGATATTCAGACTGGCGAGGAAACGGCCCTTGCCATTGCTTGTCTGCATGGTGAGGCTATGCTGATGAGCCAGACTGTTCTCAAACACCTCGTCATACCAGTTGGTGTTCTGACCATTATAGTTGTTCTTCTTCAGAAGATCATCGGTCAAGTCGCCCAAATACTTGTGATACTCGATATACTCAGGAGCATCAAAGATATCAGCCTTCTTTCCCAACGACTGGATAGTGAACTTGCTGCTATAAGAAATCTGTGCCTTACCGCCATTGGCAGCACCCGTCTTGGTTGTGATGATAACGACACCATTACCCGCCTGCGCACCATAGATGGCAGCAGAAGCGGCATCCTTCAATACCTCCATGCTTTCAATCATAGATGGATCCAGATACTGGATGTTATCCACCTTCAGACCATCGACGATGAGCAACGGACCGATATTACCACTATTGGAAGAATAACCACGGATACGGATATCGGCAGCCTCACCCGGACCACCCGAGTTGATAATCTGTACACCGGCAGCCTTACCCTGGAGGGCAGCACCGGCATCGGTAGCTGACAAGCCCTTGATGTCATCGCTCTTGATAGATGCAACTGCACCTGTCAGGTCGCTCTTCTTCTGAACGCCATAACCGATGACAACGACATCATTCAGAACTTTAGAATCATCCTTCAAGGTAATGGTAAGCGTTTTACCAGCCTGAGCTTTCACGGTCTTAGTCTCCATACCCACATAGGTAATAGTCAATGTTGCATCAGGTGCAGCATCAATGCTAAACTTACCATCCAAATCAGTAACCACACCCAGCTTGCTACCTGCAGCTTTCACTGTTGCACCAATGACAGGTTCACCACTTAGATCTGTAACTACTCCTTTTACAATACTCTGAGCCGACATTCCTGCAGGGAATAAACAGAGAAAGGATAGCAACGCTAACGGCTTTTCAATCTTTCTTAAGTTCCTCATAAGAGAATAGATTAAATTGTTAATTTTCTTAATTTATGATTGTTCGTGTTCAGTAAAAACATTCTTTTGTAAAGCACGCTGCAAAATTAAGATTTATTTCGTCACATGACTTTCTCTTATGTTACAATTACTTTACGAAACACAATAAAAAAGCAAAAAGATACAAAAGATATTAGAAATGTAACAAAAAGAAATCCCGAAACTGCCAGGCAGTTTCGGGATACAACTTTTTATATTATCTTATTGATTTCCAGTCTTGTTACTTGAACAGATGTGGCACAAATTCCTTCAGGCAGCGGCGCCAGGTAAGCCACTCATGATGAGTACCAGGAGAAACATAGACATCAAGCTTGATGCCCAGGTCCTTCAATTCCTTCGCCATCTTCTCCGTGCCGAAGTTCTCTTCTGAACCGCAGCCCATGAACATATAGTTTATCTGACTGTTGAACTTCTCTGCATCGGCAAAGACACCGTTGAAGCAGGTCTTGACATCCACACCGAAAAGTGCACCGCTGAAGGTTCCCAGGGCAGAGAACTTATCCAAGTTCGGCAACACGGTGTTGAAAGTCTG
Source organism: Segatella hominis (assembly GCF_004535825.1). Classification (GTDB taxonomy): domain Bacteria; phylum Bacteroidota; class Bacteroidia; order Bacteroidales; family Bacteroidaceae; genus Prevotella; species Prevotella hominis. Next base: position 40,703 of record NZ_SGVY01000008.1, on the reverse strand, counting down.
GCAACCGCCCCATGACAAGCCAGCCATCGCACGATGCTCTCTGTCGGTATAGGTTCGGAACTTCTTATCTACCATCGGAATCAGATCCTTGATAATCACATCGTAGAAAGATGCGCCATAGAGCTTGCGCTCCTCATCCACATCCTTGCCCGGACGTGGCACGAAAGGCTGCTTTACATCGCCGCTCTCCATCACCACAATCATCGGCTCAGCCTTGCCTTCGGCAATAAGGTTGTCCATGATGTGCTGCATATAGCCCTGATGCTCCCAGCCCGTCTCATCCTCGCCCATTCCGTGCTGCAGATAGAGCACTGGATAGCGCTTGCTCAGATTGGTTTCATATTCTGCAGGCGTATAAACCATGGCTCTGCGGAACTTGCCCTGAGATGCAGCATAGTAAGATACCGAACGAACCTGACCCTGTGCTACTCCCTGCTGAGGACGATAGTAGTTGCCTTCGGCTCCCTCAGGAACCTCCAGCCCACTCGCCTCTCGGCAGCAGCCGAAATAAGTTTCGCTTGCAGGATCTACTACCTGTACACCATCCACATTCAGGAAATAATAGTGGAAGCCTACTACCAATGGGTCTGAAACACCATACCAGTCGCCGTCGAAATCCTTCTTCATAGGATACTTCTTTCCGCAGATGTCGAAGATAACCTGCTTTGCTTCCGGTGCATGTAGCTTGACATAGGCACGATGGTCTTTGTCCACACGCGGATAATTGGCATCCGGAATGATGCCGAGCAGCGAGAGCATCATGTTGGCATAGCGCTTACCCATGGTGCGATAGCTTTCGGCAATGAAATGCAATCCGTCGCCACGTTGCGGACAACCCTTGGAAGAGATGACATGAGCAGTAGGGATGGTCTTGGCGATATCATCCACAATGGCGATATGCTTCCAGCAGATTCCGCCCTGGTCTTGCCGAACAGTCTCACCCACAAGCAGCGGCACATCCTCAGCCTTCAGGTGCAGTTCTTTCAGAATATCGTTATACACGGTCTTCACCCGGTTGGGCCAGTTGACATCACCATTGTTGGTTTCTCCCTGATGCAGGAGGATACCCTTGATGACACCCTGCTTCTGGGCTATCTTGGCAAGCTCGATGAGTCGGGCGTATGGATTGCCGTTATACTGGGAAGCGAAGTTCTTCATCCAGTCGGGCTGCTTCTTCAGATATGCCTTGCAGGTACGCTTGTCGAAGAGGTCGATGCTGGCACCGCCCACAGCCACGGTGATGGTTCCCACCTTGATGCTGTCTGGCAGGTTATCCACCATCTTTCTTCCGAAATAATCTACAGGAGTGAGGCCAGTGTCTGGTCGTGCCTGAGGAGGAACGGCAGTATGCCACTGTCCTTTTTTCCATCCAGCCTTTTCATTATCCACGGCATACATTGCCATGAATCTTGGATTCACACCTGTTCGGTCGATGTCTTCGATGGCGGCATTACCCTCCATGTTCGACTGTCCGAAACAGAGATAAATTTGAAAGTTTGGGTCGGGCTTATCCTGCGCCTTCGCCCCGTTTTTCTGTGCCATCATCGTCATCGGGAGGCACATCATCAGCATTGATGCCACGAAAGATAATTTATTCATTTCGTTCAGTTTTTTATTTATAATTGTTTATTCTTTAATCACGATGCCCTTGTAGCCCTTGACTACCTGCTGACCAGGAAGATTGTCAGCCGCATTGCCAAGCAATGACACCATGGTCATCGCCAAGCCAAGTATTATTTTCTTTTTCATATATAGTATAGTTATTGTTTTTAGATTCTATCATATTTTGTAAAATAGAATGGCGCGTAATCACTACGCACCATTCTTAGAAAACCAATTAATCATGAGCCTATAGCAACATGATATCTGAAATGTTATAAACCAAAATAAATCTAAACGTTAGTAAACCTAACTATTAGTAAACCTAACTATTAATAAACCTAACCTATTAAACCTAACCTATTTAAAAAACAAACTCTTTTTCAGTTGCAAAGATACTGCTATTATATAATATGTACTTTATTACAAGTAACGATTTCTTTTCTAATCGCTTACAGGATATAACAAATACTTTACGACATGTAACATTTTTCATCACACAAAGTAAAAAAAATCTTGTTTTTACTTGAATAATCAAAAAAAAACACTATTTTTGCACTCAGAAAAAGCTTACAATAAGCTCGCATGATAAACCAATAATGATTAAACTTATAATGAACACAAAATACCAGTTAGTCGTGAAAAGTATCATTCTGATACTCATTCTATCAGTTTTCTCTATCCTCCCGTCATGGGGGCTGAGCGGTAAGCTGTTCAATACAGACAATCAACTATCAAGCAACCTCGCCACGCAGGTGTTCCAGGACAAGAGCGGATTCATCTGGATAGCCACCCGCAACGGTTTGAACACCTACGATGGTTACCACATCACCGTTATAAAAAAGGATATGTCAAATTTTTTAGGTCTCAACAGCAACTACATCATTAGCCTTGCTCAAGACGAGAAAGAACATATCCTGTTAGGTACCAACAACTCTCTATTGGAATTTACGGGAAGCGAATTCCTAAAAATCCCTATGCTCGATTCCAAAGGCAAAGAACTCGCCACCTACGTAAAGCAGGTATATCCCCTAAAAAATAAAGACGTAGCCGTGGCAACATCCGGTTATGGCATCATGCTCAAAAAGCAGGATGAACAAAAATGCCATGCCATGAAGGGAGAGGTGGAAAAACTGAAATATATCCACAAACTCCTGGAAGATAAACGGGGCAGACTCTGGATCATCACCGAAGACGGAAAACTCTACCGCAAGGAAACAAACGGTAGAGTCACCTCCCACTTTGCCGGTACCGAAGGCGTGGGCGCACAGGATATCCAGCAGGACGCCCTGGGCAACATCTATCTCGCCAGCAAGAACCAGGGCGTATATCTGCTCAGGGCAGGAAGCAACGCCTTTACCCGAATCAGCAGCATCGGAAACCTGCCCATCGACAACATCTATATCAGCCGCAACAACAAGCTCTATATCGGCTGCGACGGACTGGGCATCTATGTATATGACCCTCAGACCGGATTCCTGCAGGATAACCCTCTCTTCAGCCGACTGGTGAACCTGGCCAAGAGCAAGGTAACCAGCATCATAGAAGACAATCAGGGCAACATCTGGGTAAGCATGCTGCAGAAAGGCGTGTTCATGCAGAGCAACATACAGAACGACTTCAACTACATGGGCTTCCGCCTGGGCAACCGCAACGTGATTGGCGAAAACTGCGTTACCAGCCTCAGCATCAACCAGGGCAACCAGGTGTGGGTGGGTACCGACAAGGATGGCCTATACCTATTTAATATAGCAACCCGCAGCGTAGAGGGGCATTTCCTAAACCAAAGCACCGTGCTCACCCTCTGTAAGGACCAGCAGGGCAGAACCTGGGTGGGAACCTATACCGACGGTCTGGGCTATATGGATGCAGCCGGAAGCTTCCACCCTGTTGATTTGGGTATCAGCAAGTCGGTGGGCATCTTCGATATCAAACAAGACCCACAGGGCAACATCTGGATAGCCACCATGGGCGAAGGTCTCTTCTGCCTGCAGAAAGACGGAAGCCGAAGGAACTACAAGGCTAAATATGGTGCAGATAACAACCTCAAGGTCAACAGCCTGCCCAACGATTACCTCACCAAGATGGCCTTATCAAAGGATGGCAACCACGTGTATATAGCCACCTCTGTGGGACTGGCGTGCCTCGACCGCAAGCGAAACAGCTGGGTTTCCACCTTCAAGGGCATCAACTGCCTGAACAAGAACAGTTTTTCGCACTGCGTGTTTGTAGATAGCAAAGACCACGTATGGTATGGCACCGAGAATGGAGCCTTCTGTTTCGACTTCAGAAAGGGAATAGAGCCTAAACATTATTCCACAGCCAACGGGCTCACCGACAACAGCGTGGCAAGCATTACCGAGGACTACCAGGGCAATATATGGATAGGAACCATTAAGGGACTCAACAAACTGGCTCTCAAGAGCGGAACAATCACCAAGTTCTATGCCGAAAGCGGACTGCAGAGCAACGAATTCAGCGACGCTTCCGTATGCACCACACAGGATAGAAAAACCATCCTGATGGGCGGTTCGGGCGGACTCAACTGGTTCCAGGCAGACCAAGTAAGACAGCACCCATGGCAGGCAAAGGTAGTTATCTCGGGGTTCATCTTGAACAACAAGATGGTGACTCCGGGCATGAAGTCGGGCAGCTATACCATCACGGACAACTGGTCAACCTTTTCCCGTGATTTCCAGCTTTCTCACGAAGACAACACCTTTACCCTGCAGCTCTCTACCCTCACCTATAATGATGTGGAGCAGATAAGCTATGTGTACAGCATCAACGGCGATGCCTGGCGCACCGTGCCAGCCGGACAGAACGAACTTGCCTTCTCGCACATGGCTCCAGGCAGCTACAAATACCGCATCAAGGCCATCTGCAATGGCTACGAAACACCGGTGAAAGAATTCACCATCACCATTCACCCAGCCTGGTATGCCAGCATCTGGGCAAAGCTCTTCTATCTGCTGCTCCTCATAGCAGCCATCATGCTCTACCTGCGCCACCGCAAGCGCCAGATGGAAGACCAGCTCATCCTGCAGCAGCACATCCACGCTGAAGAAATGGGCGAGGCGAAGATCAAGTTCTTCATGAACAGCAGTCATGAAATCCGCACGCCGCTCACGCTCATCATCACGCCGCTGCTCTCACTCATCAAGGAAGACAAGGAGCCTCACCGACAGGGCATCTACGAGATTATCCGAAAGAACTCGGAACGTATCCTCCACCTCATCAACCAGATGATGGACCTGAGAAAGATAGACAAGGGACAGATGGTGATGCGCATGTGCCAGACCGACATGGTGGCGTTCATCAACGAGGAATACGAACTCTTCAGGCAGCAGGCTCTGGCCAAGAACATCGACTTCGAATACCAGCACGACAGCGAAGAACTGCCCGTATGGATAGACCGGAACAACTTCGACAAGGTGATTATCAACACCCTTTCGAACGCCTTCAAGTTCACCCCTACGGCAGGCCACATTCTCCTCTCGCTCACCCACACCGAGCACCATGCCTACATCAGCATCAAGGACAGCGGCATAGGTATCCCGAAGGACAAGCTGGAAACCATCTTCCAGCGCTTCTACCAGACCCCTGCCGACCCTAACGACCGCAACGTCGGTACGGGAATCGGTCTCGACCTCACCCGCTCGCTCGTGGAACTGCACTACGGCTCCATCTCTGCCCGCAACAACGAGGGCGAGAAGGGAAGCAAGTTTGAGCACGGCAGCGAGTTCATCATCCGCATTCCGCTGGGCAAGGACCATCTGAAACCCGAAGAACTCATCGACGAAGAAGAGGTGAAGGAAGAGCAGAACCTGGAACTTGCCGAGGTGAAACAGCTGGAACAGGAGGTGAAGGAGACGGAAAATGCCGAAAAAGCCGAAAGCGCAGCCGGCACAACGGATATGCAGGGCAATCTGCCAGCCTCAGCAAGGGGAAACAAGGCTGAAATCGTGATTGTGGAAGACGAAGAGGATATTCAGGATTACCTGAAGGCCCAGCTCTCCAGCGACTTCAATATACGCACCTATCCTAACGGAAAGGTGGCACTCAACGAGATTCTGAAGAATAAGCCTGACCTCATCATCAGCGACATCATGATGCCGGAAATGGATGGTACCACCCTCTGTGCCAAGCTGAAATCAAACATCAACACCAATGATGTGCCTATCATCCTGCTCACGGCAAAGAGCCGTGAAGAAGATCAGCTGGAAGGTTTGCAGACCGGAGCAGATGCCTACATTCTGAAACCATTCAACATGGACATCCTGCGCCGCACCATCATCAACCTGCTCACCATGCGCCGCACGCTGAAAAATAAATTTACGGGCAAAGAGAGTCAGGAGGAGAAGGTGGAGCAAAGGAAGATTCAGACTCCAGATGATGCACTGATGCAGCGCGTGATGGAGGTGATTAACGAGAACATCGGCGATTCCGACCTGAGTGTCGATATGATAGCCCAGAAGGTGGGCATCAGCCGAGTGCACCTGCATCGCAAGATGAAGGAGCTGACCAACCAGACTCCACACAGCTTCATCCGCAACATTCGACTGCAGCAGGCAGCCAAGTTGCTGAAGGATGGCAAGCAGAGCATCACCGACGTGATGTACGCTTGCGGTTTCTCCAATTCCGCAAGTTTCAGCACCATGTTCAAGAACCTCTACGGCTGTTCTCCTAGAGAATACATGATGAATGCCATGAAGGAGTAGAAACATTTCTAAAAGGATAGATAAAAATTATATGTAACAAAACAAACTGTCTATGAAATATAGCGAAAAGTTTTGGTTACATTTCAAAAAGAAAGATTATAAAGAAAGCAGTAACTTTGCAGCGGAAAATCCAAAGGTTTATCACCCTCTTGGTTTTTCGCTGCATTTTTTTATCTTATTGTATAATCTTTAAAAATCAACAATCATAATGAAGAAATTAGCAATCTTATCGCTTTCGATGATGCTTGCTGCAGGAGCGCAGGCACAGACAGCAGAGTTCGACTACTTCAAGTATGCCGGCAATGATGCCCGATTCAATGTCCCGATAGACAAGACTCATCAGTACTACAACCCAGTATTGACAGGTTTCTATCCTGACCCATCTCTCTGCCGCGTAGGTGACACCTATTATCTGGTGAACTCATCCTTCACCTTCTTCCCAGGTGTGCCTCTCTCTACCAGCAAGGATCTGGTAAACTGGACTCCTGCCGGCCATGTGCTCACCCGCCAATCGCAGGTGCCTCTGAAGGGACAGCAAGTATCAGCCGGCATCTTCGCACCAGCCATCAGCTATAACAAGAAGAACAAGACCTTCTATATGATCACCACCAACGTGGGAGCCGGAAACTTCTTCGTCAAGTCCAAGGACCCATCCAAGGGTTGGAGCGAACCTATCTATCTGAAGAAGATTGACGGCATTGACCCAAGCTTCTTCTTCGATGACAACGGCAAGGGCTACATCGTACATAACGGTCCGGTAGTTGGTGGTGCCGACTATGAGGGTCAGCGTGCTATCCGCTGCTTCGAATTCGACGTGAAGGGCGACAGCATCAAGGGCGACTTCAAGGAGATTCTCCGTGGCGGAACCCATGTTGAAGCTCGTCCTATCTGGATTGAGGGTCCTCACCTCTTCAAAAAGGGCAAATTCTATTATCTGATGTGTGCAGAAGGTGGTACAGGCGGTTGGCATAGCGAGGTGATTCTCCGCGCCAAGAACCCAATGGGTCCTTGGGAGGAATGCCCAAACAACCCTATCCTTACCCAGCGTACCGGACTCGATCCTAACCGCAAGGACCCTGTATCCAGTGCTGGTCATGCAGACATCGTAGAAGATGGAAAGGGTAACTGGTGGGCAGTGTTCCTGGCTTGCCGCCCTTACGAGGAAGATATGTACAACACAGGTCGCGACACCTATCTCCTGCCGGTAACATGGAAAAACGGATGGCCAGAGATTCTCGCCAAGAACACCCCTATTTCTACGGTAGGCGAAAAGGCAGGATTGAAGCCAGCCGGGAAGAACGAATTCTCGGGCAACTTCAGCTATGTGGATAACTTCGATGCAGCCGACAACGGTGTAGGTCTGAAGGATTTGAACCAACGCTGGATGTTCCTCCGCGACTTTACAGATTGCTATAAGGTAGAAAACGGCAAGCTGAACATGAATCTGCTGCCAGGCAATATCTACAAGCGTGAACCGATGTCTGCCATCTGGGCACGCCAGCAGCACGGCACCTTCTCTGCCGAGACAGAAATCAACTTCACTCCTCGCAACGACAAGGAGATAGCAGGTTTGGCACTTCTCCAGAAGGAAGACCACAACTTCGTGTTGGGTAAGACCATGAAGAAGGGCAAGCTGATGATTACCCTGACCCGTGCCGAGAAGAACAACGCCACTATCGCCTCAGCTCCTATCAAGGCAGGCAAACTGAAGCTGAAGGTAGAAGGTCATGACAGATATTATGATTTCTATTATGCAGAGGAAGGTGGCGACTGGCAGCTGCTCGCCAAAGGCGTTGATGCCAGCAACCTGAGCACCCAGAAGAGCGGTGGCTTCATCGGTGCCTGCATCGGACTCTATGCCTCTTCTAACAAGGAATAACAGATATCATGATATGATATAAAAAATACAAAAAGACTCCCCGAAAAGCTCGGGGAGTCTTTTTGTATTTTTTCTTTGTATAAGTTTTATTTATTTTTCACAATATCCAATGTCATTTTGCCAACCCAGATGGCACTCTTTCCGTTCTGGTCTACAGGCACTGGCTTGCCATCGAGATCTGTTCTGTACTTCAGCGTCTGGAAGAAGCTGTGGCTATGACCACCTAAGACAAGATCTATATCTCGGGTACCAGACACCATTTCAGTATCATCAATACCATCAATATCCCAACCCAAATGAGAGATGCAGATGATAACATCGCACTTCTCCTGCTTTTTCAGAATATTCACCATCTCATTAGCCTTAGCTATCGGGTCTTCATATTTTATAGAACCATAGTTGGCTTCAGTTACTAAGCCCTTCAGTTCAGGACCGAGACCGAAGACGCCAATCTTCACGCCTTTACGATAGATGATGGCATAGGGTTTCACAATGTCAGCAAGAGGAGTGCCCGTAAAATCGTAGTTACTGCAAACAATCGGAAACTTCGCCATTTTAAAGATACGCACCATGTTGTCGATACCGAAATCAAATTCATGATTACCTATCGTAGCCGCATCATATTTCATCTCGTTCATCAGACCAACTTCCACATCACCCTTGAAGAGCGAATAATAAGGAGAACCTTGCGAAAAGTCACCGCTATCAAAAAGCAGCAAGTCTGGATTTGCCTTACGTTCCTCCTGAATCATAGCGACACGACGGAGAAAACCGCCACGATTTGCCATCGCAGTATCAGCGAGATTAGGATTGATAGGCATCACACAGGAATGCGTATCATTCGTATGGAGCACCACCAGTTGTTTCTCCACTTTAGCCGGCTTTTTCGTTTTGGCCTGAGCTGCATCTGGCTGCATTGCAAAAAATGCAAGAGCCATCCCTATATATAATAATGTATGCTTCATCATTTCTACTTTTATTTTTCTCATTACTCAACTATGCATCGTCCTTCAATCTTAGACTCCACGCACTTTCCTTGCTTCTGCATCTCACGGAAATAATCCATGATAATATAGCGCACGTTATTTTCTTTCTGCTTAGGTGAAAGAACATCCGTACCACTCTTGAAAGCCACTAACTGGTCGTTACCTTCAGCCAGGTAATCGAGCGTAGCAATGCGATAAGACTTAGAAGGGTCAACAGGCTGACCGTTGATAGTAGCCTCCTTCAATTTGCCATCCTTTGTAATAGTAAGGCGGACAGCATGACTCAAACCTTCTCCCCCACGATGAGCTATCTGCTGGAAGAGTTCTATGACCTTATCACCCGTAAGCGTCAAAAAGCAGATTTTGTTTTCAAACGGAGCCATATCATTGACATCACCCACAGTAATCTTACCCTTAGCGAGGTTACTACGGATACCTCCCATGTTATAGACAGAGAAAACCGGCTGTTCATTGAAAGCCTGACCACCCCAAACTAAGATATCACAGAGCAGATTACTGAGTTCGCTTTCAGGGCGATGACGAGTCATATCGTGGGCAATACTACCCACAACAGGCCCCATAATACTATCCACCTTATTTTTATAAGGAGCAATAAACTGGGCAGCCTCAGCATCAGGTTTAGCATCCCACCGCTGATCGATGAGAATGCGAGTACGTTCCACCTTTGCCACCTTGTATTTTTGAGCAGCAGAAGGACTGACCATCAGCAACATAGCAGCTGCTGCCAGCAAACATTTACCACTATTTTTTTTCTTCATACTTACTAAATTTAAAACATGATGACACAAAGATACGAATATTTGTGGAAAAAACTAAGAAAAATGGTTGAAAATTTGCGAGATAGAAGAAAAAAGCGTAACTTTGCACCCGCTTTTCGGCGTAACCGCTGTTGTCTGGGCAGAAGAGTTGCCCGACCATGTTGCGCAGGAACGATAAACAATTTTTAATTCTATACAAAAAATGGATTTGATTAAAGTTGCTGAAGAAGCATTTGCAACCGGCAAGAAGTTCCCTGAGTTCAAGGCAGGTGATACTATCACAGTCGCTTACAAAATCATCGAGGGTACAAAAGAGCGTATCCAGCTCTACCGTGGTGTTGTTATCAAGATCTCTGGTCATGGTGACAAGAAGCGTTTCACAGTTCGTAAGATGTCTGGTACAGTAGGTGTTGAGCGTATCTTCCCTATCGAGTCACCAGCTATCGATTCTATCGAGGTGAACAAGCATGGTAAAGTACGTCGCGCTAAGTTGTATTACTTGCGTAAGCTCACTGGTAAGAAGGCTCGTATCGCTGAGAAGAAGACTATTGCCAAGAACGCAGAGTAATTCACTTGATTACTATCCAAGTAAAAATAAAAAGGAGATTCCTTGCAAATCATTTGCGGAATCTCCTTTTTTTGTTTTTTCACAAGACAATTTTCTATCAATCAATATCATCCGAAGAATCAGGCTTCAGTTCATGATCTTCATCCGTATCATAGCTCAGATTTCCATCATCTTCACCATGAAGAGCCTCATGAAAATCATCCCAACTTTGATACCCTACGAAAAGTGCCAGTTTATTGAGCGTTTCATGGGTAGGTTTTTCCTTACCACTCACATATCCCCACACCTTGTGCAGTCCCTGTGCACTCACCTTGAGATGATGTTTCACAGAGAAGATAGAAGCTAATTTTTCAAAATCAGAACCTACATGAATCTTCTTACCAATCTTCTTCTCTACCTCATGGGTGAGAAGTACTAAGTCATTTTTCATAACATCATGAAATTTGCAATTCTCTTTATCTTTTTACTAACGTATTCTCTACTTTTTCTCTATCGTTACCTAATTGCCTGCAAAAGTACAAAAAAGTTTGATTCGATGCTACAAAAATGCGATATTTTTTGTAACTTTGCAGCAAATTCTTAATAAATACATGTTTGCAATGAAAGAATTAGCACTCAAGTACGGATGTAATCCGAATCAGAAACCTTCCAGAATCTATATGGAGGATGGAAGCGAACTGCCTATCGAAGTAGTGAATGGCCGTCCTGGCTATATCAACTTCCTCGATGCCTTCAATTCTTGGCAATTGGTCAAGGAGCTCAAGGCTGCCACTGGTCTTCCAGCTGCAGCAAGTTTCAAGCACGTATCTCCTGCCGGAGCAGCAGTAGGACTTCCTCTCAGCGACACTTTGAAGAAGATCTACTTCTGCGATGATGTCAACTTCGAGTTGTCTCCATTGGCTTGCGCATACGTTCGTGCACGTGGTGCCGACCGTATGTGTTCTTATGGTGACTTCGTAGCATTGAGCGATGTTTGTGACGAGGCTACAGCTCTCCTCATCAAGAGAGAAGTCAGCGATGGCGTGATTGCTCCTGGTTATACTCCTGAGGCCATTGAGATTCTCAAGGATAAGCGTAAGGGTACATACAACGTAATTCAGATTGATCCAGACTACACTCCTGCTCCTATTGAGCGTAAGCAAGTATTTGGCATTACTTTTGAGCAAGGTCGTAATGAAGTTAAATTAGACGACCCAGCACTCTTCGAGGATATTCCTACACAAAACAAGAATTTCCCTGCAGATGCTAAGCGTGACCTCATCATAGCACTCATCACATTGAAATATACACAGAGTAACTCTGTATGCTATGTGAAGGACGGACAGGCTATCGGTATCGGTGCCGGTCAGCAGAGCCGTATCCACTGTACTCGTCTGGCTGGTAACAAGGCTGATGAATGGTGGTTGCGCCAGTGCCCTAAAGTCATGAACCTGCCTTTCAAGGAGAAGATCCGCCGTGCAGACCGTGACAATACCATCAACGTATATATCTCAGACGAATGGGAAGACGTTCTTCAGGATGGTGTTTGGGAGCAGTTCTTCACAGAGAAGCCTGAGCCTTTGACACGTGAGGAGAAGAAAGCATGGATTGCACAGAACACAGGTGTTTGCCTGGGTAGTGATGCCTTCTTCCCATTCGGTGACAACATCGAGCGTGCTCACAAGAGTGGCGTAGAATATATCGCACAGGCTGGTGGTTCTATCCGTGACGACAATGTTATTGAGACATGTGACAAATATGGTATCGCCATGGCGTTCACACATGTTCGCTTGTTCCACCATTAATTGAGTGAAGAACGAAGAGTGAAGAGTGAAGAATTCATCCCCCCTTCAATATAAAAACGACATGAATGATATAGACGATATAATCATGGGCGGCATGGTCTTCAGAAGCGGTGGTGGTCCTAAAAAGGACGACGACGGTAAGGTGAAGACTAAGGCCAAAAAGAAAAAGTACATTACCGGCGCCCACGGCAGTGGCTCTGCTCGTCAGAAAGCTAAATATCGCCAACAACGCGCCAACCGCAAGTCGCAGAAAAAGTAATCAATAGAATATAAAAAAACATCCACGAACGTACCGAAATGCGCTTCGTGGATGTTTTTTTATCATTATTTCAGCATAATAGCTGTATAAATTCGTCCGCTATCAGTTCCAAGTTTGCGGGCTGAAAAATATTCATCAGAATGAGCAAATGTACAAATGCCGCAATCATGAATATTTTCCTCCAGAACACCGCAATGGATAAGAATCTCCTTATTGCAAAGTGGCAGATTGATGTGCCATTTCAAAGGTTGATCAATATTTCCCTCGGCTGCCATACGCTCACGTTCCTCAGGATTAGCCTTGAAAGCAGCATTAGGATATTGCGCTGCTATTTCTTCCATTGGGAAAGCGGCTTGTTCAAAAGCCTCGTAAACCTCATCTCCCACTTCAAAATTCTCCATAGAGATGCCAGGACCTATCACAGCCTTGAGATGTTCAGGCTCTGTCTTGTAGGCAAAAGCCATCTCTTGCAGGGTCTTATGTACGATGCGAGCCAAGGTTCCTCTCCAACCAGCATGAATGGCAGCCACGGCATGATGCTCCTCATCATAGAGAAGTACAGGAATACAATCAGCCGTAGAAACACCGACACAGACATTTTTCAGATTGGTCATAATAGCATCAACTCCCTCCAACACCATTTTACGGATATTTTCAGGCATTGAAAGGAACTCACCTGCAATCTGTCTTACCTCCACGCCATGAACCTGATGTGGGATGAGAATAAGATTTTCCTCAACACCCAGTTCATGAGCCAAAGCCTTGCGGTTAGCCTCCACGCATTCCGGATTATCACCACAAAACTCATTTATATTAAATTCACCATAGTTGCCCTGGCTCACCCCACCCTGACGAGTGGTAGAAAAAGCCATGACATCAGAGGCTATATGATATTCCTTTATCATTTTACTCGTATTCAAAATCATCCAGGTCTTCTACGTCCTCGATATCATCCTCATCGATATATTCAACGATATCCTCACCTTCATCAGCCAATTCCTGCTGGAAGCGAGACATATCCTTATCACGATGAACTAACGTATCTTCTGCAGTAATCTCCTGGAGTTTATTACTCTCTGAGTTCAACTCTTTCCACAGAATATCCTTGAGTTCCTGAATACCCTGTCCTGTCACTGAAGATATGAAAACCACGGGCAGGTCGGTAGGAAGCGTTTCCTTGAGCATCTCTATGAGTTCCTCATCAAGAAGGTCACACTTGGTGATGGCAAGTACACGATGCTTGTCGAGCATCTCCGGATTGAAATTCTTCAACTCACCCAGCAGCACCTCATATTCTTTCTTGATATCGTCCGTATCTCCTGGTACCATAAAGAGCAAGAGAGAGTTGCGCTCAATATGGCGGAGGAATCGCAAACCGAGTCCCTTTCCTTCGCTCGCACCCTCGATGATGCCAGGAATATCAGCCATGACAAAACTCTGGTGATCGCGATAATCCACGATACCTAATGATGGTTCGAGCGTAGTAAATGGATAGTTGGCTATTTTAGGACGAGCACTTGACACAGCAGAGAGAAGAGTTGACTTTCCCGCATTAGGAAAACCAACAAGACCCACATCAGCCAGAAGTTTCAACTCCATGATGATGGTCATTTCCTGCATAGGTTCTCCTGGTTGAGCATAACGTGGCGCCTGATTGGTAGAAGTACGGAACTGGAAATTACCAAGTCCGCCACGACCACCCTTGAGCAGGAGCACTTCTTGCCCATCATAAGTTACATCACAAACGTACTTGCCAGTCTCAGCATTGTAAACCACCGTACCACAAGGTACGTCAATATAGATGTCCTTACCGTCAGTACCATGACATTTATCACGTCCACCATTACCACCATGCTCAGCAAAGAAGTGACGTTGATATTTGAGGTGCAGCAACGTCCAGTAGTTGTGGTTACCGCGAAGATAAATGCTTCCTCCACGTCCGCCATCACCACCATCAGGACCACCATTCGGTTGGTACTTCACGTGGCGCAGGTGCATGGAGCCTTTACCACCCTTACCAGAGCGGCAATTGATTTTTACATAATCTACGAAATTGGATTCAGCCATTTTTTCTATTGTTTAATGTTTAGTGTTTAATGTTTATGTTTGATTCTCTTCCTGATTGATTCTCTTCCTGGTTGAAAGAAATTAATGTGCAATGCCTAATTTTTATCAAGCTGCACCCAAGGCGCAAACCCAACTAAACATTAAACATTACACATTAAATATGATCATTAGAGGTTGTCAATCACATTGCAAACACGAGCGAAGATCTCATCTACAGTACCGAGACCCTCGATGTGGTGATGAATACCTTCCTTCTCATACCAATCGATGAGAGGAGCAGTCTGTGTATGATATACATTGAGACGCTTCTTGATAGTCTCCTCGTTATCATCAGAGCGACCGCTTTCCTTACCACGGTTGATCAAACGAGCCATCAACTCATCCTCAGGAACAGCCAACTCAATCATGGCAGCAATCTTATGACCACGCTCAGCCAACATCTTCTTCAAAGCCTCAGCCTGCGGAGTGGTACGTGGGAAACCATCAAAAATCACACCCTTATGCTCTTTACCAAAGCTATCATATACGCTTGCGAGGATGTCGATCATCAACTCGTCTGGAATCAACTGACCATTGTCGATATAACCCTTAGCAGTCTTACCAAGTTCTGTACCGTTCTTGATTTCATTACGGAGTACATCACCAGTAGAAATGTGACCGAGACCATATTTCTCGATCATCTTGTCGCTCTGAGTACCTTTACCAGCACCTGGAGCACCGAAAATTACGATATTTTTCATCTTCTTTATTATGTATATAAAATTATATATTGTTATTCTTCCACAATCTTACTCCACTATCGTATAGATATCACGGAGGTTTCTGCCTTCCTGATCATAATCCAGACCATATCCCACGATAAAATCATTAGGGATTTCCATCACTGCATAATTGATATCGAGATTAACCTTCAGGTTACCCGGTTTCACGAGAAGAGAGCAGATTTCTACTGATGCAGGATTCATTTTCTTGAGTTCCTCTATCATGTGGGCCATGGTAAAACCTGAATCAACGATATCCTCCACAATAATGACATGGCGACCAGCCAAATCCTGATTGATACCCATGAGCGTCTTCATGCTGCCGGTAGAGGAAGTGCCCTCATAGGAAGCATATTTCACAAATGAAATCTCACTCGGTATCGTTATCATGCGCATCAAATCGGCAGCAAAAATAAACGAGCCATTCAACACTGCCAAGAACACAGGTTTCTTACCCTCAAAGTCCTTGTTTATGCGGTCTGCCACGACCTGTACTTTCTTCAAAATCTCTGCTTCCGGAATGGAAGTCTTAAAGGTTTTGTCCTTGATTTTAACTATACCCATAGTCTTGAAAATAATATTTTGTGCAAAATTACGAAAAAAATACGAAACTTCATGCTTTCATCGGGCTTTTTTTAGTACTTTTGCATTTGTAGAAAAAGAACACCCCCACAATAATAGGAGAAATAGGAGAAATATGAAGATATTTACAAGTACTCAGATTCATGAATTGGACAGATATACCATCGAGCATGAACCTATCTCATCGCTCAATCTGATGGAGCGTGCGGCTAAAGCCATTACCCGAAGCATTGAGGAAGAATGGTCCAGCCGTACTCCCATTGTTGTCTTTGCCGGTCCTGGCAACAATGGTGGTGATGCGCTTGCGGTGGCCCGACTACTGGCAGAAGATGGTTATCCGGTTTCGGTATATCTGTTTAACGTACATAATAAACTCTCTGCAGACTGTGCAGCCAATAAGAAGAGGCTTACAGAATGCAAACAGATCAGACAGTTTACAGAAATTACGGTCAACCTTGATCCGCCGCAGCTCACAGACAAGACCGTTGTCATCGACGGCATGTTTGGCAGCGGCCTTAACAAGCCTTTAGCCGGAGGTTTTGCTGCAATGGTGAAATACATCAACCAGAGTGCAGCCAAGGTGGTAAGTATCGACATCCCGTCCGGACTGATGTGCGAAGATAACACCTATAACATCCACGCCAACATCATCCATGCAGACCTTACCCTGACACTCCAGCAGAAAAAGCTTTCCATGATGCTTGCCGACATGCAGCAGTACATCGGGCGCCTCAAGGTACTGGATATCCGCCTTTCGCATGAGTTCATACAAAATGCCGACTGCAAATGTTCCATCCTGGAAGAAAGCGATATCCGCCACATGATGAAACCTCGCAACGACTTTGCCCACAAAGGCAGTATGGGCAATGCGCTTCTCATCGCAGGAAGCTATGGAATGACAGGAGCAGCCATATTGGCAACCAAAGCCTGTCTGAGAGCCGGTGTAGGAAAAGTTACTACCCATACGCCCAAGCGAAATTACGACATCATGCAAATCAGCGTACCGGAAGCTGTCCTCCAACTGGATCACGAAGAAACTTATTTCAGTGAACCTACAGATGCAGACGCCTTTGATGCCGTCGGAATCGGTCCGGGATTAGGTATTAACGAAGGAACAGCCATCGCCCTGATTGCACAAATACGACGTACCGCCTGTCCACTCGTCGTAGATGCAGATGCCATCAATATTCTGGCAAGTCATAGAGCGTGGATGCAGCAACTGCCGAAGGGAATCATCATGACTCCCCACCCTAAGGAATTAGACCGTCTGGTAGGTAACACCTGTGCAAACAGTTACGAACGGCTGATGAAAGCCAGTGAATTGGCAGAGCGGCTCCAGGCTTACATCATTCTCAAAGGACACTATTCTGCACTTTGTTTGCCAAACGGGCATATCGAATTCAATTCAACAGGCAACAGCGGAATGGCTACTGCCGGCAGCGGAGATGTCTTGACAGGCATTATCACAGCCTTATTGGCCCGAGGTTACAGACAGGCAGAAGCTTGCAAAATAGGCATGTATCTTCATGGACTCGCAGGCGACTTAGCTATAAAAGATCTGGGCAAGGAGAGCCTCATCGCAGGCGATCTCATAGACTATCTGCCTAAAGCCTTCCTGAGAATGGAAGATTAAAAGACAGTTCATCAACATCAATGAACGGTTGACATAAAAGTAATAGAGATAAGAGATGGCCTAAAGCGCATCTCTTACCTCTATAATTTTTAATTCCAAAGTACGTCGCAAATCATCCTTACGTCCCATTTTCAGTTTTCTGCGAATATGACAGCGCTGGCTGGTGATATTAGACTCAGACTTGTTGAGTAAAGAACAGATTTCCTTCAGCGTCTTTCCTTCCAATATCAATTTGCAGATAACCTTTTCGCTTTTGGTCAGTTCCACACATATCAGATCCCAAGCTAAGAGTTCCCTTTCTTCCTTTCTCAACCGCTCAGTGGCAAGCCCCACAATACGCTGACGCATTTCAGGAGTAAGTCTTTCCAGCAAACTTTCTGCTTTATCATGATCCAAATCACGAATATTGGCAAGCATTTCCAATGCCTTCTTCTCTTCCTGATTGATTTCACGCGGTTGGCGCAATCCTTTAGTCACCTTACTCATATTATAGGTATAGACATAGCCGAACATCAATATACCCACGAGTAAAGGCTTCAATGAGAACCATAAGGTAACAGAAGGTTCCATATAAACATATAAAGCCAATGCAGGAATCATCGCCAGAGCTACGACCAAAGCCGTTTTACGCAACATCAGACTGAGAGCGGTAATTCCGATAACCATCATGACGAAGACATTACCCAAAACAGAGATATGATCTTCGACAACTCCAAAAAAATACAGAATATACTGTCAATCATCAGTTTACCAGCAGCCAGCATCAGCAGGGCTGACAAACCATTATCGAAACTTAAGCTTTGCTTCCAGATGGTCCATTGGATGACAGAGAAAGCTATCAGATGGGCACAGGTAAGACCAAAGCCCATAGGCTCCCAGAACATCAGAAACAAGAAGAAATGCAGAGGAATCACAACAGCTTCTATCAGTGTAAAGAACAGATAAGCTATCACTCTTCTTCTATCAATCACACCACAATATTGTGGACAAAGATACAATTCTATAAATCGTATCATTTTCACCGTACTATTACTAAGACCTTTCATACAATAATTCTATCAAAAAGTTAACCATCATCTTTTTCGCAAAAATACGCTTTTATTTTGAGATTCGTATTCTTTTTGGAGATTTTTTAGTTTTTAGGGGTAAATTTCAGTGTTTTTTAGTTGTAAATGTAGAAAAAATCGCATTTTTCAGTATTTTTCAGTGCTAAAAAACTTGCAACCAAAGAGAATTCATTATAAATTTGCCACCAGAAAGAACAAAAAATCTACCATTTAACGATTCTAAGAACTTACAAAGTTTAGAGGAAAGATAAAAGTAATGATTTCTAAAACCAATAAAAAAGTAAAAGACAAAAATCATAAAAGTAATTTTTCTAAGAACTTCAAAGTTTAAAAGAATAATAAAAGTAAATAATTCTAAGAACAAAATCATAAAACATAAGATTATGAAGCAAAAGATGATTATAACAATGATTGCCTGCATAGGATTTTCCTATTCGGCAATAGCCCAAAAGGCAGCCATCAAGACCAACCTCTTGTATGATGCAACAACCACCTTCAATCTTGGAGTTGAGTTCAGCCTTGCACCGAAATGGACATTCGATCTGTCGGGAAATTATAATCCTTGGTCTTTCTCAGACAATAAGAAGTGGAAGCATTGGATCGTACAACCTGAAGCACGATATTGGTTCTGCAACAAGATGATGGGGCACTTCCTTGGTTTCCATGCCTTGGGTGGACAGTATAATATAGGTAATATTGATGCAGACTTCATGTTACTGGGAACAGATTTCTCCAAGTTGAAAGAACATCGCTTCGAGGGATGGATGATAGGAGCCGGAATCGCATACGGCTACACCTGGACACTCTCCAAGCACTGGAACTTGGAAGCAGAGTTGGGATTAGGGTACGTTTTCTCCAAGTATGACCAATACGAATGTGAGAAATGCGGCGAGAAAGTAGAAAGTGACAAGAGCCACCACTACGTAGGCCCTACCAAGGCAGCCATCAACCTGGTGTATGTCTTCTAAACGACATCAGCAAGGTAGTATTCTTATCATTTAGGCATTACATTGTTTCTATCATTTAGTAAAAGACTTCAATTATGAGAACATTTCATATCATCAAATTAAGCCTCGCAGCAGCAGTCATTCTGCTCTGTATGCCTGCCAAAGCACAGCAATTGGTAGGTGGAAAAGTGAGCCTTCTCAACAAGGAAGTGAAAAAAACAGGCAATAACGTTGCTGTCAATATGGATTTCAAGCTTGACAACCTTCAGGTGAAAAGCAATAAGGGAACCGTCATCATCCCGATGATCGTCAACCAGCAAGATACGCTCAAAATGCCTGCGGTGGAAATCATGGGACGCAAACGCTACATCTATTACCAGCGCAACAACAAGACTGCCACCCAAAATCCACTTATCGTTACCAGACGTAACAATAAGGAAGCCCAGACCATACATTATGCTTATACAACTCCATATCGCGAGTGGATGAACAACTCACAACTCGTTGTCGGACAAGATGTCTGCGGATGTAACCAAGCTATTGTAGAAAACGGTTTGTTCAGCCGCATCGGTGAAGCCCTGCCAGGACCAATGAAATTGCAATATGCATACGTGAGACCTAAGGCAGAACCTATCAAGAACCGACAGGAAAAGGGTACGGCACAACTCAATTTTCATATCAATAAAGCAATTATCAATACAAAACTAGGCAACAATCAAGCAGAATTAGACAAGATGCGCAAGACCATCGACCTGGTGAAGAACGACGCAGACGTACACATCACTTCGATTTCACTACATGGTTACGCCTCCCCAGACGGCAGCTATGCCAACAATGAGAAATTGGCTAAGAACCGTACTAAAGCCGTTTATGACTATCTGCGCAACCTCTATCCAGTGGAAATGAAACTGTTCAAGTTCTCCTCTACTGCAGAAGACTGGCAGGGAGTGCGTGACTACGTAGCCAAGAACAACATCCCGCAGAAGGCAACCGTGCTGAACATCCTCAACAGCAACATGGGACCAGACGAAATGGAAAGAGCGATTGCAGCCAAAGCAGGAGATGCACACAGATATCTCATCAACCAAGTATATCCACCTTTGCGCCGCACCGAATATGAAATCAATTACGACGTAAGACATTTCAATCTCGAAGAAGCTCGCAAGATTATCAAGACCCGTCCACAAAAGCTATCCCTCGAAGAGATGTATGCAGTAGCCAACAGTTACGAAAAGGGAAGCAAGGAATACAATGAGGTATTTGATATCGCCGTAAAGATGTTCCCAGAGGAAGAACTTGCTAATCTCAACGCAGCCTATACTGCCATCGATAGAGGCGATAAGGTAAGCGCAGAGAATTACTTGAAGAAGGCTGGAAATGGTCCGGAAGTGGACAACGCTAAAGGCGCACTTGCTGTTCTGAAGAATGATTATCAGACTGCCAAGACCTACTTCGAAAAAGCAGATAAGGCTGGTTTGAAGGAAGCCAAGATTAATCTTCAGGAACTTCTCAGAAGGATGTAATCAAAGGATGAATATCTATATATATAATGTATAGTAAAAGATGATTATTCAACAAAAGAGGATTTCATAAGTAAAAGATGACTCATAAATTGTAAAGAGAATTAAGTTTAAGAAGGTTTATAAAAAAAGCAAATAACTTTTGCTACAAAATATGCGAAACTTCTTTTTTAGAATTAATGTATAAGTAAAATAATTGTTTAACGTTTTAAGAACTTAAGATTATGAAGAAATTTAATCTATTCGCAATGAGTATGTTAGCGATAGCAGCATTCACATTCAACAGTTGCAGCACTGACGACACAATGTCTCCTACCACTGGTCAGGAAACAGTAGAGGGTTTCTATAACATGACTATCCAAGTAAAAGGTTCTGCTGGTGATGCTACCAGAACTACCCAATCTAACCCTGAGAACGGAACAGTAGAGGAAAGCACCATCACATCTGGTACCATCTATATCTATCAAGGTACAGAAAGAATCTTCAAGAAGACCGTAACGGCAAGTGACTGGAAGACAGCTCCTACCCAGACAACTGCTGGTGAGACCAAGCCTATCAAGGTGAGTGTAAACGACGTGAAAGAGAACACACCATACACCGTTTACTTCTTGGCAAACGCAGATTTAGACTATCCTCTCGCAGCCAATGCAGCATTTGCAGGATCAACAGTCGGAGGTGCAAACTATGCAAGCAACAACCATTTCGTAATGTTCAACCAGAACGACAAGAACAAGCAGGCAGATCACAGTACTGTTACCTTTACAGCAGACAATAAGAACGAGGCTACCCCTGCCATTGCTACCCAGATCTCTCTCGACCGAGTTGTAGCAAGAGTAGATGCTCCTACCGTAGATGTAACCAAGATTGAAAGAAAGCCAGAAACTACCACCAAGAACTTTGAGGATTATCTGGAAGGTGTAGTTTATGACACATACGCACTGTCAAACTTGAACAACAACTCTTACGTAGTGCAGAATTGGAACACAACAGGCAAGTGGACACTCAACGCGCTGATTGCAGAAACTGCTCCTTACTACAAGCCAACAACAGAGTACGGTACCAAGTATCAGGCTGCAGGTCTTGAGAATTTCACCACCAACGCCCGTACTCCTAAGAACTATATGTTTGAGAATACAACAACTGAAAAGGATGATGCAACATCAATCTACTTCTGCATCAAGGCCACATTGACAGAAAGTGCTAAGGCAAATGCAGACTTCGCAGATGGCACATTCTATCGCTATGACGGCAAGCTTTACACCCGTATCGCAGATTTGATGGCAGACGAGGAAGTAAGTAACCCATTCGGAGCGCTCACAGCAGCAGAAGTGGTAAATAATATTAAGGATGCACAGGGCAACTTGATCGAGGAAGGCGAAAAGTTAACAAACTTCCGCAAGGCCAACAACATCGAAGTTTACCGTGCAGGTAAGATGTACTACCGCTACACCATTGAGGACAACTACTACGTACGTGAAGGTTACTACTCAATTCTCCGCAACAGCATCTATCGCATGAATGTGAATGGTATCTACGACTTAGGTAAGGATGTTCCTAATGGACCAACTCCAGACGATATCCAGCCTAACTACTACATGAATGTAACAGTAGCTATCAACCCTTGGGTACTTAACTCTACTAATATTCAGTTGAAGTAACTATCATCAATCTTTCGGGGGCATTGCCTCCGAAAGATTTCCTCCAAAGAATCAAGAACGAAGCCTCCATAAGACAGTGATATAAAACTCACCCCCTACTACCTCCTCCATCCGAAAGATGGGACAACCCACAGAAAGATGGGATTACCCAGTGCTTCCAGTAAAGCACCCCAAAGACGAAATCAACGATGCCCTACCCTAAAAGCAGGGCACTCCAGATAACTCAAGAGAACTTTTCTAAGAATATTAACAATATAAAGATTTAACGATATGGCAAAATTCATCAACAACAACTGGTTTAAATTGGTATGTTTCTCAGCCATAGCACTAACCACAATGTCTTCTTGCATCAAGGAAGACATGGACGACTGCCCGCCTGCAATAAGTAAAGTGGCTCTCCAGTTCGACTATACATATAACGTGAAACAAGCTGACGCTTTCGCCGCTGAAGTTAAGAATATCAACGTTTATGCCTTTGATGAAAACGGCAAATTCTTTGACTCTTATATCGAAAGCCGAGAAAAGTTTGAAACTGGACACACGATGGAAATTACGGGTCTGAAGGATGGGAAATATACCTTCGTATGTCTGGCTCGCGACCGTCAGGTGATGTCAAGAGCAGAAGATGACGAGATGGAGTTCAGTTTTGCTTCTCTTACACCGGGCGTTTCTACCATTGACGACCTGACCGAAAGGATGGGTAAGGACAATGGCGAAGAAATCAAGAACGACAAGGAATTTGCAGCCTTATACACCGCAAAGACCCAGGTGGACTTCCAGCGGCTGAACCAAAATGGAAACGAAGGTACAGTAGTGACTTCTACACTCAGCTTAATGAAGTGTACCAAGACTTACCGCATCGTATTGCTCCCTTACGAGAACGATCAGGCGGATTTCAAACCTGAGAATTTCGACGTTCGCATCGAAGGTTCTTCAGCATGGCTCGATCACAAAGGAGAGAAAGTGAAGAACGAAAGAATCACCTACTTGCCATACAACATGGAGCGCAGAGCAAACTATGACGGTGCACATACCGAGGTGAATGAAGAACCTGTAGATCAGGCCTTGATTTACGATCTCTCATCTTCTCGTATGTTCGAAAGACAGAATGACAGACGTGTCGTAAGGGATGGTGACAAAAACAATTATGATGACAAGCGCATCATTATCACCGACCTGCGCGATAAGGATAATCCTATAGAATTATTCAATCATTCTCTCCCTTGGTTCCTTGCCCTTTGCGGTGAAAAGGTAAACCAGAATTGGGAAGACCAGGAGTATCTGGACCGTGAAGACCATTACGTTCTGATGTTCTACGTATCGGACAAGAGAGATTACAACATGATCACCAAGGTGAATGTCAATGGTTGGAATGTCAATATCAAAGATACAGAATTAGGTAATAATCAATAAAGAAAGGAGGACGCTATGAATGACTTCATTAAATTATACGAAAGAAGGAATCGAATCAAGACCTTCTTGATGGCACTCACGGCATTGCTACTCTCGCTTTTAGCCATCAGCGTCTTCACATCATGCGTCTATGACGATTATGGTCCTGGCACTGCCAATGACGACAGCGAGACCTATTTGAATCTCAGTTTTCTGACTTCCTCTCCTACCGAGTCAAGGGCGGCGATGAGTAGAGCTGATGACTTCGACAGCAACCCAGCCAATCCTGCTACGGAAAGCAGCATCCACAGCATCAGAGTTTGGGCTTTCAATTCCAACTCTACAGGTGATGATGCCATCGCAGTAAGCTATAGAGAAGAAATTCTCACCACTCCTGTCAACGGCGAAACTGCCGTAAAGACAGTAAGCATGAAAATTCCTCGCAAATCTGGAGGAAACGAACTTGAGAATCTCGACCTTTTCATTCTGGCAAATGCGGAAAGCATCAAGGGTATTTTCCCTGATAATACTGCCAACAAGATGTTGACTCGCAAGCAGTTGAAGGAAATGGTCATCAAGAGTCAGTTCGGCATCAACGGTGAAGGTAAAGCCCAGGCATCTGAAGTTCCTGCTACAGGACTTCCACTGTCAAGAGTCATCACCCATATCTCTGTAGCAGACCATGTGGCAGATACAGAAACTGCCGCTGCAGCCAAGAGCGTAATCATTCCGTTGGTAAGAGCCGTTTCTAAGTTGCACTTCTTCTTCGCAAGAAAGGCTGATGGAGGAACAGAAGAGGCATTGATCACCAAGATAGAATTGGACGAGGATATCATACCACAAGCCAGTTATGTCTTCCCTGATGCAACCACCTATGCATACCGCGAGACTGCCGGACTCATCTCCACCCAGTATAATGGAACTACCACTTACGTACACTCAAAGGTGATGCTCGGAGGAGTTTCCAACAGATACATTACCAGTGTTGCAGACCCAACAACTTTCCACAGAGGAAGCAGTGAAAAAGCAGCTGAATACATGACGCGTCTGGATGGAGCCAACTTCGTATCCCAGCACCGTACTTATCTCAGAGAGAGCAACCGACCTATCACAGGTAGAATTTATTTCAAACTGAGTGAGGACTCTCCAGAGCAAAGTACCACCTTCACAATACCTTCCAACATGAAGCCTGCAGCACGCAACCACGAGTTGGTAGTCTATGCATACTTCCTCGAAGGCGGCAAGTTGCAAATCAACCCTACCGTACTCGACTGGGAAGATGGCGGAAAGTACAACTATGTAGATAAGGTAGAAATCCATACCGTCGTAGAAGGCGATTATCAAACCCATGACGGAGGCATACAAGTAGCTTTCAATGAGCCTACCTGGGGACCGAAGATTACCTTCGAAAACATCTATACAGGTGGCAGGAAATGGATTCTCCAGAGCAACAATCCAGTCTTCGGATTTGTGATAGCGGGAGACGAAAGTGGAGAAATCAAGAACACCTTGGAAGGCAACGGCAACAAGGAAACCATCAGCTTCTATGTAGTGCCTAAGAAGATTCTTGATATGGCAAATCCACACAACTATCATGCAAATGTCTTCTTGACGATTGTTCCAAGCAACAAAGCACTCATCAACGTGGGTGAAGGCGAAGAAAAATTGCCAGGAACCTCTACGGAAATCAGTTTTGTTCAAGTGAAGTAACATTTAAAATGACACCATCATGAAGATCAATTATCAATATAACAGAACCTGGAAAGCAATGCTGACCTTCATCATGGGCGTACTCTTATCCGGGTGCGCTGGGGAAGATGCCTTCAACGATACGATCGGAATGGAAGAGAGCCTCAGCATTTATCCACAGGTGACTGATGCCAAGACAAGAGTTGCATCCGACATGAGCCTCAACGAGGCTAAGTTGGATAAACTCGATGTGAAAATCTTTGGTAAAGCCGACGCAACGCTCAAGTTGGGCAAGACGTTGCCAAGCATGACTCAAGGTACTACTGCCACTTTGGACCAGGGCAACTGGAAAGACAAGAACCAGCTGGTAGAAAATGAAACTTACCAGGTTGTTACCATTGCCAATGCCAAGGAATCACTGCAAGGCATCAATGTTCTGAGCGAATTAGCAGGAAAGACCCAGACGGATGCAGACATCTGGAAACCATACCAGACGAATACCAATCCTGGCAAGAATTTCCTGATGAGCAGCACGACCGATTATCTCGTAACAACAGCTGCCCGCCAAACCATTCAAACCAGTCTCTGCCGTGCAGCAGCTAAAATCCTGGTTAAGCTCAACATCAATGTGCCTGGATACACTGTTGGCAATCCAAGCTGGAATTTCCAGAACTACAATACTGCTACCACATTCTTCGGCGAGAACTCTGCCAAGACTTTGGGCAATATGAGTGGAGCTTACGAAAGTGCTATGGGTGAAAACGGAAACTTTACCATTACCACCTACAGCTATGCTACCAAATGGGACAATACGGAGCAGATGCCTAAGTTGATCGTGAAAGTACCGCTGACCAAGATTTCAGAAGATGCTGAAGGAGAAGGAGCCGTTGGCGAAACCACAGACAACTTCTATAGCATACCAGTACGTGACATCAACGAAACAGAGTTGAAACGCAACCATATCTATACCGTCAATGCCAACATTACCAATCGTGGCAGCAGTACTGAAATCGTCTATGGAACCCAGGCGGATATCCAATACGACGTGATGAAATGGACAGAAGGCGAAGAAACCGTTATCAATGCCGATAAGCATAGTTATCTCCTGGTTACCCCTACCTTCCATATCATGAGAAATGAGAAAGTGGATAACAAGACGATCCAATTCTATGCTTCCGATGCTTGTACTGTCCAAATAGACGAAGTTTATTATTACGACAAGAACGGCACGAAGAAGACGATTAAGCCAGGAAGTACTACTTATCCACAAATCAGTCTGAATTTCGCCAATGGTCATACTGAGAAGAAAGACCAGGGTATCGTCAATATCCAAGCTAAAGAATTTGTTCCGTTGACCGTAAAATACATCAAGTTTACCATATCCTGCGGTGAAGGAGAAAACAAGAAGACAGAACAGGTAACCATCAAGCAATATCCATTGGAGTACATACAGGCCATTGCAGGATGGTACTCTACCAAGAGTCTGGACGGATGGATTGATTGGCAAGAACATCAAAAAGCCCACAAAACCAGCAAGACATCATCTGATGATAACTTCACGGCAAAGGTTTATACCTATGGTAAGGTACAAGAAGGATGGGGTTGGTGGTCAGATATCATAGAAGGCACATATATTTGGGAATACCAAGATGAATATAAAGAAAATGCATACCAAGCCACTCTGAATAAAGCAAGAAAAGACCAATCCAACAACAACATGTATGTGGTTCAAATTACGCACACCAACGGAGACTATACGATTGGACATGTAAACAACATCAATCCGACCACAAAGCTGTCATCAGAAGACGTAGTATCACCTGCTTTTGCTCTGGCATCTCAGCTCGGGACCGTACTCAGTTTCAGCAAAGGAGTCAAAGCATCCAAGCACTGTGATGACTATGTAGAAGTAGGAACAGACGGAACCCGTTATGACAATTGGCGACTTCCTACGGAATCGGAAATCAAAGTGATTGTAAACTACCAATACAAATCTGGTCAGGATGTCGTAACAGAGGTCCTTAGAGGCTATTCATATTGGTCTTTGAGTGGAAACCTGGTAACAGCAAATCCGAAAGGTTCTGATGAAGGATTCGTACGCTGCGTCCGCGACCTTACACCTGAAGAGGTAACTGCATTAGAAAACAAGAAAGAATAAACCATCACAAAGGAGGCACTATTATGAAACATTTAAAATATTATATGAGTATGATTGCAGGACTGTTGGCTATGCTGACAGCCTGCACAAACGACATGGTTGAGAATGGTCCTTCTAAGCTTTGGGAAAAACAAGGAAACGAATATACCATTACCACTTATGTTGGTATTCCGAGCTATGAGGAGAACCAGACCATAACCAGAAGTCAGACATACGGTAATGAAGGTATTGACCGGGCAGAAGACATCCAGCTTTTCTGCTTCGACAAGGACGGTTTCTTCTTAGGACTTGCAAAAGATCTTACGCTTGAAACAACACCTAAAGGAGATATCCTGGAAAACGGCAGCAGCAATCCGAAAGGCATCAAGGCTACAATACCAAATTCTACCGCAAGAATCCACTTTGTTGCCAATGCTACGTTGGACATCACCCAATCTCCTAAATGGATCGGAATGCATGAGAATATGCTCATGACTTCATTCGAATCAAGCGCTGGAGAAGATCAGTCTCAAAAAATCGTCTATTGGGGATATGTCAAGAAAAATACGCCGGAGGAGATGAAAGCTTTCCTCAATGGTGGAGCCGACAAGCCTGTGATACATCTCATCAGAGACAGAGCCAAGGTGAAGGTTGAACTGGAAGACGAGGTGGCTAACGAAATTAAAAAGGTGATAGTATCTATCTACGACGGTCAGGAACACGGTACGATTGCTCCATTCAAGACAGACCTCACCTTCCCTGACACCCATGAGATGGCAGTATGGAACCCTGATTATATCACTCCTACCAAAGACCAGAAGACATACCAGGGTTCTGAGGGACAGATGGAGAATATCGCCTATACCTTTGAGAATCGCAATGATGCCAGCAAACCGCTGAAGGTTATTCTCTGGGCAACTTACAAGAACGGTACCCACAAACGTTTCCACGTACTTTTGCAGGACAAGGACAACCAGCTCTACCGCATCAAGCGAAACCACATCTATAAGATTAAGGTGAAGAAACTGGATGCTTCATTGGGCTATGACAGCTTTGATGCAGCCGTAAATGGAACACCAGCCAACAACCCTTGGATTGTAGTAGAAGACATTGTACCAGAAGTTTCTGACGGAAAATATACCCTCAGTATCACAAATGGCACCTATATTCTCTTGAACGAGGGAGCTACTGCAGCACAAAGTATTTCCTTCAAGTATGCTGGCGATACCGACATTACCGCAAATGACTTTGAAGCAATTTGGATGAAGAATACCAATTGTGCTATCAATGAGACTCCTGTCATTACATTCAATAATGGCGAAGGAAGCATTCATTATACATTGAGCACCATTGATAATTCCATGAAGGAAGGAATCATCCGACTGTTGGACAAGAAGCATGGTCTGAGCAGGAATATCCACATCTATACCATCAAGAATATGGAATATGAGTTTGAGTTCCCTGCTACGATGGGTAAGGATATCAGCGCCACAGCACAACTGAAATTCAAGATTCCGGCTAACTATCCGAAGGAATTGCTTCCAATAGAAATCAAAATCGCTTCTAATGATATCAATCCGCAGAATTGCGGTATAGAAGTTGGTTCTACTGCGGAAGTAGATGGAGGAAAAGGATGGAACAACTGGTTTGTTGTGAAATATGAATCTGCCAGCGTAGTGGGTACGACACAGACCATTACCATCAAGAACATGAGAGTCAACACATCCGGTACTCCGGGTAAGTTCTATGTGAAAGCCAGCTACTACAACGGAGGCTATATAAACGCAGCAAACGTGAAGACAAAGGCTAAAGAAATTACTTTTACATATAGATAAAAACAACGGATTTTACAGAATCATTAAATATCATTTACTTTTACTAAGAACACCAAATAGCGAAAACTATTTAAACTGGTCGTCGGAGATATAGTTGCCGAGTTGAACTCACCTTCTATAGCTCCACGACATTCATTTTTTGAAAAACTGCACATTTTTGTTGCCTTTTTCAGATTTATTATTTA
Organism: Segatella hominis; assembly: GCF_004535825.1. Classification (GTDB taxonomy): domain Bacteria; phylum Bacteroidota; class Bacteroidia; order Bacteroidales; family Bacteroidaceae; genus Prevotella; species Prevotella hominis. The sequence goes on along the minus strand of NZ_SGVY01000008.1, from coordinate 10,655 downwards.
ACTTTGCAAAAAAAGAATTGGCTTATGAGATATCGAATTATTATTATCACCGCATTGGTGTTCTCATTGAACATTCTGCAAGCTATCGGACAAAACCGCTCGTTTGTCTATCCTGTGATGCCCGACTCTCTCAAATCCGTAGAACAACGGCTCAATTATCTGGGTCTCCATTATTGGGACAATTTTGACTTCAAGGATACCTTGCAACTTAGCAATGCCAATATCTCAGAACAAGGATTTGTCAATTTCATCGATCTCATTCCTCATTTTACTCCAACTACCGCAGAGCAGAGTGTGCATATCTTTGCTTCAAAAGCTTTTGGGAGCCAGAAGAGTAAAGACAAATTCGAGAGCCTCATCGAACACTATCTGGGTAATCCGAAGTCGCCTATGAGGAACGACAAGGTGTATCTTCTTTTCCTCAACGAAATGGAGAAATCAACAGGCTTTGATGAAACAGAAAAGGAGAGGATCGCCTTTAAGATAAAAACGAGGAACAAGAACCTGCCTGGTGACAATGCCCTTGATTTTGTGTTTACTGACAAGAACGGGAATCAACATCAACTGAGTGACTACAAAGACAGAAAGGTCATCCTTTACTTCTATGACCCAGACTGTGACAACTGCCACAGAATCTCGGCTTGGCTTGACAAGCAGACCATCCCTGCAGATTACACTTTTCTATCCATATATGCCGACACACGCATCAGCGACAGCTATAGCCTGGAAGCCATGCCTACCATTTATTTACTTGACAAGGGGAACAAAGTAATCTTAAAAGACTGTTCTCCTGAAGTTCTTATGCAGGTTATCAACTAAGAAAATCGAGCCAATTCTTTAATTATATCTGTTTAACCAAGGAAGAACAGGAAAATACCAAACACATATTGTATCTCCTTCATGAACATTCTTATAAGTACTTCCTCTGTACTTTTTCTGGTCAACAATAAACTCATAACGTGCAAGGCTCCTACCTTTAGTATCGTTACTCATTCCGTAAACAACAGCATCTACTGGCATCCCATATTTTTCATAAATATATGGAATGCCAAACTTGCCACACAGGAAAAATCCGATACAAATTACAAACATAACAAAGTTTACTTTTACCAATCCAAAACTTCTTTTTTTCATAATAAAAACTGTTTACCTGAAGTTCTTATGCAGGTTATCAACTAAGAACCTGCATATAAATCATTCTACCCAAAAATCAACATTATCGGCATATCTCAGCCCAAAGAAGCCTCTCTTAATGTTCATAATGCATTTTGTTCCAAGAGGTTTTGTTTCTTTGTATGTATCATACCAGAAAGAAATATCTTCATTATCTAATTTTATCTTTACGTAATTTTTCCTTGAACTAGTAGACTTATTTATTTTAATTGATGCCAAATCTATTACAACACCATATTTTTCCTTTACAAGAATCGTTGAGGGTAAATATTTATTTGGCAAAAGTATCAATGCTGGTATTAAAATAAAACATAGCGATGTTTTCAAAAGATATGTCCCCCAAACATCCCAAAAGCCCTCAGAAGTTTTTCTCAAAAAGATCTTTATTAACGCCAATAATATTGAAACAAAATTTACCCCGATTATATCATACATCCATGGGACACATATCGGTAATAAAGTATAACTATGCTGCACTAATACTTCAAGATATACTACTAAAGCTATAACAGCCATCAACAATATAAATTCAACCCAAAAAGGCGCCTTATTAAACAAGCTATAAATTGCCTGCAATTTTCTTTTATCCTTTAGCATTATCATTCTACCAGGAAATCAACATTTTCAACAAACCTCTATCCGAAATTTGTATTGTGCAACAAAAGTACAAATAAAAAATGAAATAGAATAACTTTTTTAGAGAAATATCAGCAATTTATATAGTTTGAAGCCATGCCTTCCATATATTTACTTGACAAGGGGAACAAAGTAATCTTAAAAGACTGTTCTCCTGAAGTTCTTATGCAGGTTATCAACTAAGAGCCTGCATATAACTCATTCTACCAAAAAATCAACATTATCGGCATATCTCAGCCCAAAAAAGCCTCTCTTAATGTTCATAATGCATTTTGTTCCAAGAGGTTTTGTTTCTTTGTATGTATCATACCAGAAAGAAATATCTTCATTATCTAATTTAATCTTTACATAATTCTTTTTGGAAGTAGGAGTCTTATTTCCACTAACAGCCGTTAGGTCTATCACTTTGCCATATTCTTCCTTAAAAGAACTTGTTGATGACAAATACTTGTTTGGCAAAAAGACCAAAGCTGGTATTAGAATAAAGCACAAAGAAACCTTTACGAAACACACACACGAAATATCCGAAAAGCCATCCGAAGACTTTCCTAAATATTTTTTTATTAATGCACACAGCCCTGAAAAAGTAATCATCCATATTTTATCATACATCCATGGGATACATATTGGTAATAAAGTATAACTATGCTGTACCAACAGTTCTATATATACTATCAATACAAAAACAGGTGCCCATAATATAAAATCAAACCCAAAAGGTCTTTCTGCTCTTGGCTTTTTAAACAAGCTATAAATTGCCTGCAATTTTCTTTTATCCTTTAGCATTATCATTCTACCAGGAAATCAACATTATCAACAAACCTCTATCCGAAATTTGTATTATGCGACAAAAGTACAAATAAAAAATGAAATAGAATAACTTTTTTAGAGAAATATTAGTTTTGTAGTAACTTTACTAACTTATTATATAATAAATAAAATTTAAACTGGTCGTCGGAAATACAATTATTGGTTCTTGGCCTTAGATGAATCGTAAGACATCTGGAACTCTGCTCTCACATTCTGGTTGCGCATGACAACAATCGTATAGTTACCATCTTTCAGCGTACCTACTGTAGTATTCAGAGTATAGTAGCCATAGTTGCCAGACACTCCATAGTCAGCATTCTCTGTGACAATCAACTTGTTGCCCACCAAAGTTGTTTCCATCTTAATGCTTACAGCATCATCAAAAACAACATTCTTGTGAGTCAGCATCAACTTTCCACCTGGCAGAATCTTGCAGACAAGCTTCTCTTCCATTTCAGCGCTGTTGCTACCATCCTGTAGGATAGGTGTACTTGCAGACTGTGTGTAACTCAACATTGAGAACGAAGGCATGAATGTAGTGGTCTGTTGACCAAGCATTCCATCGTTTACTCCATCATCACTTGCACTGCAGCTTACAAAGCCCAATGCCATTGCCAATACCAAAATCGGCATCATTAAAAATTTTCTCATAATCTAATATCATTTACTTGTATTCTATTTATTGCTTGTTTATTTTTGTTTAATCATTATATATTGTCTTTAGTTACTTTACACTTATGTTTTTAGTTAAATTGCGTTACTCTAAACGCAGCCTCATCTTCTACTAGTACATGATATTATATAAGAATAAAAGCATACTTGCCCAAGCAAAGTATTTCTTTCGGGTGCAAAAATATGAAATCTTTCTTGAAGAATAAGAGCGAATGCCGTTAAACTATACTAACGGATATTAATATAGCTTATAACAAACTGATTTAAAACAAAAAGTACACCTTTTTAAAACAAAAGACCACCATCAGCATTTCTCGCAATCTTGAACTTTTAAGAAAATAGCCTGCCAATATAGGGTGGCAACCTATTAAGAATACAGTCAGCCTATCAAGAGTCAGCCTATAAAAAGCAAAAAGAGTGGAACCCTTTCGGATTCCACTCTCATATCTTAGATTGAAAAATCTCGAATTAGTCGAGGTTAGCCAACTTGTTGTCAGAATGAAGAACATCCTTGATCTTGTGGCTATAGAGATCAACCATGTACTCACGAGCCTTACCGCAGTACTGACGTGGGTCGAAGTACTCTGGGTGAAGAGCCAATGTCTCACGAACACCTGCTGTGAAAGCAAGACGAGAGTCAGAGTCGATATTGATCTTGCAAACAGCGCTCTCAGAAGCCTTAGTCAACTGCTCCTCTGGGATACCAACTGCATCTGGCAACTTACCACCGAACTTGTTGATGATATCAACATACTCCTGAGGAACTGAAGAAGAACCGTGGAGAACGATAGGGAAACCAGGAAGCTGCTCCTCAACTGCTGCCAATACGTCGAATGCCAATGGAGGAGGAACGAGGTGACCAGTCTTAGGGTCACGTGTGCACTGCTCTGGCTTGAACTTGTAAGCACCGTGAGATGTACCGATAGAGATAGCCAATGAATCAACACCTGTACGTGTAGCGAAATCAACAACCTCCTCAGGCTTTGTATAGTGAGACTCCTCTGCAACTACGTCATCCTCAACACCAGCGAGGACACCGAGCTCACCCTCTACAGTTACACCGAACTGATGAGCGTAGTCAACAACCTTCTTTGTCAATGCAATGTTCTCCTCGTATGGAAGTGCAGAACCGTCGATCATTACAGAAGAGAAGCCGAAATCTACACAGCTCTTACATGTCTCGAAGCTATCACCGTGATCGAGGTGGAGAACGATCTCAGGATGGTTGCAACCCAACTCCTTTGCATACTCTACAGCACCCTCTGCCAAGTAACGGAGCAAAGTAGGGTTAGCATACTTACGAGCACCCTTAGATACCTGGAGGATAACTGGTGACTTCAAGTTAGAAGAAGCCTGGATGATAGCCTGCAACTGCTCCAAGTTGTTGAAGTTGAAAGCAGGAACGGCCCAACCGCCCTTGATAGCTCTTGCAAACATTTCCTTAGTGTTCACAAGACCGATTTTCTTGTAATCTACTGCCATAATATTTAATTTATTATTTTAATGAAACATTCTTCTATACTATATTAATAAGGTAAAGCACTCTTACCAAACACTTTCCTTAAACGAGTGCAAATTTACTTTTTTCTTTTGACACGGCAAAATGTTAACTTGCTTTTTCGTATTTCAAACGAGTTAAAAAAGTTAATTCTTACTTTTTGATGCGAATTTTCTAATGTTTTGCTAAATACAGATAGCAATTTTAGCTCTTTTGAGCAATTTTGTATTCACGAACTGCAAAAGCTAATACTATTACAAAACTGATAAAAGGTACGATAAATGGCAAAGTAACATGAGTAGTGTCGGCTATCAGACCCATCAGCAGGAAGCCACAGCCACCTATCGGGGTCATCATCAGCAAGGAAGATGCTGATTTGGTAAGATTGCCCAAACCCGTCAAAGCAATGGCAAATATCGTAGGAAACATAATCGCTTCAAAAAGATAGTTGCCTACCAATGCGACTAAGGAAACAACCCCTAAATCACAAAGCACCAAACCGATACAGACAACACTACCAGCTGCACAGATGAGCAACATCGTAGTGGCAGCCACCCGGCGCATAATCCAACTGCCTAAGAAACGTCCCACCATAAAGAATCCCAAAGCTACAGTCAGCACCAGGGATGCAGTACGGTCATCCATCCAGCGCATTCCTGTCACGAAATTGATGAAATAGGAATTGATGGAAATTTCTGCAATCTCATAGCATAAAAGTGCCAACAGACCGAAGACAAACATACCATGATGCGCAAAGAGTTTGCCGATATTACTACCCTTAGCCTCATCCTCGGCAGTTACTTCATGCTTTATTTCTGGCAAATGAACACGCGAAAAGACGAGCGCTATCAATAGCACGAGAATACCCAATATGGTATAAGGCACCACGACATTACCGCCTTCTTCTGTATTATTGAACAGAAACTGACCGACGCAAAAGGTAGCGAAAAGACTTCCTAAACCATTAAATGACTGCGAAAGATTCAGACGACTCGTTGCCGTCTCCTTGGCTCCCAATTCTGTAACATACGGATTGGCAGCCGTCTCAAGAAAGACAAGACCACAACCGATGATAAACAAACATAGCAGAAAAGCAGAAAAACTGCCCATCGCTGCGCCAGGAATGAACAGCAAGGAACCTGCTCCGAAAAGAATCAATCCGAATACGACTCCACGGCGATACCCATACCTATTAATAAAGATACCTGCCGGAATCGCCATCAGGAAATAACCCAAATAAGTGGTTACCTGAATCAGCGAAGAATGCGTAATACTAATATGCAAAGCATTCTGGAAATGCTTGTTGAGCACATCCAAAATGGCACGAGCGAAGCCCCACAAGAAGAAGAGCGACGTGATTAATACAAAAGGTACGAAATACTTTCTGTCTGTAATTTTCTTTTGTTCTGTTGACATTATTTTTAATTTTAATCTTTTTCATCATATTACCTATCAGCTGCCAATGCACGAGATCCTTACTTTGGAAGATAGATTTTGTCTATTCATAAGGCATTCATTTTAATTGGGAGTTAAAATCGGGAACAAAGGTAAGGTCTTTTGGTGAGAATTCCAAACTTTCTCACCACTTTTTATTGCTTATACTAAATAGAAATGTTTTTGAGCCTAACAGAAATCTCCGTTCAAAGACGTTGAATGTCGGTTCAAAGACGTTGAACGGCGGTTCAAAGACGCTGAATGTCGGTTCAAAGACGTTGAACGAAGAACTTATAGAGGAGCAAGAACATTTAATTTGTGGTTTAACAGTTTTTCATCAGTCTATATGCTTTATCGGATTACCAACACAGTAAACATTCTCTGTTAACAAATATAACTCGCTCTAAACTTGTCTTTAATTGAATATCAAGAAGTTGGGCGTTTACCTACATCTTATAGGTAACAATATGGAAATGAGCGGACTGCTCATTTCTGTATTTTGCAATATGCAAAGAACACTCCTTTTACAAGTGCAAAGTTAAAACTAAATTCTTAAAAACAAACTTTTCTGCTTTCATTTTAGGATTATTTATGAATCGGTTTATGTAGCACCCCAAATACCTTTAAGTATAACTTGCTTTGTACCTTTATGTTGCTTTGATGAGATAAGAACATTCAAAGTAAAGCCTATTACAATAATGCGAAATTTTCAATTATTTACGATTTCTGTAATTTTTTTGAGAATATTACACCTCTATTTAAAATTATTATTGTACTTTTGCAAGTGTATTTACCGATTTTATATATATAGTATGGCAAAGAAAGATGTAAACAGATTGAAGATTATGTTGGCAGTAACCAAGCGCTCAAACAAGTGGTTGGCAGAAATGTTGGGTAAAGACCAAGCAACCATTTCCAAATGGTGCACCAACACTTGCCAACCAGACTTGGAAACCTTAATACGGATTTCTGATTTGCTAAAAGTGGATGTAAACGATTTGTTGAACAAAGAATGTATCAAAGAATGATGGACGATATATTGAAACAGATAAACGCTGGCGAGGTATCGGGGGTGCAGTTCAAGGAACGCATTCTCGACAAATATGATATTGCCTGTGAGTTAGTGGCGTTCAGTAATTCACATGGTGGCAAATTGGTAGTTGGTATAAAGGATAAGACCGGAGAAACCAATGCCTTGTCGTATTCTGAGGTACAAGAAACAACCAACTTGTTGAGTGACATTGCTTCAGAAAACGTAGTGCCATCCATTCTGATAAAGATAGATACTGTTGAAGTCGAGGATGGCTACTTGGTTGTTGCTACTGTGAAGGAAGGACTCAACAAGCCTTATCATGACAACAAGGGAATTGTATGGGTGAAGAATGGTGCCGACAAGCGTAAAGTGTTCGATAATGCAGAACTTGCAGAAATGATGACCGACTGCGGTAGTTTTGCTCCAGACGAGGCTGGTGTTAGGGATGCAACTGTCAACGATCTTGATGCAACGACCATCAAGCAGTTTCTTGGCAACCGTTTTGATAGAGTGTTGGAAAAGAAAGGCTTGACAGGTGACGCTTTTAATGAAGCATCACTTGATATGATATGCTCTGCCATAGCTAAGGGGCATGACTGTGAGAAGATACTTCGCAATCTGCGATTTATCCGTCCTGATGGTTCACTGACTGTTGCTGCCATGCTTCTGTTTGGCAAATACACCCAACGCTGGATGCCAATGATGACAGCCAAGTGCATCTGTTTTGCTGGCAACAGCATCGGCAGCAAGGTCTTCCGTGACAAGGTGAATGATGCAGATATGGAGGGAAATCTGCTTCATCAGTATGACACTATCATGGATTTCTTCACTCGTAATCTGCATAATGTGCAGGTGGGAGATGAATTCAACAGCATGGGTAAGTTGGAAATACCTTATACCAGTTTGGTTGAGTTCACAGTAAACAGCCTTGTACATCGCTCGTTGAACATGAAAGCCCCTGTTCGCATTTTCATTTTCGACAATCGTGTTGAGATTCACAGTCCTGGTGCATTGCCTAATGGACTTACTATTGAGGATATCAAGGCAGGAACTTCCATGCCTCGCAATATGTTCCTTTTTAACAATGCTATATACTTGCTGCCATACACTGGTGTAGGTAGCGGCATCACTCGTGCTCTGGATGAAGACATCAATGTCACATTTATGAATAATAACAAGGCACAGGAATTTGTCATCACGGTTTGGAGAGGAGAAAGTAACCAAGTCGGTAACGAAGTCCATGAAAAAAGTACCCAAGTCGAAGACCATGACACTGGACTTAGACACTCTGACACTGACTTAGCCACCGACCATGACACTTTTGCCGAAGACCATGACACTATACATAGTTACCATGACACTAACCATGACACTAAAAGAGTGCCATTGACGAATAAACAGAAGGATGTAGTAAACTTCTGTAGCGTGCCAAGAACAAGTAGGGAAATTTTGGAAAGAGCCGGTGTTGTCTATCATACAAAAAATATAGCCAAATACATCACCTCCCTTGTTGCAGCAGGATATTTGCAGATGACTAATCCAGATAATCCTACAGCAAGTAATCAAAAATACAAGAAAGTAAACAAAAGATAAGAAGCGTATGGATTCATTATTTCTACTTCAGTTTGCATGTTTTATATTCATGCTCATCAATGCCTTCATCGTAGCACTCTCTCATCTGCATGTAAGATGGGAGAACAAGCGGTATGAGCGTTCTCGATGGATGATCGTTGCTGCCCTGATAGGACTGGCGATACAATATGTGCTGCAGATGACTTTCGGGTTCCGTGCTATGCACGATAATCTGGGGGCGGTCATCAACATCCTCCTCTATACCCCCTGCTTCTCGCTTATCTCCATAGGAATCTACAACATAGAAACCACCCGTGCTAACCTCAGAAAGATGATACTGATGTGTAGTGGCATTTATGCTGCCATCATTGTGGCCTTTTGCGTGGGTATCAGTCTTCATCATAGCCTGTATATCAGAGAGGGGCTTTATCTGATGCTGACTCTGTTTTGCATAAGTGTTTTCTATTGCATATACATGATTATTCAGGAGATGATTAGGCGTAAAAATATGTTGGAGACAATGGCTGCAACGGATTTGTTGCCTTACGTAAGATATTCGCGTGCCAGTGTAATCATTCTATGGCTTGCAGTTCTTGCTATGCCAGTTGCCATCTGTTCTACCACCTTATTATATATAGTAGGTCCAGCCGTATTGCTTGCCTTGCTGTTCTTCAATCTTACATTTATTGCTCTCGGCAGCAGTTATATCCCTACCGAAGAACTCTTGGATAAAGAAGTGGAAAACGATGCCTTGGTGGGAACAAAATATAGGTATGGGGGGGCACTTTCTGCTAAACAGCAGACCTCTGCTGATAGCAGAACAGAATCTTTACAACCACTTTCCGATGAGCGCAGAGATTTCATCCAGAAAAGTCTTGATGCATGGTGTGCGAATTTAGGATATAAGGACAGTACTGTGAATATGCTTACCCTCTCTCGCACACTTTGTATCTCCAAGGATGAGTTATCTGTATTCTTCGACCAGTATCTGAAAACTACATTCAGAATATGGCTTGGTGATATACGTTTCACTGCGGCAAAGAAGATGATGTTGGAATTTCCAGACTATAGTAATGACATTATTTCTGCCGAGTGTGGCTTCTCTGCCCGTACCTATCTGTACCGGATATTCAAGTCAAAGGAAGGTTGTACGCCTACCGAATGGCGAGAAGAACAAGTTGCAAATGCAGCACCAGATGATAAAAAACAGGATTAACCATTTTTCAATAAATATCAGAAAAACGCATAATAAAAGGGAAAAAATCGTTAAAATGGGTGTCTACTTCCTACGAAGTAGACACCTAAAACATAGGAAGTAGACACATTGACAGGGGAATGCGCCACCTTTTTTTGATGAAAAACACTATCTTTGTGCCATGAAAGAAACAATAGAAACTATACCAAGGATAGAATTAGCCCTGATCATCATCGGGGTGTTTGTACTCATATTAGGTATTATCTTGGGATATGCCATGATACATGAGTACAGGATATATCTTGATGATCACTATAAGGCTCGCTATAGCTTTCGTGACTTCATCAAGAGGGAACGCTTTTATATATATTTGTTCTTTGCATCCATATTTATCTTCCTAACAAATCTCTTGTATTTTCTGGAGTGAGTTTCGGATAGAATGGATGAATTAGCTTTATGGTGGATACTTGTCCTGTAATTGGAGATAGATCTTTATTTTTACGGTAACCTTAATTCCGCAACACTATAGTTTAACATTATTTATAAGTGCCTGAGCAACAAAAAGTTGCCCAGGATTTTGCCATGTCAGAATTTTCACTTACCTTAGTGTTGCGAAAAGAAGACAAGCAAAA
>NZ_SGVY01000090.1 GCF_004535825.1 Segatella hominis | reverse complement strand
GTTTTGCTTGTCTTCTTTTCGCAACACTAAGGTAAGTGAAAATTCTGACATGGCAAAATCCTGGGCAACTTTTTGTTGCTCAGGCACTTATAAATAATGTTAAACTATAGTGTTGCGGAATTAAGGTCCTTCAAATTAGTTGCAGGATGGCTGCATCCTTTGCTCAACATCAAAGTGTCTTCTGTGATTGTATCATTTGCAGATAACAGTACGGCTTGCTGGACCACATGTTTCAATTCTCTAACATTACCAGGCCATGAATATGTCAGCATGGCTTTCTGGGCTTCATCTGTTATAGCCGTAACATGCTTGTTCATCCGCTCATTGGCTTCTTCCATGAATGCAGAAGCCAATGGGAGAATGTCATCTTTACATGATTCGAGTTCTGGCAATTGAATAGTAAACTCACAAAGACGATAATACAGATCTTGGCGGAAACGTTTCTCCTTGATTGCATCCTCCAAATTCTCGTTGGTAGCGGCTATTACTCTTACATCGGCTGTCTTTTCTTCCGTACTTCCCACAGGAGAATATGTTTTCGTCGTCAGGACACGCAGAAGCATCTGCTGTACCTCGATTGGCAAGTTGCCAACTTCGTCAAGAAAGAGTGTACCGCCGCTTGCCGCACCGAAATATCCGTCCTTGTCACATTCAGCACCCGTGAATGCTCCTTTTCTGTATCCGAACAATTCAGACGCGGCAAGTTCCTTGCTCAATATGCCACAGTCCACACGGATATATGGCTTGTTTGATCGGTTGCTCTTTGCCCAGATGCTGTGTGCAACATGTTCCTTCCCGGTTCCATTGGCACCAAGAATAAGCACAGAAATGTCTATTGGAGCACACAGAAATACACGGTGATAAACCTCCTGAAAAGCCTTGCTCTTCCTTTCCTGTATGTTTCCTGTTTTCTTTTTCCGTAGCTCTCGGTGACGGATTATTTCCTCTATCTGTGGATACAGTTTGTCGAACAGCAACTCCTTCGGGATATAATTCACCGCCCCGAGTTTCATTGCCTCTACTGCTGTGACAGCCTGGTCGTACTGGGTCATAATGATAAACGGATTGCGGATGTCATTGTCATTCATCCACTTGAGCAAGTCATTACCCGTCTTATTGTCTCCAAGCTGCAAATCACACAAGACAACATCTTCTACATGCGCATTTCGAACAAGTTCAACGGCATTCTTGAAGCTGTAAGCATTCCTGGTATGGAAGCCTTTTGATTCAAGGATGCTGCACAGATAGTTGCAGAATGTTCTGTTGTCATCAATCACTAATATCGTATCTTTTGCCATATCAAACGTTATTTTCAAGTTGTGTTGTTGCCTCATTGATGATGGTCTCTGCCTGTCTGATTACAACATAAACTGCCATGTTTATTTCTTCATCCGTAGCAGAGGTATTCTTCAAGAGTCTGCTGAGTTCCCGCAGTGGTCCGTCAGCACTGATAATGCTCCACGAGCTGTACAGGTGATGTACTATATTCTGCATTTTCACCCTGTCTTCTATGGAAGCCGTCGCCTTTATGCTTACAAGCTCTTCCTTCGTCTCACCGACAATTGTCTCGAGCAGCTTGTTCTTATTTCCGTATGCCATCAACCTTGAAAAATCCATCTTATGCTCTTTTGTTACGGTTTCTATATATCCTTCAACCTTCTCACGGAGTTCCTTAAAGGATACAGGCTTGAAGACGCAGCCGCAGAATCCTGCCGATATGAATTCCTCTTCGGTGATGTTGTCGGACGCCGTCAGTATCAATACGGGGATGGATCGTGAATTTCTGATATTGGAGGCTCTCAAAAGTTCCAAAACTGCATATCCGTCGTATTCCGGCATCTTCAGGTCTGTAATCAACAAGTCGTATTCATTCTCACGCATTTTCAGCATCAGATCGTTCACATTCCGGCAGGTATCGCAAGACATTCCGGCAACAGAAAAAGCCTCATGTATGATTTCAAGCTGTGCCTCGCTGTCATCAATGGCTATGATCCTGTAATTGGATGCAGTGTCAATACCTTGATAGCAGTCTGTCACATTCTGCGGAGAGTCTGCTCTTTCCATTGGCAGCTTCACTGTAAAAATGCTGCCTTTTCCTTTTTCACTCTCTACGGATACGGTACCTTTCATCAGTTTCACAATGCTGTCAACGATAGACAGACCAAGCCCGAACCCGTCCTTAGTTGCAGCATTGCCAAGACGGTGAAATGCCTTGAAGATTTCAGCTGTCTGTTCTATACTCATGCCTGTACCGTTATCATGTACAGACATGGTGTATATTCCATTGATATACTCGGTTATCAGTATGACATCTCCTGACGATGAGTATTTGATGGCATTCGACAGCAGGTTTCGTCCGATTCTCAATAATTTCAACTTGTCAGCTATCACTACTCCTTCCGCATGGGCATGCACCGTAAGAGTCAGACCCGCCTGCGTAGCTTGTGCAGAATACTCCAACCGCAGCATTTCTGAAATGCTTTTCAAATTTACAGGCTTCTTGAAAAGCGTTTCCTTTCCGCTGTCCAAGCGATAAAATGTCAACAGACCATCTATCATTTCAGACATCATCTTGGAGGACTGATATATGCCAGTCATTCTTTCGCAAGAAACATGGTCTCTCTCGCGAAGCATTTGTGCAGACTCGCTTGATATAGCAGACAATGGACTTCTTAATTCATGAACAATGGTCAGAAGCGTCTTTCTACGGCTTCTCAGCAGTTCCTGATTCTGTCGGTTTGCTTCTTGAAGTTCCGCAATAAGCTGCTCCATGTCAGCTTGGCTTTTACGCATTCTTGCTGCAAATTTCTTTACAAGAATGAACATGATGAGAAACACTGGTATTAGTGAGCTGAGCATACATATATAATAATAAGGATTTCTATTTTCAATAGCCTTAATCTGCTGCTCACGCTTGGCAATACCATTATTCACTTTTGCGTCAACAACGGTTATCACATTCTGCAAATGCTTATTGATGACCTCATTTCTGATTCTGAGGCTGTCGAGTATGCCACTTACCTTACGGCTCTGCTGCTGGTGTCTTGTCAACAAGTCGTTGTGCAGCGTAGTCAGCATCCTTGCCGTTTCGCTATGTCTCAACGTGACTTTGGAGGAGTCTGTCTTCTCGGACTTCTTACCGAACAGACGTCTGAAAAAGCCTTTTTTCTTCTGCGCTTCCTGCGCTGATGAAACGACTCTTCTGCTTTCAGACTTGCTCTTTTCTACAATCTTAGGGACTTCTGTGGTAAACCTTGAATGAATATCGTTGCACTCGTGTATCGCATTTCTCATGGCAAGCAAAAGTCTTTCTTTTTCTTTCAACAATTCCTGAACCGAACGTATATCTTCATTGGTACAAAGACCGGCTATATTCTGAAGGCGGCTACTAACATCCGCACTAAGCCTGTGGTATTCGTTCGCTGCTGTTGAATCCCAGTCGGCAGCCGTTTCACCGAGCAGGGCCAGTTTGGTGACATGTATGTTCAAATCATACATGCTTTTTCGCCAAAGATGCAGTTCTGCATTTCTATTCTCCATACTACTTCTGTCGCGCCATTCAAATAGGCCGATTCCAATGGTACATCCTACAACAATGGTGGCTATCATTATGCCTAAAGCCATCCATCGGCAGATATGCCCGGTCTGTTTTTTGCGTTCCATATTGCTATTATCTTTTGATATTACTATTACATATTGCCAATTTATATTGTCTTTAGTTGACAAAGATACACTCATAGCTTCGCAATTACGAATTTCTGCTCATTTTATAACAACTTTTATTACTTTAAAAACGATCTGTACGTCGTACATATAAGCTAATTTGCGTATCTTTTACGTTGTTTTTTCAATTATAATTATACATTTTCATTCTTTTTATTTACTTTTGCACCGTCTTAGCGGATAGTTCCGCCAATAGGTAATTGATTATTATAACTTAAAAGGAAAGTATGAAAACGAAACTGATTGTTTTGGCGATAAGTTCTCTGGCAATTCTGGCTTCCTGCACAGGAAAGAAGACTACGCCAAATGCTGCAGACAATGATTCTGCAAATGTAGTTGACACCACCGCTTCTAATAAGGACAATGTGGATTTGACGTCTGTTGCAGGAACGTATGAGGGAACTCTCCCGGCAGCAGATTGCCCGGGTATAAAGACAGTGCTCACTATCAATACTGATAGCACCTATCTGTTGAAGCAGGACTATATCGACAAGAAAGATGGTCACGATGAAGCAAGCGGCATTTTTAAAGTGCTTGACGGTAAAGTCCTTATGCTTGTTCGTCCTTCAACAGGTGAACAGACCTTTTATAAGGTTAAGAATGCCAACAGCATCATCATGACAGATTCTATGGGTGTAGAACCTGAAGGTGAGACTGCAAAATTGTATGTACTGAAAAAGAAATAGTACACAGGAATCAAAAAAACGTGGACAGACAATTAAGTCTATTCACGTTTTTTCGATATATGGATTATCATCCTTCAAATCTACTAAGGGTGTTATCTACCTAAGGTATATCTCATGCCGACGGTTATATTGAAATTCAGCGGTTTTTCCTTGTAGATGGTCTGGAGCGAAGAGCTGTCGTCAAAATAATAGCTTATGCCAGGTTCCGCATAAATGCCGATATTGTTGAGTACGTCAAGTTGTACACCAACAGAGGCATTTACAGACATCTGCAAAGGTTTACTATCAATATCTGTTTTTTCTGTTTTCTTTGTCGTGTTATTGATGACATATTGCTGCGTAATACTTCCGGATACGCATTTCTCTACAAGAACCCCTGCATAGCCATATAGATAGAATCGTTTATATGACCAGGCATTATATTTCACGTTGACAGGTATTCCGACATAGTTCAGCTTTTGCTCGCCAGTGTAATGGTTTTCTTCTGTTCCGTCTTTCATATCAGATGAGAGACGAGTGTATGTCAATCCACTTTCTATGCTTAACCGTGCGTTGAATGCGTATGCCACCTTGAAACCTATACGGACAGGAAAATGGTGCTTGTATTCTGTCCTCACGTCCTTTCCTTGGTTGAAGATGTTGATTCCAAGCATAGGGTCGTCTTCCCAGTCGGAATCGTCAGGACCGACTGCTGTTACAGGGTCACCAATCGACATGATGGTTTTTGTTGTTCCCATCGCACCCATGGCGCTTGTACTTACTGTCCAACGTGACGATGTGGAAGGAGAGAAAGACCGTATTGCGCCAGAATTGCAGGCTACGAGTTTGTTGTGAATGTTGTCACGGTTGTATCTTTTTACATTTTCATTGTCTTTCTCTGGATCCGCAACTTGTTCTTTGCCACTGGTCGTATTGGTTTCATTAGCACTTTTTTCATAGTCATCGTTATTGTTATCGGAAGTAGTTTCTGAAGAGACCCAGCTATCAAAAATGGACGATGATATTTCTTTGCCTTTTTCGGATTTCCTTGTCATATCCGTAATGTGCGACATCGAAGAGTTGTATGCCATGAAATCATTGCAATCACCAGCCGCAAAAGAGCTTTTGACAGATGACTTTATGGTCTTCGTGTATACTTGTTGTCTTGCTAATTCTGATGCATCCCGTTCACTGTATGTATATTTGGAATAGATGGAATATCCCAAAAGTAAAGCTACACTTGCAGCTGCAGCCACACTTGCCATACGACGTAATCTGAATGTTACAGAAGACTTGCTGTTTCGTACATATCCACCATTTGCACCAGCCATCTCTTTGCGGATGTCTTTCCAAAGTCCCTCAGGCTCATTTATCTCATAATTGCCCAAGCGGTTGTGTATGTCTTTTTGCCAATTATCTTTCATACTTCAGTTGGAATTGATGGTTCTATATTGTTTTATTTTCTGCACCAGCATTGCCTTGGCTTTGTGCAGTTGCGAGGCAGATGTATTCTCCTTTATGCCGAGCAGAGAAGCTATCTCCTTGTGACTCTTGTTGTCAATGACATAGAGATTGAATACAGTACGGTATCCTTCCGGCAGTTCGCGTATGAACTGATATAGTGTTTCGGTCGGTATATCCTCTGTTTCAATACTTCCGCTGTCTGCTATATCCATATCAGCATCTTCTATATATGAAAGAGCTAAGCGGTTCTTCCTGCGAACAAACTTTATTGTCTCGTTAAGCGTAATCCTTGCCATCCATGCCTTTAGCGAACCCTCACCACGATACGTAAAACTATTCAGAGAAGTGAAAATCTTGATGAACGACTCTTGCAGCACATCCTTTATGTCCTCGTCATCCGTGATATAACGTGAGCAGAGTGCAGACAGATACCGCACATGCCTACGGTAAAGCCACTCGGTAGCAGTATTGTCGCCATCGAGAGCCTTTCGCAGCCAGCGTTCCTCTTCTGTTTTTTTTCTGAATGTTATACCGAACATCGTGTCTAATTGTTCAAAAGCTCTGAAAAAAGCAAAGTGCAAGTGCCTGGTCTTTAAGCCATTGGCACCTGCACTCTCTCGTTGCAACGAGCATCCTACTTTGTTACAGTAACAGCTACCGTAGCAGTCTTTTGATTTTTGTCTGTGATAGTGACTGTGGTGCTTCCTTCTTTTACACCCTTTATGGTAAGCTTGGCATCTTTGATGGTTGCAGTTGCAATTTTATCATCCTTGCTTGCAGCTGTATAAGGCGCAGCACCTCCACTGATAGTTATAACATCTTCTTTACCAACGGCAATACTTGTCTTGTCTTTGTCCACAACAACGCCGTCAATCACAGTGACACTCAGGCTTCCAGTTACCTTCTTGGAATCGGTAACAAGAACTGTTGCCTTGCCTGCCTTGACTCCTGTTACGGTGATTGTAGCCTTGTCCACTGTTACGGTTGCGGTCTTGTCATCGCTTGACTTAGCGGTGTAAGTACCATCTCCACCTGCTACCGTCACACTCTGTGTTCCACCGACTGCAACAGAAACGGTTGATGGAGAGAACTTGATGGCAGGTGTATTGTCATCATCATCAGAGCATGAGGCAAATGCTACAGCAAATACAGCGCAAACAATCAATGTTGCAAACTTGAAGAATTTAATTGATTTCATTTTTCTATAATTTTGTTGTTTAACCTCAAATCCGCAACCTATAGGGTTTAGTGGGATTTTGCTTGCAAAGCGACAAAATTCATTTTATTGTACATATTTCTTGCACAACAGAAATGTCGCAGACACAAAATCCCCTTACCCCATAAAGCG
>NZ_SGVY01000089.1 GCF_004535825.1 Segatella hominis | reverse complement strand
ACTCCTGGGCGAGGAATATTTCCTAGCTCATTAACTAAATTTTTGGAGAAATCCTTGCATATCTCAAGAATTTTTACGAAATTTGCATACAAGTTGTGCATAGCGTGAAATATATAACTTTATAATTTGACACTACAAAGTTACTAAAAATCAACGAGATGCACAACTTTTTCTCCATAAAAATATACTAATTTTCAGGCGGTTTTTTAATTCCGCCAACAGGTCTATAATAATCTTTGTACATTTAAAATTGTTTTCTTTTCTGCATCATAAATTACAGGTATCACGTCCCAGGTTATATAGATTATCTTGTCTGACAGTTTTGTCTTTACATCATTTTTTGTATAATATAAGTAAATATCTTCGCTATGTATCTTCGTTATATTATTACGGTAATCACATATGTATATTTGTCCATTTTTAGGTACCATATAAAATATAGGCAATTCACCGTAATGCCCAAATTCTATTTTGTTTTTAAAACTAAATATATTTTTGCTTATTTTTAGTTCTCCATTTGTGATATTCTTCTCATTTATTAATAAAAACAAATTATAACTATTATAATAGTATAATCGTGTTTTACCAAAAAAATATTGTAATAAAACTGAGATAATGACAATAATTATAAATATTACTTTTTTCATATTGATTTTTCGATTTTATAATTATGAGGATGGGATTCCCATCCTCATAAAACTTTAATGACTAAACAAAGAAGAAAATAATGCGGCAAAATTGATAATTTTATCACGACCATGCTTAGGCAATGAATGTCTTCCTAACATATACCCATATTTTTCAGCATTTTTAGTTGAAAATCCCTCATGCTGAATAACATGAATAGAGCGTGACTGATACATATCAAAAGCATTTTCTACATCTGACCATTTCAGCCCCGATGCACCAACTTTATCATTAGTGTCTATAATACTACCTATAGCCCAACTTCCTTTTCCGTTATTAGCATCGCTATTGTAAAAAGAAGAAATGACAGGAGTCATACCAATAGACTTTCTTCTTATTGTATCCACCTGTCGTCTCAACCGATGACATCACCCAGCGACGTCCCGGCAAATCGTAACTTGGAGTTGTCTGTTCATAGTTGATATTGATATGTCCACCGAAAGGAAGCGTCACAGAGCGGAGCATGTTTGTTCTTCCCGTAAGGTTGCGGTAGACTATGAGCCGCCTCCCTCCGTCAACGACGACGATATCTGGATGTCCGTCACCGTCAATGTCCCTCATCGCGGCCTCGGTATAGCTGACGCCGTCAGAAGCAAATCCTCCTTGAATGTAATCTTGCATTTCAGAAACCACACGAATATCTTTTTTATTCAGACACACCCTCCAATTTATTATTGTAAATAGGTTGCTAGATTGTTACATTATAGTTCTTTACATACCAATCATTTCCGATATATTTATACTCATGTTTATGCTCATCGAAAAGATATACTTTGTCATTGTAATTTTTATTTATTCTTATATAGTCTATACCATTACATATGACTCTTATTATTTTACCGTAGTCTATGCGACAATATAATAGCTTTAGCCGTTTATAAGCCCTAATCAGCTTAATTATCTCTTTGTCTTTTAAAATATAGTTCCTTGGCTTTTTTATTATTTTTAAATTACTGTCTACAAAAACAAGACCGCTTTCTTTTGCCCTAAATAACTCAAATATTATAACTTCAGAATCTCTATTATAGATTAAGACTCCATCAAAATTACGATAATCATAGTTTATTATTTGACTACTATATCTGACTTCGGAAGTACAGTCGCCAAAGGCGAAAAGGACCATAAATGGAAGCAATATCTTTATCTTAGAATTCATATTATTACTTTCTTCTTATTTTGTCATAAAATTTTCCTATTAATTTCCTCGCTGCACCTTTCCTATAAGTTGGCACATTTATCTCATAGGCTATAAAACCTACTTTTGGTCCTTTATGAGAATAGAAATATCCTTTTTCAATGGAGTATTGATCATCAGAAGAATCCAACTGGGGCTTGTAACCATTCTGTGCGGAATTTACAAGACTATTAATGTGACCACCTATTTTTAACATTGATAATGCTACACCAAGTTGACGACCACTAAATCCATATAAAAAGTTACCAAAATTAAATTGATTATGAGCAACATTGTCTCCCTCTGGAAGGAAGTAAACTAGGGAAGGGGCTACAGCATCTCCAGAAGCACCATATCTTTGATAGTCTTCTAATAAAGGACCAACAGAAAAATCAAGAGAGCCACCTCCTACAGCTTGTGTTGCCATAAAATCTATAATTGTTTTATTATCACCAATATATTTTTCTAATATACAATAATCAGAATATGTATTATAATTATCTGATACATCACATCTTTATTGTATATATGATATTATGATTTAGTTCATATTGGACAAGCCCCAATGACTTATTCCAAACAATAGACTTTACTTCAAGATGAGGCTGATCACCTAAATTATTATTCATGTTGTTTGAATTAATCACAAGGCAACTATCTAATTTACATCCATGTATCTGATATTGAGAAAATTGGACATTTTCATATGAAGTGCTTTTTTCACCAAATATTATGCTATAACGTAGAGGATCTGTATTTTTATTTCTTCGAATATAAAATCCTACGACAAATGATGTACCGGAATGTCTTAATTTCATCTCAACATATGCATTCCCATGAAATTCATGGGAGCCATTATACCATCTAACTCCTTCTGGGTCAAATACAAAGGTATTCCTTGGGTTTGAAACTCGCATTGAAATTATTGTTAACGTATCCACCCCCTTGTTTGATGTGAACACAAGTGTATCTGTATCATGGTAATGGTCAATCCATGATAAGTCATCTTTAGTTAGTTGAACCTTGTGTACATAAGGTAAACCACACGATGTTAACAGAACAAGAAAAGAAAATACAAATAGTTTATTCGTCATGATCCTTATAAAAATAGTTGTAGAAATCATCAATTGTATGAGTTGCACCAGTACCAAGTTGAATGTAATTTATAGCACCTGGTATATCTACATTAGTATTTGACTGGAAATTATGTAACATGTCCCCACCATAATAAACGTCTTTTCCCCAAATAGTAAATAATTTCGTTCCTAATGCGATATTATTGGTAATATGACTAGGATTCCCTAATAAATCATCACTTGTTACAGCTGCTGGATTGAATGTAATTGCATCAAAACCAGTTGCCATACTTGCTGCTGCCGCCTCTCCACCACCAAGAGAATGACCAACAAATGTAAAATCTACATTATTGCCATACTTTTCTTTCAATATACTTGATAATATCTCTGCGTTTGCAACTGCCATTTTGTACTGATTTGGGCTTCCTCCATAGTATTGGTCTATGTCGTCAACAACATCACTCCAATCGTCTGTACCAGCAAAAGCATAAACAAATTCTACATGTCCATGATTTGTTCTTTTATATAATTGCGCTTTATAACCATTATCAGATTTACTATTTAACAATACATCATTAATGTTTTTCGTAATTTTATCCACTCCTTTTACAATTTTCCACCCGGAAGCTCGTAGGTCTTTCCGAGTTGTAGTAGCATCATCGCACCGTACGCACCCTTCATTGTTGGTACGCCATGTGCAATGCCCTGCTGCTTGTAATACGCCTCTTTCTGCTTCTGAATCTGATTCATACGTTCAGCATAGTCCTGCTGACCAGCTGTTACGTATGAGCCGTTGCGTCCGTAAACGTTGTTAAACAGGCCTGTACCGATACGGCTGGCGATACGTTTGTCACCAATGAAGTAATGCTTTGTGAAGCGATTCTTGTTGATGCTGATTATCGAAGCAGGGTAGAGCGTGAAGTTATCCGTCTCGTGGAACGTGATTCCCTGTGGTGCACCATTGATATACACACCCTCCATCGTACCGTAACTCTTCATGATACGTTCACCGGCAGCGTTGTAAGTGTAACGGCTTGTCTTACCGTTGTCAGAGAGAACCATCAACCGATTATCCTCATCCCAGTACATCTCACGGGTAGTATTCGTAGAGTCGTTCGTTACCAGTGTTGGATTACCGTTGGCATCATGCGTGTAATCTTCTTCAAAAACCTCTTTATAAAAACTATTACGTCATTTTATAATGTAATCACTGTAAAAGAGTAGACAATTCTCCGCATAGCCTACTATGTATCTCATTGGTTACTTTTGATATTACGGTTTCTTATTGGTGGAGCATGAAACTCAACTCTCCTTTTCAATAGGATAGTATCAGGTCTTTCTGATATTTTTGTTATAGTTCCATTATCCTTAATCCGGTATGCAGAAGCTTCCTTCAGGAAAAATGCAATATTATCGTTACATTTATCAATATTCGTTTTGTTTTTATTATAAGTCTTTAGAATATTCGATTGTTCATAAAGAAAGCCAGAAGATGACTGGATAAATATTAGCTTATCCTTATAATACTGCAATTGGGAAGGATATAATCTATATTTTGAAGGTAAACAATACAAAGATGGACCAAGTAAGATTACATTATTACGTTTATATCCATTTCTCCAATTGTATTCAAAGTCTGTAATAAAAATCAAAGATTTATATTTAGGATGGCGCTTTGCGTATTCATCAACTACAGATTTTACTTGACTACTGACTTGATTGTTCATATTACCTTGTACATTTTGTTCTGGTCTGCATGCCGTTAAATTTATGACAAAAAACGATGCCAATACGTATAGAAATAGTCTCATATTCATTCTTTTAATGACCATGTATTTTTTGCAACAATCAGAGAGTACCATCAGGCGGTTATCCTCATCCCAGTGCATCTCTCGGGTAGTATTCGTCGAATCGTTCGTTACCAGCGTTGGATTACCGTTGGCATCATACGTGTAATGATCGTGACCAATCTGCGTTGGAGCCGTCGGGTGGTTACTGTCCTCATACTTATAAGCAAAGTTATAAGACTTGGCAGTTGTCGTTGAGTCCACCTTCTGTACCTTAGTGAGCGGTTCACTCATCCGTCCGAACGACATTACCATGTCATACGATGCACGCTTGGCCTTACCACTGGCATACACCAAACGATTTAAATCATCGTAGGTATAGCTGTGTTTGAACATACCACCGAGCTTGGAAGGATTCCCTTTTGATAGCGATTGTGTATCCATCTTAATCTGAATTATTTTCCTCTATAGAGGGAGGAGATGGTAAATAAACCAAGGTATCTTTGAAATGTTTATTTTTTATTATTATCATTTTGTTACTAATTCTTGTTACTGCATATCCTATTCCGCCTATATTTAGAATAGAATCATCAATTACTGACCATTTCTCAACAAGCATAACATCACCTCCATTATATTTTTTCATAGTGTTACTTCTATATGGTCTTATAAAAACAGACCATTTTCCACTTCTGTCAAAATAATAAATTGTCTGAGATTTGCTCTCATCTGATAATTTTAACCAATATTTGCAATCTTGACCTGCAACAAGTACCTGTAATTCTCTTTTTTTACATGATGACAACATGAGTATTGTTAAAATGCACACTAAATATTTTGTCATGTTCTCACTGTTGATTAATTTTAATATTAAATCCTGCAGTATCACTTGAATATCGACTAAAAGATAAACTAAAGCCACTTCCCTTTATTGCCTTATTTGCTTTTTCTATAAGTGTAAATACTCGTTTATCATTATTTGCTTTTTCTATAAGTGTAAATACTCGTTTATCATTTACACCATCTTCAATAATAGCATCTTTAAGATAAGAAGCCATTGGGTTAAGTACAGCTTCTTTGAAATCACTTGTTGTTTTGCTAAAAGAAGCATGCTCCAATTGTGCAGAATACACTTTTGCATGTTCAAAATTTGTAATATTTTTAAAACCATATTTCCCCTTTTTATGGGTATTCTCATGAACTAATGTATTCACTAAATTATATGTATTTGATAATAAGCTTGATATTTTATTCTTATACTTATTGACAAATATGTTATTCCCCTGATTAAAAGCTAATACTTTTGAATTATTATTCACTGAAAGCCCAACTGTGCCGATTGGATTATTTCCTATAGGGTTGCCTCCTTTTGCATAGTATGAAATTCCTATTTGGGCTGCATAATGGCCAATGATATTTGCAACAGTTTGTCTATTAGCCTTATTCCCTAAATCCAATCTTGTGATAAGAATAGGTTTTCCACTAACCATAACGTATATATTATTGGTTTGTCCACTATTTTTTACAAGGATTCCCCCAAAATTAAAAAAATCATCCCTACCATCAGGATCAACTAGCTTTATAGGATTACCATGACAATAAATATATGCTCCTATATTTGGATACTTTTCCATCATCGGGTCTACTCCATACCAAATACTCGTAATAGGATTCATATACCTCGCCCCATCTTAGGGTCGAGACATATCCCCAAAAGGTCTTCAACAGGTATAGGCCTTCACTCCCATCCCTTTTTATCTGTTTTATGTCACCAACTTCATGTGAAATTCTCTAAACCACCAGTCGAAATATAGTTCTTTACTATCAAACACTTCAGAATCAAAATATTAGTTCCACTCTAAGGGTTCAATAGAACCATATACTTTTTTACCATGACTTACACTAAATGTATATCTTCCTTGATCACAACCTCCACTAAAATTCCAATATTTATCATTAATATATGGAGCACAAGGGTCATCATCTTCAAAAGTTGATTTTATTGATTGCATTTTATATTTCTTTGTAACCTTATTATATATAATAGGAAAATAAGGACTTAAATATATAATATTAGAATCAACAGATAAGAAAAAATCTATACCTAAATATCCACCATTATATGGTGCTTGGTAAAAGATGGAATCACCACCATCCCCTAAAACCAATACATCACATGTATCTTTCTCTAAGACTTGAAAAGTAAAATCTATCTCTTTACAGTGATAAGTATATACACCAGAATGACGGCGACACCGTACTATGACATACGAAATTACCATCAAAAAAAATATCACAACTACAATATATCTTTTACTACACATTTTTCAATCTTGTTTATGAGCAGATATTATGGTGTACGAAATCCCATTCAGCAAGGAATATTGGATCAATCCTTTTTCTTTATCCCATATCACACCCTTTAGGCCAATGTGAGGTTGATCTCCTTTATTTCGTTCCATTTTCTTGATATCCATGCTAATACAATTTT
>NZ_SGVY01000088.1 GCF_004535825.1 Segatella hominis | reverse complement strand
CGCTTTATGGGGTAAGGGGATTTTGTGTCTGCGACATTTCTGTTGTGCAAGAAATATGTACAATAAAATGAATTTTGTCGCTTTGCAAGCAAAATCCCACTAAACCCTATAGGTTGCGGATTTGAGGATTATGGAAAGGGAGACAGATGTTTTGAATCTTGTCAAGAAGCATCTGAAAGCTCTGTCAAAATGTGAGCACGCACGATGGACGGTAGAGAAACTGCTGATGGGCTTCAGACCTCTTAATGGCGAAGAGAAACTACATGATGCTTTCATCTTTGGTGCAGAAAGAAGGGCGTATCGCAAGAAACTGAAACAGAACGGCATCCACATCGACCTCTGTTCTTATCGTGACCTGAGGCGAATGAATCCTGGCAACATGAAATATGACTGTTTCCTGATGATGGCGATGCCAAGGATTTTGAAGGAGTTTTATCAAAATAATCAGATTATGCAAAAAATGGAGAAAGGAAAAAACAATGAAGAAGTACATTCCTAATCCGCAGGATACTACAGGTATTAGGCTTCCAGAAGAATTGGAGTCATTGGTGGAGGCCATGGCCAAAAACGTACATGAGGTATGGGCAAAAACCCGTATATCGCAGGGGTGGACGTATGGTGAAACACGTGACGACAGAAAGAAAAAGCATCCCTGCCTGGTGGCTTATGAAGAACTCAGCGAGGAGGAAAAAGTTTTCGACCGGAATACCGCTGTGGAAACTCTCAAGCTCATCATGCGGCAGGGATTCAAAATCATAAGAGATGATAAATGATTGATCTGCTATTGTTTAACTGCAGAATCAGAAACAATTGGATGAATATGAAATAATCAAAAATAAATAAAACCGATCATGATGAGACATATCTTTTCTTTCCTTTTATTATTTAGTTTTCTAACTACAGGAGCGCAGACCATTCATCAGAAGGGGTTTGTAAGGAGTGTGGGGCGACCAGACAATAAACAAGGTGTTCGTTTGCCGGGTGCTTTGCTGAGAGTCATGGGTAGCCATAATGCCGTCCAATCCGGAAAACAGGGTACTTTTGAATTGCTGTTCAATGGAAAAAGAGAGGGAAAAGATGCCTTTTCCTTTTCATCCATCAGCCTCAATGGTTATGATCTTCTCGACAAAAAGATAAAGGGACCTTATGCCATTTCTACTACCGTTCCTGTAGAACTGGTATTGGTGCCACGTTCGCTCAAACAGAAAATCGAAGCGAAAGTACGTCAGCAGATTGAAGCTAACTATCAGAAAAAACTGAGCCGTATCCAGGCGGAGAAAAACAAACTGGGTAAGATGTATGCCCAGAAAATTACTCAACTGGAGGAAGAATATGAGAAGCGTGATATGCTGATAGGTGACATGGTGGAGCGCTATGCTTCTTTAGACTATGCGCATCTGGATGCATTCAAGGAACAGTTGAGTATCTTCATCGAAAATGGAGAACTGGAGCGTGCTGATTCCCTGATTCAGACTGAAGACATCAGAAAGCTGGAGACAGAACATACAGTCCTGAATAATGCAGCTAAAAAAATCAACCAGGCTTTGGCCAACAACACGGATAAACTGTTGACTATCTATCAGGGTAAAATAGACTTGCATCTGGTGAATTTTGATAATGATTCTGTGGGTTATTACAAGGAAAAGATCGTGGCTCTTGATACTACAAATGTCAAGAACATTCATGATGCCGCACAATTCCTGCTGGAAAATCTTGCACAGTATGACAAAGCAGAAAAGTATTATCGTCTGGCTCTAAGACAGAGTTTGGCTCAGCATGGAGAAGCACACGAGGATGTGGCTGAAAGTTATGGAGCATTAGCCAATTTATATTGCTATAAAAGTCAATATGGAATAGCTAAAGAATACTTCGAGAAGTCAATATCTATTCAAACCAATTTGTCCGGAGAAAAACATAAGAGAGTGGCAGAAGCCTATATCGGCATAGGATTTATCTGTTCCTCCATGATGGCTTTTCATGAAGGATTAGCTTATTATCAAAAGGCGGACAATATCTTAAAAAAAGTCTGTGGGGAAAAAGAACCGGATTTGGTCCCACTCTACATTAATATGGCAGGTAGTTGTCAAATCCTTGGTAAGAATCAGGAAGCGTATGATTATTATCAGAAAGCTTTAAAGCTCCAAATGGAAATCGCTGGTGAAAATACAATCTTGACTGCTAAACTTTTTCATAATATAGCTTCCTATTATGAAGGTATGAAGAATTTAGACAAGGCTTGCGAATATTATCAGAAAGCCATGGAGATTCGCCTGAAAGTTGTAGGGAGCTGGCATCCGGAAATAGCGAGTAGTTATTTTGCCATAGGCTGTTTGTTAGATTCCGGTGGAAAATATGATGAAGCCATAGAATGCTTGTCCAAATCACTGGCTATATCTTTGGATTTAAATGGTTTTTATAGCAGCGAAGTTGCCAATACATTGAGTAAAATTGCCAATATATATTATGGTCAGGCAAAATATCAGGTATCTGAAGAATACTTCTTGCAGGCACTAAAAAGCGGAATCCAAGTTTATGGTCCTGACCATTTGATAGTTTATGGTAATTATTTAGCATTAGCTAATACCTATAAGCATCAGGAGAAATACGCTCAAGCAATTGAGTATTTTCAGAATGCCTTGAATGTCCTCATTCATACAAAGGGAGAAAATGTTCCGGATGCTGACCTTTACAGGAGAGTTATTAAAGAATTAGGGAAAAAAATCAATAAATAATTTTAGAACATGACTCAAGGATATAAATATTTTGCCTTTATCAGCTATAATGGTGCTGATCTTGGCTGGGGCAAGAAATTGCAACATAAATTGGAACATTACCGTATGCCTACTACGCTCTGTAGTAAGCGCGGATGGAAACGCAAGCCTATTTCACCAGTGTTTTTTGCGCCAACTGATATTCAACCAGGAGAATTATCAGAAGAACTGAAGGCTCGTTTAACGGCTTCGCAACATCTGATTGTGATCTGTTCTCCCCGCTCCGCCCAATCTAAATGGGTAGGATTGGAAATAGAATATTTTGCATCCCTTGGAAGAAAGAAGAATATCCATTTCTTTATAGTTGATGGCATTCCCCATAGCGGTAACCCGGCGACCGAATGCTTCAATCCTGCCATCCAACAGGCAGGATTAGGAGATGTATTGGGCGCCAATATACATGAGAAGATCAGCCGTTTCCCATGGCTAAATAAGGAAAGAGCTTATGTTCAGCTGATTTCCAAACTGCTGGATGTGGAGTTTGATTCCTTATGGCAACGACATCGCCGTTTATTGCGAATACAGATTGCATCCTGGCTGTTGTCCATGATTGCTCTTTTGATTTCTTTTGCTCTGGTATTCTCCATGAACTCACCTTTTGATGCAGAAATCACGCTCTTGGATTCATCAGGAGCCAAACAGTTACCTTCTGTTCATGAAGCCATTGTGAGAATTGAAAGCTTACCGGAAGAAGGAGGAGAAAAAATAGTGAGTGATACTTTGCATCAGGGAAGAGTGCTTGTCTTCAAGGACTTGCCGCACCATCTCTTGGATAAAAAAGTACGTATGAAAGCAGATGCTCCTGATTTCTATCCTCTTGATACGATAATCACGCTTTCCAGAAATTTGACAGTCCGCCTCCATCGTAATCCGTCCATTTATGGTAATATTCAGTTCAGGCTATTGCATGCCGATGCCACTCCTTGGGCGGATCAGGAAATCAGCATTGCTGGTCAGAAAGTCACATCAACGCGTAATGGAGATGTCCATCTCTTCATTCCCCTACCCCTGCAGTCACCTTACTATATTATAAAAGGTATAGAAAAACTGGAGCAAGATACACTTTTCATGCCTCTTTCTGAAAATACTGTTTTAATTGAAGCTGAAAGATAAGATATTGGGGCTGACAAACCAAGCCTTCTTCATTCCTCCCCATTCAGGCATTCTCCTGTCTCATAGCTCATCGTCATATCCTTCAAGATACCAATCATCTCCTGCCTCAAACTTTCTGGTTTCAGCACGATGATATTCCGTGTTGTATGGCGGCGTATCGAGCATCACCTTGTTGTGATACTTCAGCATATCACCAAGGGAAGCCAGCCGCAGGGAACTCAGCATCCACTCCGTCACATCATCATTATCCACGCAGATAATACCGATAGCCGTCGCTCTTGTCACATTCCACAGTAATGCCAAACTGCGACTGGATATTTTCACGATAACGATGAAAGGTGACTTTTTCTGATGCCAAATGACTTTGCAGCTATGCTAAAAAAATATCTTAGGATACTTGGGAAAGTAACCTAAGATATCTGTTTCGGATTATTCTTCCTTTATTTTCCATTCGCTGATGGTACGCTGGGTACTGTCAAAGCTGATGCCTATTTTTACCAGTCGCTTGCCCTCAGAATGGTAAGGAAGCATGTAGCCTTTTTCATCTATCTGGGCCAATGCCTCTTCGGCACTTTTATCTACCTTCAGTTCGAAGACGTAGATTGTATCAGGCATGTGCATCACGGCATCAGCCCTGCCGATGGCACTCTTTACCTCCGTACGTATATATATATTGAGGAAGCTGAACATCAGATAGAAAATGGTCTGATAATGCTTCTCGCTATGATTCTCCAAATCGTATGGTATCGTAGCCATATACGTGCGCATGTGTTCCAATGCTGCCTCAATATCATTGCGGTAAACTGCCTTGCAGAAGCCTAAGAGGAAAGCATCATTATCGGAACGGCGAGGGTTTACATAATGAGGAATCAAGGAATTGAGTAAGCCATTACGTACCTCCCCGTTTGGGATGCCTAAAGTATATTCCTGAAACATCGGATCATATTTCTTGATGGTCAGGTAGCCACTCTGATAAAGCAAAGGCAAGGCATCTGTCATTTCCTCCGTTGATTGGTCGAAAGAGCTGAGTACTGCCTCCTGACTTTCCAATGTAGAAAGATTGACATGATATTTATCCAATAGTTTCAAAAGGAAGGATGGAGTGCCGGAACCAAACCAATATGGAGCAATGTCACGTGCATTCAAAGCCTTTACCAGACTGAACGGATTGAAGACATCCTCTGAATTCTTGCTGAAATGATAGCCGTCGTAGAATCGTGTCAGCTCTGCCAGGCATTCCTCATACGTCATGCCAAGCGCTTCGCCCATTGCCTCTACATCCGGTTTCATCTGCGTGGTTAGTTCCGTCTTGCTGATGCCACAGATTGCCGAATACTGGTCGTACAGACTGATATTATCGAGGTTGTTGAGTTCGCTGAAGATGCTGAGCTGCGAGAATTTAGTGATACCTGTGATAAAGGTAAACTCTAAGTATGGATCGAGCTTCTTCAATGGGCTGTAGAAATTCTGCATGATACGACGGAGCGGTTGCAAATTCTCCTTCTCATGCACTACATCCAATAAAGGGGCATCATATTCATCGATGATGACCACAGCCTTTTCTCCCGTTTGCTTGTATGCTCGCTTTACGATTCCTTCCAGTCTTTCATTAGGATATTTTTCACCTTCTCCCTTACCATAAAGTTCTTCGTATGGCAAAAGTTCCAGATTCAGATAATTATTCAAAGCATCAGCATCAAAATGCTTGGCTCCACTCATGTCAAAATGAAAAACTGGATGTTTCACCCATTCTTTCTCATAATCAGCAATGGCTAATCCTTCGAAAAGTTCTTTTTTCCCCTCAAAATAAGCTTGAAGGGTAGAGGCAAAAAGAGATTTTCCGAATCGTCTTGGGCGACTCAGAAAGACATACGACATCTGTTTTTCTCGGAAATCCACGATGTATTTGGTCTTATCTACATAGAGATAATTGCCTTCACGAATCTTCGAGAATGTCTGTATTCCTACAGGATAGAAATTTACTATTTTTGCCATAATCTTACATGTCTTACGTTTGCGCTGCTAAATTACAAAGAAAATCCGAATTAGCCAAATATAAATTCAAATAATTATCCTCCACTTTTTCACCAGCTACCAGTTACTCTCCCTTTTCCTGATTTTCTGACACTATCATGCGAATCAATTCCTCGTTAGTTTTGCTGTCAAAAACTAAAGGGAAAAACTGGTTTTCAAACTATCCGCATGTATGAATCGTGAAAACGAATTATACTTTCATGTCATTTCTGACTGCTAAGTTTAAATTAATTATATTTTGATGTCAGTTTTGCAGAGTCTTTTGCCATTTTTGTCAATATCTGTTCACTTCAAACAGACAGATTGAATTGGCACATAACTTGCTCATATATAGAGTGAAAGCGGAAGCCGAAAGGGCAAGGGGAACGATAAGAACCCTAAGCAATGACATTTGAGGGTTTCTTGAAATCCTTGAGCCTCGAAAGCCGAAGCAATCATTATTTTAAAAGGATAAATATAATAAACAATTAGAAATCCCGACAGAACCGAGAGGCGAAGAGAGGACGAGAAAAATAAAATTTGGAGGTTTTTCATTATGTTGTTAGCTCGTAGAAATAACAGTGTTTCAAATTGGTTGAACAATTGGTTTAATGACAATTTCTTTGATACAAGCTTGATGCCACATATGAACGCCACCGCTCCTGCAGTTAATGTCAAGGAAGATGAAAACGCTTATACGATGGAGATTGCAGCTCCTGGTTTGAAGAAAGATATGGTCAAGATGAACATTGACAAGGATGGTTATCTGAATGTATCTATCGAGAACAAGGAAGAGAAGAAGGAGGAGAAGAAGGAAGAGCATTACTTGCGTCGTGAATTCTCTTACAGCAACTATTCTCAGAGTTATGCTCTGCCAGAGAATGCCAATCAAGAGAAGATTTCTGCTGAGGTCAGCGATGGTGTCTTAAAGATTGAGATACCTAAGGTAGCCAAGGAAGAAAAGAAAGACGATGTTAAGCACATTGAGGTGAAATAATCACTCATAACGTGCTAACCCGTTTTCTGGATGATATTTCATAAGCATCGGGAAAATAATTAAAACGAGAGGGTGTGTCATGAATTTGTGACGCACCCTTTTTTTAATTTTATCAGGTTCTCACTATCGCAAACCTGACAAGAATAAGACTTTAGGCATGCTGACACAATAATAATCTATCTTTTTGAAAAGCACAAAACAAGTATTAAACGAATATAGCATAAAGAAATTAATTGGTTATCAAACCACATTTAAAAGTAAGAAATCTATTTTTTTAAGCGTATCTCAGTTTAATTCTGTAGAACCTCAAATCCGCAACCTATAGGGTTTAGTGGGATTTTGCTTGCAAAGCGACAAAATTCATTTTATTGTACATATTTCTTGCACAACAGAAATGTCGCAGACACAAAATCCCCTTACCCCATAAAGCG
>NZ_SGVY01000087.1 GCF_004535825.1 Segatella hominis | reverse complement strand
AGAGACATGATTTCTTTTACTGAATATTCATTGGTATTTACAACAGAAATCAGCTCCTGAACAAATTTTGTAGCTTGTTGGGTAGCTTGTTGGGTAGCTTGTTGGGTAGCTTGTTGGGTAGCTTGTTGGGTGTTTACCACACTGCTCCTATTATACTTAAATACGACCCACACAAAATTGCCATCAGTATTGAATTCTGGAGCAGGCAAGCCTACACGTTTGCATTCATCGACCATTGTACCTATTCCACGTCCCCAACTCTCCAATATCTTGCTCTTATAGAGTACGTTGGCGATAATTGGATTCTGTGGCTTGGAGTCATGTTCCTGCATAAGACGTTCTATAGGCAAGTCGGCAGGAAAAGTTCCCGTATTTCGTATTTCAACACGGTCATCGTAGATAGCGATGCTTACAGAACTGCCCGGTTGATGATACGAGCGATGGCAAAGTGAGTTGATGCAGCTCTCTCTTAAAGCCTTGTACGGAATGCTCAACTCTTCCTCACGATAAAGACCGTTTATCTTACCAGACAGTGAGAGATGCTTAAAGAAAAATGCCATTGCGGCATCAAGCAATTCATAAATGTTACCTTCTGCACGTTGGTTGTCTATAAACTCTTCTTTTGTTGTTCCTTTGAAACGAGCCATACGCACAAGACATTGTGGGTATCCATACAAATCCTTGCCAAACAACACGGCGGCTGCATTGTTCAGTTTACCATCATGGAACAAGCCGAACTTTTTCAAGATTACAGGTATCTCCTCGCGAATAGTTGTTTCTGGAAGTCTTCCGTTTCGTATTCCCTCACGGACAGCACCGAGAATGGCATTCTCATCCAAGTCGGTTATCTTCAGATCGGAGTTTATCATTGCTTCCCATCCATATTTTCCGCCTCTTTCCATTAAGAGATGGTTATACCGTTCCTGTGGCATAAAAGTTGTGGTACTTTCAATGCGCATATAAGCCCTTCCCTTATAAGTGAAAGGACGCATGAATCGTTGACATTCCGCATGAATGGCTATCACATATTTATCAGTCTCAAGAATAGGAACATACGAGATTTCCAACTCTACAAAAGGCTCAATTCTATTGACCGCCTCAGCAATAGAGCGTTTAGTATTGTCAGATACCTCTTGACCTATAATCTTACCATTATCCTTTACACCATAAAGAATAGTACCACCTTCACAGTTGAGAAACGCACATAGAGTCTCCATCGAACGGTCTAATTGACCTGTCGATTCCTTAAACTCCAAATTGTTGCTTTCCTTTAAGGAAGCAAGTTTTTCTATATCTTGATAATTCATACTTGTTGCAATTTTTTACGAACCCATACTGGAGCCAGCAAAATGTCTTTTTGAAAATCTCCCGTTGGGACATTTTTCAAATGACCTTTGATGATGTTCATCTGTAGTTCTGTTATATTTTCATCACCGATTTCACGGAGAGCCATTACTATCAACAGCATAAGCTTTGACCGATAAGCAAATGTTCTCATCTCAGATGTATGCTTGAAAAGGATTCCGTTACCTTTGCCTACAGAAACCTTGCGAGAAGACCCATCTGTAAAGAACACCACATTTGCCGGTACTTGTTTTGACAGTCCTAATACATTCAACACATACGCACCCGTCGGAACAATTCTAACTTTATCACGTTTAGCAATGCCATTGGCAATGTCTTCAATGGATGGCGGTACAACTCCGCTTCCCCATTTTGTGTCAATCTTTGGATAGCAATAGATGCCTTGTGCCACTCTTATTATGTCTCCATCTTTGCACAAACGCACCAAGGCTGACCTTATTGCATCGGATGATGCCATTTGAGCGAATGAATCGGGAAAGAACAATGTTCCCCGTTTGGAAGACGTTATTTTCCTTTTTATCTCGTTATAAGCGCTATTCGTTGCCATTCCTCTTTATTTTGCCACAAAACTACAATATTTTTGTGGCAACACCAAAAGTTTTTAATCTTTTTCAGAAATAACATAAGAAACACCTCGATTATCGTCTCATTCTTTCCAATTCATCATCCTTTCGCATTTTGTCGTTCAACTTCTCCTGCATTCTGTCAAGGAAGTAAGTACGACTATGGTTTTTGCGTCTTCTGATGTCGGTGTAGAAACGATAGCAGTCCTTGGCTTTGATGCCGAAGAACTGGTACATGGCTTGCGCCAAGTCCTTGAATTTTACATCGCCATCGTTCACGCTTCCCATTACGCAGATGCCATATACCATTTCTACAAGGTCAACGGCATTGCCAGTCCATTTTACTAATGGCTTTGATTCTGATGATACTGGTGGGGAGGCTTCTGAAGTGGATGTGGTCACATGAAGATGATATGTTGCTGCCACATGCTCTTGCATCCTTCGGACAAATGCAATAGCCTTGCGCACATACAAGCCTACGGTTCCCATACAATCCTTTATATGGGGCATTGACAGATGAAAGTCAAGCTCGGTCTCTGCGTATGACAGTGCAAAGACCGCTTGCTTCACGTTGGTGCTGCATAAATCAACCACAACCTTGATAAACTCACGATATGAGGTCTCCAAAGCGTTACCACCTTTGTTCTTATGACCTGCATTCAGCAAGTTGAAAAAATCAGTCTCTAACAATATGTTGTATTCCATGTTGCTGTCTCTTTTATGGGTTTGTACTAATTTGATGTTTCTGTGCGCACATCATTTATTAGTCCAATACCTATGCCATTCCAAGACAGTCTAAACAATTGGATGATGATATTTCCTGATAATCAGCAACTTTATCAAGAGAATAAGATTTTCACAAGGGAATTGCAAGCAGAAATAGTGTAAGGAAAACCGGACACTCGTCCAATCTTCCTTACACGGTTCCTATACCGTTACAACTTATTAGTAGGAATACCATACTCTTTCATACGGGCATAGAATGTAGTATGGCTCATTTCCAACATTTTTGCTGCATCACGCTTGATGCCATTGCATTGCTTCAAAGCCCACAAGATACGCTCTCGATTGATCTTGCGTTCTTGTTCATCAAAGTCCAAAGCCTCTTCTTTCAATGCCGATTGTGACAACTGCAAGTCCTCGACATCTATTATCTCATTCTCGCATAACAGCATAGCTCGCATGATACATGATTTCAACTCACGCACATTGCCTGGCCATGTATGGCTTACAAGTGCCCTTTGCGCTTCCTTACTGATACATTTTATTTCTTTGTCCGTATGCCTATCATATAGTTTCAGGAAGAAGTTAGCTAATGGCATAATATCTTCCTTGCAATCCCGCAACCGTGGAATCTCAATAACCGCTTCGTGAAGTCGATAATACAGGTCGCTTCTGAATCGTCCTTCCCGAACTGCCTCTTGCAGATTCTCGTTGGTGGCGGCAATAATGCGCACATCAGCCACTTTATCTTTTGTAGCTCCCAATGGTCGGTAGCTCTTGGATTGCAACACACGCAGCAGCATCGCCTGTACGTCTTTCGGCAGGTTGCCTATCTCGTCCAAGAATAGCGTACCTCCAGCAGCCAATTCAAAGTAACCTTTTCTTGCAGCGTCTGCACTTGTGAATGCACCTTTCTCATGTCCGAAGAGAGCGGAAACGGCAAGTTCCGCAGAAAGCGTACCGCAATCTACTACCTCAAAAGGCTGGTCGGCTCTTTTGCTTTGCAGATGTATCTTTTCCGCTATATGTTCTTTGCCAGTTCCGTTGTCGCCCAATATCATAACAGCCATGTCGCTTTTAGCAAACAATTCTGCCATTTTGTATATACGGCGAAACTTCTCACTTTTGCGGTAAACAATCTTGTTATTCAACTCTACGAGTCGTTTCTGCTTGTCTATGATTTCTTCCAAACGTTCATAAACTACATCAAGCAACAATTTCTTCGGTATATAGTCTTCCGCTCCCAATTTCATAGTCCTCACGGCACTCATGCTTTCATCGTAAGATGTCATGATAATAAATGGATTCTGATAGCCGTTACTACGCATCCATTCCAACAGGTCGATGCCGTTATCATTCCCCAAGCGCATATCCGAAATGACAACATCCCATTCAGAGGATTCCCTCACAGCTTTCAGACCATCTCTGTAATTGTAGCATAAGATTGTTTTCCATCCCTTCGCCTCCAACTTCTTGCCCAACATATTGCAAAATGTCGGGCTGTCTTCAATGATTATTACTTTCTTCATGCTGTTACCTCCTCAATTTTCTTTTGTGCGGCTTTGATGATTGCCTCACCATGTGCGAAAACATCCTCAACCGCTTGGTTGATAACGTCGTCTGATGATGTAGAATCTTCAATCAGGTCAAAGAGATAGTTCAAAGACT
Organism: Segatella hominis; assembly: GCF_004535825.1. Taxonomy (GTDB): domain Bacteria; phylum Bacteroidota; class Bacteroidia; order Bacteroidales; family Bacteroidaceae; genus Prevotella; species Prevotella hominis. The sequence goes on along the minus strand of NZ_SGVY01000087.1, from coordinate 3,378 downwards.
CGTCAGATTGTACCATCATCCACGAGCTTCTTGCGTGGTGAATGGCATCGGACATTTTCTTGCGGTTCTCCTCTTTGGCTGCATTACGGATACTGCCCAATGTGTCAGTCATTTCCTTTACGAAATTCTCCAAAGTCTCTTTTTCATTGCCGTAGGTCAGCAACATAGAAAAGTCTATTTGTTTTTCTGCTATCTTGCCATTCACACACTTTCTTGCAGTGTTTATCAAATCCTTGTCAGACATCGGCTTGAACAGACAAGCGACAAATCCTGCGCCAAGCAGTTCTTGCTCACTCACATTTGGTGCTGCTGTCATAACGACAACAGGAATAGTCTTGGAGTTACGCACGTTCACCATACGCATCATTTCCAGAATCTCGATACCATTCACTTCAGCCATCTTCAAATCCGTTATCAGCAGATCATAAGATTTTTTGCGCATCATATCCAATAAATCCGTGGCATTATTACAAGTGTCACATACGATGCCGTTTGATGCAAACGCCTCACGGATGGTACTCAGTTGCACATGACTATCATCAATGGCAATGACAGTAAACGAATCTTGTCGTTTCGTTCTATACTGGATTGGTTCCACATTCTGCTTTTCGGCTGCAGCCATAGGAAGACTAATGGTAAAGATACTTCCCAGCCCTTGGTGACTGGACACATCGATTTTTCCTTTCATCAGTGAAACGAGGTTCTTGACAATGGAAAGTCCCAAGCCAAATCCCGGTTGGGTGACCGCATTTCCCAATCTTGCAAATTCCTTGAAGATTTGTTTTTGTTGCTTGTCATCCAATCCTGTTCCTGTATCCTTAACCATTAGTATGAACACACCATCTTTATAGGTTGTGGACAATACAATCTCACCTTTTCCCGTATATTTGATGGCATTGGAAAGCAGATTGCGTCCTATTGTAAGCACCTTTTCCTTGTCTCCATTGACAACACCATCAGCCTTATTGTTGACGCTCAATTCAAGTTGTTTCTTTGCAGCAAAGGGCTCATACTCCATCATTAATTGCTCGGCAATGTCCATCATGCGGAAAGGGCGTTTCTTGACGGTCGCCTTTCCGTTCTCTAACTTGGAATAAACCAGGAAACTGTCAATCATAGAAGTCAAGCCTTTCGATGTGTCAACAATCAAGTCGGCATATCGTTTGCTTTCATCCGTAGCATCTTCAAGTCCGCTAATCTTGCGAGCATAATCCTTGATGGCAGACAAGGGACTGCGCATCTCATGCGTTACTGTCAGCATCACCTTTCTTGTTTCTTCCTTGCTCTTACGTGTCTTGAATGCGAATCGCCACACCAATAGGAATAATACGAAAAATACCAATATCAACAATCCTATCATTCCTATATAATAATAGGTATAATTGCCTTCCAAGTCTGCGATTTGTCGCTCACGAACTTTGATGCCTTTATCCACATTCTCATCAGCTATGCTGATTACTCTTTGCAACTGCTTATTGATACCTTCATTTCTGTTTCCAAGACTATCCAATATCTCCACTACCTTACGGCTTTGCTGGTGATGTTTAGCAACAACCGTTTGGTTTAGGTTGGTGAGCATCTTTTCAGTTTGGGTTAAACGGCTGGCTGTTGTTACTGCATTTTCTTTCTTGCCGAACAATCTGCTGAAGAAACCGCGCTTCTTTGGCTTTGCCTGTTGTGGCATAGCTGAAAGTCTTTTGCTTTCAGTTTTATTCTGCTCTACAATTCTTGGAACTTCTGCGGTCAGCTTTTCTTGAGTGGCATTCAATTCCTGCATAGCATCCTTAATATCCAGAAGGAGCTGTTCCTTTTCTGCAAGAAGACGGCAGATCGTATCAGAATCTTCTTTCGGACAGATACCTGCGATGCCTTCAAGCATACTGTCCACTTCCAATCGAAGCGAATGATACTCATTTACATCTGTTGAGTCCCAATCCGCAACCATTTCACCAAGCAGTGACAATTCCGTTATGTGCAAGTTTAAGTCATGCACATTCTTTCGCCACTGATGCAATTCTGCATTTCTACACTCAATCTCATTTCTGTCGCGCCATTCAAATAGGCCGATTACAATGGTACATCCTACGATGATGATGGCAGTCATGATGCCTAAAGCCATCCATCTACAGATATGCCCGGTCTGTTCTTTGCGTTCCATGTTGTTTACTTTTTACGTTTCTATTACTTCATTATTGCTTTACACTAACATTTTAATCGGCAAAGATAATGGCAGGAAGTATCAAAGACGAATATTTATATATATTATAACAACTTTTATGTAATTTCTTGGTAAAAACAGCATATTGTTAGAGAAAAAAACATTATTGAATAATAACAATGGACAATAAAGCCAAAAGCTGACAAAGTGTAGATTGTGAGACTTAATCGAAAAAGGATGGCAAGAGTTTCAATCCTACCATCCTTTTGAATCTTATTGAAAAGTCTTTTGCGTTGTCAACTTTATCAATGAGTAAATGAGAGAGTCGTTTACTTAACTCTTACACCTTTACCATTCAGAACTTCACCTCTAATATCATCAGTTTTACATAAATGCAAGTCGTAGCCAATGGCTGTAATATCGCAATATCTTGGAGGAGTAATGACTTTTCCACTTGGTGACATCAATCCATACCAACCAAGTTCTGCTTCATATTTTTTGCAATTTGCAGTCTTTTGATAAGGTGTTGGTGCTGTTTCTGCCGTTTCACCTGTTAAATTACCCGCATCATCATAGTTCTTTGCCGTAGTATATCCAACATCAGGTAGAGAAACCTCTCCGTTTAAAATTGGCAATATTGTTTTATTATAGAGTTTATCAAGTGACGAATATTCTGAAAAGACATATTCTGCACACTTTTGAACTTTTGCTTGTAATTCATTAAAATCGGTTGCATATTTTTACCCATTCAAGTTGAAATCAAACTTGTCTTGCATAGATAGCATATCCCCAGAAAAAGCGATACTGGCTCTGTCTCTTTGGTCTTGCAAATTTTTCATATTAAATTTCTCAAACCATTTTGATAGAATATCGAATCTTACACTATAGATAGGGTATATTACGAGAGATGATGTTGCTTCGTCAATCCAGTGATCCATCTCAATAAATTGCTTACCACCTTTTGTCTTCAACAAGAAGGAAGAGTCTCTTTTTCTAAATTTATATTCGAAAAAAAGTTAACAGCAAAAAAGTATGACTTATCACCATAGCATAGCTATCCGTGCCTTTTTGGGGGGCACGGACAGCTATGCTATGGCATTCGCTGATTCCTAAGACATAGCCAAATTTTTGAGCAGCTTTTTATGTTAATAAATATAAAAGAGGCGTTTTGGAGCATACAGGCACTAAAATATCGGTAGCAGAAATGGTCAAAAATGACA
>NZ_SGVY01000086.1 GCF_004535825.1 Segatella hominis | reverse complement strand
CGCTTTATGGGGTAAGGGGATTTTGTGTCTGCGACATTTCTGTTGTGCAAGAAATATGTACAATAAAATGAATTTTGTCGCTTTGCAAGCAAAATCCCACTAAACCCTATAGGTTGCGGATTTGAGGATAATGTTTTGTTTAAAATCTTTGGATATTTTGGGTAGTAAGGCGGAACTCGCCTCACTGCCTGAGGGCAAATTGCTCATAAATACTGTTAATGCTCATTCTTATAATACGGCTCGGAAGGACTCGCTCTTTGCTGATGCCCTGACAAATGGCGATGTGTTGATTCCGGATGGTGTGAGCATCGTAAAGGCGTGCAAGTGGATCAAGGCAAAGAGTCAGCCGAAGGAACGTATTGCGGGATGGGACTTGTTTGCTTTCGAAATGGATAAACTTGAAAGAGAAAGTGAAGAGTTAAGAACGAAGAGTGAAGAATCCAAGATTGTGATGTTTATGGGTAGCTCGCAGAAGGTGCTTGACCTGATCGTGAAGCGTGCTGCTGAGGTGTATCCTCACCTGAAGGTAGTGACGTATTCGCCTCCGTATAAGCCTGAGTTCTCGGATGAGGACAACAGGGCTATCATTGATGCCATCAATGCTGCCAACCCTGATCTGCTCTGGATTGGCATGACGGCTCCAAAGCAGGAGAAGTGGACGTACTCTCATTGGAATGAGTTGAACATCCATTGTCATGTGGGTACCATCGGTGCTGTCTTCGACTTCTTCGCTGGTACCGTGGAGCGTGCACCAATCTGGTGGCAGGAGCATGGCCTGGAATGGCTCTATCGCTTGATCAAGGAACCTAAGCGTATGTGGCGCAGATATATCATCGGTAATAGCTTATTCCTCTGGAATATGGTGAAAGAATAGGATGGAGAAGCAACATCAGATATTCTTTGATTTCCTAAGATTCTGCATCTTTATTCCCGGATTCCTGGTGATATTGATATTTGGGTGGAAGGTGGAGATATCTCCCCTATTCTGATTTCGGAGACTCTATAATTAATGATAAACAACAAATGAAGAAGAAAGTTTTTGTGAGCGGTTGCTATGACCTGCTACATTCTGGTCATGTGGAGTTTTTCCAGCAGGCATCACGGTATGGTGAACTGTATGTGGGTATCGGATCGGATGCTACTTATCTGGAGTATAAGCATCGCAAGCCTATGTTCCCGCAGGAGGAAAGGCTATTCATGGTCAAGAATATCAAGGCGGTGAAGGATGCGTATATCAATGAGGGAAGCGGAGTCATCGATTTCCTGCCAACTCTTGATAAGGTGAAACCGGATGTGTTTGTGGTGAACGCTGAAGGTGGGTCTGATGAGAAACGTAGGATCTGTAAGGAAAGGGGCATCGAATATGTCGAACTCCAGCGCACGCCTCATGCGGGTTTGAAGGCACGGTCTTCTTCTGACTTGAAGAAGGCGTTATCGAATGTATCTGAGAATTCGGCACAGGAGGCGGGGATTCCTACCCGTCTGGATCTGGCTGGTACATGGATTGACCAGCCTTATGTAAGCATGTATCATCCGGGATGGGCGATTACCATCTCGCTGGAACCGACCTTTGAAGTGCGCGACCGCTGTGGTCTGTCTACCTCTACCCGTAAGATGATTCAGAAGATATGGCCGGTGAAGTTGCCGAAGATGGATCCGGAGATGCTCGCCCGACTGGTATTCTGCTTTGAGAACAATCCGGAGCGTCACGATGGTATAATCTCTGGTGCCCAGGATTCTATCGGTATCTGTGTTCCCGGTCTGGTGCGTCATTATTATGACAACAACTTCTGGCCGGAGAAGATAGAGAGTACGCAGGATGAGATGACCCTCCGTTTCCTGGAAGACCACCTGGTGATGATTCCGATGGAACCGAGAAGACCGGGATGCAGTGTGGTGGAAGGTAAGGATATCACGCTTGAGAAGGTGAAGGCGCTGGCTGATGCAGCTGATGCCTGCTGGAAGGCGATCCTGGCGCACGACCTTGATGCCTTTGCTGCAGCATACAGGGCATCTTTCGAGGCCCAGATTGCGATGTTCCCGGGTATGGTGAATCCGTCTATCAACGGTGTGATAGAACCGGAGGCGAGTGTGCAGCCGATGATTGACCGCTACAGCAGCATGGAGGAGGTTCTGGCATGGAAGATGCCGGGAGCTGGTGGCGGCGGTTATCTGGCACTGGTAGTAAAGGACAGTCTTAAATTTGCAGAGAATCATGACGAAGCCATCCATCTTCAGATACGAAGGGCATAGCTATCTGGTGCCCTTCCTCATCATCAGCAGTCTCTTCTTCATGTGGGGCTTTGCTCATGGCATCCTGGAGGTGCTGAATCCGCATTTCCAGGAGTTGTTCCATATCAGCAAGGCGATGTCGGCCTTGACGCAGGCTGCTGTCTATGGTGCCTACTTCCTGATGGCACTGCCTGCCGGATGGATTATCCGGAAGTGGGGCTACAGGAGGGGAGTGATAACAGGACTGGTGCTCTTCGGTATCGGTGCTCTGATGTTCATACCGGGAAGCAGGATCAACAGTTTCTACTTCTTCGTTCTGTCGCTGTTTGTGATAGGATGCGGACTGACCTGTCTGGAAACGAGTGCGAATCCTTATACTACGGTACTGGGACATCCTGACAAGGCAGAGAGCAGAATCAACCTGTCACAGTCGCTTAATGGTATCGGATGGATTGTAGGACCGCTGGTTGGCGGACAGCTTCTGTTCTCGGGTGTCAACATTGCCATCCCTTATGCCCTGGTGGGTATCTTCGAGCTTGCTGTGGCACTGGTCCTATCAAGGATTAAGTTGCCAGACCCAAGGAGAGCGCATGAGGCGGATACGAACGAGATGGTGGAGGAGAAGCCGATGCGAGTGATGGCATTCGGTTTCGGTATGCTGACCTTGTTTCTTTATGTGGCTGCCCAGACGGGTGTGAACAGTTTCTTCATCAACTATGCTGAGGAGGGTATTCATATTGAGAAGCAGACTGCCAGTCTGTATCTCGCCTTTGGCGGAATGGGTCTGTTCTTTATCGGCAGGTTGGCTGGTGGTGTCATCATGAATTATATCCAGCCAAGGCTGGTGCTGCTGGCTTGTGCCATCCTCACCTTTGTTGCCACATTGATTGTGGTGGTATGTAGCGGTACTTTATCTCTCATTGCGTTTTTCGCCCTGTATCTGGGAGAGAGCATCATGTTTCCGACTATCTTCTCGCTGGCATTGAGGGATGCGGGTACAAAGCCCAAATTGGCCTCTTCGTTGCTTATCATGACGATTGTGGGTGGTGCGGTCGCTCCAGTAGTCATGGGGTATATAGCAGATACTACAGGGAGTATGCCGATAGCATTTCTTATACCGTTGGTATGTTATGGGGTGATTGGAGGGTATGCACTTTCGAAACCTTCTGCCTCCCTTTAGCCTAAAGGAGTTTTTTCGAAAACCTACCCGTCCTTCCTTACCCTTAAGGAAGGCTCCACCTTTCACCCCGGCCCTCTCTCCTCAGGAGCGAGGGAGAAAACCGCCCTACAGTGCTATATTTGCCCCACCTGTCCCTCCCCTGCGGGAGGGTCCTTAACCCACTCCCAAGCCCTCGCCCTTTCCAAAAGGGCAAGGGATGTAACCGCACCTTCTCGGTGCTCGGAACCGCTACGCTCTAAGGTTGGCGGGGCATCAAAGCCCTCGCCAGATATTGTGCGGGATGGGACCGCCTTACTATAGCTTGCTGAGGTAGGGAACTGCTGTTTACAGTTAATAGTTTATAGTTTACAGATTTTTGTGGTAATTTGTTGATAACTTGCAGATTTCTTGTGATTTTCTTGGTGGTTTCGAGGAAAAAAGTGTACTTTTGCGGTTAGATATTAATAAAATGAATTATTATGGCACAGGTATCAACAATGAATCAAGCTCAATTGCAAATCCTCGATATGCTGTCTTTTATCAAGACTCCTGAGGCTTTGCGTGATTTGAATAAGGTAATCTCCGATTATTTTGTTCAGATGGCTGATGCTGAATTAGATAGGATGTGGAATGAAGGAACCCTGAATGAAGAACGTATCGAGAGTTTCCGGCATCTCCATGAACGTACTCCATACAATAAACCAATATTATAATCTTTAGGTTATGAAGTATGTAGCGGAACCTTATCTCTCTTTGCGTTTTTCGCCTTAAATCTGGGAGAGAGCATCATGTTTCCGACTATATTCTCACTGGCATTGAGGGATGCGGGGACAAAGACCAAGCTTGCTTCTTCGTTGCTTATCATGACGATAGTGGGTGGTGCGGTTGCTCCAGTAATCATGGGGTATATTGCGGATACTACGGGTGGTATGGCGATAGCCTTTCTCATACCGTTGGTATGTTATGGGGTGATTGGAGGATATGCACTTTCGAAACCCTCTGCCTCCCTTTAGCCAAAAGGAGTTTTTTCGAAAACCTACCCGTCCTTCCTTACCCTTAAGGAAGGTTCCACCTTTCACCCCGGTCCTCTCTCCTCAGGAGCGAGGGAGAAAACCGCCCTACTCGGTGCTCGGAACCGCTACGCTCTAAGGTTGGCGGGGCATCAAAGCCCTGCGCCATGTTATGCGGGTTGGGACCGCCTGGAGAAAACTCTACTTTTTAATTATCGGTTTTCTTAAATTATGGAATTAAAACGTGCTTTTATAGAAACGAAGATAAAAGAGTGGAATGATTTGTTTCTGTTAAATCAGAAATTTATGTCAAACTTTATATTTCGTGGACAAGCTAATTCAGAATGGTCGTTAAGGACTTCGCTTGAAAGGTTGATAGAGAACCATCATCCAACACCTTCACGTGACAAAGCTCTTTATTATATCTACGAGTCTGAGATGATCAAAGAGCTTAAATGGAAATTTCCTAGTTATGAGAAAAATCTAATTCCTAAGGATGGTGAATTGATAAAATGGTTGTCTATCATGCAACATTTTGGTGCACCAACTAGATTATTAGATTTTTCCCAATCTATGTATGTTGCTCTTTTTATGGCAATGGACAATTCCTTTTATGATAATTTTTCAATTTGGTGTATTAACAAAGACGAATTAAATTTGCCTATTTTTCAAAAGTATATTAAAGGAAATCAGGTTAATACAGTATCTATGGATGCATTAGATGATATGGTGTACAATATGGCTAATGATTCTATTGCAAATCAACAAGTGCGAATTGATCGTATTGCGAGACCAAGATACTTATTTATGGTTAGACCAAGGATGTGTAATGAGCGTATAAGCCGTCAACAAGGTTTGTTCTTGGTACCATCCACGGTTAATGTTCCTTTTGAGGAAATTTTAAAAAGATATTATAATGAAGAAAACCATTTTATGGTTGATATTGATGATTTGAAAAATTGGTCTTATGAGAAAACCCTCTCTCAGCAAGCTATTTCTGTACTGAAAATAAATATCGGTAAGGAAGATAAACTCAGGTTGACAAAGGCTTTGCATCAAATGAATATTACCTCGGAAACAATGTATCCAGGATTGGATGGTCTTGCAAAATCAGTGGGTAGATTACGAGAAGGATTAGGTGATTATAAAGATTGATAATTATGGAGTTAAATGATATTCTTGCAAAATATGAATCGGAAGAGTATTTCGAGTTCTATGATTTGTCTTCTGACCTAGGTAAATTATCCTCTGAAGATAATTCTTTGGCAGTTAAGGCTGAATGTTTAGCCATGGCTTTTTCTGAAGGCGGCCATAATGATTGGGAAACTTTTTATGGGCCGACTATTACATGGACTGTAAAAAGCACAGGTGAATTAGTGTATTCTCCTGATAAGAAAGAGATAACAAAAGAAATTCTTGAATATTGGTACAATCGAGCAGAAGAGACTAGTAATCCTCTGCTGAAAATGCGATATACTGGTTTGCTGTGGGATTTTAGTAAGAATATAACGGGTAAAGAGGCTGATTTTAAAACTGTCAAGTTGGTATTTATCCGTTCTGTTTTTGATATCATAAAAAAGGATAAACTACAACATTGTATGACTGGCTTGACTTATTTGAACATAGCTATTGAAAGAGCTATAAGTTTAAGACAGTATGAACTCATAAATGAAGGTATGAAATTGCTCCTTGGCTATGTATCCAAATATGCTGATGATTCAAAGCCTGGAATATGGGCAGAGCCCCTTTCTCTCTTGACTAAGCATAATAAGGCCTTGGCTGATTTCGAAATGGAAATCGTACAAGATAACAGGGATAGGTTGGAGCGGTTGTTTAATCTTTGTAAAGAGAAAGGTTGCATTACTGATTCGTATGCTCATGTTCTTTTGGATGAGGCAGAATTGTTAGCTGATTATTATAAAAATAAAAAGCAACAAGATTGCATACTTGAGGTTTTGGATAAAGCTTTAGTAGGTATACATTTTTCTTTTAAGCTGAAAGGAGCAATGTGGGCGCAAACTATGTTGCAGAAAATGCAAGATGTTTTTAGGAAGTTTAATTTTGATAAGCAGGCTAATTATTTGTATCTGGAAATACAAGATTTAGGTTCTACTGTATTTGAAGAAATGACTCCTAAAGAATATTCTGTTCCTATTGATGGAAAAGTGTTTGATGATTATTTGGAAAAGGTTACATCGGGTTCAATAAAAGAGGTCTTAGATGCATATACAATAGAATATTTACCTAATATGGCTGTTGAAATAGAGCGCCAAAAGAAGGAAAAGGAATTAGCACCTTTGTTGGATATGACTCATACTGTTATTTATGATTGGACAGGTATGCCAATTTCTCATTTGGGTTCGGGAAAAAATGCTGAGAAAAATAAATTGTCTTATGGTATATATAGAAGAATGATCTTCTTCTCATTCTATATGCAATTACACATTCGAAAAATGGAAGAGAAAAAGCTTTATACATATGATAGTGTCATTGAACGATTCAATGATTCTCCTTTTATTGTAAAGGAACAAAGAGAACAATTTGAGCGAGGAATAAAAGCTTATTTTGATTCAGACTTTTTAGTTGCTTGCCATTTACTTGTTCCTATTTTTGAGTCAGCTATAAGAAGATTAGCTGCTTATAGTGGTATAAATGTATTTAGTCTTAATAAAGACGGAGACAATGAGTATAAAACTCTTGATAAATTATTAGAGAATTTGAAAGAGGATAAGCGCATTCCTACTGATATTTATGAATATTTCCAAAACTTATTTACCGATAAGTTCGGATGGAATATCAGAAATCTAATCAGTCATGGACTATTGCAAACTGGGGCTTTCAATAAGATAATGGCTGATAGAATTATACATGCCTTCTTAACACTAAGTCTTATTAAGGCTAATCCCGTTTAGAAGAAACAGTATGCTGTATTTGCTGAAAAGGAAAAGTATATAATTTTATATTGCGTAATTATGGGCAAAGAAATTGAAAGTTCAACTATAAAAACAACAGATATAATATTAGCGAGTTGCGTAGTTGCAATTATAATTGTATCAGCTGTTTGGTGTTGTAGAACGTGTTTTAAGCCTGAAGTTCAACCCATAAGGATTGAAATAACGGCTTCCGATTCCTTGAAAATGGCTAATTATTTATCTAAGGAACAGGCAGATAGTTTGATATCGATCGTCAGGAGGCATGAACGGGAATTAGCAGAAAGATACCAATATGCTTTGGAACAAAAAATGAATCAAGATCAGTACTTCTCGTTTGGTACATTTTTAGTTGGTGTGATACTTTCAATATTTGGATTTTTTGGATATAAATCTATAAAATCAATAGAAGAAAAGGCTAATAAAGATGCTGAACGTGCAGCTAAACTGACATCAGAAGAGGTTACCCTCAAATCCGCAACCTATAGGGTTTAGTGGGATTTTGCTTGCAAAGCGACAAAATTCATTTTATTGTACATATTTCTTGCACAACAGAAATGTCGCAGACACAAAATCCCCTTACCCCATAAAGCG
>NZ_SGVY01000085.1 GCF_004535825.1 Segatella hominis | reverse complement strand
AGTTACCAAGAATTCTGTAAACTGAAGTACTGCTAATTGACATTTTTGCCATAATTTCTCTAACTGGTACATGATACTGATAATAACTGCGAGCTATGCTCAACGCTAAATCCATTTTGTCTTTGTCAATATTTATTATTTTTAAGTTGATTTATACTGTGTCAACTTTTTCTAGGACAAGACAAACTTCTGGATCTATCTTATTCCTGATTAGTATTTACATACTTCCTAATAGAAAATGTTCTTGCGTCTAATAGAAATCTCCGTTCAGCGTCGTTGAACGGCGGTTCAAAGACGTTGAATGTCCGTTCAACGTCTTTGAATGGACATTCAACGTCACTGAATGCACATTTTATCTAAGAAAGCTTTTTTTTCTTATAGACAAGATACTTTTTTATATAAGAGATAAAACATCTTTTCTATAAGTTCATATCCATTAAAAAGGCACAAAAAAAATGAGCTCTCATCACTATGAGAGCTCAATTTTTGCTTAATTTTCCTAATATATTTTGTATAAGTAAAAGATGATGATAACGTTTCTCAACGTCTGTTTGATTTAACTGATGCAAAGATACTGCCTTTTTCATGTAAGCAGTCGCAAATATCAATTTTTATAGGGTAAAATCTGATTTTACACCTAATTCAAACAGTTTTTACCACCTTTTTACTCTTTTTAGCCACCTTTTTATTGTGATTTTACAAATATCCTATATGAATTTACACGTATTTTATGATAAAGAAAGCATTTTCTCAATCGGCTTTACAGCCTCTTTTGCAATATTTTCTTCCACTTCAACAGTAGGCCAACCATATTTCAAGGCATTATAAATCTTCTGGAGTGTATTCATCTTCATATATTCACACTCATTGCAGCTACACCCTACTCCACCTTCACTTACCTCAGGAGGAACAGGATAGAATGTTACCTGCGGACAGTTGCGCTCCAGTTCGTGCAGAATACCAGCCTCTGTAGCGATGATATATTCCTTGATTTCAGGATGCTCCTTGGCATAGTTGAGCATAGTAGCCGTAGAACCCTTCACATCAGCCACAGCCAATACCGGAGCCTTACACTCCAGGTGAGCCATCACCACAGCCTCAGGATGCTCTTTCTTGAGCTTTACGATGGCCTCAACAGAGAATTTCTCATGCACATGGCATCCACCATTCCAGAGGAGCATATTTCTGCCCGTCACGCTGTTGATATAGTTGCCGAGGTTATAATCTGGTCCAAAGATGATTTTTTCGTCCTGTGGGAAGCTGTCAATCACCTTCTTGGCATTACCGCTGGTAACCACACAATCGGTCAGAGCTTTCACGGCAGCAGTCGTATTCACATAACTTACCACCTTGTATCCAGGATGCTCTTCCTTATACTTTTTCAAATCCTCAGCCTTGCAGCTGTCGGCAAGTGAACAACCCGCATTCAGATCAGGACACAAAACCGTCTTGTCAGGACTCAGGAGTTTGCAAGTTTCAGCCATGAAGTGTACACCACACATCACCATCACCTTGGCATCCGTTTCAGCAGCCTTGCGAGCCAAGGCCAAACTGTCGCCCACAAAGTCTGCGATATCCTGGATATCCCCCACCGTATAGTAGTGAGCCAGAATAATAGCATCCTTCTCTTTGCAAAGCTGTCTGATTTCAGCTTTCAAATCCAAGGTCTCGTCAACAGGTTCGTCAACGTATCCTTTTTCAATCCATTCTTTTTTCACCATAACATTAATATTATATTTCTATTTTTAAATTTAAAAGAAAAAAATATAGGGATTATGATATGCCGTGGATAAGTGGATAAAAAATGCTCAGAAAGTTTGCATATTTAGTTATCCAAGTCTTTTCCCTACTTATTAAAAACTTATTCTCCTACGTTCTTGTTGGCTCATAATGTTTTAAATGACTTATTAACATTTCCCCAATTCGGTGCAAAGTTAATAAGTTTATATCTTTTTTCGGTCAAAAATCGTGAAAAACTTCCTAAAAACTAAATAATAACCCTGTGGATATCCGCATTTCATAAGTCTGAGACGGGTATGTGTGGATTTCCACAAAGTTATTACAGAGTTATTAAGATGGTTATACATACACTTTTCCACGGATTTGTGGAAAACGGAGAGAAGTCTAAAAACAGATAGTCCCACAGATTTCACTGATTTACACAGATCTATTTGAAACCATGTGTAATTCTGTAATATCTGTGGGACTTTACAGGGTGTAGAGTGTGTGACTTATGGCACATCCTCTATATATTTTTATAGTTTATCAGTTACTTTAGCAACTTTTTGATGCGTTCTACAATCATCTCTGGCTCAATATTGTTCAAGCAGGCATAGTCACCTCTCATGCAAGGCTTGTTACCATAGATGCTGCAAGGACGGCAAGGCAGGTCGATTTGCACGGCATGGAGGATATTCTGATTCCATCCCATAAAGCCTGCGTAAGGATGTGTAGCACCCCAAACGCTGACTACAGGTGTGTGAACCAAGGAAGCCAAGTGCATATTTCCACTATCCATGCTGAGCATGACATCCAGATGGCTCATCAGGTTGAGTTCCTGTGATAAACCGCTGAGTTGTGCAGAAGCATTGATAACTTGTGGATATTTCCCAGCCCATTCATTCATGATAGGAGTTTCGTCTTTTCCGCCTCCGAAAAGATATAAACGGGCTTGTGGATAACTGTGGATAAGTTGCTGGATAACTGTTTCCATCTTTTCCGTAGGATAAATCTTTCCCTTGTGCGCAGCAAAAGGAGCAATACCGATCCATGGTGCCGCATTTTCCCCAGGTTTGTGGATAATTCCTTTCTGGTCTGTGAATATCTGTTCAGGAAGAGAAGTCAAATCCCCTTTTCCTTCTCCATAGATGGAAGTGAAGTCCAGATCTACAGGATAACCTAAGCGTGCAAAGACATCAGCATAGTTTTGGAAAGAAGTAGGTTGCTGCACAAACTGTTTGTTGTTGGCAGCTATGAGTTTTCTCTTTCCCTTGCGATGCTTGTCGATATGGGCAACTTTAAAGTTATCCAGATTGAATCTCATGCGTAAGTAATCCGAACGAAGAACACTATGCAGGTCGGCAATAGCCGTAAACTGTTTAGCGACGAGGCGTCGGTAGAGAGCATTCAAGCCTTTGATACCTTTATATTCTCCTTTGATGTCAGCCTCCATAAATCCTATGTTGGGTGCAAGATCTGTGAAGAATGGTCTGGCAAAGGGGCGACTGAGTACGGTGATTCTTACGTGAGGATATTGTTTGGCCAAAGAATATACTACTGGTACAGTCATGGCAACATCTCCCATGGCTGAGAATCTGATGACAAGGATATGCTCAGTTTTCATTCTTTTACTTCTATATATAATAATGTATAGGAAAGAATATGAGAAGAATGAACATCATAGAAACTTTCATCTCATATTCTTTCCGGTTAGGGTTATTTGTGTTGTCTTTGAAAGAATGACTATTTCTGGTTGTAAAGTACAGGGTTTGTAGAAGGGTCGTTGTACATCTTCATCTGTCGATACACCTTCATGTACTTACGTCCAGCCTCGATATCTTCCAGAAGCTGGTCGATAGCTGTGCTCAGATCCACCTGCTGCTCCAGGAGTACATCAAGTTTAGCCTGGCACTTAGCCTTATGCTCGGCAGAAGCCTCAGGGCGCTCCACCTGCTCCTTCATGTGATAGATTTTGAGGGCAAGGATGCTCAGTCGGTCAACAGCCCATGCAGGACTTTCCGTATTGATGCGAGCATCATCCTGTACCTTCACGTCTTTATAAACTTCACGGAAATAAGAGTCGATTTGTTCCACGAGATCAGTACGATCCTGGTTACTCTTGTCGATGCGGCGCTTCAAGAGCAGCGCTTCAGCAGGGTCAATCTGTGGATCGCGGATGATATCTTCGAAATGCCACTGAACGGTATCTATCCAACATTTCAAGTAAAGTCGGTTCTCAATACTACCCTCTTCAAAAGGGTTATTGATAGGAGTATCAATATTATCTTTCACGTGATAATCGTTAATAGCCTGATTGAAAATCTTATTTGCTTTTTCTGTAAATGCCATATCGCTTTAATTATTAGTTCAACTTGTGCACAAAAGTAACTAAAATATTGCAAATAACCAACTAAAAATCAGAAAAAAGCAGATTTTCATGCACAAATTAGGGGTATTTGTGCACCAATATGCACTTTTTTCCTTAAAAAGTTTGCTTATATCAAAAAAAAAGTGTTCCTTTGCACTCGAATTTTTAATTAGAAATCGATTTATAAACATTTTAAAAGTTAAAATTATGTCAGAAATTGAAAGCAAAGTAAAGGCAATTATCGTTGATAAACTCGGTGTTGATGAGGCAGAAGTTAAGCCAGAGGCAAGCTTCACAAACGATCTCGGTGCAGATTCTTTGGATACAGTAGAGTTGATTATGGAGTTCGAGAAGGAGTTCTCTATCTCTATCCCAGACGATAAGGCTGAGAAGATTGCTACTGTAGGTGACGCTATCTCTTACATCGAGGAGAACGCTAAGTAATTTAGCAACTAATTTATACTAAATGGAATTAAAGAGAGTTGTTGTAACAGGTCTCGGTGCTGTGACTCCAGTTGGTAATACTCCTGAGGAGACTTGGGAGAGCCTTTTAGCTGGTAAGAGCGGTGCTGCACCTATTACTCATTTCGATACAACCCTTTTCAAGACCAAGTTTGCTTGCGAGGTTAAAAACCTGAACATCAATGATTGGATTGACCGTAAGGAGGCTCGCAAGCTTGACCGTTATACTCAGTTGGCTATGATTGCAGCTATGCAGGGTGTAAAGGATGCTAATATCGATCTTGAGAAGGAAGACTTAAACAATGTTGGTGTTGTATTTGGTGTAGGTATCGGTGGTATCAAGACATTCGAGGATGAGGTGAAGTACTTTGGTACTCATGAGGAGAACGGTCCTAAGTTCAATCCATTCTTCATCCCTAAGATGATTGCAGATATCGCTTCTGGTCAGATTTCAATCCACTTCGGATTCCACGGACCAAACTACACTACTACATCTGCATGTGCATCTTCAAGCAATGCTTTGGCTGATGCCTTCAACCTGATTCGTTTGGGCAAGGCAAACATCATCGTGAGCGGTGGTGCCGAGGCTGCTATCTGTGCATGTGGTGTAGGCGGTTTCAATGCTATGCACGCATTGTCAACACGTAATGATGACCCAGAGCATGCTTCACGTCCATTCAGCGCAAGCCGTGATGGATTTATCATGGGCGAGGGTGCTGGTTGCTTGATTCTCGAGGAACTGGAGCACGCTAAGGCTCGTGGTGCGAAGATTTATGCTGAGATGGTGGGTGAGGGCGAGAGTGCTGATGCTTATCACATCACAGCTTCTCATCCAGAAGGTCTTGGTGCTAAGCTCGTTATGGAGCGTGCACTTGCTGATGCCAATCTGAAGCCAGAGGATATTGATTATATCAATGTTCACGGTACATCTACTCACGTAGGTGATATCTCAGAGGCTAAGGCTATCAAGGCTGTCTTCGGTGATGCTGCTTACAAGCTCAACATCAGTTCTACCAAATCAATGACTGGTCACCTCCTCGGTGCTGCTGGTGCAGTAGAGGCTATGGCTTGTGTTCTTAGTGTGAAGAACGATATCGTTCCTCCTACTATCAACCACGAAGAGGGTGATAATGATCCTGAGCTCGACTACAACTTGAATTTCACCTTCAACAAAGCTCAGAAGCGTGAGGTTCGTGCTGCATTGAGCAATACATTCGGATTCGGTGGTCACAACTGTTGTGTAGTATTCAAGAAGTATGCTGAATAATTTAATAGATAGAATAAAGCTCTCTTTCCGCAAGGACAAAGAGCTTTATTTTTCTTTGTACCAGATTCTTGGTTTCTATCCTCACAATATCAGTTATTATAAGATGGCGCTGATGCATAAGAGCATTATGCACCGCAATTCCAAGGGAAAGCCTGTCAACAATGAACGATTGGAATTCTTGGGAGATGCCGTGCTGGATGCTGTTGTGGGCGATATCGTATATCAACATTTCCCTGGAAAGCGTGAGGGATTCCTTACCAATACAAGAAGTAAATTGGTACAGCGTGATACGCTCAATAAATTAGCCCAGGAGATGGGAGTCAACCAACTTGTTTTATCTAACGGACACAGTTCTTCTCATAACAGCTATATGGGAGGAAATGCTTTCGAAGCTTTGGTGGGTGCCATCTATTTGGACCGTGGTTATGATGCCTGCATGAAATTCATGAAGCAGCGCATTCTGGCAAAAATGATTAACATCGATAAGGTGGCTTATAAGGAGGTCAACTTCAAGAGTAAGCTTATCGAATGGAGCCAGAAGAACCGCGTGAACATTGAGTTTGTATTATGCGACCAGAAGAAGGATGGTAATGGAAACCCTATGTTTACTTTCCTGGTGACGATAGAAGGCATAGAGGGTGACAAGGGCACTGGATATTCCAAGAAGGAAAGCCAGCAGGCTGCTTGTAAGCTTACCCTGGAGCGATTGCGCAAGGAACCGCAGTTTATAGATGCTGTATTCTCTGCCAAGGCTAACAGAACCAAGATGGAAGAGGAACCTGTGGAGAATGTTCCTGATACTGAGGTGAAGGACGACTTCATTATCTCTCAGAATACGGAAACTAAAGAACCGGAGAAGCATGAGAATGTCTTCAAGGAAGAGGTTTTCGAGGATAGGGCTGTCAAGAAGGTAAATACTGTCGAGACAACCGATTCTCAGGAAGAAGATGAATTTGATTTGAGCGATATTTCCGCACAGCCTAAGATACAGAGCCGTGAGGACATCATCGCTGCAGCCGAAGCCGCTGCATTTGCAGAGGAGTAGGGCAGGAAAGAAGAATATATTGATAAAGCCTCAGATGAAAATGGAAGCATTTTATCTGAGGCTTTATATTACATGTATCTTTGGTGCAGAAATATATAAATGTTATGGAAAGAAGTATTATTTTAATTTTATTATCAATGCTATTATCGTGTACTGGTAATAAAGCCTATGATCAACAGCTGAGTAAGGCTGACAGTATCATGGATATAGCAGACGATTCTGCCCAGATAGCTATAAAAATGCTGGATGCTTTAAAACCTGAATGGTCGAAATTTACTAAAGCTCAAAGGATGCGTTATGATTTACTTTATCATAAGGCAATGAATAAGGCATATATAGATTTTACTTCAGATAGTACTATGCTGGCTGTTGTAGATTATTATGAGCATCATGGAACTGCTAATGACAAGATGTTGGCATATTACATTTTGGGGTGCGTATATAGGGATATGCATGAGGCACCAATGGCATTGGAGTATTATAATAAAGCAACGGAGCAGGCTGATACTGCAGCCCAGGATTGCGATTATGCAACGCTATGTAGAGTGTATAGTCAAATGGGATTTTTATTTGCGAAACAACATCTACCTCATCAAGAATTAGCTTCTTTAGACAAAGCTGTGAAATATGCTTATTTAGCAAAAGATACTTTAAATGCTATTAGATATTACGAAAATAAGCAAGCTATTTATGCAAATCAGAATAAGTTGGATTCCGCTATTATCATAAATAACCAAGCTGCTAAATTATTCAAGCAAATAGGCGCTCTGAAAGAAGCTAATATTGCTTTTGGATGTAATTTTGAGTATTATTTAAAAATGAAAATGCTAAAAGAAGCTGAAGAAGCTTTTAAAGCTTACTTATCGACCAATTATCATGGAAATGATAACTGGAAGGATGCTTATGCCTATATTCTTTATGAACGAGGTTCGTACTATTTGGCTGTAGGTAAAAAGGATTCTGCTTATTCTTGCCTGAAGCAAAGTTTTGAACCTTAATTCCGCAACACTATAGTTTAACATTATTTATAAGTGCCTGAGCAACAAAAAGTTGCCCAGGATTTTGCCATGTCAGAATTTTCACTTACCTTAGTGTTGCGAAAAGAAGACAAGCAAAA
>NZ_SGVY01000084.1 GCF_004535825.1 Segatella hominis | reverse complement strand
TGCACAGATGTCAGAGGCAGGAAGTTCTGCGTGGAAATGCAGATGGAATGGTCTGAATAATGAGGCTTTCTTGTTTGTGTCAATGAACTTAAATCCGACAAATGAAATCCCAGAGAAGATTTTGGCTTACAGTACTGAGGGGACAGACGCATCCTTTTAACGCCCGACTACCGTTATCCTGTTCGTGCAACATTAGAACAGGAAGATGCCGTTGCCTTGCTGATGAGTGATGTGGGCGTGGTTTCTTTCATGCAATATACACCTAACGCCAGCGGAACACAGGGCATATTTGCCTATCAGGCGCACATGATAAAATCCTAACTGCTTGATAATGAGCGGTTAGGATTTTTTCTTTTCTATTTTTGGCAACATTTTGGCAACGTATTTCGATGCTAATTCATAATGGTTGTCAAAAGCACGTCTTCATTTTACATTCTTTCACACGATTTCATACCATTACCCAACGCAACTACTCAACCTTTCTTTGTTATATCTTGTTAAAGATTAATCTGTAGACACATATTTATAAAAAGAAATCACTATATTTGCATTTAAAGCAACAAATTGAATGTTATGGAAGATTTAAACCAACTAAAATTGGTCTTAGTTAAAAAGAAAAAGACTAATAAATGGCTTGCAGAACAGTTGGGAGTAAACCAAGCAACTGTTTCTAAGTGGTGCACCAACACCACACAACCAGATCTTATGACTTTGAAAAAGATTTCAGAGTTGTTAGATGTCAGTGTAAGTGAAATTATCAACTTCGATTAAACAAAGAAGAAGCTATGAGTAAATTTAACGAAGCAACAAGAGTTCAAATGCCAGCAATGGTTCACTTAACTCGATTAGGCTATTCTTATTTCGGAAAGATAAGCGAGGATATGGCAGGGACAGTTTATGACCCTGACACAAATATTTTGACGGAGGTTTTCAAAGCACAGTTTTTTACATTGAATCCATCAGCAAAGCAAGATGGATTCAAGAACATCTTGCGCTCCATTCGCCAAGAATTAAAGAACGACGACCTTGGTAAGTCTTTCTATAAAAGGTTACAAGCTGTATCTCCCATTAAATTAATAGACTTCGAAAATCCTCAAAACAACACTTTCCATTTTACAGCTGAGTTCACTTGCAAGAATGGTCAAGATGAATTCCGCCCAGACATCACTTTGTTTGTCAATGGTTTACCTCTTTGCTTCGTGGAGGTAAAAAAGCCAAACAACCATGGGGGAATGGTGGCTGAAAGTAAGCGAATGAATCAAGAGCGTTTCCCTAACAAAAAGTTTCGTAGCTTCATCAACATCACACAGTTGATGATATTTTCCAATAATATGGAATATGATTCAATGGGAGGAATTGTTCCTATCCAAGGAGCTTTCTATTGCACTGCTGCAAGAGAAAACGCACCTTTCAATTGCTTCCGTGAAGAGAATCCTTCTAATCTTCCAGTAGCACCTTATCATGCCAATTATCCATATAAGGAAATCAACCAAGAGGAAGAGAAACAAATCTTGGCAGACTTCAATTGTCAAGTAATTCATCATACTCCTGAGTATCAAACCAATCTTGGCATCAACACTCCTACGAATCGCATACTTACCTCCATGTGTAGTCCTGAGCGGTTGCTCTTTATCATCAAGTATGGCATCGCATACGTTAAAATGGAGAAAGAGGTAGATGGGAAAATTGAAAGTACAGACCAAAAGCACATCATGCGCTATCAGCAGATGTTTGCTGCACTCGCCATTCGCCAGCAACTCTCTGATGGAGCTACTTCTGGTGTAGTTTGGCACACGCAAGGTAGTGGTAAGACGGCCCTGTCCTTTTATCTTACCTATGTCCTGTCCGACTATTACGCCAAGAAGAATATGGTGGCGAAATTCTACTTCATCGTAGATAGAATAGACCTGTTGGAACAAGCCACCCAAGAGTTTGAGGCTCGTGGGCTCGTTGTCTCAACAGCCAATACTCGTGCTGAACTGATGGCTCAGTTCCGCAATAACCATGCGCAAGAAGGAACCAGTGGACAGCAGGAGATAACAGTTGTGAATATCCAACGCTTTGCCGAAGATAAGCAAAAGGTGGAGCTTCCTGCTTACGCTACCAATCTACAGCGTATATTCATCATGGACGAGGCACACCGTGGCTACAAACCAGGTGGCTGTTTTCTTGCCAATCTTTTTGATGCAGATCCAAGTTCCATCAAGATAGCTTTGACAGGAACACCTTTGCTTAAGAAAGATTGTGCTTCGAGTGTGGTCTTCCAACGCTACTTCCATACCTATTATTATGACCGTTCCATTGCTGACGGATATACATTAAAGATAATCCGTGAGGATATAGAGACATCGTACAAGGAACGTCTGTCTGAGGTTTACGATAAGTTGGAAACTCTTGTACATAAAAAAGACATCAAGCGTTCACAAATCATAGAGCACGATAGTTATGTCGGGGAGTTAGCTCGTTACATTGCTGACGACTTAACCAAATTCCGCAAGATACAAGGTGATGATACACTTGGAGGCATGGTTATTTGCGAGACAAGCGAACAAGCAAGGAAGTTATATGAGGCTTTTCAAAACTTCTCGGATGGTGGCTTTGCTAATACACTTGACAATGGATATGCCAAGCCTATCCAAATCAAAATAGATGGACAAGAGTGGATGGTAGCCAATGCCATACCGACGCTAGGTTATAAGAAGCATCCATTGAAAGTAGGGCTCATCTTGCACGATAGCGATGACAAGGAAACTCGCAAGCAAATTATCAAGGACTTCAAGAAGAACATGAGCATCGACTTGCTTATTGTCTTCAATATGCTCTTGACCGGTTTCGATGCGCCACGCTTAAAGAGACTTTATTTTGGTCGCAAGCTCCGTGACCATAACCTTTTGCAGGCACTCACACGTGTCAATCGACCATACAAGAACAATCGTTATGGGTATGTCATCGACTTTGCTAACATCAAGCAAAATTTTGAAGAGACCAACGAGGCTTACCTCAAAGAGTTGAACCGATTCAACAATCCAGACGAAGTGGATGGCAATCATACCACCGATACTTTCTCACAGGTTATAGAAGACCCTGAGGAATTGATTCGACAGATGAAAGATGTACGCCAAACATTGTTTGATTACACGACAAACAATGTAGAGGAGTTTTCGTCTGAGATTTCTTCTATCGAAGACAAGCAAGTGCTGATCGACTTGAAGAAAGCGCTGGTTTCAGCCAAGGATTGTGCCAATATAGTACGTACATTCGGTGATGACAGCTTGAAGGATGCTTTCAGTAAGGTTGAGCTAACAAAGCTCCCTGACATGCTAAAGGAAGTGCAACACCACATCGACATCATCAACCAAAAGGAAGCCTTTGCGGTTTCTGACGAGACCAAACAACTCGTCAATGAAGCAATGGAAGACATCCGCTTCAATTTCTCAAAAATTGGAGAGGAAGAAATGAAAATGATAGCTGGTGGTCAAGAGTTGCAAGACAAATGGGCTTTAGCTATTCATAAATTCACTGAGAATACAGACCCTGACGATCCTGAATATATCACTCTGCGTGATGCCTTCTTACAAAGGTTCAAGGAGCATGGATTTGTCGTTGACAGTATTGCTAAGTTCAATCAAGAAAGCAAGGAACTGGATGAAATCATCGAGCGATTGGTGAAATTGCAGGAAAGCAACAACCGCTTGCTGAAGAAATACAATGGCGATACCAAGTTTGCCAATGTCCACAAGCGAATCCACGAAGAAAACCAACGAAGATTGAAAGAGCATAAGCCATTCATCTTTAGTTATTATAACAATGACATCGTGGCGATACTTTCTGACATAAAATCAGAAATCGACCAGAAGGTTTACGACCGTGCAGACATTCTGAAGAAAGACGATTATTTCGAGATGACCGTGATGACTGAGATTGCTCAGTCGCTCTATCATTATCCAAACATAGAGCCACAGATGGAAGATTTTACTTTCATCCAGTCAAGGATAGCTCGCCAGTACATCAATCAATATAACAGAACATATCCAAGTAATAAAATATGAACATGACAATAAGAGAAAAGACCGTAGCCCTCATCGATGCCCTGAAAGCTACTTGCAAGACATACGGCATGGGCAATGACGGCAATGAGTATAAGATCATCACACAGGTATTCCTATATAAGTTCTTGAATGATAAGTTTGGCTACGCCATCAAACACTCGGAAAACCGCTATGCTGAGAAAATTCGCACAGCAGAGAAATGGGAAACAGCTTACAGCGAACTGAGTGACATGGAGCGCATGATGTTGGTGGCATCCTTGTCCCCAGACCTGCCACGCTTGAAGCCAGAGCACTTGATAGCCAACCTTTGGAACCAACAGGCAAAGGGTGATTTTGACTTCATCTTCGACAATACAATGAGCGACATTGCAGAGCAGAATCTTGCCATTTTCTCCACACAAACCACTCAAAACACGAAGATACCTCTCTTTGAGCCATTGACCCAATATGTGACTGATGTGGCTCAGCGAGCACCATTTGCACGTGCCATGGTGGATAAACTTGCTAATTTCTCTTTCGAGGAAGCATTTTCCGAGCATTACGACTTCTTTGCCAACATCTTTGAGTACCTTATCAAAGACTACAATACAGCTGGCGGCGGAAAATATGCAGAATATTATACTCCTCATGCCATCGCCACCATTATGGCT
Source organism: Segatella hominis (assembly GCF_004535825.1). Classification (GTDB taxonomy): domain Bacteria; phylum Bacteroidota; class Bacteroidia; order Bacteroidales; family Bacteroidaceae; genus Prevotella; species Prevotella hominis. The sequence goes on along the minus strand of NZ_SGVY01000084.1, from coordinate 4,570 downwards.
CGATTGTTAGTGGGCGATCACGCCGACCTTCATAATGTTGAATGCTACGACCCATCGGCAGGTACAGGCACTTTGCTCATGGCGTTGTCACATCAAATCGGTGAAGATCGCTGTACGATCTTTGCCCAGGATATTTCCCAAAGAAGCAACAAAATGCTCAAGCTTAACTTGTTGCTTAATGGCTTGGTGTCTTCACTCGACCATGCTATTCAGGGCGATACCCTTGTTTCGCCTTATCACAAGAGCGATGACGGTCAAAGTCTTCGCCAATTCGACTTTGTGGTGAGCAATCCACCATTCAAGATGGACTTTAGTGATACTCGTGAGAAGATTTCAGCTTATCCTGCTCGCTTTTGGGCAGGAGTGCCAAAGGTGCCAGCTAAGAAAAAAGATAGCATGGCTATCTATACATGCTTCATCCAGCATGTCATCAATTCATTGAAGAAAGGATCTGGCAAGGGAGCTATTGTTATTCCGACAGGATTCATCACTGCTAAGAGCGGTATCGAAAACAAGATTTTGAAGCATATTGTTGACAATAAGATAGTTTATGGCTGCGTATCCATGCCAAGCAATGTCTTTGCCAACACTGGAACCAATGTTTCTGTGCTCTTTTTTGATGACTCGAAAAAGAGTGATAAGGTAGTATTGATTGATGCCAGCAAACTGGGCGAGGAATACAAGGATAGCAATGGCTTGAAAAAAGTTCGTCTTCGTGACGAGGAGATTGATAAGATTGTCAATACTTTCCAAAACAGGGAAGCTGTGGATGACTTCTCTGTTACTGTGACCTACGATGAAATCAAGGAAAAAGGATATAGTCTTTCTGCTGGACAGTACTTCGACATCAAGATAGACTATGTGGATATTACGGAAGAGGAGTTCAACAAGCGAATGAATGATTATAGAACAACGCTTGCACAACAATTCACAGAGAGTCATCGTTTAGAAGATGAGATTATGAAACAATTAAATAGTCTCAGCTTTAATGGTAATGTGAGTAAGGAGTAATTACTCCCCAGCTTGGGGAGCAATTGGAAAGGTATATCTGAATATTGCTGCAATATATCCCAAAAACATGAAACAAATAAATTAAGTATGAGTAACGAGATACAATTTCTTCTTTATAATATGCCCGATGCTGATGGCAAAGTACAAGTTGTCATAAAAGACGAAACTCTTTGGTGTACGCAAAAGGCTATGGCACAGCTCTTTGGTGTTGGTGTTCCTGCTATAAGCAAGCATTTAAAAAACATCTTTGATGAGGGAGAGTTGGATAAGGACGTGGTTGTTTCCAAAATGGAAATAACCACTCAGCATGGTGCAATTGAGGAAAAAACACAAACTCACAAAGTGGCTTTCTTCTCTCTTGATGCAATCATTGCCGTAGGTTATCGAGTTTCTTCACTGAAAGCCACTCGTTTCCGCCAATGGGCAACAAAGATACTCCATGAGTATATCAAAAAAGGCTTTGTAATGGACGATGAGCGATTGAAGCAAGGTAATGCGGTGTTTGGCAAGGACTATTTCCGTGAGTTGCTTGAACGTATTCGTTCTATTCGTACAAGTGAGCGTCGTATCTGGCAACAGATAACCGACATCTATGCAGAGTGCAGTACCGACTATGACAAGAACTCTCCGACTACAAGAGAATTCTATGCTATGATACAAAACCGTTTTCACTATGCCATCACAGGACAGACTGCTGCGGAGATTATCTACTCTAAGGCAGATCACACAAAAGATCACATGGGATTGACTACATGGAAGAATGCTCCAGACGGGCGTGTTCTTAAATCGGATGTCAGCATTGCCAAGAACTATCTGCAAGAGAAAGAAATCCGACAACTGGAACGTGCCGTTACTGGCTTCTTTGATTATATCGAAGACCTCATAGAGCGTGAAAACACGTTCAATATGTCGCAGTTCTCTGCAAGTGTTAATGAGTTTTTGACTTTCCGCAAATATCAGATATTACCAGATAAAGGCAAAATATCGGCTATACAAGCCAAGAAGAAGGCGGAAGAAGAATATGACATCTTTAATAAAACACAACGCATAGACTCGGACTTTGATAAGGGTATAAGAGGATTGCTTGATAATGAATAATACAATTTGGCAAGTGACACTTGCCAAATTGATTTTAACAATACAGCAAGGCTAACTTGCACTATTTCAAGATAGAGATTAGATAAAATGGAACTAAAGAAATACAAGCTTGCTGACATCGCTAAAATTGAAATTAGCGGTGTTGACAAAAAAACAATAGAGGGCGAAACACCTGTGCGTCTGTGCAACTTTGTTGATGTTTATTATAATTGGGCTATCACCAAAGAAAAGGCTAAGTCGTTTATGGTTGCATCAGCCAAGCAAACAGAGATTGACAAATGCTCAATAGGCAAAGGCATGGTTGCCATCACAAAAGATAGCGAAACCAGAGACGATATAGGTGTTGCCACTTATATTGCTGACGATTTCGAGTATGTACTTCTTGGCTATCATTGTGCATTGATTACTCCTAACCCTGCTATTGTTGACGGAAAATATCTGAATGCCTTCATGCACACTCGATACATTCAGAAGTATTTTGAAAATAATGCTTCTGGTAGTGGGCAGCGTTACACCCTTTCCAATGATACGATTGGCAACATACCTGTATTGATTCCATCAATAGAGGAGCAACGTACCATCGGAAAGGTGTTGGCAGACATTGATCGCAAAATTGAACTCAATAAGCTGATAAATGATAATTTACCGTGGCTTGACCATCTTATATTTTTATCGGTCGCAGCCTAAAAGCGTTATCATCTATTTCCATTTGATATAAGTTTATCTGTGGATTTAATTTCTTGCGAACATATTGAACAATTTTTTCTTTTTCTTCTTGTTCTATGTTTACACCGAAATAAATGGATTCGAAACATTCGGCGTTCAATGGCATATAATGGCGAATTTCACGTCCATCCCAAAATTCTTTATCCTGATTGGTTTGTTGCGGTGTCAAAGAGGCATATAAGCCACTTGGATTTGGTATAACCAAACGAACTTCCTGTTCGTATTCCCATTCTTTTGCTTTGGTTCTCCATTGATAGCTAAATATGTCTTTTGAATATTGGTAGCCATTGGGACGCTCTATAATATCCTTGTATTGAACATCAAGCACAAGCGGCTCAACATATGTTGTACCAAACATAGGTGGAACTGACTTTATCACTCTATCTATGTCAAGTCCTATACACACGCCTTTATGATTATAGCAATAATGACTCCACATGAGTAATGAATCGTTTGTTTTAGACAAACTGCATAGCCATGTGCTGTTACGCAGGTTTAGTGCGTCATTTTCTTCTTTTTCTATCCACCATTCTTTGGGTATCCATCCTTGAAGTTTGTTACTTGGAACTTTCGAATAGTCTATTAATTTCGGATGACAATCAAAAGGATCATTCAGTTGGGATGCATTAGTAAATTGGAGATTCTGATTTCCAACCATGTACTTTGCTCCAGTAATATCTAAATATTTGTAGAGTATGCGAGCCATTTATTGTATTGATATTTGTCCGTTCATTAATAAGGGTAAAAATTCATTACGTTGCTTAGTGAGCGTCGCTGTCTCAGACAACAATTCAGCCTGTCGTTTTTGTATATTCTCCATAAAGCAACCATATTTCTGTACAACGTCTGGCTCATAGGCAACTTTGAAAGCCATTAAAACATCTGGTGACACACGTCGTTGACTATGTGAAGTACCAGTTGCTGCCTGTGAACAATAAGCTACAAATTTTGGCGATTTTATAACCGAATAAATATAGCCAGATTCAGATTTGTTGTTTGGGTTAAGTACGACAAACTCTGTAGAGCCAATTATATTTGTACCTCTTGGAACCCAAACTACACGATTAAACCAAGGATTCAGTTTTGAGACAAGCAATTGTCCTTCTTGAAGAACAAATTTATCACTTTTAATATCGCTACCATTATCTAATGAATAAGAGCCGCAAGCGTCAAAAGAAGGTATGCTAAAATGCTGATATACTTCATTTTCAACAGGTGTTATAGCATTTCTACTTGTTACCGCCAAATCTTTCAATGAAACACCGCTCCATCCTTTCGGTATCTCACGCTTCAACTTCTCGTTCCACACCATAGCACCGCCACTTGATTTATAAGGCTTGCCTTCCTCGTTCGGGAAGTCAAACTGCACAAACCAATAGTCGTAGAGTTGCTTTGCCATCGCTTCTAAATTATCATTTATCGGCAAGAATAGATCTACCAATACTTAATTTACAAAAACTACATTATACGGCAAACACTATAAAGATAAGTATTACCTTTAGTTAAAATCCAAGTAATATTTAGCTAAAAACACCATTTCTCATCATATTATAAAATAAAAATTGTTTTTTGGCATAAAAGTTACATAATAAAATAAATTAGTAACTACTCTTTTACCTTTGCACCCAGAATCAAGTAACATGGATTTGGTTAATTGGTGTTAAGGTGTACTATTAACTACTCTAGCAAATAGCTATGTGCTGATTTAGTCCTTCACCATCCAAATCCTTTTTCT
>NZ_SGVY01000083.1 GCF_004535825.1 Segatella hominis | reverse complement strand
ACTCCTGGGCGAGGAATATTTCCTAGCTCATTAACTAAATTTTTGGAGAAATCCTTGCATATCTCAAGAATTTTTACGAAATTTGCATACAAGTTGTGCATAGCGTGAAATATATAACTTTATAATTTGACACTACAAAGTTACTAAAAATCAACGAGATGCACAACTTTTTCTCCATAAAAATATACTAATTTTCAGGCGGTTTTTTAATTCCGCCAACAGGTTAATGAAAATGAATGTATATGTATCTATTCAGCGGTAGTCAAGAATTCATGTTGCGATAAATGGCATTGATGTTTCCATCAGCGCAGTCAACAGATTTTTCAGGTGGAAATATTCGTGAAAAAACAATGTCTTGCGTATAAATTGACGAATTGAGCGAAAAATTACCGATTATTTTACATGATTTTTTATAAAAATATGCTACATTTGCAAATGTTTTTTAACTTATGTAAGTTCTTTTAATGATTTTGAAGTTCTTTAATTATCAAATATTAATAACTATGAAGAAAAAACAAATGAAAGCAAGTTTATTACTTGTGTCTTTATTGACGGCTGGTTTCTTGGTAACCGGGTGTACAAATGACGATTATGATTTTGACCAGATTGATGCTACAATGGGATTTGGTGGTGGTGAATTGGAAATACCTGCCAGTTCTACCATGAACATTCCTTTGTCTGATATTCTGGAACTCGAAGAGAATGGTAGTGTGAAGATTGCCGCAAACGGTGATTATCTGTTCCAGTTGACAGGTACGGATGCTTCTACTGCTTCTCCTCAAATTTCTCCTATTCACTTGACGGGTAGATCTTATAACCATACGTTTACCTTGAGCACCAGTTCTGCTGCCAAGGGTACCCGTGCTGCTGGTACTCATCTCAGTTATGTCTCTCCTAAGCAACAGATGTTCGTATATAATGGTACGGATGCTGCCGTGAAGAGTCTGAATAGTGCTGAGGTGAATGGCGAAATCGTGCTGAATGTGAACCTCGCGCTCAACGGTCTTTCTTCTGCTATCACCACAATAGATAAGGTAACCATCAACCTTCCTGGCTATCTGCAGATTTCATCTGTCAATGGTAATGACAATGGCGTTCCTATGGTCAACGGCTCCAAGATTACCGTGGAGAATGTTTCAACAAGCCGCAATCTCCGACTCACCATCAAGGCTAAAAAACTGGATTTCGCAAATCAGAATGATTATGGTGAGGTTGTCATCGGCAATAATGGCTCTATCAAGATGGATGGTTATTTCGACCTCGGTATTGAGGCTCATGTAACGGGTGTTCCTACATCTGCACTGTCCATCGGTGCCAACGTGAAAGTCAATGATATTTACTTGAAGTCTGCTACCGGTATCTTCGACCCGGAAATCAATATCACAAGTTTGGGTGATGTAGTTGTGACAGGCGTTCCTGACTTCCTTTCAGAAGATGGCGTAAGAGCAGACCTGGATAATCCTCAGATTATTCTTTCTATCAAAAATAATATGGATGCAGCGGCGAAGGTGAGCGCAAAGGTGATTTCTACCAAGAACGGTCAGAACTTGGCTACCGTACAACTCCCTGAGATGCATATCTACAAAACTTCTGTTACGCCTGTAACCAAAATCTGCATCTGCCGCCATAAGACTGCAGAACTGACTACTCAGTATGGTGCTGCCAATGTATATGAGGTGAGCAACTTGGCTACACTTATCAACAAGCATATTCCAGACCATGTTCAGATTACCGATGTGGTGGCGAAAGCTGATCTCAGTCAGGAAATGACTATCGAGTTCGGACGCAATTACAATGTTGAGCCAAGTTATGAGGTCTATGCTCCGTTGGCATTTGCCGAGGGTGCTGTTATCGAATATGCAGATGATTTCGACGGTTGGAATGATGATTTGGATGAACTGGAATTGGCAGAGGGTACTTATCTGCGTCTTACTGCTGATGCACAGAATCTGGTTCCTGCTACCCTCATCGTAGAGGCTACTCCACTCGGAGTGAATGGTGCAGACATCAGCAACCAGATAGAAGTGAATATCAAGCAGGGTACTGTGAAGGCATCTGCTGATGGTGTCACAGCCGTGACTTCTCCGCTGGAAATCGAACTCCGTGAAAAGGTAAAGGGCGCATTGCAGAAACTCGACGGACTCTCTTATAAGGTAAAAGGTAAGGCAAGCCATGATGGAACTACCGTGACCGGTATCAACCTCAACTCTGAGAAGCATACCCTGAAGTTGGAAAACATCAAGGTGAAACTCGTGGGTAAGGTGATTGGTAATTTCAATTAATGACAGAGAGTAGTAACAGAATAATAACACACATAAAAGACAAAGAAAATGATGAATAAAATATATAAGCATGTCTTGGTTGCCTCTCTGCTGATGATGGGTGGCACCGCAATGGCTCAGACGCTCAATTCCGCTTACTTTACTGACGACTACAAGTTCCGTCACGATATGAACCCGGCTTTTGAGAACAAGCAGAACTATATCACCATCCCGGCTTTGGGTAATATCAATGTCAACCTGCAGGGCAACTTCGGTTACAAGGATGTTGTACTGAACAATCCGATGTATGGACAGGAGGCGGGTGCCAAGAAGATGACTTCCTTCATGAACCCTTATATCTCTGCCGATGAGGCGCTGAAGGGTTTCAGCAAGAGCAACAACCGCATACAGGGTGATGTAGGCATCGCCATTCTTTCTGCTGGTTTCAAGGGCTTTGGCGGTTATAATACCATCGAGGTAAATGCCAAGGCATCTTTCGGCGCTTCCCTGCCTTATGAGTTGTTTGAATTTGCCAAGAACACGGGCAACCAAAATTATGAGATTGGTGATGTGAGCATGATGGCTCGCTCTTATGCAGAATTAGCATTGGGTCACTCTCATCAGATCAACAAGAAACTCCGCATCGGTGCTAAATTGAAGTTCCTCTTCGGTGTGGCTGACGGTGATGTTCGTCTGGAAAACCTGCGTGCTGACCTCTCTGGTACTGACAAGTGGATCGTTTCCGGCAAGGCAAATGCACAGGTTTCCATGAAGGGCTTTACTTATAAGACTTCCGAGGATGAATATAATAATTCAGACAAGGGAAAATATGACAAGATTGATGATGTAGATGTTGATGGCGCAGGATTGAGTGGCTTCGGTATGGCACTCGATCTCGGTGGTGTCTATAAGTTGAACGATAACCTGACCCTGAGTGCTTCTGTTCTCGATTTGGGTTTCATCAACTGGAGCAACAATATGAAGGCTGTGAATAGAGCTGAGAGTTTCGAGTTCAATGGTTTCCATGATACTGCCGTCAGAGAAAACAGCGGTCCTACCATTGACGACAAGATAGATGATTACGGCGACCAGATAACCGACTTCGTCAACCTGAAGGATTTGGGCGATCAGGGTAGTCGTACCACCAGTTTGGCTGCTACGCTCAATCTCGGTGCCGAGTACAGTTTGCCTTCTTATGACAAGTTGTCTTTCGGTTTCCTGAGCAGCACCCGCATCAATGGTGACTATACCTGGAGCGAGGGCCGATTGAGTGCCAACTGGAAACCATTGAAGTGGTTGGATGGTGGTGTCAACTTTGCAGTCAGCAGTTTTGCAGCCAGCATGGGTTACGTCCTGAACATCCATCCTAAGGGTTACAACTTCTTCATCGGTATGGATCACATCTTGGGTAAGACCAGTAAGGAGTTCATTCCTCTTAGTTCCAATGCCAGCATCGCTGTGGGTATGAGCGTTGCCTGGTAACAGACGAATCAAACAGCAAAAAAGGGGTGTGTCACAGACTTATGACACACCCTTTTTTATTTTTTTCCTTTTCACAGATACGAAATCTTTAAAAACATTTTTATTTACAACAAAGCCCAAACTTTCACAAGCTCGGGCTTTGTTTTTCCGCAAAAAGAACGCCTAAAAAGGCAAAAAATAGTAAAATAGACCAGCCACTTGAGCGAACCACCGCAGTGTTTTCAATGGTATTAGGTTTTATTCTTTCCAAAACATTGTGTCCACAAAAACACAGCAAGGTATGTTTCGAATTACTCGAAACCTTTCAAGTTACTCTTGAAAGAACAAACGAATTGTCCTCCTAAGTCGGGCAATTTTACAGATAATAATTTTAATTTGTCTAAATAGTAGCAATATATGCCAATTATTCATTTTTTCTGATTGATTATCAAGATAAAACATTATATTTGTAGCATTAAATGGTTTTAGAATTATGGCAAAGAAAAATATAGACTTAGCAGTAGTCCTTCATGATGATTGCGACTACAAGGACTGGCTTGTGGAACTCAAGGAACGATTCTACAGCCATCGCCTCAAAGCGTCATGTGCCACCAATAGCTACTTGTTGGACTTCTATTGGAAGTTGGGACGAGACATTGAAGCTAAGCAATATACTAATACTTATGGCTCTGGATTTTACAAAAATCTCAGTCAGGATTTGAAGAACGAGATGCCTGGCGTAAAAGGGTTCTCGCCTATAAACTTGCGATATATGAGTAAGTTTTTCAAACTCTATGCTCCTCTATATAGAAATATTCCGCAGACTGCGGAACTTTTCTCTGATTCGTTGTCAGATTCAAATGTTCCGCAAGTTGCGGAACAATTTGAAAAACGTCAACAGCCTGTTGATGATTTCAATATGTTGTTATCAATTCCTTGGGACCATCATCGCCGTATCATCGACAAATGCAAGGATGATATGAACAAAGCCCTGTTCTTTGTAAGAAAGACATGGGAAAATAATTGGGGACGTGATGCGTTGCTTAATTGGCTTGACACAGACCTTTATGAGCGTGACGGCAAGGCTATCACCAACTTCCAGGCTACGCTTCCTGCTGTACAAAGCGACTTGGCGCAACAGATAACCAAAGACCCTTATCAGTTGGACTTTCTTAACTTAAGGGAGAAATATGACGAGCGAGACATCGAAGATGAATTGGTGAACAATGTAACACGTTTTCTTTTGGAACTAGGAAAGGGATTCTCTTATATGGGCAGACAGTTTCGTTTGGAGGTAGGTCAGCAGGAGTTCTTCCCAGACTTGCTGTTTTACAATGCCCACCTCCATGCCTATGTAGTCATAGAGCTAAAAGCCCAGTCGTTCCATCCATCGTTCTTGGGACAACTAAGTTTCTATGTATCTGCCATCAACCACCAATTCAAGACCGATATAGACAATCCTACCATTGGCTTGCTTATCTGTAAGGACAAGGACAACGTAGTGGCTAAATATGCCTTGGAGTCATACAAGGAACCAATGGGTATATCGGAATATCAGCTCTCTAAACTCTTCCCGAAAGACTTCAAATCATCCATGCCGACTATTGAGGAATTGGAAAAGGGATTGAAAGATAATCGAGAATAACGAGCCAAGATGCTTAATATGAATAAAGAAGAAATAAAACAAGAACAAAATAAAGGGCTAATAGCTCGCATATTAGGAGGAACACCCACTATTTTACAGAAGGTGTTCTTTATACTTATGGCATTTTCGCTGATATTATGGCCCTTGGGATGCTATGTTTCTATATTCTTTTTTGATGCCCCTGTTCGCTCTGATGTAGACAAAATATGTCGTTATGGTATGCTTATAACCATCTACTTGTATCCTATCTACTTGTTCCCTTTGTTGAGATTTATGTTTCAACTTTCAAAGAACTTAAGAGCAACTTGGCTTTATTATCTATGTCCGATAGTACCAATATTAATTCTTAGGTTGTTATTTTCAATTAGTACAATCAGTGCTCCGAAAATAGACAATACCGAATTTTGCACTAATGAGGATTTGGTTGGTCATTGGACTTTGAATGGTGGAGAAAGACAGATCAATTATCCTGAGATTGAATTTTTCAATGATAGTACGGTGGAATTATACTCACAAGCTGATACCCTATACAGATATACCTATTGTTTGCAAAATGATTCCTTATATCTCAATGACATAAATGGAAGACAATACGTAAATAAAATCAATAAAGTCGATGACGAAACCATTATGTTTGAGGGTATCGCAGATGTTAAAGGCATACAGATTTATCATAAATAAAATGTTCTTGAAATGAGAATCTATGAACGAAAAAATATACTTGAAAGAAATATAAATTATAGCAATGCGTATGGTAGAAATCTTCTACAAGAAGCTATTGTATCTTGTGAAAATGCAATTGCTATTGATTTAGTGAATAAAGGCATTGATATTGATCATCAAGATAAAATGGGATGGACTCCTTTACATTTCTGTGCGCAATACAACAATATAACCATTGCAGAATTGTTATTACAAGAGGGAGCAAAGGTAAATATTATTGATTGCTATGGCAATAATCCTCTATGGTATGCTGTATTCAATGCTAATGATGATTATTGTTTAGTCAAATTGCTTGTAAAATACGGAGCAGATGCATTAAGTAAAAATAATGCTATGCGCTCTCCTTTAGATTTCGCAAAGCAAATTGAAGATACGGAAATGATTAATATTCTTGCAAATAAAAATCTAATTTCAAAATACCAAAGTAAAAAGTAATATGAGGCATTTCTTATTGACAATCGTTATAGTCTTGGTCATAGCAATGGGGCTATCCTCTTGTCTATGTCAACCAAGGTCTGTAAGTTTTTCGCATCTTGTAGAAAAAATAGATAGCATAAATACTCATTTCTACACTTTACAACAAGCTCCACCGGATAGCGGTGTCCTACTAAAAGAAACTTTAGTAAAAGAACTTCTCGGAGATATTTTCTATCACCGTAAAGAGGTACAAAACAGAGAAGTTAGGCTCATCGGTGTCAGTCAACCATATACACAAGTCCTTGCCTGTGCCTTTAACATAAAGAGCATTGGTTTTGAATGGAAAACAAATGAAACATTTCTTGTTACTTATGGACATGAAGGAAAAATTGCAGATGTGTTGTATTTAGGTATGAACGAAATTAAACCTACATTTGTAAAGTTCAGTTTCAACAGCAAACGGCATATTCCTATGGAGGATATCCAAAGAAGCAAATGGGTATATTACGAGCAAAGTAAACTTCTAAAATTAGAGGTGTTTGAAGAAATTTCATGGCTTGACAAAGACCAAAATCCATGTTTGGACAACTACTATCATACTTTCTTCTATCGAATAGACGAACAAGGGCGTATTGTCCGCTTAAGAAAAGGGAAAATTGTACCTTATAAATATAACCATTCTGACCATGCCTATGACTCATACCTTAAAGCAGCACATAAACGCTTTGCATTACAATTCACTCCCTATTCAGAAAGGCACATGAAATAGTTAGAAGAAACTGAAAAAGAGTCCAAAAAAATCGTTATATTTAGGGGATAGCAAAAAAACAAAAATTATAATGGATTTATAGAATAATCCAAATTTTATTAGTAGTTTTGCAAACGATAAGAGTTGTTTGACAAGCAATCCTATGCACATTGCAGAAAATAGCCCTGTTGCCAAATCATTACCTCTATTGAGACGAAACACTCATAAATAGCTCATTTAAAGCTATTCAGCAGATTCTTGCGTAATTTTATCAGAAAAGAGGGTGCGTCACAGACTTATGACACACCCTCAGGGGAAAAACTAAGATTTAATCTCCTCCAACCACTCCTTAACACTAAAGCAAGGACACTCTTTTCTTACACCAGGAAGATCCCTGTGCCCGAGAATCGCGGCATCAGGAAAATCCTTGCGGAGACTCTTGAGAAGCTCCTCCATCGTCACTTTCTGCGCCAAGGTACGGGTATCAGCAGGCTTCCCGTTCTCATCCAGACCACCCTCGTAGCAGATGCCGATGCTGTGGGCATTGTAGTGGCGGGCATGAGCACCCACCTCACGCTCCGGGCGGCAAGGATAGAGCGTACCATCCTTTGTGATGTAGTAGTGGTAGCCCACAGACTTGAAACCTCTTGCCTTATGGCAGGCTTTCAAAGCCTCTATGGGAAAATCCTGGTTCACACGGGTTGCACTGCAGTGCAACACTATCAAATTGATTTCTCTCATGTTCTAAAAGTTTTTTAGTTTAAAAATTTAGTTAATACTCACTTCGCTTTCTTAGCAGTTAATACATACATAGTTCTTTCAGCAGTTGATGTCATCATCATCAGTTCCCCTTACCCCTGGCAGGAACTGACGCAAAAAGCGCTGGCGATGGCAGTCAAAACAGTGATTGCAAAATTGATAATCTTCTTCAATGTTTCCTTTTTCATAATCCAAATGTTTTATTCAATTAATATTTTATGTAAGCAAGTAAAAGAGTAAGGGTAGGGACGAATCCCTAACCCTATGTTTTACAGTTCATTATCTTCTCCGCTGCCTCCATTCTCAGATCCAGTGCCCTGAGAGGTGCCGCCACTCTCCTGGGTATTACCGCCAGAAGGCTTGTTGACACCCGAACCGCCGGCATCACCGTTCACAGAACCGCCTCCAGCGTTCTCACCATTTGAACTATCATCACCCAATATGGCACTTGCTCTCTTGATGGTAGCATCGAGTTTCAGGCGGTCGCTCATCAGCACACCAGTTGCTCTGGCTCTCAACTTCACACTCTCAATGTTCTTAGCCACAGAGAAATCCTTTTCTGATGCAGCACCACATTTGTTCTTGATGCCGATGGAGAAGATGGCCAAGTTGTCGATTTTCACGGCGATACCCTGCAGGGTCAACTCTCGGATACAGCTCACGAGGTCAGTCAGCATACCCTTGATGGCACCAGCTGAAAACGGCGTGTTGTGACTCGCCATGTGCTCGGAAAGACCATCCATACCGATAGTCTGGTTAATCACTGGAAATGCATAGTACTTACCAAATGCATTCGGCATCTTCTCATTCTTGTTCTTCTTCAAATTGATCAGAATCATTTTCTATTAATTTAATTTTAGTAACCAGATGCAATGAGGGCTACCGCGGATTCACCATCTGTTGCATCGCCAACCGTTCTGATTGACAATGCAAAGGTACGAAATAAAAAATCCCCAATGTCGTTTAATGTCACTTAATGTCGTTTAATGTCATTTAATGTCACGATAAAGTTGATTTTTTTTTTAAAATTACGGTTCTCCGAGGTAATACTTGATGAGATAAACCTGTTGTCGAGTCCAAATCTTAGCATATTTGGCATTGTGGCAATCTGATAAACACATGCTTAATTCTCGGTTTCTTTTTATCCAACGTGTCAATCGACGCAGCGCTGTGGCTGGATCGCAAGAAGGGAAATAGACCAAAGCTAACTCTGATTTCCCATAAATTCTTTCTTCAATTTTCATTGTCTTTATTTTATTGTCTTACTACAGAAAAAGTGTACACCATTTTAACTTAAAAAAAGTAAAATGGAAAGCAAAAAGAATGAACGTGCAAATTACAGTTTAGACTTTAAACTAAAAGTCTTGGCTGACATGTATGAGAAT
>NZ_SGVY01000082.1 GCF_004535825.1 Segatella hominis | reverse complement strand
AAAATTGTATTAGCATGGATATCAAGAAAATGGAACGAAATAAAGGAGATCAACCTCACATTGGCCTAAAGGGTGTGATATGGGATAAAGAAAAAGGATTGATCCAATATTCCTTGCTGAATGGGATCTTCTTCATAAAGAACGGTTGACAACTGTATAGAAACGTATTGATGAAGTTAATAAGCATATTGAAAAATTTGAAGGTAAAATAGATGGTTTAAGAGAAGATGGTTTCCGTGCAGAAGAAATTGAAGGAAAACTTAATAATATCCTAAAATTAGATGTCAAGAATCAATCTGTTAATGAATTGGCAGAAACGATAACACATGAACTTGCTTGCATGGTAGTGACTTAGATAAAATAATTAAGACTTATGAAAAAGATGGTATTGAAGCTGTAAAAAAGCTATTTGCAAGTGACCCAGGGGGAGATATGGATCATGAATCTTTAGCGAAGCAAGATAAAAAGCATGTGGGGGTTCAAATTATAATCAAGTAAAAAAAATGATAAATAAATACCCATCTATAAAAAAAGTGTTTAACAGTGAGCAAAAGAAATATGAAAAAGTTTTTGGAAATTAATAGTTTTGCTTTAATAATGATAGTAGCAGCTTTATTGATGCTGCTATCATCATGTCATGGAAATAGGAAACGATTATCTTCTAATGAAGAATCATCTTTCTTAATAACATATTCCAAAAAAGAAATAGTAATAGAATCAACTAAAAGTAATGGTGTTGTAGATCATTTCTTTTATAAAAATGGAGAATACTTTGCTTCTTCTGATTCTATTTTGTTTTTTTCAACAGTTAAAGATACTATATTAAATGTAACAAGTTATGAAAAAAAATACAAAATAATAATAAAGAAAGAAAGAGACGGAGTATATAAGACATCTAGTTATTATGTGAATGATATGGGGAGTCTATATTTCTTGATTTCATATAGTTATGATTCTAAATATCAAATTTTTCAAATAGAAAAAGGTAGCAATGTGGTGTATCAATAATGTGATTAAACTTATGGTGGAATTAATCCTTTTTTCAGAGTAGGGAAGTACAAGATGTCTCCCGGCGCTCATACAATATCGAGTACAAGCAAAGAGAATGTGGTCAATACCCTGACGTTGCACTACATCAAGGCGCATTTGGTGTACCACTGGAATAAGAACCAGAAGAAAAATGATGGTATAGGAAAGTAATTATACTTTCTCTTCGAATAATTCGTCAATTCTACTTCGCTCTGAATCATGCCTTCTTGAGCAAGTTTCTTTAATCCCTCAAATCCGCAACCTTATAGGATGTAGTGGGACTATGCCAGAAGAGCATCAAACCATAGATTCAACCTTGGGATTGAGATGCACTATGTTTGGTTATCAATATAGCGAGATTCTACGCTCTCTGATGTGCGTATATCTTTGTGGTGGCAAGGAACGCATCTTCGATGACATGAACGTAACTTCTACAAAGCTATCCTGCGAAATGGATTAAGACATCACGTAGGCATGTATTGAACATTTACTCAGACAACAATGCTTATGCCAACCTGTTCAAGACAGACTTTGGTTAAAGACCATGCTTTTCTGGTTAAAACTGGCGTATTACCTCAAGTCGCTTTATGGGGTAAGGGGATTTGGTGTTTACGACGTTTCTGTTATGCAAGGAATATGTACAATAAAAGAATTTTTGTCGTTTTACAAACAAAATCCCACGAAATCAAATAGGTTGCGGATTTGAGGAATATCAGAACCTCCTCACGCTTTAGCTGATCATGTAAGAATGGTTAGATTTCTGTGAGAAATCAACTCGTGGAAAGAGGGATAAAAAGTGAAACCTCCCCTTGTGATGTCTTTGGGCATCACAAGGGGAGGTTGATTTATCGGAAGAAAAATGCGGAAAACTGTAGAAAAACGCTACGAAATAACGCAACCTTTTCCTGTAGGCTCAGCTTTGGTGCTATATGGGATACGGCTTGTTGGCTTTCTTTCGTTGTGACATTAGGCTCGGCCACAACGAATGGTATTCCGTGCACATCAAGAATTCTTCTTAACCTGGCATTTTCTGTCTCTAATTCTTGAAGCTTGGCAATAAGTTCATTTGCATTTAGTTGTTTGCCTGTATCCATAGCGGTTCTTGTTCCCAGCCAAAAGGAAATCCAAGAGCCGCCAGGTCTATCTCTGGAAACTTGCTGAACAGATTGTGCATTTTGGCAAGCATATCATTGTTGGGAGAGATAATGTCAAGGAAATACTTGATGATGCACATGTTATAATAGATTCTACGCTTGTCCGTAGGAAGTGTAATCCACGGACGAGCCATGCCTCTCATGTCATTTGGAATAATCTTGTTGACTTTGTTCCAAACACGGGCGTGGTGACAACAAGCATTGCGAGTAAGTGTAAGCACAGAAAGCCAAGACTCAAACACCGGAGCATGAAGACTGAAACGCTTGGCAATCTGTTTTTTCAAACCTTTGTCTTTTAGATTTCTATAGTACATATTCACGCTACCCATTGGGAGTAGCTCTCCAAGTATCCATGCAGGTGGAAACGGTTCGGTGTAAGTTCTTTTGAAATGTTCTATAAAGTCTTCTGTGGAATGTTCGTATTCCTTTGTCAACATAGTCATGCTATTGTTGAAAATAGCTTGGTTATGAAAGTATGAGGGATTGGTAAGCCAATAAATGTCCCCAGTTTGTTCTGCCGTCATATTCATCACGGCTTCTCTAACGGCAATTTCTATCTTCTCAATCTCATTAAAGAGAAGCAGACGCAACTTTTTGTCAAAGCGATATAGCATCACTACTTTGCTAAATGTAGCACCTTCCTTATACTGATGAAGTGTCTTTGGAGTTTTCAACAAGGGATGCATATACGCTGACAATCGATAATAGCCAATGCTCTCCAAATACAATTGAGCCTTTTGCCTATCATTAATTATCAATCCACGATTTTTTAATAAGGTTACAAGTTCTCGTGGGGTCTTGTAATCTTTTCCGAAATTTCTCTTTGCCATAGCCTATAAACAAAAAAGCCCAGCCTATTTAAGCATTGTAAAGAGGCTCGGCTGGAACTAACACTGCAAAGATACAAATAATCATTGAGAATACAAACTTTTTGGAATGAAAAATCACGCAAAAGAGGATTTCTTTTACAGATTTGCGTTTAATTATGTTAAATCATAGGTTAAAACCGCATTTTATCTATCAAAGCGAATGGCTTTTTGAGATTAAAACATTACATTTGTAATGTCTATACCCGTACCGAAAGCCCCGATGGGCAGAGGTTGGGCAGACATATATACATATAAGGCGTAACTGTACGCTTTGGTTTTGACGCAGTAAGAATCTGGCAGTTCGAACGCAAGTTGTCAAAAACAAAGCAACGGGAACGCCTCATGGGATGTATTGTATACAAACCTCATTGGCTTCGGACATTTCTATGTTCGTTGTTGATGTAGGGTGAACCATATACTTACATCATACGTGGGGCTTTCGGCGTTTCTCGTTTCGACAACTTGGGCGATGCCAGAGCCTTTACTGCGTGGAACGAGCGACAGATTGGCTCCACGTTTCTTATTTGTGTATATAGAGTCTTTCCTTTTATTAATGAATAGTTATGGAGCCTGCTATAAAAGCAAGTGTGATATGGATAAAGAACTATTAACCAAATTTCAATCTGTAGTAGATTCTTTTAACCGAAAAGAATTTACCTCGCATGACTTTATCAAAAAATTTCTTGAAAAATATGAGGATGATTATCGTGATATATTTTCGGTGAAAACCTTACAGACAACACATGCACAACTTGCCAGACTGCTCAGTGAGAACGCAAAAGCATTAGGTATCACAAAGAGCGAAAAAACGTTGAGCGAAAATTTTCATGGGAAGAAATCTTTTGTCCAAGGCTGGAAATTTCTGATAGTATACCTTGTAGCTTTCGTTTGTACTTCTATGGAAATGTCTGCTCAGACATTCCTTTCTGTTCCAAATCCAGAAGAAGACAATGTAGTGATGTCGCAAATGTATAAAGTAATAAGAGACAAAGAATATTACCCTGATGATTTAAAGATAAATGCAAAAATTAGTGCAACTGACACATTTACTGATGTCTACAATCCCTATTACCGTGGGTTCAACTACAATGACAGCGAGCTTCTTGACATGGTAGAAGAAGAACAGCAGCAAACATGGAAATGGCTTTATACGTCAAACTATGAAATAAAAAAAGACACTTATCCTTATGAATTAAAGTATCTGTCGTACAACTACTTTCCTCAATATAAGGTGAGATTCAATGAATATGGATATGAATCGTATAAAATTATTCCAAAGTTTGTTTATGATTCAAGTGGCAAACTTGTTTACGTGGCATCTATGACAAGAAATTGGGATAACTATTCCAATGAGGTCAAACGATTAGTGTTTTTGAAAGATTATAAAAATAATAAATATGGGATAAAATCACGAAGTGAAAAGACGCAAAGGTTCCTTAAGCTAATACTATGTCGTGATAACGGATTTGAGAAAACTTACGAAGAAAAAAGGAAAGTTTATTGGAAATATCGTGGAAATCGGGCTTTGAGGAATGCTAGTGTCTATTTTGACTCAGATGGCGATAACTATATCTCACAACTTAGAAAAGACCATGAGTCAGAGTTTGAATACGTCTATAAGATAGAAAGAGTGTCTAATTGGAGTTTCATAATTGTGTATCTTGACTCTTCATTACGACCTTCACATCGCGCCTTTATTACTTATGTTACTGGCAACAAACCATTTACTTATAGTCTTATTGGGAGAATTATGGAGATTCCTAAAGATTTACCTCCAATAGTAAATTGTTCAGGAAGGGTACATCAAAATGTTTGTAGGTTACCCGAAGAAAAGTAACAAGTGAAATGGATGTTAGGTATTAGTTCTATAGACATTCGGAGAGTGTAAACTTAACTGTGTCAAGCTACAATAAAGTAGCTTAGCACAGCTCTTTTTACACTCTCTTGCATGACATATGATTGATAAAAAACAATGTATGTCCGCCAGAAATAAATCGCCACAATTGCCCCTTACCTCATCAATCTCCTGCTGGTGTTGGTATAGCTGGAACAATATACGATTATAATGGTAGTGTGTACGTTGCAGACGAAGGACGAATCAAATGTTCGTACCTTTGATGATGCGTATCATTAATCGTCTCACGGCTGCTACGGTAACGGTGGATGTTCGTGCAGACATGTTGGTAGAGGACGAGTTCTTCTCTGCCATCGAGGATCGTGACACCGCTTTGAGGATAAGAGATAAAAAGTTGGCGGAGAATGAGGAGCATCTGAAGCAGAATGAGGAACTCCTAGCGGAGAAGGATAAGCGAATCTTGACTATGGCGAAAATGATGTTGGACAATAGAATGGATCTAGATGCTATTAAGCAAGCTACAGGATTGACCCAGGAGCAAATCGACAGTTTGAAATATCTTTGTAGGCGAAATGGATGAATAGCCATATTCTTGTAAGTGTAATGATAAAAAAGATAAGATATGCCTGTACAAAGTGAAGCCGCCCTCGAAAACGGACTTATAGATACTCTTCAAAAGATGAACTACGAGTATGTTCATATTGAAGAGGAGAAGAATCTGTCTGCCAATTTCAAGAAGCAGTTGGAGAAACACAACAAGAAGAAATTGGAAGAATTGGGCCGTACCGAATTTACAGAGTCTGAGTTTGAAAAGATACTTATCTATCTTGAGGGTGGCACTCGTTTTGAAAAGGCAAAGAAACTACGTGACCTCTTTCCGCTTGAACTCGAAAGCGGTGAACGCCTATGGGTGGAGTTCTTGAACCGCACTCACTGGTGTCAGAATGAGTATCAAGTTTCCAATCAAATCACGGTTGAGGGTAGAAAGAAATGCCGTTACGATGTGACGATACTCATCAATGGTCTGCCTTTGGTCCAAATAGAACTGAAGCGCAGAGGTGTGGAACTGAAACAGGCATACAACCAGATACAACGCTATCACAAGACTTCTTTCCATGGACTGTTTGATTATATCCAGTTGTTTGTCATATCCAATGGTGTGAACACTCGCTATTTCGCCAACAATCCGAATAGCGGCTTCAAGTTCACATTCAACTGGACAGATGCCGCAAACGTTCCGTTCAACGACTTGGAGAAGTTTGCCACAGTGTTCTTCGACAAGTGTACGTTGGGAAAGATTATTGGCAAGTACATTGTATTACATGAGGGAGACAAATGCCTGATGGTGCTTCGCCCATACCAATTCTATGCCGTGGAGAAGATTCTCGACCGTGTGGAAAACTCTAATGACAACGGCTATATCTGGCATACAACAGGAGCTGGCAAAACCTTGACTTCTTTCAAGGCTGCCCAACTTGTATCGGAATTGGACGATGTGGATAAGGTGATGTTTGTGGTTGATCGCCACGACCTTGACACGCAGACACAAGCCGAATACGAGGCATCATGGATGATTATAATAATATGTATGGAACGAGTTTCACCACAGAAAACTTCCGTGCATATTACGATGACATCAACCTCCGCATGAAGAAAAAGAAGGCGGACATGAAGCCTCTTGACCTCTGCTTGGTTGTCGGTATGTTCCTTACAGGTTTCGACAGCAAGAAGCTCAACACTCTCTATGTTGACAAAAACATGGAGTACCATGGCTTGTTGCAAGCGTTCAGCCGTACCAACCGTGTGTTGAACGAGAAGAAGCGTTTCGGTAAGGTGGTTTGCTTCCGTGACTTGAAAAGCAAGGTGGACGAGTCCATCAAACTTTTCAGCAACAGCAACAATCTTGAAGATATCGTACGTCCACCATTTGATGAGGTCAAGAAGAACTATCAAGAACTGACAAATGACTTCTTGGAGCATTAAGTTTTATAATGAGCAACTTACAATTTGGCAACAAGTTGTTGCCAAATTAGGAAAAGATATGAGGGTGTGTCATAAGTCTGTGACGCACCCTTTTTTTGGTGTGTTTCTGTATATTTTAGTTGAATCGTAGTCTTTCTTCACAAAGGGAATCTTATTATATTGTATAGAAACTTTACTTTTCTTGTTTTATCGATAACAAAACAGCCCCAAAGCTCACAAAAGGGCATAATTGTCCCAGACGGTAAAACTGTCCAAATTGAGTTTTATCCCCAAATATTTCTTCAAATTGAATCCTATACCGAACAACCCTATGTCCATGTAAACTTTGTCCTTTCCGAAATGCCTGAATCGCTTGTAATGCATGTCTGCCTTCATCTGTCCAAACGCAGCTTCTGGCTCTATCGGTCTCTGACTTCTGTGTTTCATACCTTCCTCAGACGTCAGCAGCAAAAATGCTTCCTTTTTATACGCATTCAACTTATGGTTGACATATATGGTTCTGTTACCATTGGCTTTCTTGCAAAGCCCCCCAAGTGGACAGCCTTCACATCGCTGCGCTCTATATAATGATATGACGGACGCATAGCTTGAGTCACTTTTCGTTTGCCGTTGTCCGCAAGGATTTATGTGTTGTCCCATGGGACAGACGTAATAGTCTTCGTCTTTATTGTAGTAGAAATTTGCTTGGTTAAAGACATCTTCCTTGAAAGGTTTATGCTGTTCTTTGTGAAACCAGTTGTACTTTACATATCCCACCATCTCTTCCATCTCCATGTACTCATAGTTCTCCTCTGATCCGTATCCTGAGTCTGCGGTGACGCACTTGGATTGCTTTCCATGTCTTTTCCTGTACTTATCCAAGAAAGGCTTGAATGTCACCAAAGAGTTCTCATACTCACGCAGCTCACCAGTTCCAGCATAGGTATCCATGAGAGGGTTGATGTCCATACTGCGAACAATACGATCCACCATACGCACTTTGCTGTCTTTTGGTACATAATCATCAAAAGAGTTAGGAAAAAACTCAATTCGTGCCGAGTTTCAGATTTTATTTGTATCTTTGCCATACTTTAAGAAGTTTTCTGCAAAGATATACTTTTTTGCGGAAAAACAAAGCCCGAGCTTGTGAAAGTTTGGGCTTTGTTGTAAATAAAAATGTTTTTTAAAGATTTCGTATCTGTGAAAAGGAAAAAAATAAAAAGGGGTGCGTCACAGACTTATGACACACTCTCTTTTCTATCTCTATTTTTCTACAAGCAATGCTAAATCATAATATTTTTCGACTACACTCCCTATTCTCCCAAATTCTCTTTTAAATTTCCTTCACTGCCCGGGTATATTTTTCTCCCTGCCCACGCAAGAATTTTTCCGTGGGCAGGGAAAAATAAAAGTGGGTACAGGGATGGATAAAACATATTATATAGACATATCCATAACAAAGTAGTAAATTTACCGCTTTATGTAAGAAAATGCAGAATATATTTGCTTTTTGCACAATTTGCACAAAGATTTATATAAAAATGATCTGTTTTTTGGCAGTTTACTTAAAAATCATTATCTTTGCTCCCACAAATATGGAACAAGGAAGAATGATCCTACTTCGTATAGCAGGCAGGACTACACAGGGCAAAGCATACTTCGGCAAGGCTCTAAGTAATCTTCTGTCAGTAAAAGTAATAATGAGTTTGATTGAGACATGTAAAGCCAAATACAAGTTTCGATTAACCCTAAAAGTGCCCCGATGTTTCTGCTGTCAACAGGATACTGCATGCCGCCCGCATGATGCAGATAGAAAAGCAGCGTGAGGAGTATTGTTGCTAGTATGGCGACAGGGCATAAAGCTAAAACATTTAATCCTGCAGCTATTGTTAGCTCTACGTTAAAAGGTAATGCAAGTAATGTGACAAATTATATTGCAACATCAATTCCTATAGGTTATAGCCTATTAGGAAGTCGTCTTTCTACAATAAGTATCAGAGGAGATTTTGTTACAATAGGGCAAAGGCTATTCGGGATAAAAGCTCCAGGTACATCCATTCCTGTATATACGAGATTCATTGCTGGTCACTCAATTGATAATTTTTACAATTACTATTATCCCTCAAAATGATGAAATATTTATTTTTTATATTGCTACTACTACCAGTAGGTTGTGGGTTGCCATACTGCAAAAAAGTGAAATTAACAGAAGATGACTTGTTGTGGATTAATCATTTTAAAGCAAACGACACAATTTATTATCTCTCCAATCAGAATCTTATAGATACCGTAATTGTGAAAGATGTTCAAATATATAATCCAAAGAATACATTCATATTCGACACAGAAGGACAAAATTGGTTAGAAGGGGATAATGAGTTTTATGGCTTTGCCACAGTTGATTTATCACTAATACACTTTACAGATACCTTTTTAATAAGATTCGAGATAGAACGAATAGCTAAATTGGGGGCATTAAGAAGTAGCTGTAATTTTTGTGAATGGAGTTGGATAAATAAAAAAATACATGTAAATGCCATAAACATACAGGGACAATGCTTTAAAAATTGTATTAGCATGGATATCAAGAAAATGGAACGAAATAAAGGAGATCAACCTCACATTGGCCTAAAGGGTGTGATATGGGATAAAGAAAAAGGATTGATCCAATATTCCTTGCTGAATGGGAT
>NZ_SGVY01000081.1 GCF_004535825.1 Segatella hominis | reverse complement strand
CATTCGGTTGAGGTGGTTCACGATGTGGTTCATCCACTCGCTGTTTCTTGTCATTACTTCATTGCTCATAGTTGTCTCGTTTTATTGTTGATACTTACGTTACTCGGTTTACTTGCTGCATTGGATAAAGTGGCTGTTGTATATTGACAGCCTAACCTGTGCGCTTGCGAAAACGCATGTCCTTTTTCCTGTCCTCCACTACTGCTACGATAGCCATCACGTTCTCCGGCTTGTAGTAGGTCTTGTGGCTGATTTGCGTATAAGCCAAAGTTCCGTTGTCCCGAAGCGTCTGTACTGTCCGTGGGCAGATGTTGAGCGTCTGACACACGTCCTGCGTGTCGAGCCACTTGTTCATGGTCTTGTCCTCACTGCGCTTACGGATTCTGTCCATGCGCTTCACGAAGTTCTCCAACTGGGCATCAAGATAGTTGAATGCCTCTTCCTCGAATACGATGAATCCCATACTTTTCTTTTTTCTAAGTTAATACTATGTTATATGTCGCAAAGCTCCACGCATATGCTGTGCTCCACGTTTGTGAGTGCAAAGATAAGGCACGGCAATCTAAAAACAAGCGTTTTCAATTTCTGTGGCAGTATGTTGCCGGGGTTTGCCGACTTCAACGCCAAAAACAACAAGAAAAACTTGCACGACTGCAACGAATACATGAACAATGATGAGTTGAGAAATACGTTGAAGTTCTCACAACTATCTCGGTATGCAAATAAGCAAGCCACAACTAAATTGCCACGTTACACCCAATCAGTTGCATGGCTGCACTCAGTACACTTACTTTGCACCCGACAATCGGTCAATGGTGCAAACCGTGACCACTATACTAACAAATAAAACAGCATAAGCTATGGCAAGAACAAAAGAAACGAAAATGTCTCCTGAACAGCAGGAGAAAATGACACAGGAGGTGGTGGCTTCGCTTCAATCATCCACTTATGGTAAAGACTATGCCCAAGAACATAGCTCTTTCTTTGAAGAGGTGGAGAACTCCGATTTAGAAGTTGTGACAGAGAATGTGGCTGCAACAACCTCCTGTATGGAGGACGAGCTGACGAACGAGGTTCAATCGCCACCGAATCCGCAGAAGCGCATCAGCGGCAAGCAGCGCAAGGCGACATTAGAGGAGTATCAGCAGACCTTCCTCCAAGTTCCAAGGATTGACGACCGCAAGCCAGTCTTCGTCAGTTCCGATGTACGAGACCGTCTTGATCGTATCGTCCGTATCCTCGGAGGGAGACGCATGAGCGTATCGGGCATCATCGAGAACATCGTGCGCCACCACCTAAGCCTTTATGAAGAGGACTTCGAGGCTTGGCGCAAATTGTGAGAATTAAGGTCTGCGACCTTGGACGTGGATAGCTGAAAGGCTGTAGTTCCAACTAACGTGTTCTGAGAGGGAGCGAGGTTATGTTTTGGGAACCCCAAAACTCCTCGCTCCACCATGAGGGCGGAGGAATTTTGCTCCCAACGGTCGCAGAAAGTGAGTGTACCAACTGTAAACAGTATATCGAATGACAAACATACAGGAACAGAATAGGAAAAAGGGCGGAAGACCGCCTACGGGCAGGGTTCGCAAGCTGTCGAAGTCTGTCACGGTGAAGTTCTCGAAGCCAAGCTACGAGGCTTTGAGACTGAGGGCGAGAAAAGCCAACCGCAAATTGGCGGAGTACATTCGTGAGTCCGCCTTGAACGGCAAGGTGGTCAGCGGACACAACGCAGAGACGGTAGCCATCGCCAAGCACCTCATTGGCATGGCGAACAACCTCAACCAACTTACCAAGCTGTCGCATCAGAGAGGGTTCCAGGAAACCCATGTGTATGTGGTGGACTTGTTGAGAAGATTGAAAGCAATCCTTGGCGAGTATCGCCAAGCAAGTCCAAAATCGAAGCCATGCGGAATAGACAGAAAGGAGGATGCTACATGATAGGCAAGCTAAAGAAGGGCAGCTCATTTGCTGGTTGCATCCGCTATGTTACAGGCAAGGACGAGGCGAAAATCATCGCCTCGGATGGTGTGTTACTCGGCACGAATGCCGAGATAACGCAAAGTTTCGAGCTGCAGAGGCAGCTAAATCCAAGGATTAAGAAGCCTGTGGGACACATTGCATTGAGCTTCAAACCAGAGGACAAGCCACGTTTGACGGATGAGTTTATGACTAAGATTGCCCTTGAATATATGCAGATGATGTGCATCACCGATACTCAATTCATCATCGTAAGGCATCACAACACGGACAATCCACATTGTCATATCGTGTATAACCGCATCAACAATGAGAGCAAACTCTTATCAGACAGGAATGATTACAGGCGTAATGAGCAGGTGACCAAGGCTCTAAAATCCAGGTATGGATTGACTTATGGAACTGACAAGAGCAAGACTAACACTCGCAAGTTACGCAATGCTGAGCGAGCCAAATATGAGATTCACAATGCTGTCAAGGATGCCTTGAAAGTCGTAGAAAATTGGCAAAAGTTCAAGAATGAACTTGCAAAACGAGGTGTTCACTTAGAGTTTGTCTATAAGGACAAGGAGCGAACCAAGGTACAAGGCATCCGTTTCAGCAAGGATGGATATAGCTTCAAGGGTACGCAGATTAGCCGAGGCTATAGCTTTGGCAAGCTGAATGCGAGATTTGAGGGAACGGAGAACCTTTTATCAGCAAGAGCCAGCTCTGCTCAGCAATATGAGCAGGGCTGTCGCAAGAATGAGCAGGTGCCATCCATATCGGAGAGCAGCCAGGACCCTTGGGACGGTATTTCTTCCATCGGCTTGTTCGCTCCGTCTAATGCCCAAACTTATGAGTCATTCCCAAAGGATGAATCCACCAAGAAGAAAAAGAGGAAACGCAGAAGAGGCTTTAGCCTTTGATGCAAGTTACAAACCATTCAAACAACACCAGAACTATGAAAGAAGAAATGTTGGAAGCCATCTATGGCACAGTTGAGAGATTGGAGCAGAAAGTCGATGAACTTTCTGCTTCACCAAAGAACGCAGGAGCGGAAACTGTTCCTGCAAGTAATGACACAACCAGATTGGAGAACTCAATCATTGCAATGTTTGGTAAAGAAGAGGAAGCCATTGGTAAAATATCCAAATTAAGAGATGCCATAGGCATTTTTGCCGACCTAATCAAAGCGGAACTTGGTAAAAATGAACAGCGAAGCAAGTTCTTGGTTGATGCAGTCAAGCAGATGAGACAAGAGAACAATGTTTCCTCGAAAGCATTGCAGGACAAACTTGAAGTGATGAAAAATGTTCCTCAGAAGAAAATTATAACCCATCGCTTAGAACCAACTTCAAAGTATGTTCTTCTTTTCATCGGGGGCTTGGCTCTATCTCTTATCATCTCTATTTGGGGCAACCTCACACAATGGCGAGAGCACCAAGATTGGGAGGAGGCAGACTTGAAATATCGTGCTTTGAAGATGGTTCTTCCATCTAACGACCCCAATGTTCGATACATCGAAAAGAACTTTTCTGTATGCCCAAATAAAGAAGTTATTGAGAAAGTGAGAACTCATGTAAATATTTACGAGGACTCAATTCGCTATCATAACGAAATGATACAGATGGCAGCAATTAAAGATAGCATTGCTAATAGCCTATTTAAAGAGGTGAATGAAATTAAAAAGAAAATTAATCAGAAATAATAGATAACGACCATCTGGTACAAGCGCATTCTTCGCTTCGAATCGGGTAGGAGGTAAATGCTAATCATAAAAGGCAGTTGCTGCCTATTTTCACATTTACCGACCTCCCACACCAGGCTTATTAGGGACTTGCACCCATTAGATAAGCTCATGCCGAGCAATCGAGTAGGAGGAAAACGAAGCAGTTTTCTTCCTGCTCGATTCACTTGTTGCGTCTGTTTTTTGAATCCATACCTTTAGAGAAAGCACGAAGTTGTTGCTTCCCAAGGAGGCCATGAAGTGGTGATGAACGGAGAATAACACTATTCACTCTCTCTCGGAGGGTGTGACAGAAGTTCTTTTTGTACAAACACTCCTTTCTCGAACTTCCATTTTCCGAACTCATAATCAACGGCAGAACCACGGCTGAAAGATTCAATAATCTTTTCTTTTTCGTTAAGCGTAGGATTGGGAATATCATGGAATGATGGAACAAACAAGAACTTCTGCTTGACTTCATTCCAGACATAAGCATCCCAATATTCCACACCTTGATTTCCGAATTGTCCCAAATATACCAACAGATCTTTATTGCCATCAAACGTCACATCAGCCATCAGACAGCTATCCTTCCGGCCACCATTTGGGTCAAAGGTATCGTCCTTTGGATAAGAGAAAGGTATAATTTGTACAGTTTTCTCCCCTCGCATAATAAATACTTCAAAATCGAAATCCTTGGACTTGGGAGATTGTGTTCTTATAACAGCGTTAAGCGTATCTTCCGATGCAATATCTTGCTTGGTAAAGACCTTGCCCGAAATCACACTATCGGTGTCAATAGACATGCTGTCTTTGGTAGGGTTTCCTTGCCCCACCTTACTTTCCTTGCAACCGAAGATCAACATCAAAGAAAGTATTACTAATGTACTATCGATAATTCTTTTCATTGTCTTTAAATATTTTGATCATTTCATTGCGTTATTTTTTATTATTGTATGCAAAGGTAGTGCTTTTAGCCTTTAAGCCACTATCACACAACCCCTTTCTTTGAAAAGAACGTAAAATCAATAGTATTATTGCGATGATTGTACTTTTATTAATCGTTTCACTCGTTGTACGGTATTTACCCCTTAAACGGATGATTTCCCGACAACAGGAGTCAATAACATTACAATAAGTCCACAAAAGGAAGAACAGATATATGATTTGTCTGGGAAAAAGGTAATATCTACAACTCATTAAAAAGAAAAAATATTAGAAAGGAATTATGGAAAGCAATATTTGCCCATAATTCCTTTTATTTTTATATGACCCCACCAACTCCAATTGGATATAATCAAAACGGTACGACCGGTTTCCAGAAATCGCTAATTTGATTTAGTTTCAAGTTTCTCTTCCAAACATTAGCTTTAATAAAATGCTCTT
This sequence comes from Segatella hominis, assembly GCF_004535825.1. Lineage (GTDB taxonomy): Bacteria > Bacteroidota > Bacteroidia > Bacteroidales > Bacteroidaceae > Prevotella > Prevotella hominis. The sequence goes on along the minus strand of NZ_SGVY01000081.1, from coordinate 4,737 downwards.
CATAAACAGCCCTGTCTCGCTCTGGATAAATGTTCCCTTTCCAATATTGTCTCAATTCGGCAACCTTAATGAGATGTCCATTGGTGCATACATATTTTGCATATTCGTTCTCTGCGGAAGAAACATACACACTTGAAAGAATACACTTGTATTTGTCGCTGATTTTGGGGTTTGGAATATCTTTGAATTCTTCAATTTTGTCATAATGCTCAGTATTAGGATTCCAAACATATGCATCAAAATGTTCAGTGCCAGAAGCACCAAAGCTACCCAAATAAAACAGCACATCTTCTTTTATACCGTCAAAATTCAAGTCAGTCAACAGACAACTATCAATACGTTCTTCATTTGGTACAAGATCATCATCTTCAGGATATTTGTATCCGAAGCGATGAATGGTCTTGTCGCCACGTTTTATAATCACGCCATAATCAACATCGTCAACCTCATGCTCTATCATAAGGCTTAGAGTGTCGTCATTACTTCTCATAGAAGAATCAGAAGTTGCTTCTTTCTGTGGAACACATTTCGTTTTATTCTTATTGCATCCCCATACTACAAGAAAACTACAAAAAATGAGTAGAATAAAAACTATCTTTTTCATACTTCTTTTTATTTTTATTTTTATTGCGACAAAGATACAGAATTTCTTTTTATTTTCTGCAAAAATTAGCTATTTCCTTACTCCACCAATAGCAATTGGATATAAATCGTGCTGTGGGAACTTCTCGCAGCCGATATAGAGCGTTTCGAAGGAATCGGTGCCGTCGGTACGGTGTTCGAGAAGTTCTTCTTCTGATTCAGGTTGTTTTCACCCAAAAAGGTGCAGATGAAGCGAAGCGTAACAGGAGATGATGCCGATGGCTGCTGCCCACAAAGGAAAAGCCATTGTCCTACGTTTGTTGGGCGCAAGACAAAGGCTGTATCTGGAAAGGCGGATTAGGAGGGATTCCGCTTCAATGCAAAATATACTTTCTGTTTAATTTGGCTACTTTTTATTGCAAGCATTGCAATAATTCTATTTTACACTCGTTATTATAGTAAGAAAGTACAAACTTTGTTGCTTCAATAATGTACTTTATGTAATCACAATAAAGCGATATAAAAAGATGAAACAAAACGATAAAAATATAAAAGAGATACGAATATACCATAGCCTTTGGAAGAATATTCTTCTGACTGTTAGTTGTTTTGCTTTTGCTGCAGGTGGATATTTCATACTCCATGATGCTAATACCTCATGGCCTACAAAAGTATTTGGCGGTATAGGAAGCATGGTGTTTTTTGGTTGTGGCGGAATGCTTATGTTTATGATGACTTTGTATAACATAACTATTCATATACCATTTTTGATAATCCATGACGATAGGCTTGACATTTACGAACAGCGCAAGAGAACATATCGAACAATCTATTTTAAAGATGTGGAGCAATTTCGCCTAATTAGTATATATTCTAACAACTACATAGCCATTGATTATTGTACAGTACCTTTGATGCGTAAGATGGAAAATGCTTCATGTCTAACCCAACGTATGATGAAATTTAATGTGTCTGTATCAGGAGCAATAGAAAGCATCCTCGTGCAGAATCTGACAATGAGGGGGTAAGGACATATGCAATACTTTGAACAATCGAATGAAAATATGGAGGTCGAACTGCAATTAATAATTGTGCTGTTGAGTTTTTATAGCACAAGACAAATACTTTATTGAAAAGCGGATTAGGAGAGATTCCGCTTCAATAAACAATATAGTCCTTGGATACTTTTACATTTTACTAATATCATCATCAAGTTGTTTCCTCCAGATTAAAGTTCCGATACCAGAAAAGATGAACGTGAAAATTAAAGCTGCTTGGGCATAACCGACAGGCAAATAATCTCCTTCAAAAAAAAGATAATCAGTTTTTGAAGAATAGTATAATTTAGGAAAATACCCTGACTTTATCTTGTCCAAAATTCGATCTCCCGTATGTAATGCATATTGTTTTGATTTATAGGTTATAAGAATTGTATTTGAACTCTTATAGTTACTTTTTTCCTTAAATCCATTATATGTATAACCAGTAATAGGCTCCTGTGTTTTTTCTATATAGTTGCCGTATAAATGGCATAGATACAAAACAAGAGTTAAAACTAATCCTGTGCAAAAAATTGTCTTAAATAATGTTTTAATCTTCATATTTATAAAATTATTAAAATCCTTAAAAATCTTTTCTCCATTGTCTGCTTCTTTTTCTATGGCTGTTTTATATTGCATTAATTATTTGTTTTTAGGAGATATATCCTTGATAATGTTTATACCATAAAGACCTTTAACAAAAGTGACACATACAGAATCACCTTGATTGATTTTTTTGAAAACTTTTGAATCATCCAGACGAAATGTTTCTTGGTTGTCTATAAATTTCAAGTTCACGTAGTATTTTGAAAGTCCCCAACTACGATAACCACCACGTTTTTGAATATATCTCTTACCAACAACGTATGCGTCAAGATGGTACGTATGGGAACTGGTGAACCAATAATTTGTTGTATAGAACAAGACACACAAAACACCAGTAACCACTATTCCAAAGCAACATCCCAATACAACTTGAAGAAATATAGATTTTTTCTTAATCCCAAATTTAGCAAAGAATATGAGGATTGTTACTACTGGAATAATACCCCATATCCACATTGGGATACAAATGATGGTATGTGTAATAATACTGTGAATATAATCATATAACGTGGAGAATGTAATTATACAAATGGCATATGACAACCATCTGTATGTTTTCTTCTTCCAAATGCGTTTTATAAGTTTACCTAATCCCACCAAAAACACCATACTGTCGATTTTTTTAGTTCAGCTGCAAGCGATGTAAGATTTTCTCCTTGGAAAATGGTATCGTCACAATACCCCATGTGCTCCTCTGCAAGAGGCATCGTGTCACCTGTCACAGGCTTTGGCAAATAATATTGTATCATATCATTTGAGATATGGGCTACTACCGCTCCATATTTCTCGTACCAGTATTTTGCTACAGCCATGTGCTCCTCTGCAGTAGGACACTCATTCCATTCACCCATTGGAATATAAGCGAAAACTTTCCAAGGTTCTTTTACGGGAACTTCCACAAGATAAACATGGCTTTCATCACTAATACCGAAATCATCTATAGGTGGGAGGTTTTCATCATTTCCGACTACTTTAACATTCCAATCTTCTTCATCATTCCAATCTTCTTTTACCGCTTCAAAGCGGTTGCAAAGGAATGTTTGGCCATCAACAGGATTAGAGCTTAATACGCTTGATTTCCATACACTAAACTTTGCCTTATCGAACCACTCAGACTTTTCGTCAAGACTGTCATAAAAGCAATCATCTATTTCCAATAATATAGGGCAAAAGCCATTCATCTTTCCCCGCTCGTAAGCATCCAACCACAACTGTTTTATCTTATCAAGTTTATTGTCTATTTGGGTAATTTTGCAACCATAAAGCAACTCTTCAATAGGCATTTGCTGTGGCTCTTGGTTTTCTTGTTCTATCGTTTTCATTTTTTGATATGAAATTCGATAGATATGAACCAACTTAAAGAATCTCCATGCCAAGAAAGCGCAAACAATTATGGGAGTGTAGAATTGGCTGCCGCTCATTATTCGAGCAATCAACAACGCTATACACAGCACAAGCAAGACTCCCCATATAATCAGTTGCTTGCTTAGAATACGGCACACACCACGCCAATCATCAGCATCTATGAGATCGTTCAAATCATTGCCCATTTTGTTCTCAGCCTTTTTCTTCCATCTGTACGCCAAAGCGAAAACAATAACAACGGCAAGTATTACGATAAATAATGTCTGTTGCATAATCATTTTTTCTGTATGTTTATTATAAAAATCTGCGTAAAAATATAATTAAGAATATCACAAAAAGAATAAAGCCACATCCCCATGCCCGATTTGACATTTCATTTTCAAAATTAGATAATTCTGTTGTTTTTTTCGATTTACTACCTTCATAAAGGGTTCGGTAAGAAATCTTGCGATGCCTAAAAAGCGTAGCCATAGATAACGTAAGCCTGTACCGATACGAAGAATAATAATATTACTCAAATAATATCTGAAAAGTTCTTCCATATTCAATAGAAACTCTGATTTTTTCTTATCCCCTGTTGATTCTTTCCACCAATTCGTCTGGTGTAAGTATCTCCATTTTGGAGAAACCAAACCACTTTTTGCCTAAGTCCTTAATGGATGCACCTATGTGATATACATCATCGTCTATACAAAGGAAGCGGTCTTCTATACGCTTGTCGGATTCTTGCAAGTGTTGCTGCATTTCCAATTGATGGTACTCCATTGTTGAAAGACGTTGGAAAGCTTCTGCATTTGTCACCATGAAACGTCTTATTGCAACAAATGCATCCATAATACGTATGCTTATACGAATAACCGTTTCACTTCTGAGAACAGTAGAGAGCATTGCTACTCCCTGTTCTGTAAAAGCATATGAGCGAACTGTTGAGTGCTTCAAACTATTGAACTGGTCACAATTTGCGACCAGTTCTCCTTTATCTTGATGTTCTATATTATCTGCCATATTTCTATCTTTACCCGTTGGCGGAATTAATTTAGCGCATACTTAACCCTGCCAACCGGTCTGTTGTTTACATAATTAATATATTGCAAGACTGTAAATGCGCTGATTTTCCCGATGATTCGGGTAAACAGTCCTAGTG
>NZ_SGVY01000007.1 GCF_004535825.1 Segatella hominis | reverse complement strand
TGATGTGTAAACCATTTCAGTAAGGCTTTTCTGATTGTGTATAGTATTTTAGTAAGAAAGTAAATTATGTGTATAGTAAATCAGTAAGTATAACAAGAAAGGTGTATACTACTTTCAGTTAAAGACATATATTTTCAGAAACAAGTCATTTTCGACCTGCAAACAAGTTATTTCCGATCTACAAACAAGTCATTTCCAATTCGTAAATAAGTCATTTCCGACCTCTAAATAAGTTATTTGCAATCCTCCTCTTTTGAACGTGCATCCGCCATAGAAAAGAGCGCATCGGTATTGATCTCGGCACCCTCTTTCTCTATGACCCACCAGCCGTTTCCCTTGCTTCTGTGAGCTTTAGGGAAACCAAGTCTTGACATGGTGTAGCCGATACTCTGAGAAGTTATGTTCTGGCGCATTGCAGGATTGGTACAGATACGCTCCATGATCTCCGCATTGTATCGGAACTTCAGTCTGGTGCCATATTGCTCAGCTTTCTTTATGTCCGGCACGGTGTAGAAACGCTTCACCTGTTCCTCAGACAAGTTGACAACCATGAAGTATCTGTTGTGCACCTTCATTTTCTCTATGTCCTCGTTGGTCAACCAATATACCCAGTCGTTCTTCAAACCCTTTTTGCGGTTCTCCACCACCTTCTGACCGAGCGCCACAGCCTGAGCATAGATTTTGTCGTACTCAAGAGGATTCTCTATCGGACTGACGATGCACTTCACCTGCCAAGGAGAGTAGCGGCGGTTCTCCTCATCCGGGATAATCTGTATGGAATTGCTCGTGGCAGCCAATGAACTCCTGTGTCTCAGCTCCGAACGGTACTTGTCGTAAGGACGGCGGATAGAGAATTTCTGCTTGGTCATGTTGCTCTTGAAGGCACTCAGGTTCTTGCCGAAGATGGCCTCCAACTCGTCCAGACAGATCAGTGCCATGCTGAAGAACGCCTCGAGGAAATCCTTATCCATGTAGTTGGCAGAAGAATCGTTGAGGAAGTATGCTCTGAGAACTGGCGGCAGCAGATAGTTGAAGAAAGTGGTCTTGTAGATACCACCTTTGCCCACTAAGATGAGGATGGTCTGGTTTATCACAGTAGGATTCACCCAACCCACAACCATGCCGACAAACCATTTCTTGAAGAAATAGCGGAACTGCTCCTGGTCGTGGAAGTAACCCGGTAACTCTTCGATGGTGATACGGTCAGCCAGTTCGCCGATGTAGTCATGCTTACCGTCCCAAGGTGCCAAGCCTTTCAGGTACTCTTCCAACGGATCAAAATCCATGCTGAAATCACTGTCGATGATAGCCTCCAACTTTTTCATAGAAACGTCCATGTTAGATTCGTTCATCTCCACCCAGATAGAGTTCTTGATGGTATCCTCCAAGTTGGTCCACTTCTTGTATTTGGCATTTTCCACGAGGAGATTGCGGATTTCAATCTTGGATGTCATCTTGTTGCGGCGGAATTCCAGACGGGAGAGCAGCCACTGCTTGATGAAACGGATGGTAGGGCGGGCTGGCAGATCCTGATCCTTGGTATAGAAAGTCCAGGAACCGAAGCGGCTGGTGCCATGCTTATAGCAGGAGTTGATCACGCTGATGGCTGGGGCATAGTCGCCGCAGAAATGCTCCTGGGCATAGACTATCACCTCCTCCTTCTGGATGCCGTAGAGATTGCAGGTCCAGGCAAATCGGTTGACGTAATCATTGTGACTGCCACTTTCAAATGTCAATCCCCACTGCTTCATGAGATTCTCTACATGAGGAGCCACCAAGGCCATGGTAGGTTTTTGGCAGATGCTCGATGCTTTCTTTCTGCCGCCACCCGGTTTTCTGGTTCTCTTGACAGCAGCGGCGTCGTGAGGTGGAGTAGGCTTTGTGTTCTTTAGTTCAAAGTTGTGGATATCCCCGTCAGAGATACAGATGGGAGCAGCATCCCAGTTGAAGAACGCCTTCTCATCATGAGCCAACCCCGAAAGGCGGGTGAAGTCAGTACACTTCCTGTCAGCCTCCTTCCCCAAGAGCATCTCGTAGAAGTTGATAGCCTTGTTAAGAGACAACTCGTAGAGGTCGATCATCGACAGCTTGCAGTCATCCGGTCTTTTGTATTTGAAGAAGATGCGCAAACCATGACCGCTGATGGTGCGGTAGATGCAGCAGGAGTAGCTGGCAAGAGAAGCTTTACTGAAGACCGCCTCCAATTCCAGTTCATCCAGCCCATCGATGTCAATGAGTCCCAAGCCAGTAGCCCCCTTGATGTTGTCAATCTCTCTGCCTTTGCCGTCAAATTCCACGGCGATGGAGATACCCGGAGTCAGCGCTTTCAGTTCATCCGCACATTTCTTTCCGATAGCCAAGCGCTTTCTGTAGGCCTCGGTAAAGCCCTTGATAGAAGTATCCCGGGTGATGTAAGACTCGATCTGAGGAAGATCATTGATCGGACAGCTCATTTTAGAGTTGAGCGACTGAAAAAATGATGGACGATGAAGGGCATCCATTCCCTTTTGATTAACTTTCATTTTGTAGGTTTTAATTATTTTGTTAAAAATTTTGTATCTTCTTCTAAGTGCCATTAGAGTGAACCTTAGGTGAAGGTTTGGTGAATAGTGAGGCTTTTACCCTACTTTTTATACGAAATAAGGTAGAAATAAGGGTATTATAACTATCTGATTATCATTTCTTTATATCTTTATATACGCGTTGTCTATATATATTTAAAAAGAAAGGGTTCACCACTTGCCCGAAAAAGTGAACCCTGTAAAAAAGGGTTCACACCTCTAAAAGGCATTTTTTTGAGGGTGGAGACCTGCCGTTTATGGTTGTTGTTTTTGTATTCATTTTTTATTTTAATTTTAAAAACGTGCAGCAAAAGTAGGTAGAAATGATTTTTTTGGCGAGAAAAATGTACGACCGTACAATAAATGGCCATTTTTTAAGTTTTTATTAAAAGCAAGTTGCTTTTTTTTAAACTTAATAACAATTCCATGATACAAACCAAAAACAAAATAAAAGAGAAGTTAGCATCACATGTGAAAAGCGCCCACAATATTGATATGAGTACTTTAGTTATTGGTTATTCCGAACTAATTCATCATCTTTTTAATCCAGCGACGGGAGAATCCTATACGATGACAGAGTTGGGTGCCCAATTCGGCATAGATCGAACCACGATCAATCATCTCAGTAGGCGAAGAGGCATTCTGACCTTTGCAGAGTTTTTCTATCTGCTCTATATCATATTGTATTTTGAGAAGCCAGAAAATCGCCTGCCCAAAATCGTCAGCATTTTGAATGATATCTTTAAAGTCCTTCAGGAAGCGTCAGGCATCATACTCTTTCCAGAAGGCTTTCGTTTCGCGTTTTTTAAGGAGTGGAGTCAAGATATAGCAAAAGATACTGTAAAGACATAAAACGCACAATAATCGCAATAATACTATTGATTTTACGTTCTTTTCAAAGAAAGGGGTTGTGTGATAGTGGCTTAAAGGCTAAAAGCACTACCTTTGTACGCAATATAACAACAATACGTTTAAGGTCGCAAATTGTGATTTTGATAATTAATATAAATATGACAGACATAACGGAAAAGACAGAAAACGGCGAACTGGTCACAAATTGTGACCAGTTGGTTGTCATGGATAATATAGAGTCTCTAATAAAAGTAATTAGAGGACAGCAAGTTATGCTTGACAAAGACTTGGCAACGCTATATGGTGTAGAGACAAGAACTTTGAACCAAGCAGTCAAACGTAACATTCAGAGGTTCCCTTCTGATTTTAGGCTTCAGTTAACAATGGAGGAATGTTCAAAATCACAGATTGAGGAATATCATTCCTTTAGAGAAATTTTAAAATAACAGGTATGAAATATTTAATGCAAATATTACTTGGTTTAATACTTTTACAACTGCTGCAATCATGTGATTACAGTAAGAGTCGCGATGTGTTGTGGATGAAAAAAAAATTTGAAAATAATGCAGAGCTTTTTTTTGATGTTACTAATTTATTTAATAACTCTATTCCAATAAATTTAAAAAAAGAAAACTATGTTAATTTTAATATTAATGATAAAAATAATAGTGTTGATATTATTATAATGAGCAAAAATGTAATTAATGGAGAAAGAGTCACTCAAAAAGCTAACTCACAAAGGTTAGATAACAAGAATTTTAATCTATTATTGAAAAACTTAGGATGGAACTATTCAAAAGTTGATTCAATACGAAATATGTTACAGAGGATAAAATGCAATACCATTAGAACCGTTGATTATAAATATTTTGATATTGAAATTTATAATAGCTCTAATTTATCGTATTCATATTTACATCTCAAACATAGTATAGAGTACCATAATATTAAAACAATATCAAATAACTCTAAATATGGTAATCTGTTTTCCATTTCTGTAAACTAATAGCTTGTAGCCGAATAGTAAAAGAAAGCAATTGCAAGCGTGTAAAACAAACTGTATTAAACTATAATAATTATTGTTTAACACAGTTTATTGTACGCTCGGCATGAGCTTATTCTAATGGGTGCAAGTCCCTAACAAGCCCTAATAGCGGGAATTGTATAGCCAATAGCAAGGGGTATTCCATTCAGGATGTGGCAAAGTTGAGTGGTTAAGGGGTAAGTACCGTACAACGAGTTAGGCGATTACTAAAAATGCAATCACCGCAATAATACTATTGATTTTACGTCCTTTTCAAAGAAAGGGGTTGTGTGATAGTAGTTTAAAGGCTAAAAGCACTACCTTTGCATACAATAATAAGTAACAACACGTTTAAGGTCACAATTTGTGATCTCAAAAATAAAGATAGCAATATGGCAGATAATATAGAACATCAAGATAAAGGAGAACTGGTCGCAAATTGCGACCGGTTCAATAGTTTGAAGCACTCAACAGTTCGTTCAAATGTTCATTATGTAGGCTCCATAAAAGATCCGAATGGTGGATATGGCTATCCAATGATTAAAGATTATTCTGATTTTTTGAAGAGTCAACAAAAATTGAAAAATAAATGAGATTTATATTTTGTATTTTTTTGTCAGTTATAGGATTGGTTAGTTTTGGTGAAACATCTAAAAAACTTGAAAATGGTATCTATCATAATGAAACCAGTTCAAAATTGATAGAAATTAAAAATGACACACTAAAGTTCTATTCCTCCTCTTCTATAGAGGGGGAACAGAGCTTTCCTTTGGCTATTTGTCAAATAACTAAAGTCAGCGATACTTTTTTTGAGATAAATTCAATAGAAGGACCGATGCAAAGTGCTTTTAAAAACATTTTAATTATCGAAGAAGTTTCTGGTAATAAAACTCTTGCTGAAATACTTTTCAAAGTTCCGAATACAACTATGCCTATAAAGTTTAATGTTTATTGTGGAACTATTTCGTATTCTGAGATTACAGAAAAAGGGACATGTACTATAGTATTGAATCGTAATAGAATTAATTCTCCAAAAAGTTTCAGATTTACATTCCAACCAATGTATTATACCGAAAGTAATCCCGCAGGCCAATACTTTGGTGTCTTATACTACGAGTATCCGTATAAAGTGGATTTGAATACTGAGAAAAGTATTATTATAAATCTACCTGATGTAACAGATAAACTTTTCAATCAATATTATTTATTAGGAGAGTATATACAAGTTACACCAAATGGTATAAAATGGAGAGGTGAATACTACAAAAAGCAACAATAATCTTAGTGTGTTTACTATTCAATATGTCTTTGTAAACAATAATTTGTAAAAGTCCATCTTTGGTTCGAGTGTAAAATAAGCTGTGTTCTACTACAATGGGTAAACACAGTTTATTTACATTTCATTTCTTTATTAGGGCATAGTTATCCCGATTTTCTTTTTTAGGTTCGTTACCAAACGAATCTATCAGAATAATATGGTTGGCATCCTTCACCTTGTAGAAGGTATGCTCACCACTCGAAGGATGCACAAGCATCAGGATGTTGTAGTCAAGCACTTGGAAAGTTCCTCTTAACCTTTCCTGCTCGTTCTGCTTTTCTTTGAATGTCTGTATCAACAAATAGGTACCATCAGCATTTAACGTGAGTGTTGTTTCAACATCAGGTGGCAACACACCACAATATGTTCCTGCTATGGAATCCATGCCAGAGGCTAATGGTGAGGTCATCAATCAAAGAACAGTGCATGTGTTTGTGCCATACAAGTATTTGTATCTTTTCGATGAGCCAAGGATGGCTCATGTATCTTTCGAGGGCAGCAACAATGCATCTTATAATTGCGACATCATACGCCATAACGCCGAACTCATACATAGGGAAGATGGCAATTATTTTATGGCTATAGCCACAATGTGCACACAGGAGCAAAATGTCCCTGTGTTGCAAAAATACATGAAAGTTGATGTCAGAATCATCGTCAGCAACAAAACGTTATGGCAGCAGGTGTTCGGATAAGCTATATCCGAACACCGCCTACTATCTCCATAAAGGTTCATTTTCCCATCCTTGCGGAAATCCCATGGCATGCAAATCTACATTAGAGTATTTTGCAAAGAGTTTGAGTAGAGAACTTTTCAAGTCCATGCAAGGTTTAATAGTTTGTTCCAAATATAATAAGGTGCATAGCTGATGGTACAACTTGATAGGCTTCTGACTTGGAGTAATCCAATTGAGAGGAAGTCGGTTCGGTAATTGAGGTTTCAAGGCAAAACGCCTATTCCATATACGTGCATGATGAGCACAGCAATTACGAAGTACGGTAATGCACCTTATCCAACTTTCCAAATAAGTGTATTGAGGAAGTCCAAACTCTCTTGCCACTTGCTTCTTTAATCGATTGTCCTTAAACAGGCAAAACAACTTGGAAAGAGTACCAAATGAAACAACCTCCAAGGTCTTCCACACGGGTGGAAGAGCTGGATAATTATATTTCTCGGAATGTTCCTTGATAAAATCTTCATTTGAGCGAGACACCTCTTTCTTTATATTGTCAAGACAACCTTCATAAAACTCTGCATTCTTGAACAATGACGAATCCATAAACCAAAATGCCCCATGTTCCATTGAGAACACTTGAATCATCTTGGTTCGGAGAGAAATCTCAATATCTTGGATAGCCGTGAATATAAGTTGGCGTAGTTCTTTATCAAAGAGATAAAGGTTGATGGCTTGCTCGAATGTACTGCCGGATTTGTAAAGATGATGTTGTCGGTCTTGCTCCATGTATCGAAGATAACTAGCGATACGGAAATAGCTGATATTGCAAAGCTGTAATTTGGCTGTAGCTACATCCTCTATCATTAGTCCTCTGTTTTGGAGCAAGGCTAATTGTTCATCTATATTTATCGGTTGTTTGTCGTAGTTCATATACCCATATAAAAAGCGAAGTCCCACCGTGGTACGCATCGTTGAGAGGCGTGGTGGGATTTGTTGCTGCAAAAATACGCTTTTTTGTCGGAATCTCCAAATATTTTCTTAGAAAACTGCATTTCATGCATGGGATTTTACACAAAAAGTTCTAATTGCCATAAAAATCTCATCGTAATTCATTGGATATTTAGAAAATTATCGTATCTTTGTCCCCGAATTAAGGTGTTCTTTGTATATTGCAAAATACAGAAACGAGCAGAAGTCCGCTCGTTTCCATATTGTTACCTATATAATATAGGCAAACGCCCAAGTTCTTGATATTCAATCAAAGTCCTATTTAGAGCGAGTTAAAATACTTAATTTTACGTTCTTTTCAAAGAAAGGGGTTGTGTGATAGTAGTTTAAAGGCTAAAAGCATTACCTTTGGATGCTGTTAAATATGGTAATGTTCAAAGTCACAATTTGTGATTTTGGAAAAATGAATATAAATATGACAGATAAAATAGAAAAAAAAGGAGAGCAGCGAACTGTGTATATCACATAGGTGCATCCATTAAGGACTCAGGTAAAAAGTGGTTTGGTTTATCCAAGATGGAGATATATAGTATTAAAGCGCATCGCCAGTAAACGTCCTTTGTTATTTGATCCAAAATAGAACACTTTAAAAACGGAGGTAGAATGAATAGATATTTCGACTCTTACGGTTCAGACCCACGCCGCATCCAGTATGCTGGTAGCGAGACTGATGGCTTTTCTGTTGATTATAAGGTTATTGAATTTTCACTTGCGAAACTTCAATTAATTACACCTAAGCGAATTTCCACAAGTAAAAGGTTCTACTATCTTGCTGGATGAGTTTTATAATTTAAAATACACTATCTTCATGAATAAGTTATTAAAAATATTTTGTTTTTGTGGGTTGTTTTGCTTATGGAATTGTTGTAAAAATAGCATACATCCTAATCTTATAAACAAAAAAGTTTGTAAGCAAATATTGGTAAAAAATTATTTTGATGATAATGAATATATTATTAATGATGATATTTCAATCCAAGAACTGTATGAACTCTTACAGAATGCAACTCTCTGTGACATAATCAAATTGCCTCCAAGATTAGTATTAACTATAAAAGGAACAAATTATCATCAGACTTTTTTCATATGTGATGATTATATAAAAGATGACAAAAGAAAAATATATAGATGTAAAAAAAATATAGAAAAGGAGTTAAAGAAAATCATCAAAGATAATCGTTCACACAACGGTTTGGAACGTAGTGAATGGCAGGCTGTATATAGTGAGAATATTTCGCGTGGTCAACTAAACCGACCTTTAAGAACTTATTATATAACAACAAAAGCCCCGTCAGGTAATTATGTAGGGGGCGATGGTCCTTCTATTTTAGCAGACAAAAATATTCCAATTTCGCTATATTGGTATAAAAAGTAAAATAATTCGTACGATAAAATTGCTTACATATTTCATCGTACGAACATGTTGTTATTAAAAATATAGAACAGATGAAAATAAAGTTTACATTATTATTTTTTTTATTATTAGTAACATTTTCTGCAATTGCAAATTATAATTTGCCTAAGGAGAAACTCAAAAAAGTCAAGTTACAATTAAATAATAAAACTTTCGAACTCTGTGTACCTAAAGGATACATGTTGTCAATCAACTATACAACAGAAGAAATTGAATATTTGTTTAGATATCAAGATTCTTCATGTATCTATTTAAGTGGTTTCTTTTATTGTAAAAATGAACGAAATATAAGTCTTTTAGGGGATAGTATATATAATCTTCGTTTTCAAAACTCGAAACTAATTAAAGAAATTAACGAGCTTCTTACAAAGAACAAAATTCCTATAAAACCAGATACTATTAAATTGAAGGGAATTCAAGAAAATCAATTAATGTGGAAGGATATTCTATTGAAAGATATAAGTGTAGGCTATTATAATGTGTCGAAAATAAATGTCGCCTTATTTGATAGGTCAATATCGTCATTGAAACAGAAAATGAAATAATTAGAAATTGAAACCTCCCTATGAAGAATATGAGGCATCCAGGCTTTGGGAATTTGTAAAATCTTCAATAGAAGATTTAGTTGAGAATAATGATATTGAGCTTTTTACTCCGATAGAGTATATTGTAGGTCATATTTGCAAAAATATATCCTCAACTGATATAAATAGTGGAGAAAAGTCGCCCAAATAGAGCATTTCATCATATTAGAAATGTCTAAATGGAAGAGAGTGTAAAACAGTGCCAAGCTATAACAATTATAGTCCAATACAGTTTATTTTACACTCTCCATACTTTCTTATTCAGAATACAGTTCTTTCCGTCCTCTTTTTTAGTTTCATTGCCAAACGAGTCTATAAGAATAATGAAGTTTGTATCCCTCACTCTTATAAAATAGATTGTCCCCGCTCGAAGGATGCACAAGCATCAAGATGTTGCCGTCAAGCACTTGGAAAGTACCTCTTAACCTTTCCTGTTTGTTCTACTTTCATTGTATGACTGTATCAACAAATAGGTACCATCAGCATTTAATGTGAGTATTGTCTCAACATCAGACGGTAATACACCGCAATATATTCCAATAACGGAATCTATACCAATATTACAGCACTTTTTTGATTAATTCAACAATTCCATACAATATTCTCAAATTCCTATCGTTCTTTAGCTATAACATAAAAGACGAGCAACATGAAAGTATCAACAAAACAAGGTTATAAACCGCCTTAAAATTCAGTTGGGCTTATCTGAGGATAATTCCGTTAGCATCTTCGAAACATTTTCCATACTACGCCATACAGCGTTTTGTCCGTGTCACCGACACGGAGGGCAATGTAACGACCTCTACTTACGACATGGGTGAAATGTGAATGAAAGACCTCAAACTGTAAATGTAACAATAAAATGAGAAATCACATTTGTTTAATTACGCTTTACGCTTTTACCTATATTTTATACTCTTGCTCTATGGCGCAAGAGTATAATTCTTTCAATATAATATATTGTAAAGAAGTTTCCTCAGGATTACAATATAATAATTCTTGTGGAACGATAGAATATAAAGGGGAGAAATATACTATAAAAAAGAGTGTTTATTATGTTAAAAATAAACTGCAAAATGTAGATGTGTATAGGAGTGATGGTATAATATCCTATACTAAAAGTGAAGTAGAATCTGATAAAAAACTCGCAAACTATTTAGGGATTCCTTTGGTTAGAATTGTTGTGATTAGTAAGGATAAACTTTTGGATAATAATACATTATTTTCTTATGAAGCAAAAGGAGATTCTATATTTGTTAATCAGGCAAAAAATCTTGTCATTTACGTAAATTCTATTCAAAAGTAAACTCTATGGGGAGTTTTTTATTATGGTTCTACAAGAATTAGTGTGTTAACGAGAGTGTAAGCTAAACTGTGTCATGCTATCACTGTTATAGTTTAATGCAGTTTATTTGCATTTTGTTCAGTATAGTTTTCCCAATAATGAAGATTTATACTATTTTCTCCATTTACATAAAAATCCGTGGATAAGCCTATGATTACCCACGTTTTTTTGTTGGTATACTCGGCATGAGCTTATCTAATGGGGCAAGTCCCTAATAAGCCTGGTGTGGGAGGTCGGTAAATGTGAAAATAGGGAGCAACTGCCTTTTATGATTAGTATTTACCTCCTACCCGATTCGAAGCGAAGAATGCGCTTGTACCAGATGGTCGTTGTCTATTATTTCTGATTAATTTTCTTTTTAATTTCATTCACCTCTTTAAATAGGCTATTAGCAATGCTATCTTTAATTGCTGCCATCTGTATCATTTCGTTATGATAGCGAATTGAGTCCTCGTAAATATTTACACGAGTTCTCACATTCTCAATAACTTCTTTATTTGGGCATACAGAAAAGTTCTTTTCGATGTAATGAACATTGTGCGACTACAAGACCGTAAGCGTACTGCTCGGTCATGCCAATATTACAACAACCCTTAATCTCTATGTTCACCCGAACATGGAACAGAAGAAAAAGTGCATCAACAAGATGTTCAAGTCTCTTGGAAAATAGGGAAGAACAGGTGAAAGCCGAATATAGAGAAGTAATAAGTTTACTCCGCAAGGGATATTCCGTTCAGGATGTGGCAAAGTTGAGTGGTTAAGGGGTAAGTACCGTACAACGAATGAAGCGATTACTAAAAGTGCAATCACCGCAATAATACTATTGATTTTACGTTCTTTTCAAAGAAAGGGTTTGTGCAATAGTGGCTTATAGGCTAAAAGCACTACCTTTGAATGCTGTTAAATATGGTAATGTTCAAAGTCACAATTTGTGATATTGGAAAAATGAATATAAATATGACAGATAAAATAGAAAAAAAGGAGGCAACCTTTGCAGTGCCGTACAATGGCGAGGACAACAACGATTATGTCGATGGCAAGGGCTTCTGCTGCAATGACGGCAGCTTGGAGGCTGCTCAGACACGAGCTTTGGTGAGAGCTGCAAAGAATAACTTCCAAGAAGGCGACGCATACGAGAAGATGCAGTTCTACTACCACCCAGACCATTTGGGTAGCAGTAGTTACATCACCAACCTTGACGGCGAGGTGGTGCAGCATATTGAGTATGTGCCTTTCGGTGAAGTCTTTGTTGAGGAACGCAACAACATTTGGAATACACCTTATCTTTTCAATGCGAAGGAATTCGATGAGGAGACAGGATTGTATTACTATGGAGCGAGGTACTATGATCCGAGGTTGAGTCTTTGGCTTTCTATAGATCCCAAAGAGGAAAAATATTCCAATGTGTCAACGTATTGTTATGTTATTTCTAATCCGCTGAAATATACAGATCCTACAGGTATGGAAATTGATATGACAAAAGTTCGTTTGGCTGATGAACAACTTAAATTGTCAACAACTCAGTCTGTAATAAAAGATTTGGCTTCTCAAACGGGATTACAACTCAGTTTGGACAAGGATAACAAGTTGCAATATGCTAAAAATGATGAAGGAAAACCTATTGTTAATAAGATTACCAACAAAAAAGGAAAAGAAATAGATGCAGGAAGTAAAACTGCAAGGAATTTCTTGATAAAAATGATTGACAACAAAACCGAGATAGAAGTATCCTATCATGCTAAACGTACTGTTACATCTGGAACTCAAATAGGTCTCAGTTTTGAGCAAATCAGTAACATGGTTAAAGGTGCTGTTGGTGTAGATGGCAATACGCTTGGTTTTGGCATGACCTTCATACATGAACTTCATCATACAACAATAGGTGGAGACTATCATGATTCTACAGAACTTTTTGGAACTGGACCAGTTGTTGATAACATGAATATAATCCGCAATGAACTCAACAAACAAGGGTTTAATTATGGAGAAAGGTTAAATTATAAAGCGATCCATACAAAAGAAGGTAATATTATTCCTTTTAATGAATCGGCTTTAACTTCGTTGAAGTACAATAGTTCCATGGGGAAAAAGGCTCATTATATTAAAACAAAATGAGAATCATTATGAGAATATTCTTTTTGATGTGCATTTTGGGGGCTTCTTTGACGATAGCAGCTCAGAATATCATTTATGGTAATAAAAATGAGCAGAGAGCTATAAATATGGCATTTGATATTCTGCAAGTTTATTACCATTCAAAAGAACTGTGTGTTTCAGATTCGATTTATGATCTTGATTGGGATATTTTTTCAGATATGGTTGATACTCAGACCAAACAAATTCTCTGGTCTTATCGAATAGAGAAAAAATTTATTTGGAACGCTCCAACATATTCTGAAGCTTTATTATCTATATTCGGTCCTGAAACTTGTGATTCTTGTATGTATATAGCAAATTTTTCGGAGCCATATAAAGGAATGATAAGATGCGACATCCTACCAAAAGATAAAATGGTTGGCATTTATGGATCGCCTGTTATTTCGGCTTTTCTATTTAAATACAATAATAGAGGAGAAATTTATCAGAGCTATAAAGCTGAAGTCAATATAGACTAATTAAAATTCTTTCAAAAAGGGATTGTGTGAAATGGCACAGTCCCTTTTTATAAGATATTATACAAAGGTCTTTGTATGCCCAATTGTATGATTGCAACCCTCTCCATCTTCATCGCATTCCCATAAAGGTCTTTATTCCATAAAAGTTGTTATAAATGCTGCGAAAATTCTTGATTGTGACATTCCAACCGTAACTTTGCCAGTTCAAACAAATTAAATCATATCAAAATGTAGTAGAATTATAAAAAATCAGCAACAAAATGGAACACAAGAAACAGACCGGGCATGTCTGCCGATGGATGGCTTTTGGCATCACGATTGTCACCGTCGTCGTAGGATGTACCAGTGTAATCGGCCTATTTGAATGGTGCGACAGAAGCTGGATGGAGAACAGGAATTCAGAGACGCTCCTTTGGCGGAAAAGTATATATGACTTGAATATGCGTGTCGCCAAGTTATCTCTGCTTGGTGAGACATGGAAAAAATGTTAGACATATTATTGTGCGTTTTCTGATTATGCTGCAAATCAACGCAATAAATTCAATAGCCAATCGTTCTTTAGTTATAACATAAAAGCAAAACAATATGAACTATATTTGTCTTTGGGGAATATTAGCGTCTATAACAGGAATTGCAATAATGTTTTCAGTTATTAAGTTTAATTCAGTTTAAAATATCAACATAAAAGTTCTTCGTATCTGCATTTTTAGTACTTTTGCAAATGGAAAGAAAGAGGCTGTATACCTCCGCAATATGTATAACATTTAAAAAAGGAGAAAACTTGAGTTTTTCTTTCCTATGGCTAAGGCTTTAAAAACTATAGTTACCAAGTCATGCAAGGATAGCAGAAAATTTTCTCAAGCGGACTCATTGCATTATTATGAAACTAAAGTTTATAATTATTATAGCATTATCCATTTCGAATAATATGGCATTTGCTCAAGAATGGAATTTAACAGGAAGACTATTTGATAAAGCTGCAGGCTCTTTACCGTTGGAAGCCACGGAAATAATAGTAAGTCATCTTGATGGAGAAACTATCTCCAGTGGTTTTTCTGATAATCAAGGAAAGTTTACATTCTCTCTACCGTCAGGAAAGTTTGTCGTCAGATACAGACAATTAGGTGATATATTAAAAGCTGACACCATTGACGTACACAACAATGTTGATTTGGGCGATATCATGTTGACTGTGAAGGAGCACACACTGAATGAGGTGATGATTACCTCTCAGCGCAGACTATTTAGCCAGAAAGCTGGCAAACTTGTTTATCTTGTTCCAAACAGTCCCTTTGCCAGTGGTTTCAATATGCGAGATATGCTCCATAATATTCCTCGTATAGATCCGACAAGTGATGAAATAAAGATTATTGGCAAAAACGGTGTAGTTGTTTTGGTTAATGGTCATAGCATTAACTTAGATGGTAAAGATTTGGATATGTACCTACGCACCTTACCATCTGAAAATGTAAGCAAAATAGAACTTGTAACCAATCCTTCTGCCGAATTTGATGCAGAAGGCAATTGCGGAGTAATCAATATTATTCTAAAGAGTAAGCCTGTGGGGTTTGATGGGAATGTCCACACGGTGTTAACACAACGCTCTCACTTTAGCGCAGAAGAAGGAATTGGACTGTCTTTTTCCTCAGGCAATTTTTCTGTTGAATACAAAATAAATAATTCCAATGAAAAGCGCCGCCAAATAGTACAGAATACTTATTCTTATCCTGACTATATGCGCTTTACGACCGACAATACTTTAAATAGGTATGACATACTAGGTCAGAATCTAAATAGCAATTACCAATTAGGCGATTTGAATTTGGGATTTTTTGCAACATTAAATAATTCTCGCAGTAAAGCTCACCAAATGGGGCAGATGACTTTCAATGCAGACGCATGTCCATCGAATTCTTATTCCGAGTCGAATCACGATAAATACCGTTTGGAGACAATCTCCCCCTATGTGGACTGGAAACTTGATAGCTTAGGCAAAAAAGTAACGGTAAATTACAACTATATCCATGTCATTGACAAAATTAATCAGAATTTTGATTCGAGTACAGCACACAACTTCTCGAACAGCAATAATGATTATAGCTATATCGTCAATACCCTGAGCGCAGATTTAAACCTTCCGTTTACTTGGCTAAATTTTGAGTTAGGTGGAAAATATTCCCATTTCAGGACCAATAACGTCTCTGAGTTTGGAAGTAGAAATGGTTTTTTATATAAAGAAACGGTAACAGCCTTCTATGCAGATGTCAATCGAATGTTTGGTTCTTTTTACGCCAAAGCTGGTTTACGATATGAACACACCAATGATGATGGAATAACATTAGAAGGGCTGTCCGTTTCTAATAAATATGATCACTGGTTCCCATTTGCAGAAATCTCATACAATCCTTCAGATAATCATTCCTTTGCCTTAAGCTACAGCAAACGTATTGACAGACCTTCTATGAATGATATGAATCCTACACGTGTTTTTCGTAACACCTACACATACACCGAAGGTAACGATAGACTTACACCATCGGTCATGGACAATTTGGAGTTTAACTATGTGTTTAAAGGAAATTTCTCTTTTAACCTGTATTATTATCACACATCTGATGCCATACAGAATCTGACTCAGGTAGTGGATGACTTGTTCACCAAGTATTCTCCAAAGAATTGTCTTACCATTAATACTTTTGGTACAGATGTTAGTTATAATTTCTCATTTGGAAAATTCAATTTGTATTCAAGTGTATCTATGTTCTACGTTAAAGCAAAATCTTACGTTGACGAGCTGGATGACAAAGATTTGCGAAGTCTGAATACATCTTTTTCTGCCAATTTAAGTTACCGTTACAAAGTTTTGAACTTTTATGCGAACTATTATCATGTGCTTCCAGGAATAGAAGAATCCTTTCACACTGGAAACATCGATTGTGTCGGCTTAGGATGCAAGATTGATATTATTAAGAACAAACTTCTTTTGAATATACAAGCCCAAGACATCTTTAGTGGTACTAAGAGCAATAACAGAACTGAATATAAAGATTATGTCTTTAGAAACAGAATTAACAATGACAATACCTCATTCCGTGTGGGATTGACTTATAATTTCGGCAAGCAAAAAGCTAAAAAGGCAGATATAAACATCAGCAACAATGAAACTAATCGCTTGCCTGATATAAAGAAATAAGAAAATGAAAATTATACAAAGTTTTTGGACCGGCAACAAGAATAGTCTGACCGATAGTTATGGATAGCTTTTACCTATATTCAACTATCTTTAAGTAGTGTAACGTGATAGAAAATCATACAATTAGCGGCTATGTTCTACAAACAAATTACAGATAAAGAATCTCTTAAAATACGCAACGACATTTTTATAAAGGATGTTGTTCCAATCCTTGCTAAAAAGGGTTTTATTAAATCACCATTCTATACATCTTGTTTTGGCAGGACTGGCAACAATGGTACTTATATTTATGATATGTGTCGTTTACGCCAATGCAATCTTTTGGAATTTGTTACGACCAAAATAAGCAGTCGTGATAGATACATAAAAATCTATGTTAATACATTCGCGTTACATCCCAAAATAAAAGAAAAATATTCACTGAGTGAGATCGATGTCACTAAATATAATATATATCCCATTTCGACAAATTGTATGCAAAATACCATTATGACGATATTTGTCATTCATAACCCCTTGTCTTTTCCCCAACCCAAATGCTTCCGTACTTTCGCAGTATGGAAGCATTTTTAATTTATCTCTCCCCAAGTCGTGGGCGGACTTGTCCGACCCACATCTCCTCTTTTTCTTCCGCCAACTTGCCACCGACAAGCCCATGGCGGAAATCCAAACACTATGCCTGTGTCATTGGGCAAACATTCTCGTGCGTTGCCGTTTGTACGGCAGCGTTTACCTCGTCCAACACGACAAGCAGCAAGCCACGCTGACCTTGCGCCAGTTCGTCTGTGCCATCACCGCCCTTGACTTCCTTAAATCATTCCTACATACGCCTCTACCAACGCATCTCTGCCATTGAGTTCTCTATCCTCCGCATCGGTGAATACCCGATACCAAGCATCATCGACATCGTGAACAGCATACGTTTAGCCAAGGGCAACGTATTCGCTGAATGGAAAAACTCCGACACCGCCAAACTCTTTGAAG
The DNA here is from genome assembly GCF_004535825.1 of Segatella hominis. GTDB lineage: Bacteria > Bacteroidota > Bacteroidia > Bacteroidales > Bacteroidaceae > Prevotella > Prevotella hominis. The sequence continues at coordinate 104,472 of NZ_SGVY01000007.1, read as the reverse complement.
ACCATGGATAAAAAAAAGGAGTGTGGAGGGTATTTCTTCCCTTAATTCCGCAACACTATTACAAATATAACTTTTTAAGTACCTGAGCAACAAAAAGTTGCCCAGGATTTTGCCATGTCGAAGAATTCACTTATCTTAGTGTTGCAAAAATAAACAAGCAAAACTCTGATATGACATGGCAAAAATACAAATTAAATCTGAGGAACTCACTCCTTTTGGAGGAATATTTTCAATAATGGAGCAATTTGACTCCAAGCTCTCATCTGTTATAGACTCAACCCTTGGTATGAGATGCAAGCTGTATGGTTATCAATACAGCGAAATCATCCGTTCGCTTATGAGCGTTTATTTCTGTGGCGGCTCATTCATAGAAGATGTCACCACTCATCTGATGTACCACCTCTCGCTTTATCCGACACTTCGCACATGCAGTGCCGACACTATTCTCAGAGCCATAAAGGAACTGACCCAGGATAACATTTCCTACACATCAGACACGGGCAAGACCTATGACTTCAACACGGCAGACAAGCTGAATACATTGTTCCCCAATTGCCTGTTGTCCACAGGGCAGCTGAAAGAGGGCGAGGGGTATGACGTTGACTTCGACCACCAGTTCATAATATGATGCGCATAGTTGCGGATTTGAGGTAACACACCAAATCCAGCTATGTCCTTTGGTCATGGAAATCATTAGTCAATAACTTAATTCGTTATGGTTCTGCTTATAGGGAATGGATGTTCAATGAGGGATCAATGTTCAATACCACTGAACAAAGACCCTTCATTGAATAACCACCAAATGTTCTTACCGCTTTTTCCCTCGCAGCAAATCATTTAGATCCTTATACTCACGATACCTTGCCGACTCATCCTTTACCTTTTCCCCGAACAGTCCGACAAATGTCTCCACTGTCTTTTGTCCGGCAATGTCGTTGTCGAGATAACAGTGGATTTCTTTGTATGGGTCCAGAAAATCCATAGACTTTCTCAGGTTGGCAACAGAGTTCATCACTAACACATCAACTATACCGTCTACACATATTTCCGTATTGCCTTGCTTGCGCAATGTCATATACGACAGAAAATCCATAAAGCCTTCAAAAACACATATATGTTCCTGAGTCATTCCGTTGGTATGATAAAAGACAGAAACATCCTTGTTCTTAATACATCCCTTGTAATAGGGATTGCGTACCTCAAAACCACCAGATTTATTTGGAAATGCGATAGCAAAATATTTCTTATTTCTCAATGTATAGTGAATCTCCTTGCAGAAAGTTGTGGCGATTCCAATATCAACACCTCTTGATTGGAGATAGGATGTTAGGGCATAGTTCCTTAGTGGCATCACTCGCAAATCAATCATATCATCTTCTACTTCTACGCTTGTATACGATGGACGCAGCTCTGTCTTTTTCTCTTTTACCAGACCATTGCTATCACGTTCTATCATAGTCAGAACGATATGTATGTCATTTGTGTTATACATACGTTTGCCCAGCTCTATCAAATCACCGCCTTCTGCAATTCCAAAGTCATACCATTCATGGAGATTGTTATTCACTACAAACGAGGGTGTTTTCTCTTCACGCAATGGTGAGCGGTACCAATATTGCCCTCTTCGCATTTTGACATGGGTATATCCTTTTTTTTCAAGATAATCCACTATGCTTATTTTCTTAGCTTCTGAAATATCCATTACTATTACTTGCTTTTTATTCCATTTTTACTACTTGTCAATCACTTTGTTTGCTTCACTTACTATAGGCATGCCCATAAAGTAAACGAAATTCTGAAGTGTTTTCAGATAGATTTTTCTGTAACCCCAGTTTATGAACTTCATATTCCAAATTCACTTTATTTGCTTTATCCTCTATAGGCACACCCATAAAGTAAACCAAAATCTGAAGTCTTTTTAAGCCCGCTGCGTCTTGTCACATATGGTCTTTTTGGGGACTTCAAAAACACTTCATTTACTTCATCCTCTATAGGCACACCCGTAAAGTAAAGTGTTTGCTAAAGTGTTTTATTTGTCCTCCTCAAACAGTTGCACGTTTGTTGGAATTTCTCCATAATAGAACATCTTGTCGTATAGCTTCACCAACTTCAAGTCGTTCATTAAGTACTGCAACACTTTCACCATCACACTTCGACCTCGCTTGAACCCTATAGCCTCGTATGCAGGTATCATTGCCTGAATGGTTTTCTCAAAGCCCTTGATAGGCTTACCTGCAAAGGCTGATACCAAAGCCTCTTCATGCTGTTCTATGGTTAGGTCGGTATATTTAAGCGGTGCGCTTTTGCTATGTTCGTCCTCAGAACTATCATAATTGGTTGCCAGTTCTGGCAATCCCTGTTCATTTACAGTGAATGCAAACGGCTTGAACTCTTTCTCTCTGATGTGCAGTGCCTTTACCTCACTGATGTTTGGGTTATTGGTATTCTTGCTGATAACAAGCACTGTTTCTGCTTTGTTGTTCATTTCGGTTCCAATATGACCACGCACATTATTGTCCCCCTTGTTCAGGTGGAGCACACAGTGGATATGGATATTGTATTTGGATGACCATTCCATCATCTTGTTGATTACTTCTACCGATTCAGCTGCATTGTTGATGTCAAGGAGCAAGTCTCTGATTCCATCAATGATTACCAGTCCATATCCTTCGTTATGGCTCAGTGCATAGTCAATAACATCAATCCTTACGGCAGGTGTGTACTCTCTCAGACAGATGAAGTCAAGGTTCTCGTTGTCCGTAGCTGTTGAGAGTCCTGCCAATTTCAGAATACGTTCCAATACATTGTGGCAATGATAGCGGCTCTGTTCCGTATCTACATAGAGGATACGTCGTTTGCCCTCTGGCAGACTGGCATGATAGTTCAAAACCTGACCATTTGCCAATGATGCTGCAACCAATGCTGAGACGTTAAAAGTCTTCTTCGCTTTCGCCTTACCTGTCGAAGCACTGAAATTACCCAAAGTCGCTATTGTTGAGTTGTCTATCCATATTATCTGCGGCGGCGTACTATAGGTATCGGTCGCCTTTATCAGTGCGTCCTTCAAAATCTGTGACAGACGCACATTCTGTAGCTCTTCGTTGATTATCATGTAGCTGTTCTCTTTACTGCTTGTTTCGTTTGGAGTAGCGTACCCTCGCAAAATAAGGCACACGCTTGTTCTTCTTCTGTTCTTCTTCTGATGCTGCATTGGCTTCTTCACGTCCCATGCCACAGCCTTCATCACCAATGATATTTCCCAATGTAGGCACGTTGTTCTGTTTGAGCCAGGCATCCAGTTCCGTCTTGTCAAAGTACAGCATCTTGCCTCGTGGCTTGTAGTGCGGTATTTCCTTACTTGATGTCAGTTTATACAGCAGGCTTTCCGAAATGCCGAGATAAACACACGCCTCCATAAAGGTCAATACGTTCTTGGTTGTGTAGATATTCTCCTCTAATAGTGTCAGACGTTCCAATAGTCCCTCTATAGGCTCCAACTTTTGGAGCAATGTTTCTATGGCGGTCACTCTGTCATTGAGTCGTTCCATAAAAGTTGTTCGGTTGTTCAACATCGTTGTGCTCTTATTTTGTTTGTTCGTAAATGTGGAAGCGTCCTTCCGTTAGCTGCATGCTTTCGGGGTGCAAAGGTATAGTGGCTAAGAGGACGATGAAAGAAAAAGACCATGACAAGTGCCAATTGTAATGGTACCTGTCATGGTCTTCCTTTCACTTACTATACGTTACTGCCGTTTTTCATCTGTTTGGCTATGATCGTTCTCATAAATATGACACGTATACCCAACTACGGACACCCTTTCTTTGTCACAGAAAGTCCTATACATACTTACACCTTATTATATTGAGGGGCGTAGCGTTGTTATTGCCCTTATCTCATCCTCAATGCGCTTACTTGTTGGTGTTGGTTTCCTTTTTATATCTGATAGCGCACTCGACAGGGTTGTTGCACTTATTGGCTTGCCGGTCTTCCTTGACAACAGATGTCCACCGTTCTCCATTGCTTTCTTCCAGTTCCAACCAATGAGGTTGCCTTCCAGTAGGGCATTGAATAGCACAGCTACATTACGGGTGTTCTCTACTTTAAGGCTGAAATTGCTTTTACATTCCAACAAGGACTGCATGTCGTCAATCGATACCTCTGATACACAAAACAGATGATTCGTATTTGCGCAGTGGGCAATGCGAACCATCTGTTCTTTGGTCAGGTGACAATCGAAAGATAGCGGACGCTTCGTTTCTGAAACGTCCTCATGAGAAATGATGTTTGGTGGAGGGGCATCTGTCGTATCAAAGACGTTTTTCATTTTTATGCAGTCCTCCAATGTGAATGCGTCACTGTTGAATAGATGTTGTGCAAGGTCATGGCGTTCCATTAGAATGCGCTTGGCAATGTTGTGATTTCTCCTGTGCACATTCTTGCAACCCACCTTGTTGCAGTTCACATGCTTGTGGCTGCAAGCAAAGTCCTCTACAAAGCGTTGGTGTGTCTTTACGCCATTTGTTACTTCATTCCGATAGCCAAATCTTGCTGCCAGAAGAATAGTCCATAATCCGTGCAATTCGTCCTTGTCGTTCACGAAATGTCTGTGTACTGTTTGCCATTTCTCAAAAAGAGAGATGACCGCCAATTTTTGTGGTCATTGTTCAATTAATTATGATGTGATGTAATAACGCAAAAAACTCTGACCACTGATGTAGCCAGAGTCTTGCGTTTGATTGTAAAATTTCGTATTATGTCGTGTCTCATAGTTACCTAATCGAATAGACCGTTAACTAAATTAACAGCCTCGTCCTTCTTCTTGTTAACGATTTTGGCGTATACCTGCGTCATTCTCACGTCTACATGCCCTAACAACTTGGACGTTGTGTACAAATCCGCACCAAGCGTCAGCATCATCGTAGCGAACGTGTGTCTGGCGGTGTGAAAAGTGAAATGCTTGGTTATACCAGCTGCCTCCGCCCACGGCTTTATCAAAAGGTTAACCATATTGTTACTTGGTAACGAGAATACTTTTTCGTCCGCACCTTTGCCATTACGAACAGGTAACCATTTCAATGCTTCTGATGACAACGGAAGATATATAGGAGCTTTGGTCTTCTGCATTACGACTTGTAGGCGGTATTGTCCGCTATCACAGAAAATATTTTCCCATTTCAATCCTTTTATGTCACTGAAACGCAGTCCGCAGAAACAAGAAAACAAATACGCATCCTTTATGTTTTCGTTCTCCATAGGTGTTGCTATCAGTTTCTTTACTTCATCGATGGTCATGTATTCACGTTTGCTTTCAGGAACTTTCAGTTTGTCCGAGCTGCCAAGTCTTGTAAATGGATTTATTTTTAGCAACTCTTCTCTTACAGCAGCATTAAGCGCACCATTCATTCCTCGATAATAGTTACATGCTGTGTTGGTGCAGATTTTTTCACCTTTCCTGGTTTTATATCCGTCACGCAAGTAATCAATGAAGTCCTGACAGAATTTCTTATCCACATCATCCATTGTCATATTCTCGCATCCCATTTCTGTGAGAATACGGATGGATGTGTTTATTTGCGCTTCGTCCTTTCGTCCACGCTTTTTCTGTCTTTCCTTGTATGTCTGCAACCAATCTGCAAGAAGCACTTTTGGCTTGTCGTCAGCTTTCTTAATTCCAGCTTCACCATTCGTCATAGCAATGATGCGTTGCGACTTGATGGCATTGGCGGCAATCAGCGTAGCTTGGTTCCGCTTGCGTGCTTCATCGTCCGTTTCAGGAATGATGTACATCTTCAAGTACTCATACGAACGTTTGCCGTCTCTGTATATGTCCAGATACAGGCTCTTATTTCCGTTGCTCAGGTCTTTCATCCTAAGACGGATTGGCTCTTTAAGCTTTGATGTTTTCTTGTTTCTTGCCATAGCCGTTTCTTCTTATTGATTTTGTATTGCAAAGGTACTAAAAATCCCCCAAAACGAGAAACAAACAAGAAACAAAATACGCACAAACAAAGAATAATCAAGTGCAGAGACAAGAAACAACAGCAGAATAATAAAACCACCTGTATATACTGATATACAGCTACTTACACTACACTTAATTGGTATTTACTTTCATTCTAATATATCACTTCACAATATTGACAATACCATCAACTATGTGAGCATTGACGACAATGATGTTTATGACATCAAGGATAGAAAGATATTGTTCTCATCTCCATGCAGTGCGTCTGGACTTTATTATCTTGGTCAGTGGAAAAACTTACACCTTTTCACAAGTTCTGATACGATTTGCTTCTCTGATGGAAAATGTGTTGGACTCCAAGATGATGTGTTTTGTCGCAAACCTAAGAAAGAAGGTATGGTAACTTTGGTGGCAGGGGCACAAACAAAAGATGTTTCATTCGGCGACTTATACAACGCAAAGAAAAAGAGTGATGCCCCCGATACGACAACAGAAAGATTGGCAAAGAACTATTATATCAAGCCAAGGAGTAAGTACGAACGGATGGAAGCTGGATTTAGTGTTGATTTGGATATACCGAAAGGTGATGCTGAGTCTGACAAGGCTATTCGGGAATGGATGATGGCTGCTATTAGAGACGATGCGTTTTATCAGTTGGAAAACAATCGGGGCATTCCTGTTGGAAAGTGTGCATCGTTAAAGGATTTACAGCTTTCTTTGAATGAATATGGTGTGCTGTGGGAGAAACTTTGTCTGGCAGAGTATCAAATAGAAGATACGTTGGAGCTTAGAATGACTTGCAATATAAGAGTGAGGAAAGTGGCAGACTGTGATGACTATACCACATACTATTATTGGGCAAGCCTTTACAATGGAGGACTTCATGATTTGCCTCGTGAGTATTACATCACATATGACAAGCGAAGAGGCGGATTGCTTGATGTCAACAATTCTGTAAAACCTGCGATGGTACAACAGTTTCGGCATTTAGCATTGGAGAGCTTGAAGACAGAATACGATTTCTGTTATGAACGTGAAAATTCATGGGAGGATTTCACGCATAGCATTTTCTCTTTCCATTGTCCAATGATTGATACAAGCGGTATGGACGATGTAATGCGGTCATTTCTTGTACATAATTATTCTTGCGATGATTGGGCTGGATGGAATGGTTACAACGAAAAGGTATTTACCGAGAAGGATTTTCCTTTGACTCACTTTGCCGTACTGCCAGAAGGCATTGTCTTGACATATCATCCTTATCAGATTGATTGCTTTGCTGCAGGCGAATACCATGCAGTTATACCTTTCAAGGAAGCTAATAAATGTTTGATGTTCGACTATTCCAAGCACGAGGACTTGAAACCAAAGTGGCAAAGATTCATCAAATAGCAATATTTTGACGATGAGACAGGTTACTTCTTCTACTTTATTTTCATCAACAGATAAATAATTGAAACACAAAATATCATATAAATATGGAAAAAAGAAAGAGAACCCTAAAAAGAACGATTGTTTTATTTTGGAAAGGTTTAACAGGTATCATTGCTGCAACAGCAGAATGGTTCACCGTGATACTTGGAATGAAGGATGAATCTGAGTATGGCAAGTTTATTCGACGTGTTGTTGGAGGCTGTTTTGCGTTCATCATGTTTGTGTTTGCATGTGCTGGAGGTAATGCGTTATACGAGTTTGTTTACAAGAAAGTGAATGCTGCGAAATATTTGGATGAATCCTACTATGACTCGCAGTACCTGTCAAGAAATGCCACTTACTATAGCCGGGCCTATGAGACGGATGGATATGTGGAGACTCGTGATGGCAAGAAGACTGTCAAGGGCATACATTGGATTTCAAAACCATTGGGGGACGACTCGCTTGTCTGTTATAGTAACGGCGATGCTCGTGGCTACTTCAATATGCTGACAGGTGAAATAGCCATCAAGCCTCAGTACAAGCACGCATGGGTATTTTCTGATGGCTTGGCTTCAGTAGATGACAACGGAATGATAAAATTCATCGACTCCAAAGGAAATGTCGTTATTGACTTGAATATTCCATACATCACTGGTGCAGAAGGGTATGTATTTCACAATGGGCATTGCGTAATACATAACAACAAACGTGACAAATTTGGTTTGATAGACAAAAAAGGAAATTGGATGTTGAAAGCTGAATATGATGCTATTTCGCCCAAGGATTCTTTCTTTGTCGTAAGCAAAGGAGGTATGCAGAGTGTTCTTACAGAAAATCTGAAACCTATATTGCCTTTTATGAAAGCAGACCTCTGGATCTCTGGTAATAGCATTACTGCAACAATGAAAGACCACACTCTTCGCAAATATAATTTGCAAGGTGAATTGATTGACGATTTCTTGATTAGTAATGTTGACAGATTATTGTATGATACCGATGAAATACGATATACTACGGCAAAGAACTATGATGATGAGGGTAATTTAACAGGTGAAACGGCAGAAGCAGAACCAACACCTTATCAAAAGACTGCAAGTTGCAAAAAATATGAAGCAGAACTTGGTTGGTATGGATTGATGTCACCAAGTGGAAAAATCATTACTCCTCCAAGATATTGCGATATTACAGCCATTGGCTACGACTTGTATTTATGCAAAACTGATGATATTAGAGGTGAGGTTCTGAATGGTAAAGGTGTAAGAGTTAGGTAAACGACTCTCTCATTTACTCATTGATAAAGCTGACAACGCAAAAGACTTTTCAATAAGATTCAAAAGGATGGCGGGATTGAAACTCTTGCCATCCTTTTTGCATGTAAGGTGGAGATGGTTACCTGTGCTTCGACCAGTATTGCCAGTGACACCAACAATGATACCGGGATAAACATATTCTCCTTTACGGACTATGATTGAAGACAAATGGCAATAGCTGACACGATAATTGCCATGTTTCAACGTAACATAATTGCCAGAACGACTGTCATACCCTATCTTTTCAACAATACCCTCCATCATGGAATAGGCAGGTTCATTCTTCGCACGAAGATCCAAACCATTGTGCCATGATTGTTTTCCTGTGATAGGGTCACGACGATAGCCGTAAGGACTGGTGACTTTGATTGATTTCAGTGGATAAGTGATGCTTGGATAGCCGCTTATCCACTGTTTTTGTTTGCTATCCACAGAGTCTGTTTCCTGTTGAAGTAGATTTGCTTGTATAGAATCTACAGGTTGATTGGCAGGAAGTAGAAACTTCTCCTCCACTTTCCTGACTTTGTAACGGCATACGTTATTGCTGACGGTGTTGAACTGCGCCTTTGCACTCGATACCGCCAGACAACCTATTACCCATAATGCCACTATTTTCCTTTTCATGGTGCAAAGTTAGGGAAAGAAATCAAGAGTGATACACGATGCTGTAAAAGTATAACATAAAATAAGATTAAAGTATGATTGAGAGTATGAAACAATGATATAATCATAATAAAATGGAAAAGATTGGGCAGAAGAACGTAGGCTTTCTTGTATTCATTACTCTTGGGCTATCTTTGCATAAGACAAACTGCACTCGGCAATAAGAAAGTAAACTTTCATTGCGCTCGTTTGCATTGTCTTTGCATGGCTATATGCAAAGTATCATTCAAAATATAATCAGAATATGAAAAGAAACTCATTTGAAGAAAGCGAAGTGCCGTATCAGACACTTGCAAAGTTTGGACTCACCCACGAGATGATAGAAGACCTTCCGATGCATGCATTGGAAGACATCAGCAATGGTCGACCATCGCCAGTACTGCCTGTTAGCATGGAGGTAAACGAGGGTTACAGTATCAAGAGCAGAACCCGATTCACCTTGGTAAGAATGGCAGACGGTAACGTGGATGTGATGTTCTATCCAGTGTTGAAATATGCCCCACTGAACAATTTCACCAAGGAGCAGCAGGAACTGTTGAAGCAGGGCAAGGCTGTGGTGGCAGATGTGGATATGCCAGATGGTGCACATGTCAAGGCATTTGTACAGATTGACGGAGAGACCAACCAAGTGATGGCTGTGCCGACACCTGTGATTGGTAGAAACTTGCAGGTACTATCTGACGAACTCTGTCTTGGAGGAACGGAGCTAAAGAGCATCCAAAATGGCGAGGCACTGACATTTGCCGTAGAAGACGAACCTGTGACCGTAGGCATCGACCTGAAGAGCGACACAGGCATCCGCTTCGCCAACGGCGATGGTGAGCAGTGGCGCAAGGAAGGCAAGCGAGAGTGGGACAAATACACTTTCGGCATCTATGGCTGTTGGGTAATGGATGATGACGGTAATCTTGACTATGTTCCAGAGGAAGAATATACCGAAGAACTGTGGAATGAGCAGAAAAAAGCAGCTGGAAGACATGCTTCTGCCGTTGCAAGAAAGTAAAGTGAAACATCAAACTTTGGGAAGAAATGAGAAAAGGACCTTATTATACAGAAGACATTCTCATAGAGAAGATACAGAGCGGTGAATACGGTTGGCTTGATTATGTGAACCATTTCAGTGAGGAATGGCAGAACGAGTATCAAGAATACTGCAAGGAACACGCCCTGTGCATCGGCAACAAGAGTGCGGAACAGTTTGTGAAGTACAAAGACGAACTGTTAGAGCAAGGAATGGAAAAAGAGAACGCTTAATAAAATCATGCTATGGCGATAAGAAAGAACTTGAATCCAAGACAGATGGACTTGCAGCCAGAGATGCGTGACATCTTGATGCGTAATGGTATGCAAGCCCATATCATTGCCAATGGTGACGGTTATCAGTTAGCGGTACAGGGACATGACTCCCCACTGCTGACCTATAACCTCACCGAGAAACAGATGTTGGCATTGACCGATTGGGGAACCAACTCTGCCAACAAGAAGGCCTACAATGTCTTTACCAGCATTATAGGCAAAGACTTCTATATGCCGAGAAACCTTGTCCATGCGAGGAATGCCAACGGAAGAGTGGCAATGGGACTGCATGGATATAGGATTGGTGCAGGAGAGTACGGACGGTTAGGATGGAGTCCAGAGTTTTTGGGTTGGACACCGAGAATGCAGGACGGCTATCATCTACGCAGAGTCGGAGGACAGATGTTCTATGCAGGAGCACCAATGGTAGCGGAAAGACCAGACAGAAGGCTGAAACCTGGTGAGTTAACCTCTGGAGGTTATGGCTTTTACTATAAAGGACAGCAACAAGTAGCATCACAAGCAGATGTATTACAAAACCTGCAAGCCGTGATGACACCTGTAGAAACACGTCCAAGAAGTCAAGAGCCAGCCAAACCCTACAAGGAATTGATAAGCTCACCCGTATATTTCTCCAACGATCAATGGCAGGAATGTCTGTCTTCACACGGTATCATCATCGATGAGAAGGCAAAGACACTCACCATCCAATCAGAAAGCACCAAGAGTGATATGGTGTATGACTTGACCGACGATGAGTTGAAGGCTTTGACCAATAATTCTGTCAAGCAAGTGTCGGTAGCCAAACGACTGGAGATACTGAACAATGTCATCAAGGATGATTTCGCTGACAAGATAACGATGGACATGCTCAACAGCAAGGAGCGCATCCATATCGGTTTGCGTCCAGAGGTGCAGCAGGAGTTGGATGGCAGGATGCTGATGCAGTCAACAGTAGAACCATTGCAAGTACAGCAAGAACCGATGAACAATAAGGTGGGCATCGTGGATGGACAGGACTTGGATGAAAGCAAAGGTTGGTTTCGTGAAGGCAAGCACGGAAGAGAGGTCACTGTCGGTGAAATACGAGTGGAGCCAGCGGAGCAGGAAGGCAAGTTCCGCATGACAGCCATCATCAACGGTGAGCGAGTAAGCCACGAGATAACGCAGAAGCAGTATGACAAGTTCATGGCAGTGGATGACTACCATCGCATGAAACTTTTTTCCAAGATATTCGGTGAGGTGGATATGAAAGACCGTACCAGTTTGGGAACCAAGATAGGAGCTGCACTGTTAGCAGGATTGGGTGTTGCTGCCGAAGTCGGCAGTGAACTACACCGACCACATGGTAGTCCGGTGGTGATTGTTGACCACCATCATGGTGCAGCACCTCCACCGCCTCGCCCCTATTTCAAACCAGGAGTAGATACACCGATGGATGTGGCGGCGAGAAACTTTGAGGCTGCCATGAACCAAGAAGTATTGCATCCTCACATGGGGAAAGGACTATAACGGAATACGCTTATGGCAAACAACGAACTGACATATAATGATTTCTTACAGCGTCTGAACATACAGGAGCTGCTGGTGGACGCAGGCTATCAGTTGAACAAACGAGATGGCTTGCGCTATCCGTCGTATGTAAAGGTGGACAGTCATGGACAGCGAGTGAGAGGCGACAAGTTTATTGTCACAGGCAATGGCAAGTGCTGTTTTCAGCCACCAGAGCAGAAGAACTACAACGTGATAGGTTTCATCAAGGAGCATCCGATGCTGTTTGATGACTATAAGCCAGGGATGTCATTGGACAGACTGGTGAATGTGGTATGCAACAGACTGTTGAACAATCCCATTGACGTGCGTGAAAGCAGAGTGGCAGAACCCAAGCGAGATGCCAAGCCCTTCAACCTGTCAGACTATGACATCTTGCGTTTCAATCCAAGGGAAAAGGACGCCCAACGGAAACACTATCCTTATTTCAAGGAAAGAGGCATCAACATTGGGACCCAGTTCGCCTTTCACAAGCATTTCTTCTTGGCGACCAAGCGTCGAAATGACGGATTGAGCTTTGCCAATCTCGCCTTTCCACTATCCTTGCCGTCCAAGCCGGACAGCATCGTTGGATTGGAAGAGCGAGGCAGACCGAGACGAGAGGACGGCAAGGCATACAAGGGCAAGGCGGAAGGAAGCAACAGCAGTGAAGGATTGTGGATAGCCAACCTGACAGGTAAGCCATTGAAAGAAACCACAAATATTCTATGGTTTGAGAGTGCATACGATGCCATGGCAGAGTACCAAATCAACCCGGTGAAGAGCGTGTATGTCTCGACAGGAGGTACACCGACAAAGGGGCAAATAAAGGGAATGCTGGAAGAGACCCGACAAGCGAACCATTATTTGGGCTTTGACAAAGACGAGGCAGGACGTGGCTTTGTGAAGAACTTCAAAGCAATCGCCAAGGAAATGGGATTTGCAGACTTCACGGTGCAAGCCTTTCATCCTTTAGGACAATACAAGGATTGGAACGATGCCTTGCTTGGCAAACGAGACCAACGGTTGATAGACCAAGGAGAGATAGACTTCGACTATTTCGAGTTCGCCAAGGCGCAAGAGGCTGAGAGGCAACAAGAGCAAGCCAAACAGAAGGAAAAAGAGGAACAGACATCGGGCTTTCGCAGATGAAGCACGGTGTCATTATCAAAAAGGAGAACTATGCAGCAGACATATCGGTATAGAAACATCATCATCAAGCCCCATTGTATGCAGTTCGTCATCAACGAGCTGCACTTGCTTGTGCTTATAAGTGTAGGTTTTGTATATGCAGGTATTGATGATGCCGTCCTCTCCACTTTTGTGTTTGTCCTCTCGCTCTTGCTTTCCCTATGTTTGGCATATCGAATGGTCTATCTATGCAGGATGCGGTACATCATCAGTAACGAACAATTAGTGTTTGAGCATGGCGTGTTTCATCGGGAAGTAGATTATCAGGAACTGTATCGTGTGGTGGATTTCAATGAAAGTCAGACATTCATGCAGCAACTATTCCGATTGAAAACCGTGAGCATATATTCTGGAGACAGAACGACACCAAGACTTGACATTATTGGAGTACCGATGAAAGAAGAACTGGTGACAACCATCAGAGAACGAGTAGAAACCAGCAAACGCAGGAGGAGCATCTATGAGATTACAAATAGGTAAGATATGGTTGATAGCAATTATCGGCATAGCAACGGCATCGAAAGCCAAGGCACAATTGGTGTCATCCAATCCCTTGGAATGGATGGCACTGGCAGAAGGCAATGAACTTATCAACAGTGAGATTGAAAAGCAAATCAACGGACAGACCAAGACGGCGTTGTTGCAGAATACAATGGCTGCTGAGTTTAACCAGATACACAAATGGGAGAAGAAGTACAACAGCTACTTGAAATCAGTGAACGGCTATGCCTCTTCGCTGAAAGCATGTACCCATCTGTATGATGATGGCGTGAAAATTTTCATCACGCTCGCCAAGTTGAAGACAGCCATTAAGGGCAATCCGCAGGGCATTGTGGCAAGTATGAGCATGAACAACCTGTATATCGAGACGGCAACGGAACTGGTATCGGTTTTCAATCTATTGAACGATGCCGTGGCGAATGGGGGCACAGAGAATATGCTGACAGGAGCAGACCGCTCCAAGACCTTGTGGGCATTAAACGACAAACTATCTGCTTTCCAAAAGAAGCTCAACAAACTGTATCTGAGCATCCGCTACTATACAATGAGTGATGTGTGGAACAATGTCACGGCAGGGATGATAGACAGAAGTAATGGTGAGATTGCTACGCAAGCATTGGGGCGGTGGCGGAGAGCTGCCAAAGTCAGTACACCATAATAATATAAAAACATTTGAGTATGAGAACATGGATATTTTGCTTTGGCATAATGTTGCTTTCCGTCTGCAAGGTGCAAGCCCAGAACGACCCTGTGTTGGCAGGAATGATATACGCATATACAGACAAGGCTGAAAAGGAGTTGAAGAACCAGGAGAAGGTGATGCTGATGCAGACCACTGGTCATATATGGTTGAAAGAGGAAGTGGAAGGAACCACCAATCTGCAACGAGAGTTCAACAACTACTTGAACTCGTTCCGTTCCATCGTGGTGTATGCTGCACAGGTATATGGCTTCTATCACGAGATAGACCGACTGGTGGATAACTTGGGAGGATTCACCAAACAACTGGATAAACATACGAACAATGCCCTTGCTGTGGCACTGTCAGCCAAGCGCAACAAGATCTATCGGGAGTTGATTATGGGCAGCGTGGAGATAGTAAATGACATCAGGCTTGTATGCTTGTCGGGCAACAAGATGACCGAGAAAGAACGAGTGGAAATCGTTTTCGGCATCCGCCCCAAGCTGAAGGTAATGAACAAAAAGCTGCAACGGCTGACCAAGGCGGTGAAGTACACCTCGATGGCGGACATCTGGGCAGAGATAGAGGAAGGCAGCCACGACAAGGCTGACAAGAAAACCATCGTGAAGGACTGCATGAACAGATGGAAGCGGAACAGAAATATCAAATAACAACAAAAAGATACGACTATGAGTATATGGGCAAAAATAGCAAAGTATGGCGGCAGTGCCTTGAAAGGTGCAGGTAGTGTCGCCAAGCAAGGACTGAAATCTGCAAGCAATACGGCTGTGCATCCCACCCAAGCACTAAAAGGCGCAGGAAGTGCGATGAAAACAGCCGCTGTGGGCAGCGCAGCAGGATATGTGGCATGGCAGAACCTTGTCAACGACAAGAGCATGGTGGAGATAGCCAGTGATGTGGTGGTAGGAAAAGACACCACGGAGAAAATATCCGAAGCTGTGGAAGACGTGAAAGGACTGAAGAACAAGGCTGGAGAAGCTGTGGATGCTGTGAATGGTGCCATGGGCGACATCAACAGCAAGTGGAGCGGAATGAGCAACTTCTTCCGTGGCATCTTCGGAGGCAACGGACTGGAGATGTTCGGCAACTTCTTCAAGAACTTAGGGAAAGGAAATGTGTCGGGACTGAGCCTTGCAGGACTGGTAACAGCAGCGTTCCTCACTTTCGGACGTTTCGGATGGCTTGGCAAGATAGCAGGAGCCATGCTCGGCATGATGCTCATCGGCAACAATTCCAACATCAAGAACATCGTCAGTGGTGATGGCGGTCAAGGAAGAAATGTGAACGAAGCAGAAACGACCGCACGCAGTGGCGGCATGAAACGATAAAAACATAAAACGACAACAACATGAGATATACAGAAGAGATGATGCTGCAATCAAAAAGCGGCTTTTGCATGCCCTTTGAGGAGCGAGGCAAGGACGTGGAACTGACACTTGGATATGGAAAACAGAAGCATCCTGTAACTGGAGAGCCATTCTTCCACCACGGACTGGACTTTGAGGCAAACCACTATCTGCTGTCAGCCTTGGCAAGCGGAACGGTATCGGGCATTGGCAATGATGCGACACACGGCATCTACCAAGTGATACGCTACGGCAAATATGAAGTGACCTACGCCCACCTTGCCAACGTGTTCGTGAACTTCGGACAAACCGTGAAGGCAGGAAACATCGTGGCATTGAGCGGTGACAGACTGCATTTCGAGGTGAAGTTTGACGGCAAGGAAATCAATCCGATTGATTTTCTGACCATGCTATATGGCAATGTGAAGGCAATGGAACAGACCGGTAAGACAGGTTTTCCTGAGTTTGAGACCTACGACATGAATATAGCCACACAGTATGACAAAGACCAGAAAGAGATAGAAGAATTGATGCTGCGCTTCATGCCATCGTATATGGAAGACCTGTATAAAGGTATGTATGTGACACCGCAACATGCAGAGCAGTCGCTAAGGAACATCTTTACCTTGTCCGCGGCGAAACACTATTTCTATGAAGCTATGCCATCCATCAGCAATCCGTTAGGCATCGGGCAGAGAGCCATGCCCTTGGTTTGCAAGGTGCAGAACCTGCTGATTGCGGACTTTTTGAACTATCTGGCATTGCGGCATGGCATCTATCTGTCCACACTGAGCGAAGTTCTAAAAAAAAACTCCATGACGAAGCCATAAGGACGAGTGGCATCATCGACCCGCTTGCTGAACTGGACATCGATGTGCAGAGCTTTGATATTCCAAGGTTGGTGAGCGTCTATCCCGACCGTGCAGGAGTGAGATGGTGGACAAAGGCGTGGTTCAACAACAGAGAGGAAGGAGAATGCTCCGTGGAGATAGAACTGCAGCAAGCCATCCTCTTCATCCATGACAGAATAGAGAAGGACTCTTGGCTGGAGGAATACTTTCCAAAGCAGATGGAAGTGTATCACCAAGCCATCGAGCAGACAAGAGAACAGATATTAGGTCAACTAAACGTAACGCTATAATGAGTACTATCAAGAACCCGACACGCTTTGCAGAACTGGAGTATTGCCTTCAAGGATATTTTGACGGCAAGCTGGCACCTGTGATGAAACAGGTGCGAGATGACTTGACTCACAAGCAACTGGAGGAAAGAGGCAGATACCAGAGCAGTTTGGCAGGAGTGCTTGCTTCTGCCAATCCGTATGCCGACAACACCGAGTTTGTTCTAAAGCAAACAGGCAAATGGAACAGCAAAACCACGGAGGACTATCTGGCGATGTGCAACCAGAAAATATGGAAGGACAAAAACATCGTGAAGGATTTGGCTCTTCTTGCTGGCGAGTGGCGCAATGCCGTGGTGAAGGAAATTGGACGAAGCAAATACGACGCTTTGTCGAAAGCCTGTGGCGAGGATTTGGCATACGCATACGTTGCACAAAGGATGGAAGACCTGATGATTGGGAAACTCGTCAAGGACAATACACCCAAATCAACGATGGAGTACATCTTGCGAAAGGCAGCACAAAACAGCATCTGGGGACTGCAAGAAGAACTGATGAAGTCACCATTGACGGCTGAGATAGAAGCTCGTGGCGAGAAAGCCTATAAGCCAAGCAAGACGGAGAAGTTTGCTGGAAGGGCTACCGCCTCGGTAGTGGATGCCGTGACTATGGGCGGTATCGGTAGTTGGAAGTCATTGGCAACCTTGGTGGGGAGCGACATGGCATTGGGCTATGTCCTCGATTCCAAGAAGGGAAACGGAGAACAGCGGAAAGAGCAAGCCATGGAATTGAGCATCAGCAAGGGCGTATTCGGACAGAACGGCAATGCCTTCACTGGTTTTCGCTCACAAGCCAAGAAAGTGAATGCCACCGACAATGGCTATGTCAAGACGCTCAACAGCAAACTCCATAACAAGATACATATCCCACAAAAAGCATTTACACCTATGGCATGGACAGATAACAGTATTAAGTTTCCTTTCCAAAAAGAGCAAGAGAAACGGAACGATCCGAAATACAAGAATGTACCGCTGATAGTGGCACCCGGCAAGGAAGATGCCTATCTGGAAGAGAAAGCCAAGCACGACGCAGCCAAGGTTGCAGAGGCAGAGCGCATCATCCAGGAAAAGAAAGATGCAGAGGCGCAACAAACAGAAACTGATGAACAACAGCAAGCGCAATCAGAAGAAGAACAGCAAGAACAACCTGAAAATGATAACAGCAACGGTTGGGAAGGACTGTTGAAGAACTTCGGACTGGACGGTTTCAGCGACATCGGCAATAACCTCGGCTATGTGATAGCTATGTTGCCCGACATCCTTGTTGGACTGTTCACTGGCAAGACGCAATCATTAGGCTTGAAGGACAATATGATGCCGATAGCCGCCATCCTTGCAGGAATGTTCGTGAAGAATCCGCTATTGAAGATGACACTCATCGGTATGGGCGGTGCCAATCTGCTGAACAAGGCAGGACATGAAGCATTGGCAAACAAACAGGAAGGCAATGATGGAAATGCTGTATCATACGGTAATACAACAGCACAAGCAGTGCAATATAAGTCCTATCCAGACGAACCGTTGAATCCCCGAATAGCCAACCCTGTGCTGCAAGGCAATTGCTTGGTGGCAACCATCGACCGAGTGCCATACACCATCCAACTGCCAGAGCATGTGGTTGGAGCATATCAAGCAGGAGCCTTACCACTCAACACCCTTGCCAATGCCGTGCTTGCCAAGAGTGACCAGATGAGACAGATGGCAGAACGCAACTATGGCGAGCAAGAAGTGAGAAATGTGAGAAACGAGGCGATGGAAAACGCAGAGCAGCGAGAAGTCATCCAACGTTCAAGATAAGATAAAACGTAAAACAATCATACAATGAAAGAGAAAAGTCCACAAGAGAAGAATGCGGCAGAGCGTCAAGTGTCACTGATTACCGAAGCCCTGTCGAAAGCAGCCGACAACAAGGGTGTTTGGCTGAACGAGCAAGGAAAGCAATATCCACGGTTTTACCCAAAGGGAGCGGCAGTGAGTCCGTTCAATGCCCTCGTTATGGGATTGAACTCCGACAAGAACGGATTTTCTACAAATCTTTACACGTTATTTAGTGAAGCCAAGAAGCGAGACGAGTCTGTGATGGCGCATGAGAGAGGTGTGCCGTTCAACTGGTATGCGTGGAACAAGTATGTGAACCGACATAATCCAGAGGACATCATCAGTAGAAAGGACTACCAGGAATTGTCGGCTACCGATCAGACACAGTACAAGGGCATCCATAATCGGGAGATACGAGTGCTGTTCAACATCGACCAGACCATGTTGCTATTGAAAGACAAAGAAAAATATGAAGAGGTGGTGAAGGCGAATGTCGGTGCGAATGAAGACAAGGCATTGCGTAGCCAAGTGAATGACTTCATCCAGAAGATGAAGGACAACCTGATGGCGGTGCGCAAAGACGGAAGCGGAGTGGCACATTATGACACGGAGAAGGACGCCGTGTATATGCCAAAGCAAGAAAATGTTGAGCAATATAGCGATTATGTGCAGGAGATGCTGCGTCAAGTGGTGAGTGCTACAGGACATCAACAGCGACTGGCAAGGGAGGGCATGGTGATGAAGAATGGCATTGCACCATCTGAGGATGCCGTGAAGCAAGAGAAACTGGTGGTAGAACTGGCTTCGGGCATCAAGATGATGGAAATGGGTATGCCAGCCAAGATTTCCAAGGAGAACATGGGATTGGTGGACTACTGGAACCGTGAATTGAAGGAAAATCCATGTCTGATAGATGCCATAGAGAGTGATGTGAACAATGCCTTGGACGTTATCCGCAAGGCAGAGCGTGGCGAGAAAATAGAATATTCATCCTTGAAGAACGAGCAGCAGACCACCGAGATGCAATTGAAGATGCCCAAGCATTACTTCGTGGCAGACGAGATAGCCAAGCATCCTGACAGCGAGCAGAAGTTTGTGGTGATTGTAAGAGACAAGGAAAACAAGAGTGCTGATGTGGTGTTGCCAGCAGGAGCATCATTGGAAGTGAACAACGAGGTGTCGGGCATGAGCAAGCAGCGCATCGAACATGCCTTACAGAAAGAAGGTTTTCAGTCTGTCAAGTTCTATAATCCCGATGGCGCTTTGGGCTACCATCCTGATGACAGCTATTTTGCAGGAAAGGACATCACTGTGGCAAGATTGAAGAACTGGCAAATGGAAGACATATCCAAGATAGACGTGAGTGATGCCGTGAGCCAGAGCAAGCAGGTGGGCTTCGACCGCATACAGATGGTGCAGGATGACAACAAGCGTTGGGCGATGTATATCAAGCCCGAAGGACAGAAGGCTTTTTCCATCTATCCCGACAAGGCGGACTTAAACCGCTTCTTCACCACACTGAAACAGGCGCAGGACACGATGGACAGTCTGAGAGTGGAACTGGCACAGAAATACTATGCGATGGCAGAGACAAAGCCTGACCTGAAGGTGGACTTGTTTGGCAGCGGTCAGCACAACGAGGTGGACATGAACCGCATACAGAAAGTGAACGTGTTCAAGGCAAAGAACGATGTCATTCTGTGTGCAGTCACCATTGATGGCGCAGACAAGTTGCAGCCTCGTGTGGTATCGCCAAGCCAATGGCAACGAATGTGGATTGCCGAAGACAAGAACGAGTACAAAAAGCATCTTGCTGCTACCCTGTTTGCTGACATCCTGCAGAAAGGACAGACGCAGGAGCAGACTGCATCAGAAAAGCAAGTTGAGGAAACCGAGGTGAAGCAAGAAACGCAAGTCTCCACCGATAAGAATGAGGAAGAACATCGAGAGTATCACGAGGAAGAGAATAAGCAAGCATCTTCTGAGGAAAAGACAGATATTAGGGAAGAGAAGGATGCGACTGTTCAAAGAGATAATAACGCTACTGTGGAAAAGAAGGAAGAAACAAAGGGTAAGCAGAAGGAAGAGACCAAGGACTCTCCCATCATGAAGCAATGGAAGGAGTTGAAAGCCAAGCATCCAGATGCTTTGCTGCTGTTTCGTGTAGGTGATTTTTATGAGATGTATGAACAGGATGCCAAGCGAGGAGCGGAAGTGTTGGGGATTACATTGACAAAGAGAAACACCCAAGCTGGTATCTACATGGCTGGCTTTCCACATCATGCCTTGGACACCTATCTGCCCAAACTTATCCGAGCAGGAGAACGAGTGGCTATCTGTGACCAGTTGGAGGCACCCAAGCAGAAGCAAGAGGAGCAAAATACTGAGGAACAGCAGCGTTCTGGCGGTATGAAACGATAATAATGAGGATAAAGACATGAGCAAGAATCAGCAATATGCAGAAAGATATGCTGTCGAGGCGATGGAACAAATGAAGCGATATGGCATCCCTGCTTCCGTCACCTTGGCGCAAGGCATCTTAGAAAGCCGTAATGGACAGAGTGAACTGTCGCAGTTGGGCAACAACCACTTTGGCGTGAAGGCTTCGAAAAGTTGGTTGAAGAACGGTGGCGATTATCTTGTCTATACCGATGACAAGCCTAATGAGAAGTTCTGCAAGTATGCCACGGTGGGTGACTCATACGAGCACCATTCCAAGATATTGAAGAACAGCAACCGCTACAGCCAATGCTTCAAACTCTCTCCCGATGATTACAAGGGATGGACAAACGGCATTGAGCGAGGCGGTTATGCCACCAGTGGAGGATATGCAGCCAGTTTGCAAAAGATTATCGAGATCAATGGATTACAGAAGTATGACCAACAGGTGATGCGAGAGATGAGGGCTGAGGGCAAGAAGTTCGGCGTAGAACAGAATGCAAGAACTTCAGCAACGGTATCGTCTTCGGTATCGACATCCAATAATGACGAAAAGAAGCAAACAGCATCTCAAACAACCAACGACAAATACTCATTCCCTGTGAAAAGGGACGAGTTCTTGTTTGTCACTTCTCCATTCGGTATGCGTCAAGACCCTATGGACAAAAGCAAACAGCAGATGCACAAGGGCATTGACATCAGAGCCAAGCATGATGATGTGTTGGCAACCGAGAATGGTGGCAAGGTGGTAGCTATGAACCACAATGCCAATACTGGCGGGGGCAAGTCTGTGACAGTGGAATACGCAAGATCGGATGGAAGCAAGGTGCAAACCACCTATATGCACTTGGACAGTATCGTCGTGAAGGTGGGTGACGAGGTAAAAGCAGGACAGAAGTTGGGTGTATCTGGCAATACTGGAACGCGAACCACAGGTGAGCATCTGCATTTCGGAGTGAAAAACATATCGGCAGACGGCAAGACAAGGGACGTGGATCCTGCATCATACTTGGCGGAGATAGCGCAGAAAGGTAATCTGAAGCAACAGGCATTGTATAACGGCAATGACCTGTTGGCAAAATACAAGGAAAATAGTTCGGCTGTGGACACGAGTCTGTCACCTGACGATTGGATGAAGAAACTGCTTTCATCTGAGGACGCAAGCACAGGATTGTCAAGTGCAGACCCGATAATGGGATTGGTGACTACCATGTATAGCAGTCTGCTTGCCCTCGCTGTGCAAATAGACAGTAAAAGCGAGGAAGAGCAAAGAACGCAAATCTCAGAAGCTGTAAGCAAAAGGCAGGTGGACTTGAAACCGTTGATGCCGACTATGAAGGAGTGCGTGTTGAGTGTTGGCGATAATGGAAAGGCTGTGTTGCAAGCGGACAATGGCACTACCAAAGTGACGAGAGAGCTGACCAATGCGGAGTTCTGTAGATTGTCGCAAGTGTTGGGTGATACCAACCTGAGCAATGATGCCAAGAAAATGCGCATCGCTGGAATGGTGAATACTATCGTGCTGACGCAACAGGCATCACAAAACTATGAGCAAGTCCTGGAACAGCAAGAAGGTCAAAGTCAGACAATGCAAAGAAAGTAAGA
Organism: Segatella hominis; assembly: GCF_004535825.1. Taxonomy (GTDB): domain Bacteria; phylum Bacteroidota; class Bacteroidia; order Bacteroidales; family Bacteroidaceae; genus Prevotella; species Prevotella hominis. The sequence continues at coordinate 81,512 of NZ_SGVY01000007.1, read as the reverse complement.
TACTTGGAAGTTCCACATCTTGGTCGATTGAAAACAAATAAAAAAGTATTTGAGCTATGATTAAATGTAACGTAAGTGTGTGCGGAACCGTCAGCAAGGCTGCAGTGGTTCGCAATGGAAAGGACGGGATGCCGTTTACTACATATTCCGTAGATGTGGTGGTGCCAGCCAAGAAAGGTATCAACAAGACGGTGATGGTAAGCTGCATCATGGATGGAGATTGTGCCGAAGCTATCGTTGTGGGCAATCGCATCGATGTGAAAGGTGGGCTTACCTTCAAGAAGAAAGACGACAACCTGTTTTTTAACTTGAAAGGAGTCGAAGTGAGCCAGCCTGCTACAGAAAGCAAGGATGGCATCGTGGGAGATATGGAGTTCAAGGGCAAAGTCGGTAAGGACATTGACATGAAGAATGACAAAAAAGGAAAGACTTTCCTGATGTTTTCGGCTTTCAGTGCAGAGAAGATTGGTGAAGATTTCGCCTTTACATGGGTGCGCTTTGTCCGTTTCTCGGAAGAAAGAGAGGAATGGTTGCAGCCAAAAGCCACCATCGAGGCAAAGGGCGAGCTGGAAATCTCGGTGTATAACGACAGGCTCAACCTGGGCTGCAAGGTGGCGGAGTTGAGCCAGTGGGAAAAGAAGCCGTATCACCCTAACAATTAGCAAGTATGGCATATTACAATAAGAGTCCAAAGAATAATGGCGATGGAAAAAATGCTGAGGACAGAGCCTTGGACACCTTCGCAAACATGATGATAGAGAAGATCGAGTCATTGGGAAGCAAGGACGGATGGCAAAAGCCTTGGTTTACGGAAGGTACATTGAGCTGGCCGAAGAACCTGTCTGGCAGGGAGTATAACGGCATGAATGCCTTGCTGCTCACCATGCTGTGTGAGAAGAAAGGCTATGAACTACCAGTGTTTTGCACCTTTAACCGTGCAGTGGGTTTGAACTATCAGACGGACAAGCAAGGTAACAAGAAGCAGATGGTGGATGCTAATGGCGAACCATTGCCTAAGGTTGGCATCAATAAGGGAGAGAAGAGTTTTCCCGTGATGCTGACAAGTTTTACCATTGTACACAAGGAGACAAAAGAAAAGATACCCTATGACGACTACAAGCGAATGAGTGCTGAGGAGCAGAAGGAGTATAATGTCTATCCGAAGTTGAATGTGTATCAGGTGTTCAATGTGGCACAGACCAATCTGAAGGAGGCACGACCTGAATTGTATGCCAAGTTGGAAGCGGAGAACAAGCCAGAAAAGGCATTGGTGAAGGAAGGTGACATGTATTCATTTCCTGCTGTTGACCAGATGTTCAAGGAGCAGAAATGGATTTGCCCCATCAATATCGAACACCAGGACAATGCGTTCTACTCCATTTCCCGCAACCAGATAACCATTCCTGAGAAGGCACAGTTTAAAGACGGTGAGTCGTGGTATGGAACAGCGTTTCATGAGATGGTTCACTCGACAGGAGCGGAAAATCAGTTGAACCGTTTGCATCCTCAATCGGGCTTTGGCTCAGATGAATATGCAAGGGAGGAACTTGTTGCAGAGTTGGGCAGTGCGTTGGTGTGCCAGAAGTATGGCATGACCAAGAATCTGAAGGAAGACAGTGCCGCCTATCTGAAATCGTGGCTCGGCAGTCTGAAGGAGACGCCAAGTTTCATCAAGACCACCTTGATGGATGTGAAAAAGGCAACGTCCATTCTCACGCAGAGAATAGACGAAGTGTCTTTGGAAATGAAGGAGCAACAGAGTGAGGATGTCGCAGCTTCAGTATCGGAAGAAAACAAGGATGCGAAGGACATGAAGCAATCTGCATCATCAAATGATAATGAGCAGACTGAGGTAGAAGAGGAAAAAGTCGCACGGTCTGCGTTCCGTCGGTAACGAGTCAATCTGTGGCAAACATGCAAAAATCCAAGATGCACACATATATAATAATGTGTAGGCATCTTGGATTTTTCGTTTTGGGAGTTTTATTCTTCCTCCTCATCATCTTCTTCGGGTGATAGCCATTTCTGCCAATCTTTCTCATCGATGGTGAGGTCGTCCATTTCCCAATCATATGCGAGTTCGGGCATTGGGTCACGAGAGTAAGGGAAATGGATGGTATAGCCGATTTGTCCATAGGAGACATGGAGCGGAGTGACGCAAAGGTCTCTGCCGAAATAGCTTTGGGTGGTAAGGTATTTGCGCCAGTCGAAACGCTCTTTGAGAATGTTTCGACATAAGCGGTAAAGATATTGTTCTATTGTCATACGGCTTGAAGTTCTAACTGTGAATAATATTGTTTGAATGCCTCGTAAAGGTCAGCCATCATTACTTCGGCTTCCTCCATGTCTTTGACTATATCGGCAATGTGGTAAGGTGCACCATTTTTGCCGTGACCGTCTGAGCCAATCCAAATGTACGCTTCCTCGTCAACATCAAAGTCCTCGTAATACTTATGGATATTGTCGATGAAGGCTTCCATATCATCGTCTTCAAGTTCCACGCTGAAATTGAAATCTTGACCATAGGAAGTATATTTGGCGAAGTTTACATCTGTCTTGCCATTTTGTGGCTCGGAGAAATCAACGCTCCATCCTAATATCTCGGCTATCTCCGTTATCTTTTGCTGTATCATATCGTTTGATTTTTAGCAGCCATAGGCAAGAAGCCTACGGCTGATGTTTGGTTTAAACTTCTTCCCTGTCATACATGTCAGACAGAAACGACTGCAATCTCTCGTCGGGAATGTTTCCGATTGGGCAAGGCTTGAAGCTCTTGTCCTGCAATATCGGTATCTTGGGAAGGTTATGTCCGACATCCACGCTGATACTTTCCATTTCCTTGATGGAAGCATAACCATATTCTGTATCGGCAAGACCGACAACGATAGAGAACAGCGTGAAGTCATTGCCTTCCGGCTGACCTTCCAATACATACCAACGGACTTTGCCGATGAAGAAGACGCATTGGCAAATGGCATCCTTCTTCTTGCCGTCCTGTGAATAAAGCGGATATTGCTTGAACTGCTCCGCCAACTGTGGTGTAATCAATCTGCTTGTCATAACTGCATTATTTATTGGGTGAATACTCTGATGAAGATGGATAGTAGAGCTGCTGCTCACGCAAGGCTTCAATGGCTGCATGTGCCAAAGTGCAAGCCCATTCATTGCGAAGGTCATAATAGCCCTTCTGATAGTTTATTGCCAACTGCTCCATGAAAGCCATCATCACCTTGAACTTCTCGTTTACAAGAAAGCGGTGGTCATTGGCAAACTCTGTACCCACCTTGGATGCGGAACACATCTTGCCGTTCACGAAGTGTGAAAACTCATTGGCAAACTCCTTGTCTCTTTCGTTAATCATATCGTTCATATCTGTTCGGATTAAATGGTGAAACTTCTTTTTCTTCCCTATTCTAGAAGCCTTTACGACTTCATCGAGGGAATTGATTTTACGTGCAATCAAGAGTTCGGGCATGGAGGCAGACAAGGCAAGGAATTGGGAGGTCATTTCTTCGGAATACCCCAATCTTTGATTGGTGGAAGGCTGCTGATGAAATAACCTCACAATAGCAAGGCGATACTTGACGGTCTGGTGGGCTGAACTAAATTTGCAAAGGAAAAACAAGGGAGGATGAAGGGGTATGGGATGGATTATAGCATGAAAATGGTTAAAGAAATATATAAAAGTCAAGTTTATTGCGTAAAAAACAAGACTTTTATTAACTTTGCACTCGAAAAAAGGAGATAAACATGGTTATAGCAAGACTGATAAAGGAAAAATTGTCATCAACCCCTGCTGGGGTCGTGTTGACAACAAGAGACTTTGGGGTGGAGATGCGCTATCAGCCAGCACTCGCCAAAGCTCTCAACCGTCTTGTGCTCCAAGGCGAGCTGCAAAAGATAGCAAAGGGGAAATACTATATTCCGAAGAAGACCATTTTTGGAAATCTGAAACCTGCAGATTCTGAACTTGTAAAAGACTTTCTGGAGCAAAATGGCAAGATTGTGGGTTACATTACAGGAACTGCCGCATTTGCAGCTATGGGTCTGACAACACAGATAAGTTCATCCATCCTTGTCGGCACAAATAAATATCGGAGACCCATCACAAGAAATGGCGTGAAAATATCTTTCTTGTTACAAGAGAACGCCATAACATCAAGCAATATTCCACTACTTAGAATATTGGATGCGCTGCGTCTTATAAAGGACATTCCTGCCACTTCACCTGATGACTGTGTGATGAACATTTGCAAAGCAATCAATGTTCTTTCAATGGAACAGAAGCGAGAATTGGCAGAACTATCCTTGGCATACACACCTTATGTAAGAGCTTTGCTTGGAGCCATCTACGAGAACATGGAACTGGAAACGGAAACCATCAGCAAAACATTGAATGGAGTGACCAGTTACAAGTTGCCAATCTCCAATAAAGTATTATCAAACAAAAGAAACTGGAACATCATATGAGATTACATGAAAACTGGGAGTTGTTCTCTGATGCATTGCAAGCAGCATCACAACCTGTAGAAGATGGAGGACTTGGCATCAAGAGCATCTTCATCGAGAAGGACTATTGGATTTGTCGCTCGTTGTCTTTGATGGCTGCGAACGACAAGGAGAATCGTGCCATTTTCAAAGGAGGAACAAGTCTTACAAAAGCATACGGTATCGGTAGTAGATTCTCAGAAGACATAGATATTGCTATCTCTGAGGCATGGACGCTCAGCGGCAACCAACTGAAGATGCTGATCAAGAGAACTGCCAAAAGCATGACGGAAGGTCTGCAGGAAATGGATATGCCTGGTTTTACCAGCAAAGGTTCTCACTATCACAAGGCATACTATTCTTATCCAAGAGCTATTGATACATTACAAGTAGGTGCCATCAAGGCTGGACAGTTGCTTGTCGAAATTAACTCCTTTGCCAATCCATATCCTTTCCTGAAATGCAGATTGCAAAGCTTCTTGACCGAGTTCTTGCAAAAGACAGGCAACGAGAACTTGATAGAGGAATATGATATGCAACCTTTCGAGGTGAATGTTCTCGACAGGCGCAGAACATTGACAGAGAAATTGGTATCATTGCTTCGCTGTTCTTTAGCCGACAACTACATGCCGGAATTGACAGCTAAGATACGCCATTTCTATGATTTGCATTTTCTATTGAATGATGTAGAGACACAGAAATATCTGAAAAGCGATGCTTTCAAATCGGACTTCAACAACTTGTTTGCACAAGACCAACAGAGATTTGACAAGCCCGAAGGATGGCAAAACAAAGACATCATGGATTCTCCAATCATCAGTGACCTACATAATGTATGGTCAGCGTTAAGCAGCGTCTATACAAAAGAACTTCCTGACCTTGCCTACAAAGATATACCGACTATTGAGAGTATCGAAAATAGCATGGAGCAGTTGATTTCGTATTTGACAAAATAAACGGTTATGGCAAAGAAGCATAAAGGACATTACTGTAAGATTTGTGGTGAATACAAGTCGAACGAGTCATTTCCTGGGAAAGGTCATGCCCAACACATCTGTAAGGAGTGCATGGGTGAGATGAAGAAAGGAAACAAGAAGATTTTGAACTTGCCTTTCGGGGACAATGAGTTTGAGATCGTTGATACTGATGAATATATCGATACTATTTTATATGACAACAACGAAGAACGAGAAACCAAGACCTTCAAAAAACTCAGCCGTGAACAGAAAATGGTGTTGAAAGCGATAGTGCAAGATGAAGTTACGTTCTATTGGCAAGCCCATCGACAGATACCAGTAAACGACAAACTAAAACAACTCAGAAGTTCTGTCAATACTGTAGTATATGAACAGTTGGACTTTGCCATAAAGGACGATACGATGTTCAAAGCTTACATTCAAGAGCAAGTCATTGCTGTCATAAACAAGATATTGCGACTGGAGAACGAACAGAATAACAAATAGCAGAAAGAGCCCATTCATCACGAACGGACTCTTTCTTTTGATAATCATTGTTTTGCAGATTACCGCTTATCGTATGAATGACAGTAAAACACATTTACTGTGCAAATAGTCTGACCGTCGTATGTCGGTTGGCTGCTATTGGTGAATACTCATCAATACCGCCCTCGCTTTTTGATATTATCATGGACTTGTCAATGCCTCTTGCCACAAGCTGTTGCGTGATATAATCCGCTCTTGACTTGCTGAGAGGATTGTTGATGCCATCGTTTCCTGTGGCACTGTCGGCAGCACCAACTACGGAAATTTTGAGATGATAAGCCTTTGCTACACGAGCAAGCTCATCCAAGTTTACCATCTGTGAAACGTCAACCAACTGTGTGGTTCTAATCTTGAAAAAGAAGAATACTGGCGAACCGATGCACCTGATTCCACCTGCCATTTCTGCAACGTATTTGTTCCAAGAAACAGGATCCGAAACGGAGAAACTATACTCCAGAGAGTGGCTTGTTTTTGGTTTTCCCATGCCATTCCAATCCTTGTGAGCCAATCTTGCACGGAGCGAGTTCAAACCGCTGTAATTATTTTTCGGGTATATGCGATACTCCGTACTATCCGCATAATATGTCAGGCGGTCGGCATAGGCTTTCAGCAATCCTTCAATCTCCAAGATTTTTCTCATCTCAGCTATGACATTGGCATCCTCCGCATGAGCTTTGCTTAACTTTTGGTTGCGAGCCAACAATTCATTGGTGTAATCTGCCAGCCATTTGTTCTGGTTGATATAAGGAGCGGCATCTACAACCTTCTTCCAACCAACCTTTCCGATGTTGAAAGTCAGTCCGGCAGACAAGGTGAACAAATTGTCACCAAACTTATTGGATGCGCCTACACCATCAAAGTCACGGAATGTGGTTGCGCCACCCAATTCCATGTTGACCGCCAAACGCTTTGTTAAATGATATTGTCCAATCACACCATAGTTGATGACGAACGGACTCTTGCCGTTATCCTCGTTATGGATAATACCGCAACCAGCATACGGAATGAATCCCCATCTTTGTGTGGTGGCATGGTCTTTGACAAAACTGTTGGTCACATTCCAAAGAAAATCCGCATGAACCATCTTGTAATCACGGACATTCTTGCTGGCATCCTTGAACTGAAAACCTTGGAAACTCAACCGCCCCCCAATCTCTGGCGTGAACCACTTTCCTGCCTCTATTGCCAAGGAAGGTTTCATCCTGTCGAACAAGTTTCCTTTACCATGCGGCTTTCCTACAAAGGTAGATATGCCACCAGACATACCAACGAACCAGTTGGAAGACCATGCGGAGGGTACAGTCACCTCCTTGAGATATGTCGGCTCAATCTGTCGAAGCATATCCTCGTTTATGCCAGACGGTACCCAATCATTCGTGCCATCATCTATTGTCTCTGCATTGGCGTGTAATTGTCCGCATACGCACAATGCCATCATAAATATTGCTTTTCTAATCATAGATTTCAATTTGTCGATTATTTTTTCTATTAACGCTTTCTACTCTTGCTGCCTTTCGATCGCATCATCCTGTTTGCCATCGCAAGGCAACGGTGCGCCCAACGCCTGTCATCCTCGTCATCGTTGCGTCCCCATTTCATGTCATTGCTGCCACCGCCTCCGCCACCTTGCCCTTCGGCAAAAGTTGTAGCTTGGTCGATGTAGCCAAGATACAACAATGTGGCACAATGAAGAACTTCGGCAGTGTGCTCGGCTATGGTTTCCAATGGCGAACCGTCAAATGCGACTTTGATTTCAGGTGGCAACGATGCCATCTTGGAACGGTAGTCAGTGACCATGCTTTCCAACATAGCAGTCTTGATAAGTGTGCCAGCACCAGTCTGAGCCTCACGAGAGAACTGCATGGCATCCTGTCGAAGCGTCTCTGTCCGTTCCTTGACAAACTCCATGTCCTTGTTCAACTCATCCAACTGCTGGTCAGCTACAGCGAGCTTGTCTTTCTTGTCAGCCAGTTTCTCATCAACGGAATCCAACTCATTTTGCAATTTTTCCAACTTCTGCGACAAGATGGAACTGTCACCTTCCTTGTTAGCAATCTGCACCTTCAACTTGTCTATCTCCAACATCTTCTGATGTTTCTCTTCTTCCAGATGTTCTACCATAGAAGAGAGACCTTTCACACGACGTTCTGCCAGTGCTATTTCCACCCGAAGATCACTTACAGCCTTGTTAAGGTTGTCCAGTTCCTCTTCCTTTGAAGAACATTCCTCGGACAGGTGCTTGCGGTATTCCTCCGTAGGTCTGTGTCGTTGCCGAGTCTCCGTTTGGCTCGTTCCACGCACCAGTCCCCAAGGTTCATTGACCATCGCCAACTCGTCATGAAGTTTCGATGTACGTTGACTATATTCCCGATTGTTGGCACCTGCGAAGATTTCTTTGAAGGCAAACTTGCCGTCCTTGATTGGCAGAAGAACGCAATGGATGTGTGGTGAAGTCTCGTCCAAGTGTACATAGAAGGCAACGATATTCTCCTCACCATACTTTCCTGCGACAAAATTATAAATGTCCGTCGCCCATTGCTCAATCTCAGGCATACGCTTGACTGCATAATTTTCCTTGTTGTCACCAGGCTTGAATACAACCTTTTGTTCACCGAAGGCAAGTTCTCGCATCTTCCACTGTGAACCGCTAAAAATGAAATCCGCTACAGTTCTGAAGCGTGGCTCTGCCAACCCCTCATTCTTGTCTTTGATGCCACGAGCTGCCAAGTTCTCAGCCATCAACTGTGGAATAGACTTACTCTTGTCGATAGGTGCTATCTTTCCTCCCTTGGAAATCTGGAAGTTCAGATGCTGTCTACCGAGGTCATAGTTGCCTTTTGCAATAGCCACCTGCCATGCCCTGTCGCTCCAGTTGCGTTGGTATTCACGGCTGAGAGCGGCGGCGCATCCCTTACGTCCCCTGACGTTCAAAACCTGCTTTGCTATTCTTTCCATATCTCTGATATGCTTATATGTGTCAGTAAAAACAGTGTCCCAGCTTGCTGTCTTGGCGGACACTCTCCCGAAGACTGATAGGTCGTAGGGGTAATGAGTTACCACACTCCCTAAATTCGTGAACAGCGGGCAAGCCCGATGCGCTAAAAAAGGCAAGCCACGACGAGTGCGGTATGCCAGTACCGAACCGTGAGGTCTTAAAAGGAGAATGTCCGTAAGGCAGCTATAATGGAACAGAATGAACTCTACTTATGGTTGTCCGCCTTGGCGGTTACAACTGGCTTGGCAGCTGTCTCAACTGTTGAGTTAGGACAGCAAGCCTTATAAGCGGAACACAGGGATTGGAAAAGGCTCATGTCTTCAGCTGTGTTCAATTTGACGGAAGCAGACTTTCCATGACTGGCGATGTCGGGCAGTTCCTTTATCAGAAGGAGCAACTGGAGCCAGTCTCGATTGAGAACACGAGTGAAGAACTTGAAGATTGCGTTACGCAGCTGAAGTCTGTTATGTTCTTCCTCATCTACAAGAGGCATACAATCCACAAGTCTGCCAATCATGCAAGTGGCAATATCATCAGATGAAAGTTGGTTGTCAGATGATGTAGAAGCAGAGTTGTTTTCTTGCGATAATGCTACTGCACCCTTTACAATCTGACCACAGACAACGGCAGTCTCTTCTGTGGTGGAAGTGCCATTGAACCAACTGTCCATTGTGAAACGGATGATTGGTTCCAATATGCTATTTCGCATTGTCGGAACGTTACCGTCCTTCATGCCAATCATCGTGATGATGGTGTATTTCGTTTCAAACTCCTTGCAGAGTATCAGCCCATGTTCCGTTAATTTTTCGAGGAACTGACGCACGGTGGCACGATGCCAATGCCAGTCCTCCGCAAGTTGAGTTTTGGTTGTAACAAACTGAAAATCTTTCAATTCGTCTGCCACTTCCTTGCTTACGGCTTTCGGCATATAGTGTTCACAAGCCTTGTCCAGCAGATAGCAGAACGCTTCGTGTTTGGAATACCGCTCGTTATGTCGGTCCTGGAGAGATGCCAGAAAGCCGACAGAGAGACTTACCTTTATATTTTCCTTTGGTATATGTTTCATTGAAAATGTCTTGTTGATGTTGTGAAATAATGATTCTCATTTTAGACTGAGTGTTGTGGAATGTGCCAAGTACCAAGTGGCATATTCCAAGAATGGACTAAAAGTAGAAGTTTACGATGTCCTCAGGACATTGCGCCAAGTGTCTGCCACTGTCAGGACATTGTGCCTTGAAGATGACCTTTGAGGACGGATAGTAGATGGATGCCACCAAGAGCAAGCCTACCATCATCCCCAATGTGTACAAATGGGGAGTGAACATGAACACCAATGAGGCTGTAAAAGCGATAGCACATGATTTCCTGTTGTCATGCAACCTATGCAGCAGATTGTCTGCATAGGAGAACTTGAACAGCAACAATGCCAACAGTGCCATTACATGAGCACCAATCTCGTTGGGCTGTACTTGATATGCCACGAAACTGAACACCAATATTGCCATCAGCAACAGCAATGTGTACAGTTTTCGAAAATTATGCGAAAACACCATGCGGAGATAAAATCTCTGCATCATCCGATTGTTCTTTCTGTAGCACATCGTTGATGCCAAGAAAAGAAACATAGGGAAGAAAAGAAAGATAATCTTGAATATCATAGATCAAATTGTAATGTAAAACGGTCAATAACCTTCGAATAGCTCCAACTCAATAATTCCATAGGTGACTTCCATGAAAAGTCGCTCGACATCCGCCATTGTCAAAGCATTTGAAGCAAGGCGTTTCTTGAAACCAGCATCCTTTCTCATAAGAATCTTGGCACTTCGGTCAATGTCAAGCAGAGGAATATGCCACTCCTGCCCACGGACATAATCATTGTTGGAATGACAGACCCGAAGGGTAATACACCGACAGCAGACGGTCTGTACCATGCCATGCTGTGAAACTGCGGTGTCTTTCCAATGGAACGAACTGCCAACGTCTATCCATGTGTGGCATTTGTGGATGATGTCCACGATGTTCTGAAGCTGCATGTCGCTCATAAATGGAACGTAATGTCACATGAAACACATCAGCATGTCCGCCTTGTCACGCTTGTACTTGAAGAAGCCTGTCCTCGCTTGCAGTTCCATGTCGTGGCACAAGTCACCGTACATGAACTCCAAGGACTCATAGATTGTCACCATGACGGAGTGGACATTTCCATTGGCATCCGTACTGGCATTCATCTTGTACATCCGCCCGAAATTAGGGTTGGAGAAGGCACAACAGAACTGTCCGAACTCTGTATGTACGGAAGTCACCTTGTGGTAAAGGATGACCAGTTCCATCTGGTCTTCGAACAGGTTCATCACCTCTTCGAGAGGACAAGGCTTTTCCAACTTGAAGTCAAGCAGGACATAGCCGTCTTCATAGACTGGCTGTTCCATGCGCTCCTGATTGATAAGCTCTGGCAACTGCAATGGTGCAAGTGCCAGAAAGTCGTTGAGAAATTTATGCAGCATAACTATTGTGTTTATAATGAAGAAATGTATAGCTTGATGAACATATCTGGTAATCCGCCTGTCATATTCTTGTCCATCTGCAAGGAACGGCTAAGACTTGCTATTGTGCCTAAGGCATCTATTGAGAGTTGTACCAAATCTTTTCGCTGCCTCTCTGAAAGCATTGCCATTCCGAAGTCATCAATGGACAGGAATGGTTGCAGTATCATCCAAAAATAGGCAGTCCGTTGTTCGGCGGAAGTAACCTTTCCACTCTTAATATCAGCAACGCAAGTCTGCGCATTGGCGATGATTCTTCGATTGGTACGAACCGCCATATATGCCACGGCATCCCTTGCCGGTAAGTTTCCTTTCCTTGAAGATTGAGCAATCATCTTGCACACATCTTCTGTTCCACTTGTTATATACGAAACCGACACGTCGCTCATCTCGTATAGATGAGATAGAAATGTTCTGAACAGTCTGTCTTCCGTTTTCAAGAAGGCAAGAAACTGTGATTGGTTGGCTATGCCTTCCTTCTTCACCTTCTCTAAGAAGAAATGATAGGTGGTCAAGATCCTTGTATTGTCACCTTTATACAATGGTATGGTGTCCATACTCTCAAAAAACTTTGAAGCCACCAAGGAAAGGCCGTCCGTTTCCTTATTACCTTTATAAGGTGTGGCGTTCATCTTCAACAGAAGTACATCCTTGAATGTCCTTCGCTTGGCGGTTGCTATGCGCATAAACTCGTCACGGATGGAGTCATGGACATTGGAAAATTCTTCCAGAGGAAACGAATGTGCCTTTTTGATGGTGTCTCGCATCAGACAAGCAGAAACCGAGTCTTCTAAAGTACGCCATTTGGATATTTTGTCGGCAAGGTGTTCCATAGACAAATCCTTGTCTGATTTCATCCTTGAAAGGAACACCTTTTGCGCATCCAATGCCTCCCTTGCATCATGGAAAGATGATTCACTGGCATTTTTTGAACAGGATGCCAGCAAAAGAATGGCAAGTATGATGGCAGACAACATGGACATATGCTTTCTACCTTCAAAGTATGATATGCGAAAACTTGAAGTGCAAGATTGTTTGCACTTCACCCTCAATCGGCTTTTTGCCGCAGATATGATAATGTTTATACTTTCCATTTCGGACTTTGTTTGAAATTTGCGGTGCGAATTTACAACTATTTATCTGGTATTCATTCAAACTAAATCAAACTTTATATTTTATTCTAATTCATACTTTATAGCATGATATGAAATGATAATATATCCAAGAAAGTGCAGTACATCAATCTTTAATTAACTATAATAATTATCAGAGTATGATTATACTTTGATGAAATATAAGTATCTTTGTCGGCAAATTACAAATCAGTGTATAATAGCTATGGCAAAAGTAGGTTACATATTTAACTCGGAGCAGTATGACACATTCACCTTTGACCGGGCTTGGATGGAGAAGTATGGCTGCTGCCGTATCATAGAAGATAATGCAAGCCAAGAGAAGACACGCCCAGAATGGAAGCAACTCATGGATTGTCTGGAACGAGGTGACGAACTGGTCATCTCGAAGTTCAGCAATGCGCTACGTGGCATTCGGGAGTTGGCGATGTTCCTGGAGTTTTGCAGGGTGAAGGTGATAAGGGTCATTTCCATACAAGACAAGATCGACTCCAAGGGTGAGCTATTCCCAAGTACATCAATAGCCGATGTGCTTTTCATGTTCGGTTCGTTGTCAGAAGAGGTCGTTGCCTTGCGCAAGGCTACTGCCCATGTGGAATATATCAAGTCGGGTATTAAACCTGCCAAGAGTTCAACTCCAAAGAAAGGCATCGACCGTGAGAGGAATATCGTCAATATGTATAACAACAACTACACTATCGATGACATCTGGAAGGTCAGCGGCTTCAGGAGTCGCAGCTCGGTGTTCCGCATACTCAACAAGTATGGGGTGAAGCTGAACCGTGGAAAGTTCAGCGGGCCGCTCGGCAAGAGGAAGCCAAAGGATGAAAGTGAAATATAAAAGGTGATTTTATGAAGAATATACTTTGTTTTGAGGGAGAATGGAAATTCAATACCCACAAAAAGCCTGAACGCTTTGATTTGAATAGCGAGCCTATTCTTAGAATGTTGAAAGAATATCATAAATGCGATGCTATTTATAGGCACATTTTGACAAAAGAGGATTTGAAACTCTACATAGAGTATTTCAACAGGAACAAACGTGAATGGAATAAAATAGACATTGTTTATATAGCTTGTCATGGTTGGTTTCATTCTATAAGTTTAGAGGGAGAGAATGGAAATGTTGATTTACAAGAATTGGCAGATATAGCCGGGGATTTCTTCCGTGATAAAATAGTTCACTTTAGTTGCTGTAAAACACTCGCCAACACCTCTGAAGTTGAGCACTTCAAGTCTATTACAGGCGCAAAATTGGTATGCGGATATAAGAAGAGCGTAGATGCAATGAAATCAGCCATAGCTGACACGGCTTTACTGAATGAATTGATAACAAGCAACAAGCCAGGCAATATCAAAAATATTGCCATTAGTAAGTTTCGCAAAACATACAAATCCTTATTGAACGAATTAGATTTTTGTGCAATATAGATAAATGGTGAGCCATACTGCAACTGATGCTTGCAGTATGGCTTGCCCATAATACTTGGCAGATAAGGCAATTCCTTATCTGTCTCTTCTGAAATCATTTCGCTTGTCTCCGTGGAAAAGGCTTTTGAGCGTTCCGCCTAAAGCCTTGAACACGAAGAATACCACGAACAAAGATACGATGTCGTCCATACTCTATAGTTTTCGTTTGTTATACTTGTGACTTGTACAGATTGATGATGTCCATCCCCATCGACTTGGCTTTTCGGCAAGTGTAGAACGTGCCGCCCTTGGGCTTGCCGTCGAAGAAAGCAATCAGTCCGCACGAATGAGAAAGCATATAATCATTTCGTCTGAGCAAGCATCCATTGAAATAGTACTTACTCAAAAGGATAGCATCGTCCGCCTTGTCAAGAATATCCCAATAGCGGTCTTGCTCCCTAGCGCTCCACCTCTCGTTCTGACCGTCATAGGGAATGACGGCAATAAGTTTCAGATTGGGAAGTTCCACTTTCAATGAAATCACCTCCTCGGCTGCCAACATATCGAAACCGAGTGCCATGCCACAATAGAAATTGGTGATGCCCATAGCATAGAGCAGCCTTATCTTGCCCCTCAATTTCTTCTTTATCTCGTCCTTGCGGTCTTCCGCTATCGTGCGATGTCCCGAAAAAGCCACGGAATTGGCTTTGATGTACTTTGTCTTATCCATATCACTTTGCATATTTATAGTGTGTGCGTCCCAAGAAAAGACCTCCCAATACGTTTCCGCCAAACATTTCCAACTGATTGGCAAAAATGGCATAGCTTGCGCCGGTCGTTACCACATCATCAAAAACATAGATGTCCTTGCCTTTGAAGTAGGCTTCATCAAACTCAATCACTTGTGTCTTAGTGATGCTCTTTTCCTTGTCATGGCGGTGCTCGTGTACTGCCAAGCGGTCGCCTGAAACGGATATGTGCGAATAGCCGTTGATGATGCCGCAAAGCTCGCTCACACGATTACAGAAAGCCATGTATCGACTCTCGTTCTTGGCTTGGGTGCTGGCTGGCACACATACAAACACGATGTCCTTTATCTTCTCACCACAAACTTTGATAAGATGTGCTGCGGTCATTTGCGCCACCTTCTCAAAAGCGTTGTCCCTTGCATCCTTGAACGCCCAAGTCAGTTGGCGTGCAGCCACTGCGTCCTCGCCCACATTGCGAACCCTCACAGGAAAATACTTCAAGAAGAAATCCATCCTCTTGCTCAGCTGTCTCTTGATGTTGTCGTCTATCATTCTTGCCATAGTCGGAAAAATTATTTGCGTTAAACTCGATTATTTATTTTCCCTATTTTCGGAAGCCTTTCGGCTTGCCCAAGGGATATTTTTCCGCCACGCAAAGGAGTTGGAAGGCAAAAAGACAAATCGGAAGCGAAAAATACGCTCTATATGCAAGGCACATAGAGGAAGATTTTTTGAAAAGCATCCATGATGCCCAATTTGGCATTTGCCATGCAACTGGTACCTTTGCGGAAAATATCCGAAGCGGCAAAGACGATGGACGAAATGAAATGGCTATAAGTGCTACTACATAAGATTACAACAAGAAAAGGGTGGGTGTGGAACTGCGCCATTGGTGCAATTCCGCAAGGGAGGGACGAAGTGCTATAAAGAGAGAATGGCTTGCCGATTATAATAGAAGGACGGAACAAAGATGCGGCAGGAGTAATTGGGAAACTCTCTTGGCATCCATGCCGAGTGTGTTTCCGCTCCAGCCTTCATGCCATGTGGCTTATTGCAGTAGCGACAGTTGGTCGCCACAGTCAAGGAGCCTTTTGGCATGAAATCTTTGTGACGGCTATAAAAAGGGTAAACCATGGATTATAAAAGGAAGACGAGAAGTGAATATAAAAGATATGGGTGGGAGTGAAACTGCGCAACAGCCAGACAAGCAACTTAACGAAAGGGGTGGCATTGGTAGACAGCATGTAAGTGACGGTTGCGTCACGGATGCCGTTAGCCAATGCCATTCTGTTCGTGCTTGTCCTTCGGCAAATGGTCATTCTTCATCTTTCGGGATCTTACTCCCGATAAATAAAGAATGTCGCTTTGACGAACTGTTGGTGCGGTTTCGCATATGGGTGGGACAAAGTAATAAAAAGGGAAGACGGCTTGACGCTTATAATAGCAGTACGCATGTGGTTATAAGAGTAAACTTGCTAATAGTGGGTATAAAAGTAAACATGGTTGTATGAGCAAAACAAAAGCGACCGAAGCCGCTTTGTTTATTGGAGAGAATGAAGAAATCCTATTTCTTGCCTTTCTTGGTAGGCTTTTCAGGCTCTGCTGCTGGAGTTTCCTCCTTGTCTGGTGTAGGATAGAACTTGTTTGCGATGAAGACGATGCGGTTGTGCTTGGTGCCTTGCTGATCAACCCACTCGTCTGGTTTGAAGTAGCCCTCGACGGTGAGCATGGTTCCCTTCTGCAGCTTGTCGAAAGAGTCTACATGCTCGTTCTTGCGCCATGCCTCCATGTTCATGAAAGCTGATACCCTGTTGGTTTCCTCACCATTCTTCTCCTGACGGCTGACTGCCAATGAGAAACGTGCTACTGAAGCGTTGGTGAACTGACGGATTTCTGCGTTGTTGCCTACGAATCCTGTTACTACGAAAGTGTTCTCGATCTTTTTCATATTGAATTACTTTTTGAAGTGAAACTTAATTTTTACATGCAATCCAAGAGCAGGGATGTGGCACATGAGGGCAGCACCATGAAAATCGACTATAATACTCGTTTTCTGTTGGCGGTGAGGAGAAAAAGGAAGATTATTGGCTATTTTATTGGTCACAGCGAAGCGACCGCACAAGACGGATTCCATCTGTCGAAGCATCACGCTACCTTTGCATAGGAAAAATAGTGGCTTCAAAAAATCGGTAATTCAGAAAAGGACGCAAGAACACCGTAGCAGCATCGTATGGTACAATCATTTGCAGCAACCATCATCAATGCAAAGCACGTTTCCATGGCGTTTTGCCGTCAGCAACAATGGTTAACCAACAGGCAATATACTTTTCCGCATGGAGGGTGGTCGCATGAGCATATTGACCAAGACAAGCAGAAGGAGAACCTGCTTCGAAGGCTACTCCTATTTGTAGAGGAAGGTAAGCATGAGCAACCAACTACAATCGCAATGCTGCAAACAAGATCCATCCTCAGACAAAAGGCTTCATTGCACGAAAAGCTCAAAGAAAGGCGTAGTCGCAGATTTTATCTCATACAAAGAGGCAGGTCGCCATTTGGCGAATACAACCATCAAAGTATAGCCATATAAAAGTTTATCGGCAAACGATGAAGGGAGTTTGCCGTTTCATACAAAAGGGCTTTTACTGGCGGAAAGAAAAAAGATGCCTGGCGAGTATAACCTTCACCAAGCATCCTTTTCGTCAGTCATAGACAAGAACGTCATCACGTCTTTCTACAATTTCCTTGCCATTGCGCAATTTCACTACGATGTCCTCACCATAGTCTGCAACAACGAAACCTTCTGTGCGTCCTCTGTAGGGTATCAGCAGTGTGCAACTGCAACCGATAATGTCGGTCAATTCTTCGTATTCAAACATAGCTCTATAAAGTTTGTGGGTTCTCCGAATGATAAATCACCTTGCACTCCTCAACCTCGGCAGGTAGTCCAAAGGCAGGATAGTGCGAGAATGATGCGTTTCCGTCTTGGCTGAGTGGAGAAACAATCTCCACTTGCCATTTCTGCATGAAGCCATCAACCATCTTGATGTCTTCATCACTCAATCCCGTAGGGTCGCCATTGATGATATAGCATAATGCCCAAGTGGGGATTTTCTCTATCGTCTCAAATCTTTCCATCAGCTAAACATGAACTTGTTTATATAATAATAGGTGTTCTCGTTCTCATACTTATAGCCGTTGATGAAATCCATCATTTCATCATCGGTTCTGTCACCTTGCGAGATAGCCATCTTCTCACACCACTTGGCAATAGCATCTTTGCAAGTGTCAAAGATGTCCTCACAAGCATCCTCGAAAGGCTCGCCCGAAGAACTCACACAGCATTCCTCTGGGAAGAAGCCTTGCTCGTCATGGACATAGAAAATGTCGCATCCACATTCTATCTCACGATAACTGACGGAAAGTTCTCCACCAAGAACTTTGTTCAGTTCATCAAAGAACTCCTCACAGGCAGACCATGCACTTTCGGTGTCAAAGGACAACAAGCAGATGTCCTCGTCTGCCTCAAACTCTGCCCAATAGATATGTCCTCTTACCGATATGCCCATATTCTCATAGTCGATGCCATAGTGTTCCGCCAACTTGTAGAGATATACGTTCTTGGTGTTCACCTCCATTGTTTGGAGCGTGTTCCAAAGGTCGGCTACCGCCTTGCGTTCGCCCATCACCTTGTACTGAGTGTCACAAATGTTTGCCATAAGTCTTCATTTTTATTCCCTAATTTTGCATCTGCAATTTCGGGATTGATTAAAATTTTGTTGCCTCAAAAGGTGTCTGTGCTTTTCCTGCAAGGTTCTCTGCTCAAATACGACCTGCAAGGTGGAGATTTTAGCAAGAGACCATAGGCACTGACCTTGCAAGGAATATGGGTACAGACATTACCTTTGCAACCAAATTTATCAAAGCCCAGAAATGGTGATGAAGATTCAGGTAACGGAGTAACAATTAGAATAGTTGAGAAATGAGAATAAAAGAGCTAAGAATGACTTGAAACAAGCAGTTACAAGTGGAAAGTAACAGAAATCATACAAGAGTTCTTACTGGCGGAAAGAAAGAGAGCGATAACCCAATACTGCACATGGCACGGTTGGGCTATCGCTCCGCAATTCGTTCAGTTCATCCAATCCATTAGTATATATATCCTAAGATGAATGAATTTATATTTGTGTATTGGCTTTGGTTGGCTGCCATAGACAAGTAACACATCTTTTTTCTTTCCGCCAGTAAAAATGGTTCTTGAAGTAGAAGTAACAGGGAAAATGGTTGTTGAGTAGCAAAATTTGTTGCACAAGATTTGTTTTTCATTTTGTTGGTTCTTTCTTGTCACCCAATAAAATGATGCTTACGTTTGAGTTTTCCTGTACCTGCTGATAATCAAGTAGGTAACAAATAAGAATTATCATCTTTCAGTGTACAACGCTGAAAGCCCCACGCCGATGTAACTATATAGATACCCCATCTAACTCTGAACGTATGAGTCCAAAGCCAATGAGGGCTGTATAATATACACCCCATAGGGCGTCCCCGTTGCTTTTGTTCTTGACAAGTTGTTGAATTTGCGAAGTTCACGAATCGTCAAAACCAAAGCGTTCAGTTACGCCTTAATATATATATGCATCCCCGACCTCAGCCCAATGGAGGCTTTCAGCAAGGTTTACGGATGCAAAGATAAGGATTATTTTTTAATAACGTATAAAAAATAGCGAAAAAAAGAAATATTAGTAACTTTATATCCGAAATTGATTTCCAGCGCAGGGAACTCTTCAGACCTGCGTCTGTGTTTTGGGCCAATTCACTAAGAAGAGTTTACTCTTGGCACGGGTAAAGGCGGTATAAAGCCAATGAATATAATCAGGTGTCAACATATCATCCGTCATATATCCCTGATCTACATAGACATGTTCCCACTGTCCACCCTGTGCCTTGTGGCAAGTGATGGCATAGGCATACTTCACCTGCACGGCATTGAAGTACTGGTCTTCCCGGATAGCCTTCATGCGGTCTGCCTTCAGCGGAATATCCTGATAGTCTTCCTCTACCCCACGGAAAAGCTGTTCTTGTTGCTCACGGGTAAGGGCTGAAGCCTCACTCTGCAAGGTATCCAACAATGCCGTTACGCTGATTTCATAATTATCATAGTCGGGAAACTGGAGCAGAAGTGTAGCAAAATGAAAACCATAAAGATCCAGATGGCGGCGCACCCGCAATACTTTCGCCCGGTCACCATTCGCCAAGAAAGAAGGAATTGACTGCAGTTCCTTCCTCACTTCAGGTGTATCGCCCGAAGCCTTCGTCTGCTTCCGCTCATTTTCTGTCCAATAATAATTGTTCTTCACAATCATGAGCATATCACCGCCGGAGAGTTCTTCCTCCCGGTCGAGTACCATATTGCGGATGCCATTATTATAGATATTCGCCCTCTTGTTGCTGCGCGTAATCACCATCGTCTCATCCTGTCCTACCTGGTAATAACTGTTGGCAAGACTCTCTACGAGTTCATTGCCCAGCATCATCACAATGTCGGCAAAGCCCTGGAAGCGGATGAGAGGCAACTGGGTGATATCATCATGGGTAATCATCTTGCGAATGACCGTAGCATTATACAAGATACCGGACTCCTGACTCTGACGGAGCACCTCATTGAGGTCGCACTCGTACACTTTCAGTCCATACCCCTCCAGCATCATCGCCTGAAGAGCAGGAGATTCCTCCTCCCCCACCGGCGGCAACTGAGCCTTGTCGCCAATGACCATCAGACGGTCGTTGCGCCCCTGATAAACAAAATGCACCAGGTCGTCCAGCAAAAAGCCACTTCCGAAATTGCCATCGCCCAATCCAAGATTAGAAACCATGGAAGCCTCATCCACCATAAACAAGGTGTCGGTATAGAGATTATCATTCAGATTGAATTTTCCATCCACACCGGCAAAAGATTTCTCACGGTAGATACGGCGGTGGATGGTATAGGCAGGGCAACCGCTGTTGAGCGAAAAAACCTTAGCCGCCCTACCCGTAGGAGCTAAAAGCATGACCTTCTGACGGATAGCCTGCAAAGTACGAACGATAGCACCCGAGAGGGAAGTCTTACCCGTACCCGCAGAACCCCGCAGAATCATCGCACAATGAGGGGTCGTATCTGTGAGGAATTGAGCAAAAACCTCCAAGGCATGCGCCTGTTCAGAAGTAGGCTGAAACCCAAATTGTTGTAATATCTGATATTTTAACTCTTCTTTGACCATATTTCAAAAACATTTTGTATCTTTGCACTTGCAAAAGTAACAATACTTTTTGAAATGAAACGAAAAATAAACATAAATTATATATTAGGGGCATGCGTCATCGTGCTTTTAGTACTCTGCACGCTGAGTATCTCTCAGCCGCTCCGTTTCCAGTCTGCCCAACAAGAACGGGAAAAGGCGGTGAAGGAAACACTTATGAAAATACGTACGGCAGAAGAGAGATATAAGGCACGGCACGGAGGCTATTCGGGAGATTTCCAGACGCTCATCAAGGGAAAATATCTGCAGGAATCCCTACAGTATATCCCCTATTCTGACGGCAAGAAGTTCACACTCTCTGCCACAACCATCGTCAGCAAGAGCGGCAAGCAGATTCCGCTGATGGAATGCGGTGCCTCTTATGAAGACTTCCTCAACGGACTGGACGAGAATGCCGTACAGGAACTCATAGACAATGCAATGATTTCAGGAGCATATCCTGGACTAAAGATAGGTGACATTACAACAGACAACAACAATGCAGGTAACTGGTAACAACAAGAATTGGCAACAAGCCCGACTCACTATCCGCGTGAGCAACAATACACTCAGCTTTTCCGTCGTGGACAGAGAAGCCGAGCATCAAGTAATATACGAACCTTACACTGTGAAAAGTGGAGTCTCCATGGCGGCAAACCTGCGTCAGGCTTTCAAGGAGAGTGACTTGCTGCAAAGAGGATATTCGAAGGTAAGAGTCTATATAGATACACCAGTACTCATCGTACCGGTAGAAGAATTCAAGGAGGAAGACCTCGCCACCCTCTACCAGCATGCTTTCACGAAGCACGGCAGTGATGCTCTTCACTATCGGGTGCAGCCATCACTGAATGTTGTGGCCATCTTCCCTATCAACAAGGACTTGAAATTGGTGGTAGAAGACAATTTCAGCAATGTGCGCTTCACCCCAATCCTTCAACCCGTATGGAACTACCTTCACCAGCGCAGTTTCGCAGGAATCAGACGTAAGTTGTTTGCCTATTTCCATGACAAGAAGGTGGATATCTTCAGTTTTGAAAAGAACCGTTTCAAGTTCTTCAATTCATTCGAGGCACCCCACCCAAAGGATGCCATCTATTTCATGATGTATGTATGGAAACAGTTGGGAATGGACCAGCAGCAGGACGAACTGCATCTCGTAGGCGATATTCCAGACAAAGAATGGCTTCTCTACAACATCAAACTCTATATCAGAAAGGTGAATGTGCTGAATCCTTGTGCAGAGTTCAACCGTGCCCCTATCACAGAGATAAAAGGTATGCCATTCGACCTGTTAGCTCTATACTTGAGCAAATAAAGAAAGAATCAGATTGATAAACAAAAAGAAATATGAGAATCATTACAGGAGAATATAAGGGACGCCATTTTGACATTCCCCGTACATTCAAGGCACGCCCTACTACAGACTTCGCCAAGGAGAACATCTTCAATGTGCTCCAGGGTTACATTGACTTTGAAGATGCCACTGCCCTCGACCTTTTTGCAGGAACAGGAAGCATCTCCTTGGAACTCGTTTCGCGCGGATGCAAGCAAGTGGTAAGCGTAGAAGCAGACCGTGACCATGCCAATTTCATCCGCCAATGTTTCAAGAAACTCAATGAAGAAAGGGATATTCTGGTACGTGGCGATGTATTCCGCTTTCTGAAGTCCTGCCACCAGAAGTTCGACTTCATCTTTGCCGATCCCCCTTATGCATTGGAAGACCTGGCAAAGATTCCAGATTTAGTATTAAACGGCAAGCTGCTCAACGAGGACGGTATCTTCGTTTTTGAGCATGGCAAAAACCATGATTTCTCCGACCATCCGAGATTTTTAGAGCACAGAAGTTACGGCAGCGTCAACTTCTCCCTCTTCAGATAATCAACTCTTTTCTGATAGCCACACAGATGGCTATCAGACAAAGAACATGATGAGAATCTGAGCGATAATCACTCTGACAAACATGCCCAGGGGATAAACCGTAGCGTAAGTGATGCTTGGTGTATCCCCATCCAAGGTATCATTGGCATAGTTCAGCGCCATCGGATTGGCCATACTTCCACAGAGAATGCCGCAGATGCTTCCGAAATCATACTTCTTGGTTTTCAGAATAATGAAACCCACGATGACTACAGGAACCAGTGTGATGAGGAAGCCGATACCTACCCACATCAGACCTTCGGGACGGACAACAGTCTCGAAGAACTGACCGCCCGCCTCCAGACCCAAGCACGCTAAATACAAGGCAAGACCCAATTCGCGCAACATCAAACCTGCACTGCGGGTCATATAGGAAATGAAATGCACACGAGGTCCCAAAGCACCAATCAGAATACCCATCACGATAGGTCCACCGGCAATACCGAGACGTACCGGAGCAGACATGCCAGGGATGTTAAACGGAATCGTGCCAACGGCAAGACCTAAGATGATTCCGAGGAAGATAGCACCCAAGTTAGGTTCGTTGAGAGTCTTGACAGCATTACCCAAGAACTGTTCCACATGGTCGATACTGGTAGGATCGCCCACTACCGTAAGACGATCGCCATACTGAAGTCGCAAATCATCGGTAGCCAACAGTCGGATATCACCACGGAGCACACGGCTCACATTCACACCATAGCTGTTGCGCATCTGAAGATGTCCGAGTCGCTTACCATTGAGTCCCGGACGGGTAACCACGATGATGCGGCTTTCCACCTTAGCATCAATGGCATTCCAGTCCACCTTATCATTATTCCACTCCTTATCCACTTTCTTACCGAAGAGAATCTGCATGGCAGACACCTCGTCCTTATTCGTCACCACCAGCACATTATCGCCTGTATGAAGCACGGTATCAGCTTGTGGCACAATCACCTGTTCACCACGCCAGACACGAGAGATGATAAACTTACGGTGAGTGAGCATGGAGATTTCTGCAATCGTATTACCATTGAGTGCCGGATTCACAATCAGATACTGTCCGATGGAAGTATGGTCGTCATCATCATTGCTTCTGATTTGCAGATCCTCAGGCTTCACAAAGAGTTTGCGCAACAGCATCATCGCTAAGATGACGCCCACAACACCCAAGGGATAAGTGACCGCACAGCCCAAGGCAGCACCACCACTCGGCATGCCCAACTGTTGCAAAGCCTGCTGGGCAGCACCGAGCGCAGGTGTATTGGTAGTAGCACCACAGAGGATGCCCACCATATCCGGCAAACTCACAGGAAGCACCCAGCACAGCAGCAGCGAGAAGAGAGTACCCACCAAGATGACCGCCATGCTCCAGAGGTTGAGCGAAATGCCCTCATGCCGCATGGAACCAAAGAAGTTAGGACCCACGTAGAGTCCGAGCACATAGACAAACATGGTGAGACCAAAGCTTTCAGCAAACTCCAGCATATTGTGATCGACAGTCAGACCGAGATGTCCGGCTACGATTCCCACGAAAAAGACGAAAGCGATTCCCAATGATATGCCTTTGATATGGAGCTTACCAAGCGCAAGACCCAAAGTACATATCAAGGAAAGGATGACGATGCCCTGCACCGCCGAATGTACGTTGATTAATCCATCAAACCACATGATCTAAATCTATCAATAGTTGTTTTTATTGAGTTTTTATTCAATTTCGAGTGCAAAGGTAATCAGAATCAGGGACAAAACAAAATAAAATCGATTTTATTTCTCAGAAACAGTAAGAAAACTTTTTCTTTTTCCCGGTTTTTTAGTAACTTTGCAACCGTTTTGCAAAAAGAACAAAGAAGTGAGCCTCCTGTGAAGGCTCAGTTCATCAGAAATAAAAACGATTATAATGAAAGATATCTGTTGTATCGGTCACATCACAAAAGACAAGATTGTGACTCCAAACCGTACCGTCTATATGGCTGGCGGCACCTCATTCTATTTCTCGTATGCCATCAACCAGCTTCCCAAGGATGTAACTTTTTCACTGGTTACAGCCATGGATCCTACAGAAAAGGAACCAGTAGAGAAGATGCTCAAGGCTGGCATCGACGTATCGATGAATGCCTCCCGCAATACCGTATTCTTCGAGAATATCTATGGAGAAAATCAGAATGAGCGCAAACAGCGCGTATTGGCAAAGGCCGATCCGTTTACCATCCAGCAGTTGGAGCATGTAGATGCCAAGGTTTTCCATTTAGGTAGTCTGTTGGCTGATGATTTCCCAACGGAGGTGGTGGAATATCTGTCTCGCAAGGGAAGGGTTTCCATCGATGTTCAGGGTTATCTGCGCGAGGTGAGAGACGAAAAGGTGTATCCTATCGACTGGAAAGAGAAGTTGAAGGTACTGAAGCATACCTACTATCTGAAGGTGAACGAGACTGAAATGGAAACCATTACGGGTCTGAAAGATGCCCATGAGGCAGCAAAACTGATTCATGCCTGGGGAGTCACCGAAGTGATCATCACCCTTGGCAGCGAAGGTTCCCTTGTCTATGTAGATGATAAGTTCTATGAGATTCCAGCCTACCCTCCTCATGAGGTGGTAGATGCCACAGGATGCGGAGATACTTATTCGGCTGGTTATCTGTATAAGAGACTGCAGGGTGCAACTCCTACGGAAGCTGGTAAATTTGCAGCTGCCATGTGCACCATCAAACTGGAGCACAATGGTCCGTTCAACCGGTCTATCGAAGATGTGGAAAAAATCATAAAGAAATAAAGAAAAGCTCAGAAAAAGTCCCCACTGAGTTTTATATGGACCTGCTGAGAGAATAAAGTCTCCCGCTGAGTTTTATATGAACCTGCTGAGAGAATAAAGTCCCACAGATTTCACAGATTTACACAGATTTATTTTTTCTTCAAAAGAATCCATATAAAATCTGTGTAAATCTGTGAAATCTGTGGGACCTTTTTGTCAGAGAAAACAGGAATTACTTAATTATTCTTTTTTGAAACCCTCTATGGCTCCCTGCACTTTTTTCTTGGTACGTTTGAAAACCTTAGAGACTTTTTCGCCTATCGTATTAGCCACATCAGCAACCTGGTCAGTTGTCTTGTCAGTAAAGTTGCGCACCTGCAGTTTTTGGTAAGCCACCTTGGCTTTGCTTACGCGGCGCACTTCCTCATCGCTGATAGAATCTTTCACTATACTGTACTCATCCAGATAAGCCTGATAAGTAGAGTCTAACTTTTCTTTCTGGGCATCAGACAATTCCCTGTTGGTAGAAGCACTCTTGACAAAAGTTTCAAACCTATTGGCAAAAGTACCGGCATGAGACAATGCAACCTGCTGCTCTTTCTCTACAGCCTTCATTGCATTCTCCATCTTCTTCTGCTCCATTCCATTCTCAGACTTCTTCTGTCCGGTTTCATTCTGTGCAAAAGCCGAAAGAGAAACGGCGAGCAATAATCCTAAACTTAAAACTGTTTTTTTCATCTATTTACTTCTCCTTTAAATATAAATACGTCACTCACTTCGGCTGCAAATATAACATTAAATCATCAAATACGCAAATAAAGTAACAAATATTCATATATTTCAACAAAAACATCAAACTATAAGGTGGAAAGTTGCCAACCTTACAATTTACAAGCAATAAACACCCCATATATATGATTTTATTACTTTTTGCACATTCAGATAGTTAAAAATCTGTTATTTTGTTCATTATCTCAAAGAAAAACTATAATTTTGCAACCGAAATAAAGATAAAGCCAAAACGATATTGCAATGTCATGCTAAAAACAATTGCAAAGAAATAGATTCGAAAGAGAATTCGGATAAATCCAGATGAGGATTCAGAAGAGAATTCAGATAAGTCTGGAGGCGGTTCAGAAGAGAATTCGGATAGATTCAGAATAAAATTGAGAATATAATAAATAACAATAAACAACAATAAAAGAAATGAAAAAAATCAGAGCAGCCGTTGTAGGATACGGCAACATTGGTAAGTTTTCTGTAGAGGCTCTTGAGGCAGCTCCAGACTTCGAGATTGCAGGTGTAGTACGTCGTCAGGGCGATAAGGACAAACCTGCTGAATTGGCTCAGTATGAAGTAGTAGATGACATCACAAAGTTGAAAGATGTAGATGTTGCCATCTTAGCTGCTCCTACCCGTTCATGCCCAGAATATGCTGAGAAGATTGTTGCTCTTGGCATCAACACCGTTGATAGCTTCGACATCCACACCAGCATCCTCGACTACCGCACCAAGCAGATGGAGAACTGCAAGAAGGCCGGCAAGGTAAGTGTTATCTCTGCCGGTTGGGATCCAGGTTCAGACTCTATCGTACGTGTACTCATGGAGAGTCTTGCGCCAAAGGGTTTGACTTATACCAACTTCGGTCCTGGTATGAGCATGGGTCACTCTGTTTGCGTAAAAAGCAAGAAGGGTGTTAAGAATGCGCTCTCTGTTACCATCCCATTGGGTGAAAGCATCCACCGTCGTATGGTTTATGTAGAGTTGGAAGAAGGTGCTACTCTTGAGGCTGTTACTGCAGAAATCAAAGCAGACCCTTATTTCGCTAACGATGAGACTCACGTATTCGCAGTAGCTTCTGTTGACGACGTGAAGGATATGGGTCATGGTGTGAACCTGATTCGCAAGGGTGTTTCTGGTAAGACACAGAACCAGCGCTTCGAGTTCAACATGAGCATCAACAACCCTGCTCTTACTGCACAGGTATTGGTGAACGTAGCTCGTGCTTCTATGCGCCTGCAACCAGGTTGCTACACAATGCCAGAGATTCCTGTGATCGATATGCTTCCTGCTTCTCGCGAGGAAATCATCGCTCACTTGGTATAAGAGGCTATTCTATACAAAGCATCTCAAGTAGAGCATTTTAAGTTTATTGAAAAAGGAAAATAGGTATCCTCTGTCAAAGGAGGGTGATAAAACAAAAAAACGAGGGCGCTGTCACAGCGTTCTCGTTTTTTCCTTTGTGCTAAATTCTACCTAAACAAAAATAAACCTAAAATCTATTAACCTAAATATCTTAACCTAAAACATTGTTGTTTTCACGCTGCAAAGATAGTAACTTTATCAAAAAGGCATGAGCACTTATCGTTCATAAAATAGCAAAATCATTCAATTTGCTGCAAATGAACGATTTTTAGCACCTTTTTACCGATTTGTTACATTTATCTGTCGCCTTTTTCTGACTTTTCCCCACAAATTTCTGTATTTTCATCAGATAAAACATAAAATCCCACAGATTTGCATAGTTTCCATATAGACCGTTGATTTTTTTAAGTCCCACAGATTTGCATAGTTTCCATATAGACCGTTGTTTTTTTAAGTCCCACAGATTTCACAGATTTACACAGATCTTAGATAAACTTCGCAGAGATTATAAAGTTCCACAATTTACACAGATCTTTTGAAGCAAAAAAATCTGTGTAAATCTGTGAAATCTGTGGGAAGTTTATGGAGCAAGTTTGTGGAGCAAATTTGTGGGGAAGTTTATGAGAACTTTGTTGGGAAGTTTATGAGACCCTTCAGAACAAAAAAAGGTGTGACTGATGCCACACCCTTTATATCATTACAAAATCAGATGATTACTTTACGATACCCTTCTCAAGATATTCCACGAGGTTGCAACGAACCTTCTGACCTGCATCCTCGGCAGCAACCTTGGCCATATCGCTCTCTACCATGATCTTCACCAATTCCTCGAAAGAGGTGGTGTTAGGATTCCAGTTGAGCTTTGCCTTTGCCTTGGTTGGATCACCCCAGAGATTGACAACATCTGTTGGACGGTAGAAATCAGGAGAAACCTCTACGAGGGTCTTGCCAATCAGATTCTCAGGACCTTCTACGCAGATACCCTTCTCGTTCTCATCCTTGCCTTCCCACTTCAGTTCGATACCTACATGATGGAAAGCCAACTGAGCAAACTCTCTTACAGAGTGCTGCTTACCAGTAGCGATGACAAAGTCCTCTGGCTTTTCTGCCTGGAGGATAAGCCACATACACTCTACATAGTCCTTCGCATAACCCCAGTCACGCAAAGAATCCAAGTTGCCGAGATAGAGTTTCTCCTGCTTACCCTGTTTGATGCGGGCAGCAGCAAGAGTAATCTTGCGGGTAACGAAAGTCTCGCCACGGCGCTCACTCTCATGATTGAAGAGGATACCAGAGCAGCAGAACATATTGTAAGCCTCACGATACTCCTTGACAATCCAGAAACCGTACTGCTTGGCTACGGCGTATGGAGAATATGGGTGGAATGGTGTATTCTCGTTCTGAGGAACCTCCTCTACCTTGCCATAAAGCTCGGATGTGGAAGCCTGATACATACGGCAGGTTTTCTCCAGACCGCACTGGCGGATAGCCTCCAAGATACGGAGCACACCTGTAGCATCTACATCGGCTGTAAACTCAGGAGAGTCAAAACTTACCTGAACGTGGCTCTGAGCGGCGAGGTTATAAACTTCGGTTGGTTTCACCTTGTTCATCACCTGAATGATGCTCATAGAGTCGCCCAAGTCGGCATAATGAAGGTGGAAATTAGGTTTACCTTCCAGATGAGCGATACGCTCACGGTAGTCAGTAGAGGAACGGCGAATGGTGCCATGCACATCGTAACCTTTCTCTAATAGTAACTCTGCCAAATAAGAGCCGTCCTGACCCGTAATACCCGTAATGAGGGCTACTTTTCTATTATCCATGATTTCTATATTAATTATTATTCATTTTTACTATTACCTCTCAGGCTCATCCTGTATTTCAGCGGCGACATCTTGAAATGTTCCCTTACATACTTACCGAAGAACGAGGTATTGGAAAAGCCTAAGATACCTGATATTTCCTTGATAGACTTATTGGTGGAGCGCAGGTAGTAAGTGATATCCGCAAGCGTGTATTCCGTAATCCATTCTATAGCCGTCTTATTGCTATGGCGCTTGCAGACGATGGAAAGGTATTTCGGGGTAATGCACAACTGCTGGGCGAAGAAGTCCACTGGTTTGTGTTTCACCTCATTCTGTTGCAGCATCACCAGGAATCTGTCGAATATATCATAAGTAGAAGAATTGTTTTTAGCTACATCAGCCACCTCGGTCGTGAAAGCATTACAAAGGGCGAGAAGTGCCGTTTTCAATAAGGTTTCCACAATTTCGCGACGATAAGGATTCCAGGAAGAATGCTCCATGCGCTCTTCATCCAGACAGAGACGCACCAGTTCTGTAAACTTGGCATAGAACAGCATTTCCTCGCTCGTCATCCTGATGACAGAAACCTTGTCCACATACATGGCGCGATTCCACACATTGATATGTGATCTCAGGATATTCTGCATACCATGGTTGGTGACACAGAGCGCCACACAGGTGAAATCCGATGAAAACTCAATGATATCCACAACAGAATTAGGCGGACAAACGAAGATATCGTTTTTGCCCACTTCCACCGTTTTACCATTTACCTCCATCTTCAGATTTCCTTTCTGGCAAGAAGCAATCATATTCATCTGGAGTCTCACAGGATCAGGATTGGCAAGTACCTTGATATTATCAATGATGAGAATATCCTCATCCAGATAGCTTGCACTGATCTCTGCACTCTGAGCAAACTCCCCCTGCTCAATACGTTGCTTGATGTCCTTCTGTTCTTGCTTTGCCATGAATATGTTCCTTTATTCTTCGTTCTTCACTTCTCACTTCTCACTTCTCATTTCTCATTTCTCATTTTCTCAAAACGCCTCACGATACTTGTTCTCGTCCTTGTCTTCGAGCATGGACAAATAACTCTGGTATCGGCTGGCGGCAATGAAGTGATCTTCCACCGCCTTGATAACCGCACAACCCGGTTCGTGGGTATGCGTACAGTTGGAAAAACGACAATCTTTGGAGAAATGGAAGATTTCCTTGAAATAACTGGTCAGTTCTTCTTTCTCAATATCAAACGTACCGAAGCCCTTGATTCCCGGAGTATCTATCAGATAACCACCACCAGGCAGTTCAATCATCTCACTGAATGTGGTGGTGTGCATACCCGTATTGTGCGCATCGCTGATTTCTGCAGTGCGCTGGGAAGCATGAGGAATCAGGCGGTTGATCAGCGTTGACTTCCCCACACCACTATTGCCGCTCAGAAGAGAAATCTTGTCTTTCAGGATAGGGAACAACTGTTCTACGCCCTCTCCCGTTTCGGCAGAAATCTCAACACACTTATAGCCCACGGTCTCATAGAGCGTACACATCATCTTCTCATAATGCAATTCCTCTTCAGAGAGAAGATCGTGCTTATTAAACACAAGGACGACCGGCACGCTATAAGCCTCGGCACTGGCCAAGAATCTATCAATAAAAGTGGTGGAAGTCTGCGGATAGTTGACAGTAACCACCAACAAGGCCTGATCGACGTTGGCGGCGAGGATATGACTCTGTTTACTGAGATTAGGCGACTTTCGGATAATATAATTACGCCTATCCTCAATAGCAGAAATAAAAGCCGTACCTTCCTGATTGGTGATAATTTCCACATGATCACCCACAGCCACAGGATTGGTACTGCGGATGCCCTTCAATCTGAAATTACCCTTGATTTTACTTTCAATAAGCTGGCCATCGTCAGTTTTGACGGTGTACCAGCTTCCTGTATTTTTGATGACAAGTCCTTTCATCTACTCACTGCAATAATGATTGTCAAAGAGTCAGTAAGACTAGACGGTCATGATTTCCTTTTCCTTATCAGCCATCAGTGCTTCAAGCTGCTTGATGTATTTATCGTGCAATTTCTGCAACTCGTTCTCAGCGTCCTTCTCCAAATCCTCAGAAAGACCGTCCTTGATAGCCTTCTTCAGTTTGTCCTTGATTTCGCTACGCACATTGCGCACCTCCACCTTAGCCTTCTCAGCAATCTTGCCACACTGCTTCACGAGTTCCTTACGGCGCTCACCAGTTGGCTGAGGAATACCCAGGCGCACGATTTCACCATTGTTTTCAGGAGTGATACCCACGCCACTGTCCATAATCGCCTTTTCGATATCCTTGATGGCCTTCTTGTCCCAAGGTCGGATAGCGATGGTACGGGCATCAGGAGTAGTAATATTAGCCACCTGATTGAGCGGTACCATACTGCCATAGCTGTTGACTCTTACACCATCGAGGATAGCCACATTGGCACGTCCTGCACGAATATGAGAGAGCTCCTCTGCGAGATACATCGCTGCCATCTCCATACGCTCACCTGCTGAACTCAAAGTTTCTTTTACGTCTATCATAATTCTTTATTTTATTACTTGTTATTGTTAGTTTCTATTTCTTTTCCGCCCATAGGACTTCTTTTCCGCCACAAAAATAGGCATTTCTTATCAATTAGCCAAATTATCAGCTAATTATTTTGCGCTTTCCAGGCGTTTCAGTTCCTCATCCACATAGTTGGTGAGTTCCACAAACTGCTGGATAGTGAGCTGTTCAGGGCGCTTGGTCATGATGTCTGTAGTATAGAAATCCTCACGTGGAGTCATTCCCGGGAACATCTGTTTCAGACTGACGCGGAGCATTTTCCTGCGCTGGTTGAACACAGTCTTGACGAGGCGCTTGAAGAGTTTTTCATCACACCCCAATTCCTTCACATCATTGCGGGTCATTCTGATGACGGCGCTCTTCACCTTTGGAGGCGGATTGAACACGCCCTCATCCACCGTGAAGAGATACTCCACATCATACCAAGCCTGTATCAGGACACTCAGGATGCCATACGCCTTGTTTCCTGGTTCTGAAGCAATGCGCAAAGCCACTTCTCGCTGAATCATACCCGTACAGCATGGAATGAGTTCCTTGTAGTCGAGCATTTTGAAGAAAATCTGAGAGGAAATATCATAAGGATAGTTGCCGGTAAGCACAAACTGCTCTCCGTCAAAAATCCGGTTGAGATCCATGCGCAGGAAATCCTCACCGATGATACGATCCTGGAGCTGAGGGAAATTCTCATGCAGATAAGCCACCGATTCAGAGTCGATCTCCACAGCCTTGACCAGACGAGGTTTCTCCACAAGATACTGAGTAAGAACGCCCATGCCAGGACCTATTTCCAGCACAGGAATATCAGGACAAGCATCCACCGTATCGGCAATACGCTTAGCTATATTCAGGTCGGTCAAGAAATGCTGACCGAGATTTTTCTTTGGTTTAACCGCTTTCATGCTAATTTATAAGTTGTTTTCAAGAAGTGATGCGCCTCATTCCCTTTTCGACCATGCAATGCGACAAATCACCCAATAATTCTGCAAATTTACTATTTTTTTTTGATATTCATGCAGTTAACTCTGTTAAATTATCAACTTTTCACAAAATCAGCACCAGAACAGACGGTGCTGGAGGCCAAGATTCATGCAGCGGGAAAGCGCTCCTGATGTTTATTTATGCTAAAAATAATCACTTACATGCTAAAAAGTAATGTTTTTCATTCGCTATTGCGGATAAAAATCGTACCTTTGCACCAACTATGAATATCAAGAAGACGATAAACAATATATTGAAGGTGGGTTGGTCACTCCTCTTGGGAGGCGCTATCCTCTACTGGATGTACCGTGGATTCGATTTCCAGCAGGTAAAAGACGTCCTGCTGCACAAGATGAACTGGACCTGGATGCTCCTTTCCT
Organism: Segatella hominis; assembly: GCF_004535825.1. Classification (GTDB taxonomy): domain Bacteria; phylum Bacteroidota; class Bacteroidia; order Bacteroidales; family Bacteroidaceae; genus Prevotella; species Prevotella hominis. The sequence continues at coordinate 47,857 of NZ_SGVY01000007.1, read as the reverse complement.
TTCCGTTCGGTATTCTGGCACAGGCCTTCCGTGGCTGGAGATGGAAACAGACACTCGACCCCATTGGAGAACACCCTCGAAGTAGTGTCAGCGTCAACTCCATTTTCATGAGTTATGCCCTGAGTCTGCTGGTGCCTCGCATCGGAGAGTTTGCCCGCTGCGGTGTACTGAAACGCTGGGAGGGAATCTCATTCCCCAAGTCCTTGGGCACCGTGGTAACTGAGCGCATCATCGACTCTCTGTTGGTTTTGCTCATCGCCGGCTGCGTTTTTCTCCTGCAGATACCGGTGTTCCTCAATTTCTTCGACAAGACAGGCACCAGTATGGAAAGTATTCTGCACCAGTTTACTGCCACGGGATACATCGTTACTACCATTTGCGGCATAGCCATCCTCATCCTGTTGCACTTCCTGCTCAAGAAACTTTCTATATATAATAAGGTGAAAGCCACCCTTCAGGGACTCTGGCAGGGAGTTGCATCGCTCAAGGGCGTGAGGAACGTACCGCTTTTCATCGGTTTCACCTTGGGCATCTGGCTCTGCTATTTCCTGCACTATTTCCTCACCTTCCAATGCTTTGAGGCAACCAGTCATCTCAGCGTGATGTGCGGACTGGTGACTTTCATCATCGGCAGTATCGCCGTAGTTGTGCCTACCCCGAACGGAGCAGGACCTTGGCATTTTGCCGTGAAGACGATGCTCATTCTCTATGGCATTTCATCAAACGATGCCTTGTTCTTCGTGCTGATCGTCCACTCCATCCAGACCCTGCTCGTCATCCTGCTGGGCATCTATGCATGGATTTCGCTCTCGTTCACGGACAAAAAAATGACAAAGTTTTAAAAACCATTTCTCATTTCTAATTTCTAATTAAAAAACATTTCTAATTAAATAAAATATTATGGCTGAAATTAAGAATCTGAACCCAGTAGAAATCTGGCGTAACTTCGACAAATTGACACAAGTTCCACGTCCATCAGGACATTTGGAGAAAATTCAGGCTTACTTGCTCAACTGGGCAAAGGAAGCTGGTGTAGAGGCTTTCCAGGATCCTGCAGGCAACATCGTGATGCGCAAACCTGCTACTCCTGGTATGGAGAACCGCAAGGGCGTTATCCTGCAGGCGCACATGGATATGGTGCCTCAGAAAGCAAAAGACAGCAAGCACAATTTTGAAACCGATCCTATCGAGACTATCATCGATGGCGACTGGGTTCATGCCAACCGTACTACCCTCGGTAGCGACGACGGTCTGGGCGTGGCTACTATCATGGCTGTCATGGAGGCAAAAGACTTGCAGCACGGTCCGGTAGAGGGTCTCATCACACGCGATGAAGAGACTGGTATGTTTGGTGCCAACGAACTCCCTGAAGGTGAACTGAACGGCGACATCCTGCTCAATCTCGATACAGAGGTTTGGGGTGAATTCGTCATCGGTAGCGCAGGTGGTATTGATATTACAGCAACCCTCGACTACAAGGAAGTAGAAACCGGCCAGGAAGATGCTGCTGTCAAGGTAACCCTGAAGGGCTTGAAGGGCGGTCACTCTGGTATCGAAATCTGCGAAGGTCGTGCCAACGCCAACAAATGCATGGTTCGTTTCGTACGTGAAGCCATTGCCGAACTCGACGCTCGTCTTGCTTCCTGGAACGGAGGTAATATGCGCAATGCCATCCCATTCGAGGCTGAGGTTGTACTCACCTTGCCAAAGGAGAACGTAGAGGCACTCCAGGACTTGGTAGCAGACTGGAAGGAAGAACTCCAGGATGAATTCAAGGGTATCGAGAACATCGAGAAGATAGAATTCTTCACAGAGAACGTAGAGACTCCTAAGATGGAAGTACCACAGGAGATACAGGACAATCTCGTAGATGCCATCTATGCTTGCCACGACGGTGTATTGCGCATGGCTCCATCTATGCCAGAAATCGTAGAAACCTCATCCAACCTTGCCATCGTAGAGATTGGCGAAGGAAAGGCTGCCATCAAGATTCTCGCCCGCTCATCACACGAAGGTTACAAGGCTTACATCGCCACCATGTTTGAGAGCTGCTTCTCTATGGCAGGCATGAAGGTGGAACTCAGCGGCAGCTATGGCGGTTGGAATCCAAACCCAGACAGTGACATTCTGAAGCATGTACTCAAGGTATATAAGGAGCAGAACGGCGAAGACGGCAAGGTGCAGGCAGTTCATGCCGGATTGGAGTGCTCTATCATCTTGGGCAAATATCCACACCTCGATGTCGTATCCTTCGGTCCTACCCTCTGCAGCCCTCACACCCAGTTTGAGCGTTGCCAGATCAGTTGCGTAGCACCATTCTGGAATCTCATGAAGCAGTTGCTTGCCGAGATTCCAACCAAATAATTTACAAAAAGGTTAAAAATATAGGGCCGGGAAGAAAATTCCCGGCTTTATTTTTGCCATTTTGGTTTATTTTAATTACCTTTGCAGCCGGAATTTTAAATATTAAACAAATGGACGATTATCACGCGGACAACAACAATGAATTGTAGGCGTGGAGATTCAGCAGAAAGAAACCCATTCACCGCTTTGGGGGGATAGCTAATCTCCATACCCCAAACTTTTATTTTGTGGAGATTAGCAACAATGAGAACATATTGGAATACAGAGAATCATCTGCAGGCTATCAATGAATGGCAGCCTAACTGCTGGATACAAGTAACTTGTCCAACCGACGAAGACCAGCGCTTGCTGGAAGACGAATTCAAAATCCCTGATTATTTCCTCTCGGACATCAGTGATACCGATGAGCGTGCCCGCTACGAATACGACGATGGCTGGATGCTCATCATCCTCCGTATTCCTTATGTCAAGGAAATCAGAAGCCGCACGCCTTATACTACCGTACCATTGGGTATCATCCACAAGCGGGATGTCACCATCACCGTCTGCTATTACGAGACCAATATGATGATTGATTTCGTGAGTTTCCAGCAGAAACGAGGTGAAGGCTTCACCGACTATGTGGATATGATTTTCCGTCTCTTCCTTTCCTCTGCCGTATGGTATCTGAAGCGACTCAAGCAGATCAACTCGCTCATCGAGAAAGCCAAGCGCAATCTGGATCATGGTGTCAACAATGAAAGCCTGATCGGTCTCTCACGTCTGCAGGATTCCCTCACCTATTTCATTACCTCCATCCGAGGCAATGAAAACCTGCTGTCTAAACTGAAGTTCAAACTCCAGGTGGATGAGTTGGATGCCGACCTGATTGAGGACGTCAACATCGAGATGACCCAGGCGCGTGAAACCACCAATATCTATTCAGATATTCTGGAATCCACGATGGACACCTATTCCAGCATCATCAACAACAACATGAATACCACGATGCGTACCTTGACGTCCATCAGTATCGTCATGATGTTGCCTACCCTGATTTCCTCCTTCTTCGGAATGAATCTCATCAACGGCATGGAAGACAGCTCCATCGGTTTTGGCATTGCCATCCTCATCTCTATCGTCGTATCAGGCCTTACGTGGGGATTCCTGCGCTATAAGCGCTTGCTCTAAGGAAGGAGCCGAGCCCCGCATAGCGCAGGGGCATAGAGCAAGAAGAACACAACAAGTCAGAAAAATAATGATAAAAAAACATAAAAAAGCGAAGATAAAAGTAAAAATAAAAAATAAAATTAGGATTTTTCGCTTTTTTTACTTAAGTTTGCAAAATTATTGTGTGTGTATGTGGCAGATAGCGACACCGTTATCTGCCAAGAAATCGAATCATAAACTAAATACAGTGAAATGATGGACTCTCAAGAAAATGCCCTGTTACAGGGAACCATGGAAGAACCTGCCAAGAAGGCGTATGCCACCAAGCAGGAAGTGCTCGAAAGAGTGAAAGAAATCGCTCGCAGTGCCGAAGCTCCTAATAAGGAAGAGCTCGACCACCTGAAGACAACTTTCTACAAACTTCACCTCGCAGAACGGGATGCTCAAACCAAGGAGTATCTGGAAAAAGGTGGTGATCCTGAAAAATTCGTACTCCTACCTGATGACACAGAAGAAGCTTTCAAGGCTGAAATGCAGATCATCAAGGAAAAACGCGCCAAGATCTTCCTTGAACAGGAAGAGGAAAAGCAGGAAAATTTAGCAAAAAAACTTGAGATTATAGAAAAGATCAAGGCTATGGCTACCTCTCCTGAGGAAGCTAACCAATCATATAATGACTTCAAGACCCTGCAGCAGGAATGGAAGGAAATCAAGACCGTGCCTGCCGACAAGGCTAATGAGTTGTGGCGCAACTACCAGCTCTACATGGAGCAGTTCTACGACCTTCTGAAACTTAACAGCGAGGCACGTGAATACGACTTCAAGAAAAACCTTGAGGCTAAGACCGCACTCTGCGAAGCTGCTGAAAAGCTCGACGAGGAACCGGATGTCATCTCTGCCTTCCACCAGTTGCAGGACTTGCACCAGCAGTACCGCGAAATCGGTCCTGTTGCCAAGGAATTGCGCGAGCAGATCTGGAGCCGTTTCAAGGCGGCAAGCACCGTGATCAACAAGAAGCACCAGCAGTACTTTGAGGAAATCCGCTCTAAGGAGGAGAAGAACCTCGAACTGAAGACTGCGCTCTGCGAAAAGTTGGAGGCGATTGACCTGGATGCCATCAAGACTGCAGCCCAGTGGGAAACGACTACCAAGGAGGTGATCGCTATGCAACAGGAATGGCGTGAAATCGGTTTTGCTCCTCAAAAGATGAACGTGAAGATCTTTGAACGCTTCCGCACCATCAATGACGTGTTCTTCAGCAAGAAGGCTGCGTTCTTCAAGGAACTGAAATCGCAATATTCCAGCAATTTGGAAAAGAAGCAGGAACTCGTCAAGAAGGCACAGGAACTTGCTGATAGCACAGACTGGAAGAAGACGGGCGACAAGATTATCGCACTGCAGAAAGAATGGAAGACCGTGGGCGTTGTGCCTCGCAAACAGGGTGAACTGCTCTGGAAGGACTTCCTCGATGCTTGCAACAAATTCTTCGAGGCTCGCAACAAGGCTAATGCGGGCACCAGAAACACGGAGCACAGCAACTTGGCGAAGAAGCGCGAAGTAGTGGCTAAGCTGAAGGACTTGCTCGAAAACCCTGTAGAGAACGTGCAGCAGGCACTGCAGAAGCTGACAGAGGAATATAACTCCATCGGTCATGTGCCTTTCAAGGAAAAGGACAATATCTACAAGGAGTATCACGAAGTGCTCGACAAGATCTATAAGGACTTGCACATCAGCAACGCCAAGCGCCGTCTCGACAATTTCAAGAACAATCTGAAGAATGTGGCTGAGAAGGGTTCTGATGCCTTGGACAATGAGCGTGGACGACTCTTGCGCCGCTACGACCAGTTGCGCAGCGATATCACCACCTATGAGAACAACCTCGGCTTCCTCAATGCTGCCAGCAAGAAGGGCAACAGTCTCGTAGAGGAAATGAACCGCAAGGTGCAGAAGCTCAAGGATGAACTCGAACTGGTAAAAAATAAGATCAAGGCTATTGATGCAGAAAATAAGTAAAATATATAGCCCCACAGATCTCACGGACTTTACATAGGTCTTTCATAGACCGATGAAATATTAAAGTCCCACAGATTTCACAAATTAACACAGATCTTTTGAAGAGAAATAAATCTGTGGATATCTGTGAAATCTGTGGGACTTTTTTTTAGACCCTTAAGCCTGTTCTCGCCTTGCACGAACAGGACTTATATCACACTTACATCTTTTCTATGATTTTCATGCCCTCTTCCACCGCTTTCATATTGAGAGGAATCAAACCATGATGGCGCTCAGGCAACGACTTGAAGAGTGCCTTGTTCAGACCGTCAGTGCTCACCACAGGACAAACCTTCAGCAGACCACCCAGCACAATCATATTAAACACCTTTGCGTTTTTCATCTCAGCCGCCTTGTCCATCGCATCAATACGATACACGGTGATGTCCTTACGCTGCGGAGGATTCATGATACCATACCCATCATAGATCAGCACACCGCCCGGCTTAACCTTCGATTCAAACTTATCGAGCGAAGGCTGATTCAGTACGATAGCCACATCATAATGGCTCAAGATAGGCGAAGAGATACGGTCATCACTCACGATCACCGTCACATTCGCCGTACCGCCACGCTGTTCCGGACCGTATGCAGGCATCCAAGTCACCTCTTTATCCTCCATCAGTCCAGAATAAGCCAGGATTTTTCCCATAGAGAGAACACCCTGACCACCAAACCCAGATATAATGATTTCTGTCTTCATTTCTAATTTCTCATTTCTCATTTATATCCCCGTCGTATCCTTCAAGTCTCCCTTAGGATACTCCTTGAACATATTCTCTTCCATCCACTTATTAGCTTCCACAGGAGATAGTTTCCAACCACTGTTGCAGGTAGAAACAATTTCCACCAGACTGGAACCCTTGCCCTGCATACTTGCCTCAAAGGCCTTGCGGATAGCTTTCTTAGCCTTTCTGATGCTCGCTACAGTTTCCACGCTCTGTCGGGTCACATAGCAAGTACCCGTCAGATGACTGGCAAGTTCGGTGATATTGAGCGGATAACCATGAAGATCAGGCTGGCGACCGTAAGGACAGGTAGCCGTCTTCTGACCCAGCAGAGTAGTAGGAGCCATCTGACCGCCCGTCATACCATAAATGGCATTATTGATGAAGATAATGGCAATATGCTCACCACGGTTTAAGGCATGAATCGTCTCACAAGTACCGATACAAGCCAAGTCACCATCACCCTGGTAAGTAAATACCAGACGATCTGGCCACAAACGCTTGATACCCGTAGCCACTGCAGGCGCACGACCATGAGCCGCTTCCTGCCAGTCAATGTCCAAATAACGATAAGCGAAGACGGCGCAGCCCACAGGACAAACGCCCACCGTCTTATCCTCCATACCCATCTCCTCTATCACTTCGGCGACAAGCTTATGCACCACACCATGCGAACAGCCCGGGCAATAATGCATCGGAACATCGTTCATCAGTGTCGGTTTCTTATATACTAAGTTTTCTGGTGAAATTATATCATTCATAATGTATAATTTATATATTTTCAGTAATTAATCGCTTGAGCGCCTCCACGATTTCCTCTGGTTCAGGCACAATACCACCCAAACGACCGAAATGCGCTACAGGCACCAAACCATTCACAGCCAGACGCACATCCTCTACCATCTGTCCGGCATTGATTTCTGCCACGAGGATGCCCTTCTTGCTCTCAGACAACTGATGGATTTCCTGAGTAGGGAAAGGCCAGAGCGTGATCGGACGGAAAAGTCCCACCTTGATACCCTGTTCACGGGCACTCTCGATACTCTTCTCCGCAATACGGGCAGCACTGCCGAAGGCCACGATCACATAGTCGGCATCCTCACAGCACTGCATCTCGTAGCGCACCTCCGTCTCACGGATTTTCCTGTATTTCTCCTGCATCATCAGATTACGCTCCTCCATCACTTCCGGTTTCAGTTCCAGGGAAGTCATGATATTCGGCTTTCTGTCCTTCTTACGACCGATGGTAGCCCAAGGACATTCCTCTGCAATCTCCTGTTCAGTGCGACGAGGTTTCATAGGAGGAAGCACCACCTTCTCCATCATCTGACCGATGACACCATCACTCAGTATCATCGCCGGATTACGGTATTTGAAAGCCAAGGTGAAAGCCAAGTCCACGAAGTCAGCCATCTCCTGTACAGAAGCCGGAGCCAATACAATTACATTATAGTCACCATTACCACCACCACGAGTAGCCTGGAAATAGTCACCCTGCGAAGGCTGGATAGTACCCAGTCCAGGACCGCCACGCTGCACGTTGACGATGACACCTGGAATCTCGGCACCCGCCATATAGGAAATGCCCTCCTGCATCAAAGCCACACCCGGACTCGACGAAGTAGTAAGCACACGCTTACCGGCACCCGCACCGCCATAAACCATATTGATGGCAGCCACCTCACTCTCAGCCTGGAGCACCACCATACCAGAAGTCTCCCAAGGTTTGAGCAAAGCCAAAGTCTCTATAATCTCACTCTGTGGAGTAATCGGATAGCCAAAGAAACCATCCACACCACATCTGATGCAGGCATGAGCAATCGCCTCATTACCCTTCATCAAAGTTATTTCACGTTTCTGTTGTTCAGCCATTATTCATTCTCCTTCTTACGATACACGGTAATACATCCATCAGGGCATACGATGGCGCACGAAGTACAGCCCACGCATGCATCCGGCACAGCCGCTTCCACATAGCGATAACCATGCACATTCACTTTTTTCTCGGCTAATGCAATGACATGTTGAGGACAAGCCACTACACAGAGCGCACATCCCTTGCAGCGCCCTGTATCGACTACAATAGCCCCTTTAATCTTACTCATATTCTTTTCGTTCTAATTATCTTTACGCTTGGAGTAAACCAAAACTGCCGTTGTCCACATGTCGGTTATTATGGATTGTAGTAGTCCTTGCAATAGAAGCTCATGATATCATCCAGCATCTCCTTGGCAGCCACGGCAGGACTCTCCGGATCGAGCGCAATGGCCTCCAGATAACAGTCGATGGCACGCCTAAAGTCGCCTTGCTTGCGCCAGGCGTTACCTTGTTGATAATAATCTTCTGCTTTCATTTACTCTATTTATTTTTAAAGTTTTACGCTGCGAAAGTACTAAATTTCAGCTAAGAAAAAGAATAAAAGCGGAAGATTTAAACTATATTAATGTTGATTTTCTTAAAAAATGCGCACACTACTTTTTAGTGTGCAATTTTTCAAGAATAATATCCGATATTTCTACATTTTATTTTGGTAGATTATATACAGTACGATGCCACGCAAAACGAGATAAATGATGAAAGCCAGCCACAGGGCATGATTGCCCATCAGCGGATGCAGGATGAAAAACAGGGCAAAGAAGGAAGCCGAAGCGATGGCAGTAGAACAGAGCATCGACTTCGACTGAGTGATGCCCACGAAGATGCCATCGAAGACAAAGGCCGCCATTCCAGCTAAGGGAATCAGAACCGCCCACCAGAAGTAATCACCCGCAGCCGTTATCACCCGCTCATCATCCGTCAGGAGCGCAAGGAAGTTTTCTCCTCCTATCATATATAATAAGGTGAACCCCGCAGCCACCGCTAACCCGAAGCCCATCGTCCTGCGCACCACTTCCCGAAAGGCCACCATGTTCTTAGCCCCGTAATACTTGCCACTCAGGGCTTCAGCAGCGTAGGCAAAACCATCCATGAAGTAGGAAAAGATGGTGAAGAGCGTCATCAGCAGGGTGTTCACCGCCAATACCAAGGTACTCTCCCTGGAACCAGCCGCCGTGAAGAAGAGGTTGACAGCCACCAGACACACCGTGCGGAGAAAGATGTCCCTGTTGAGCGAGAAAAACCGTTTGAGCGGTTCCGCAGCTAAGAGATGTTGTCGGAAATCATACTTGCCCAACCGGCGATAATGAAGACGGAAAAGCAGACACGCCATGAGGAAACCCCACCATTGGGCGATGACCGTACCGAGCGCCACGCCCTCCACCGTCATCTTGCCCACGAAGACCAGCAGCAGAGAAGCGATGATATTCACTACATTCTGCGTCAGCGAAACCATCATCGGAATACGGGTGTTCTGCATACCGATATACCATCCCGTAAACCCATACAGACCCAATACGGCAGGAGCACCCCAGATGCAGACATAGCAGTATCTGCGGGCAAGTTCCACGACATCAGCCTCTGGCGACATTGCCCAGAGACCACCCCCTATGAGCCATTTCTGGAGCACGAAGAAGAGCAGACCTATCCCCACACCGATGCCTAAGGAGCGCACCAAGAGCCTCATCACTTCCGCCAAGTCTCTCCTGCCCAAAGCCTGCGAAGTCATTCCGCTGGTTCCCATCCGCAGAAAGCCGAACAGCCAGTAGATGACATTGAAGAGCATCGATCCCACGGCAATGGCACCGATATAAGCCGCATCGCCGATATGTCCGACGATGGCGACATCTACCAAACCCAAAAGCGGCACCGTGATATTGGATATTATCGACGGTACCGCTAATTGCAATATTCGTTTATTCACCTTTTTCAATTTTTAAACCTCATTTAGTTTTACTGGTATATGACCTTCAAGCTGTAACCACCTCTTTCAGAATTTAAAAATATACTCAATAAACTTACATTCATTTCGCTATTACCATCTGCTTATCAGCGAAAGCGCTACAAGCGTCAACCAAAGCCAACAGTTTGCTCCAGTTTGAGACAGGTTCCACTCTATGAGCAAAACATTTGCGCACATACACTTTTACACTTTCATTTCCAGCGGTAGCCTTAACCGTGAATTCTCCACACTCATTAGCCACCGAAGTCTCAATCTTCTTTAATGCTTCAGCAGAGACCTTATATCCTTTCGGCAACGGAATCTCTATATTCCATTCATCAACAAACGCCATCTTGCGCCAAACATCATCGATACGCTCTCGATCCTTGCCTTCTATTTTCATCGAACTTCCTATTAACTTACCTACCGACAACAAATAGTTATTTCCAGCGCGTTTCACCATTCCATCCATCACATAATCTACATGATAAACAAAGTTAGAACTATCTCGACGGATTCCCACGCAATCTACTCCATAGCCACCGACTTGCACAGGATCACCATCGTGATAACTACTGATTTCAGCCTTAAACGGATCTATGGCATTTTTCTGATATTCATTGAAAGCTCCTTTTAATTCAGCAGATTCCTTCTTAGTATAACAAGAGTACGGATCTTTGTCGTCGTATTTCAAATATCGCCAATAAGCTTCAAGTTGGCTTGAACCAAAAAGCGTGTTATCAGGACTCACCAAAGACTGACCGTACATTTTCTGTTCACCCGAATAAGTTACCTTCCTACTGATATCAAGTTTAGTACCATCAAGTTTAACCACCATATCATTCACCGACTTATTGTCTTCAGCTTGACTCACAGGTATCGTTATTTGTTCCTCGGAATCTTGCATATACGCCTTTCTTCCTTGATATATATAAGGTATCTCGGAAGCAACCTTAGGATAAGTACCAGGGAAATAATACAAGTTAGTTCCCTTGAGACGGAAGAACCAAGATGTAGAATTATAATTAATCAGTTTATCAACAGGCAATGCACCAAACGGAGTGGTAATGCCCATTTCTATTTCCACGCCCAATTTACGCAAATAATTAGCCACTGTATTAAAAGCCCTCTGAGAAGATCCACTACTAACATACTCAAAAGAATAAATACGGTCAGCTTTCTCCTCGGCAGACATCCCCTCTTTTTTGGCAGACTTGAAGACGCTCTTATACGTACTAGGAAGACCTGCAGGAGAATATCCCCCCTTAGACACATAAGATTTCATCAGTTTCCAGTCATCCTGCAGAATAGGTGCCACATCCGGATTGGCACGAACACCCTTCTGGCGCATGGCCTTCTCTACGATGACCGTCTTGGTCTTGGTAGGAGTAATAAACATCATGATGTAAGGCGACTGAACGGTTGCATTGTACCATACGGAAGGTTCTGCATCCACAGGCTGGTCCATAGTCAGGTCGAGCACGGCATTCTTGTCCTTATCCGTTGTCTGCTTAAACTCGGGAGCACCATTCATGGAACGATAAACTGTGGCAAGACTCTGATCTAACACACAATGAATACGGCTATAGAGCACTGGCTCACTTTGGCGCAAGAAAAATACAAACGGATCCAACTGCTGTTCCTGAGTGTCTATCTGGTCTAACGAAAAGACATCAATACAGTCGCCAATCTCCAAACCTGGCACCGCAATCTTCTGACTGAGTTCCTTGCCTTTCTTACCTTCCTTCACATCTACGTAATCGTCGAAATCCACCACCTGCACCGTGCCGTCTTTCTTCAACACACGAATTCCCAAGATGGTATTGGTCGTATGATGATATCCGCCCAGCCATTTCTTCGATTTTGTAAGAAAAGAGAATTCTGAATAGTCCTTCAGGGCTTTCTTGTCGTTGATTTGTATCAGCATACGCTCCATATCCTCGCAATCTATCTGGCGTGTCAGTCTTCCACTGATAAACAACTCTGTCGTAGCCTTGCGATAGTAATCGGTACTCAGTTCCTTGTAATAAGATAGAATCACCGCCGATTTCTTCTTGAATTTCTCGGGCACAGCACGTTTCTTGAAATCAACAGGCGTATTGTCCCATACTTCCTGGCGTACTTTTTGCGCCAACTTGAGATAATCAGCCTTGTTGTCGGCCTTAACCGACAAACATACGAGTTGCATCATCAATAAGAAGAAAGCAACTCCCGCCATTCTTACATTCTTCATAATCTCAACCTTTTAAAATATCAATTACTTATTTTGTTAATATAACTACTTGCTGATTGCAGGCATCATTCCATTCGGAAACCATTTTGTTCCATGCCGGAATATCCTTCAAGGCTACTCGCCTGTTCTTGATAACATATTCCTTTTTCATGACGACACGATTGCCTTGTTTGGAAAACGTACAAGACAAGTCAGCCCAATGGGAATGCGACGCAAAAGGAGCAGGGAGTTCCTGCACACGCATACCTTTTGGTATAGAGAGACTGACCTTACGCACATTTTTGACTTTCATACTTATCATGTAATCGGAAACCCGTTTGGTTGTATCCACTGGAGTCAGAAAAAGGCTCTCATCGAGATTGACATCTAAATAAACACTACCGTCAACCAGTTGCCCAGCTCCCTTTTTCATAAAAAAAGCAGTGATATTCAAAGACTCATCCTGAGGACGATTTCCCGTCATCACTATATCCCCAATCTTATCCAATCGTTCATCAATCCCCATCGCTGCCACCAAGGCCTTCTCTTTTTCATCTTGTGCCGTAGCGTCATTCCCCACTAATATCCAAGACTTCATATCGCCCTTCCATTTAGAGTACAATTTTCCCTTTATATCGTAGTTTCCATCATCCCCAGATTCTAAGGTTGCCTGATATGTTATAGAAGAAAAGCAAGAATCAGCAGCCAGCTCAGGTAACTTATTCATACGAAAGCTATCTGCGTCTTCTACCAAAGCCATCCTTCCTTGTATATTGTCTGGCACATAGCCTAAAGGAATATATGGATTCGTAGCATCCAGATAATATGGCTTTCCCTGATAGAAAACCGTACATATCGCATGATCAATAGATGCAATAGAAGGATTTTCCTGCAAAGAATAAGGTACATCCCATGTCCCTATATCCGTTTGACGAGCATCAAAGCCTTGAGCCTTGAGCAAGGTTTTGAGCAAAAGAGCCATAGCCTTGCAATCACCATAACGCTTACGAATAGTTTCAGCAGGTGTTGCCGGTTGATGGGCAGAAATGCCTGCCTCAAAAGCCAAATATCTGATATTCTGCTGTACCCAGGCATAAGTATTGGCTATCTTGTCATAATCGTTTTTTGCCCCTTTCTGTATCTCTCTTAGTATTTCTTCTTGATTAGGAATAGAGCAATCCACATTAGCCAACTGATGAGACCAGACAAACATATCTTGCAGACTTTGGAATGCTCCCAACACCAAGAGATGAGGAACACTATATCCCCAAGATGGAGAATTAGGTTCTATCAGCTGTGCAGGTAAGGAATGAATCACATAAGTAAAAACGGAATCTCCCTCTGCATTACATGTAGTACTTTTCTCTATACCAGCAGGAAGATTATATTCTTTTATCCGAAACTGCTGGAAGGCTTTTGGCTTGATTACCTCTATCTTCTTATGCTCTACATAATTAGCTTCACACAAAGGAATAGTTGTGAAATAAATAGGATTGAGATAGGTTCTAGTAAAAGAAGCCTTCAGAGTCTTGCCAACCTTTGGAATCTGATAGCTAAAGTAGCAAATCTTGGTATCATCGTAAAAGACATTACGAGGAATGGCTGACTTATATTGTGCATACCCCTTACACTGTGCCTTGTCCAAACGAATAAACTCTCCGTAATAAGCACATGGTTGAACTATAGCGGAATATTGGGTTACACCATACTCATAATCCGTAGTGTTAACAACAATCGTCTTACCTGCGTCATCTGTTTTGAAGACGTATCTATCATTGCATTGCAATATATGCACATTGTCATCAGCTTTTTGAGCCGAGATGGGTTGCAAAAAAGCGAAGAGCAATACCAGCATACTATCTAAATCTGCAAGTCTGTATTGGAGCATTTTTCTCATTTTCATTATACTCTGCTTCTTTTATTTATTCTGTTTGCAAAAATAAGAAAAAAAAGCGAGAACAAAGGATAAGAAAAGAAATTATTTTGTTTTTTGCGTTAAAAACATATCATAATAATATAAAAAAGACAAAAGTTACCAGCTGACGATAACTTTTGCCTTTTCATTTCTCATTTCTAATTTGTAATTTCTCATTTAATTCTATATTTCGCAGCCTGCTCCTCAATATAGGCAGCATCACTGAAGTAGTCGATACGCATAGCCTTGCGCACCTCATCCATTGTCTGCGCAGCAAATTCACGCGCATCCTCACTACCCTTCTTCAGGATATTGAACACCTCAGGAATATCCTGCTCAAACTCATGACGGCGGGCACGGATAGGGTCGAGCATCTTGTTGAGCACACTGTTCAAGAACTTCTTGCAAGTACCATCACCGATACCACCCTTCACATACTGCTCCTTCAGTTCATCGAGAGATTTGAATTCAGGCCAGAACTCAGCGAAGTCCTCATCAGTAGAGAAAGCCTCCATGTAGGTGAACACGGCATTGCCCTCCAAATGTCCAGGCTCCTCCATGCTCATGCGAGGCTCACCATTCGACATCTTCTTCACCTTCTTCCAAACAGTCTTCTCATCATCGCTCAGATAGATGCAGTTGCCCAAACTCTTGCTCATCTTCTCCTTACCATCGGTACCAGGAAGGCGACGGCAAACCGCATTTTCAGGGAGCAGGATCTCAGGTTCCACCAATACAGGCGCATAGATCTGATTGAATCGGCGCACCAGTTCACGAGTCACCTCCAGCATAGGCTCCTGGTCCTCACCAGCAGGAACGGTAGTAGCCTTGAAGGCAGTAATATCGGCAGCCTGGCTCACAGGATAGCAGAAGAAGCCCAATGGGATATTCGCCTCGAAGTTACGCATCTTGATTTCCGTCTTCACGGTAGGATTTCTCTGCACGCGAGATACAGAGATGAGGTTCATCAAGTAGGTAGTCAACTCAGCCAATTCCGGAATCATACTCTGGATATAGAGAGTACATTTCTGTGGATCAAGACCAGCAGAAAGGTAGTCGAGAGCCACCTCAGTGATATTCTGTCTAATCTTCTCAGGGTTATCAGCGTTGTCAGTCAGTGCCTGAACATCAGCCATGAACACAAACATTTTGTCGAAGTCGCCAGCATTCTGCAGCTGCACACGTCGCTGAAGCGAACCGATATAATGACCCAAGTGGAGTTTACCAGTAGGACGGTCTCCCGTCAATATAATCTTTCCCATTTACTTACAATTTATGTTTTTGCCTGCAAAGGTACATTTATTTAGTCAAAAAACAAAATATAACCGCAATTAATTGTCCTAAAAGTGATTGAATTAGAGAAAATACATAGGATATAGACCAGAAAAAGCGTATGCCCCTCGTAATGAGAGCATACGCTTTTTACTTGATTATTCCACTCCTTTCTCAAAATAGGGAGCCAGCTCCTTCTTCACGTCGAAGCAAGGACAGGCTTTAGCGGAAAACTCGTTGTGACCGTGGATGGTGGCGTGAAAGGAAGAAAATTGAAAATGAAAATGACCGAAAATGACTTTGACCAAATGACTGGAATATTACATTGTAAGTCTGGCAAAGCATTTCAGAATAGTTGCGAATAACCGATTTCGCTCTAAAAAACTATTTTTTAGTGTTCAAAAAAGTGGGTTATAGTGAAAAAAATACGCAGTTTTGAGCTTATAAGTGAAAGAATAAGCTGAAAAATACGCTTTTAATAGAGATTTCTTTATACCTATTATAATAGCTTCGTCTCTAATTGTAAGCATCGCTGTATTTACGATTTGTCCATAAAAAAATTAAAAACTTAACTATCTATAGAAGAATCTACTTTCCAAACAGATATTGTATAAGTACTTGATGTTGAAGCTTATAACTACAATCATTTGCTTACCATAGATTATCCAATAAGATTTATCATCTTTAGGAATGTTCTATATTTTTGTTATTCGGGCAAAGATTAGCAAACTATCATATAATACCACATTTAATGCTTTCTTTAACGGAAAAAGTTATTTTTGAGGCTATTTTTGCGATTTAAACTCCTCGAAAATGGCGAAAAAATGAAGCAGAAATACACAAATCAAGTACCCAAAATGCTGTTTAGTAAAGAAACACAACAAAATGATAGGCAAGAAATGGATATTGAACATGGATTTTCTTAGAATTTGAGAGACAGGAGCATATAAGAATAAGATTTTTCTGGAGAGAAAAAGAGGGTTTCAATAATCATATAACGCACTGATAGTCAAGTACTTCTAACTATATCTTATACACTAAACACTTGCTATGAAGAAAACAAAATCCGGTCAAAATCGGTCATGGTCATTTTCGGTCAAAATGAAAATGAAATCGGTCAAAATGGTCTATAATATAATATAAATATTTATTTATATTATATTATAGGATGACCGAGCGCCCCGAAAATGATTTTGACCGAAAATGACCATGACCGGAAATGACCGCTTTTCTGAAATTTCTGAGCCGCTTCCTTCATTTTCTTCCAATTCTATCAAAATGCAGCAATTGATTTCCGAAATATCGTTATAAAACACTATCAGTCAGACACTTACAGACACCCCTAAAAAATCTGTAGCGGAAAAATTTGTTTTCAACTCCAAATTGTTGTACCTTTGCACCAGCAATCGAAAGAAAGCTTCTCTTGTACCGAAAGTCGGTCTTTACAGACGACACATTTGAATCTCGATTGATGTAAGGCGCCAGACATCAATAACGACCCAAATAAGGGCAAGAAACGGGGCTTCTGGGGAATTGAAATATCAACCATCAAAACACACAAAGTATGATTAACTACAGTATTACCATGCGCTCAGTGAACAGTAACCTCCTTGCTATCAATCAGGCTAAATCACGTATCAACCAGGCAAAACGAGAGGGTAAGAACCCCGACCAGACCGACCTCAACCTGGTGAAGACCGAGAAGAAGAATGCCTTCGCCGTATCTCAGTATTCTGATGTGATGACCATCGAGAAGTTTGCCAAGCACATCTCCAGCCACGGCAGCGTCTATTCTCGCGCAGACATCTCTGCCATTCTCTACATGACCGTGGATTGCATGAGAGAGCAACTCCTCGAAGGCAAGAAAATCCGTCTGGGCGATCTCGGCGATTTCTCCATCCTCCTCTCATCCAAGGGCGCTGAGGATGCCGACAAGTTCACCGCTCAGAACATCACCGATGTGAAGGTTCAGTGGGAGCCTGGCGCTGAGTTCAAGAACCTCATTGCCGATGCAGAATTCAACCTCGTAGCCAGCCGTAGCGCTCAGGCTGCAGTCATCAAGGCCATCAAGGAGGGCAAAGCCAACGTGGACATCAACACTCCAACTACTCCTGGCGACAGCTCAGATGGCGGTGGCTCTAACCCAAGCGGTGGCACTCCTGCAGGAGGTAACACCGAACAGAACGGCGGCACCAGCCAAGGCACTGGTTCCAACCCAAGCGGCGACAATAAGGGCGACGCAGGACAGGACGGCAGCGGCGAGGACAACGAACTGTAGAAGGAATATTAACCTCATGTGAAACACACAAAGAATTTAAGTTTAACCTTTAAAATTGAATCAAAATGAGTAAGATGAAAGCAGACACATGGAAGACCATTCTTCAAATCGCCATCAGCGTCTTAACGGCGCTTGCAACCACGCTCGGCATAACGAGTTGTGTGGGATAAAGTAAAAATATTGCGTTCAAGCAAATATCCATCATAAATATGTTTTTTAGCACTTTGCATTTTTTTGCTGTGTATTACAAAAGCAAGCCCTCAGCTGAGATAGCTGGGGGCTTTCATTGTTTTATGACATGAACGGAATAATCACTTTAGAACAGTGGTCATTTGGTCATGGTTATTTCTGGTCAATATCATTGAAGGCATTACGAATCAAATGGCTATAATGCCCCTTTATAAAACAAAAACCTCCAGCTTCACAGTTGGGGGTTTTAAACTACAATTTTCTTTAAAACTAATTTACGAAACTAATTCACTGAAGATTGTAAAAACTTCAGTTGCCTAAGTAACCTTCTTTCACAAGAAAGCTATTAACCACTTTCAAATATGCAAATATACTTATTTCTATTGAAACTATATCATTTTTTCTCTTTCTTTTTAACAACATTAACGCTAATCCTTAGAATGTAATACAAAAAGGGTGCGCCATGGACTCATGACACACCCTCTCTATCTTTTTATCGTATTCTTTTTAGAACTCTGCGTTCTTTGGTGTACGTGGGAATGGAATCACGTCACGGATGTTCTGCATACCGGTTACGAAGAGTATCAGACGCTCGAAACCGAGTCCGAAACCTGCGTGTGGGCATGAGCCGTACTTGCGGGTATCGAGATACCAACTCATATCCTTCATTGGTATGTTGCGTGCCTCAATCTCTCCCATCAACTTGTCATAGCTTTCCTCACGAACTGAACCGCCAATGATCTCACCAATCTGTGGGAACAGGACATCGGTGCCCTGAACGGTCTGACCGCTCTTGCCTCCGAAACCGCTCTCCTCCTCGTCTATCTTCATATAGAATGCCTTGATAGCCTTTGGATAGTTGGTCATGATGACTGGACGCTTGAAGTGCTCCTCTACCAGGAAGCGCTCGTGCTCGGATGCTAAGTCATCACCCCACTCGCATGGGAACTCAAACTTCTTGCCATTGGCAATTGCCTCCTGCAGGATGCGGATTCCCTCGGTATATGGGAGATGTACGAAGTCGGAATTCAAGACGCCTTCCAAACGGGCTATCAGACCCTTGTCGATCATCTTGTTCAGGAATGCCAAATCGTCCTTGCAATGTTCCAACGCCCAACGGATACAATACTTGATGAAATCTTCCTCCAACTCCATCAAACCGTCCATATCCAAGAAAGCTACCTCTGGCTCTACCATCCAGAACTCTGCCAAGTGGCGAGGGGTGTTACTGTTCTCTGCACGGAAGGTTGGACCGAATGTGTAGATAGCACCCAAGGCTGTGGCTCCCAACTCGCCTTCCAACTGACCTGACACGGTAAGGGAAGTCTGCTTGCCGAAGAAATCATCTGAATAGTCTATCTTGCCATCCTCTGTCTTCTTCAGATTGTAGAGGTTCTTGGTGGTTACCTGGAACATCTGACCGGCTCCCTCGCAGTCGCTGGCTGTGATAAGCGGTGTGTTGAAATAGAAATATCCATGCTCATGGAAATAGGTGTGGATAGCCATTGCCATGTTGTGACGGATACGCATCACTGCACCAAAGGTATTGGTACGGAGACGGAGATGAGCATACTGACGCATATACTCGAAACTCTGGCCCTTCTTCTGCATTGGATAATCACCGCCGCAGAGTCCGTAAATCTCTATGCTTTCGCACTGGATCTCTACGCTCTGACCGGCACCCTGACTCTCTACCAAAGTACCTACAACGCTGATGCAAGCACCTGTAGTGATCTGACGGAGCTGATTCTCATCGACCTTGGATGGGTCGACTACTATCTGAATATTATTAATAGTAGAACCATCGTTAAGAGCGATAAAATCGACTGCTTTGCTACTACGATGGGTACGCACCCATCCCTTTACATTCACGATTGAATCGTAGGCTGTGCTCTTGAGCAAATCTACGACTTTAGTTCTTTTTACTTTTTCCATTGTTTTTATTATTTCTTATTCAAAAGCACCCATGCGGAGCATGTCAACCTCTTTCTCTGTGAGGAAGCGCCAGTCACCGCGACGAAGGTTCTTCTTGGTCAAACCTGCAAACTGTACACGGTCGAGCTTGGTAACACGATAACCGAGGCTCTCGAAGATACGGCGAACGATACGGTTCTTGCCACTGTGGATTTCGATGCCCACCTGTGCCTTGTCGCGCTCGTCTGCATAATCTACTGCGTCTGCCTTGATCTCGCCGTCATCCAAAGTGATACCATCACGAATCTGCTGCAAGTCGTGAGCAGTGATGTTCTTGTCGAGATGTACATGATAAACCTTCTTCTTCAGGAACTTAGGATGTGTCAACTTACTTGCCAAATCACCATCGTTGGTGAGAAGGAGGACACCTGTGGTGTTGCGGTCGAGACGACCTACTGGATAGATACGCTCTGGGCATACGTCCTTGACAAGATCCATCACAGTCTTGCGCTGCTGTGGATCATCGCTGGTTGTCACGTAATCCTTTGGCTTGTTGAGCAATACATATACCTTCTTCTCCAATGATACTGGTGCGTCATGGAACTTCACCTCATCGGTGCGGAGAATCTTGGTACCCAACTCTGTTACAACCTCACCATTGACTGTAACAACTCCTGCCTGGATGAACTCATCAGCCTCACGGCGAGAGCATACACCTGCATTGGCAAGGAACTTGTTCAAACGCAATGGCTCTGTTGGATCGAAGTTCTCCTCCTTGTACTCAATACGCTTCTTCAAGCTATACTTTGCATTTGGATCATAGCCAGGAGTGTGCTGTCGATAGCCGCCGCCACGATTGTTGTTGTAGCCACCACGGTTGTTGTTGTAGCCGCCACGGTTGTTGTTGTAACCACCGCCACGGTTGTTGTTGTAGCCACCACCACGGTTGTTGTTGTAGCCACCACGGTTGTTGTTGTAACCACCGCCCTGCTGACGATTCTGATAACCGCCCTGCTGACGTGGCTGGTAACCGCCCTGCTGACGTGGCTGATAACCACCCTGCTGACGAGCCTGATAACCGCCCTGCTGACGTGGCTGGTAACCGCCTTCAGTATCGTTATTATTATTGTTGTAGCGTGGACGATAACCACCTGCCTGCTGACGTGGCTGATAACCACCGGCACGATTGTTATTATAGCCACCACCCTGTGGACGACCATAGCCGCCACGTGACTGATAGCCACCACGCTGCTGAGAATGTTCACCATTTGAGCTCTGCAAGCCAGCGCCGAAGCCTTCAGGGCGGAAACCACCCTCGCTATTACTGCTGCCTCTGTCGCTGCTATAAGCACGCTGCGAGTTAATACGTGGACGCTGTGGGCGTCCGTTACTGTGATAATTTCTCTGATAACCACCTGCTGGGTTATAACCTCCCTCACGGGTTCCCTCACTCTCAGTAGATTGACCTTGAGCTTTGTTTTCGATTTCTGAATCCATAGTCATTAATTCTTAATAATAGCCTCACGGCTGGGTTAGTAAATCTTATTTGTTAATATTATAATTAATTATTTCTTTAAGAGTTTACGCCACATCTATTCCTTAGATACCAGTATAGTTACTTGGGGTAATCGCCATCAATTCCGCCTTCACGCTATCACTAACGTTCAAGCCTTGGATAAATTCATGAATGGTTTCCTCTGTCATGTGCTTATTGGTACGTGTCAAAGCCTTCAGTGCTTCGTATGGATGTGGATATGCCTCACGACGCAAGATAGTCTGTATAGCCTCAGCTACTACTGCCCATGTATTGTTCAAATCTTCCTGCAACTTCTCTTCGTGCAAGATCAACTTGCGCAAGCCTTTCAAGGTGCTCTGAATGGCAATCACACCATGACCCATAGGTACACCGATATTGCGAAGAACGGTACTGTCGGTCAGGTCGCGCTGCAAACGGCTTACTGGCAACTTCTGCGCCAAAAACTGAAGGATGGCATTGGCAATACCCAAGTTACCCTCACTGTTCTCGAAGTCGATAGGGTTTACCTTATGAGGCATCGCACTGGAACCTACCTCGCCAGCCTTAATCTTCTGCTTGAAGTACTCCATAGAGATATACATCCAGAAGTCACGATCCAAATCGATGATGATGGTGTTGATACGACGAATGGCATCAAAGATGGCGCCCAGATAGTCGTAATTGCTAATCTGAGTAGTATATTGTTCACGCTCCAAGCCCAACTTTTCGCTGACAAACTTGTTGCCGAATGCCTTCCAGTCGAACTCTGGATAAGCTACGTGGTGGGCATTGTAGTTGCCAGTAGCACCACCAAACTTGGCAGTGATCTTGCAGGCTTTCAAAGAATTGAGCTGTTCTGTGAGACGATAGACATACACCATGATTTCCTTACCCAAACGAGTAGGAGAAGCTGGCTGTCCGTGTGTCTTTGCCAACATTGGAACATCCTTCCACTCATCAGCATAGGTCTGCAACTGAGCAATGAGTTCCTCTACCTGAGGATAGTACACCTGTTCCAGAGATTCCTTGACAGAGAGAGGAACACTGGTATTGTTGATATCTTGAGATGTAAGTCCGAAATGGATAAACTCCTTATAAGCATCCAAGCCACCGATCTTATCAAATTCTTCTTTGATAAAATACTCGACAGCCTTCACATCGTGATTGGTTATTTTCTCAATATCCTTCACACGCTGTGCTTCGTTCTCATCCAAATTACGGTAGATGTCACGTAAACGCTCGAAAAGAGCATGATCAAAGGATGCTAATTGCGGCAATGGCAATTCGCACAAAGTAATGAAATACTCTATTTCAACTCTTACACGATAACGAATCAGCGCAAACTCTGAATAATAATTAGCAAGCGCTTCTGTCTTTCCCCTATAACGGCCATCAATAGGTGATATGGCTGTCAACAAATCTAAATTCATAACTAATACGTATTAATATATCTAATTAGGCTGCAAAGGTAGAAAAATAATCTGAGAAGACAGAAGAAATAATGATAAATTAGCTTAAAAAACAAAAAAGGTTCCACAAATATTGTGAAACCTTCCTGGTGGGCGTTGACGGATTCGAACCGCCGACCCTCTGCTTGTAAGGCAGATGCTCTAAACCAGCTGAGCTAAACGCCCTAAAAATATTCCCTGCAACTCAAATGAACCACAGGGAACCACCCCTATAGTGGGCGCTGACGGATTCGAACCGCCGACCCTCTGCTTGTAAGGCAGATGCTCTAAACCAGCTGAGCTAAGCGCCCTTACGTTACGTAAAGTTATTTTTGAGTGGGCGTTGACGGATTCGAACCGCCGACCCTCTGCTTGTAAGGCAGATGCTCTAAACCAGCTGAGCTAAACGCCCTTATGTTTCGTAAGCGGGTGCAAAGGTACGAACTTTATTTCATTCCACCAAATTTTTTCGCAACTTTTTTCTCTTTTTCTTCAAAAAACTTCATTTCCTCCTAAAAATCCCCCTTTTTCCCCCTTTCTCATTTCTCATTTGTAATTTCTCATTTCTCATTAAAAAAAGGAGGATGTGCCACGCTTTTATGACACATCCTCCCTTAAGATATATATCTAATATAGATTAGTCTGCAATCTGAACAGTAGCACGACGGTTGAATGAGATTGGAGAAAGTTCATCTGAACCACCGTTAGCACGAGTAGTGATGTTGCTCTTCTCTACACCCATCTTAACGAGCTCTGCAGCAACAGCCTCTGCACGACCCTCAGAAAGCTTCTGGTTGATCTCTGGAGTACCAGTTGCGTTATCAGCATAACCATTAACGAGCAACTTAGAACCATTCTGCTTAGCGTACTTAGCAATAGCCTGTACGTTAACCAAATCCTGCTGAGAAGCAACGTTGGTCTTGTTGATGTTGAAGAATACAGATACTGGAGTGTTAACAAACTCCTTAACTGCTTCTGGAGTCTCTACTGGCTTCTGCTCAGCAAGCTTCTGCTTCAAACGATCGTTCTCTGCATTAGCATCGTTCAACTTAGCATTGAGTGCATCGAGCTCTGACTGATGGAGAGCATTGATAGCATCTACGTCTGGAGTCTTCTTCCAGTTAGACTTGCCAAGGTTGAACTGCAAACCTACCTCTGCATAGAGGTTATTATCATGAGTATCCCAACCGCGGTGTCCGTCCTCGATACCACCATCGATATCACTCTCGATACGGTTCCAACCAGCCTCAAGATAAACATTGAGGTGCTTAGCTACCTTCCAAGTTGACTGGACACCTGCACTGAGGTCCATTGAATACAAGTTGTTAGTCATTGTACGGCCAATACCACCACCGACGAATGGAATTACATTCCAAACACGGTTCTCATTGTAACCCCAGATCAAGTTGCTGACGTTGAACATGACGTGCTCATTCAAAAGCCAATACTTATTGAACTTGCCCTGTGCACCTGTTGTAGGATCATAAACTTCCTTACCCCAGATACCCTGCAACTTGGTACGCAAACCGATACCAGGAGTAAACCACTTACCGATAGCTACAGAAGCACCAGGATTAGAACGGAACTTCTTGAAAGGGCTTGTTGCGAAATTCTGACCGTGTTCCTCGCTTGAATACCAAGCATTCCACTCAGCACCAGCCTGAATAAACCAATTACTCCAGAAAGAGTTTGTAGCAACACTATACTTCTCTGTAGGAGTTGCATCCTGAGCAAATCCACTTAATGAAAGACCGGCAAATGCCAGTACAGCTAATAACTTTTTCATAACTTTAATATTTAACAATCAATATATAATTCATTAAAACAAATCACCTTTTATATTTTGGAGGCAAAATTACTACTTATTTTTTAATTTTTTCCTATTTTCATAAAAAAAATGCACTTTTTTCTAAAAAAAGTTGTCTTTTTTCCATTTTAAACCCCATTTTAGCCTAAAAGATGCTCAATTTCCTGCTGTTTGAGAATACAAAGCACATTTTTGCCATCCGGAGTATAGTTGACATTGCTACATGCAAACAGGTCATTGACAAGGGATTCCATCTCTTCATTGCTCAATACCTGTCCCTGCGGAATGGCTGCATTTCGTGCCAATGTCAGAGCCAACGACTGATGTACTTCATCCAGAGCCTTCACTCCCTTTTCCTTGGCAGAGAAAACCATATCCTGTACCAGATGTAGCGGGTTTACGCCATCCAGTCCGGTAGGAATTGCATTGACGGCATAACTTCCTCCACCCAGATCATCCAATTCAAATCCCATCTTGCTCATCTCTGGCAAAAGTTTTTCCAAGATTACTTCGTCGGAAACCGGGAATTGAAGTACCTCCGGGAAAAGGACTTTTTGGGAATGACTCGTCTGTTGCTGAATCTGCTCAAGATATCGTTCATAAAGCACTCTCACATGTGCCCGATGCTGGTCTATGATCATCAGTCCTGACTTCACCGCTGTCATCACATACTTACCTTTATATTGATAATGTGCTGGTGACTTTTCGGCTAAAATACTTTGGGATGTATTGATTTCCGCTTCATTTTCCGACTCAAAGATATCGGCTTCTCTTTCCACCGAATCCTGATCATTCAATCCTTCATACAACTGTTCCCACTGTTCATCCACCGGCTTTGCTGCAGCAGGTTTCCCGGATGACGGGGAGGACTTGAATGGATTGTAATGCGGATTTAAGCTAATCTTCGGGGCAGAAGCAGAAGGTATCATATCCGGATTATACACCGGAATATCCGGTTTGTCTTCTGTATCAAAATCGATGGAAGGCACATCATTGAACATTCCAATGGATTCCTTGACGGCTGCCATCAGAATCTGCCAGATAGCCTGTTCGTTTTCAAACTTGATTTCTGTCTTGGTAGGATGGATGTTGACATCGATGTCGTTGGGATTGACATCAAAGTACAGAAAATAAGGCACTTGTTCGCCCTGTGGAACCAATCTGTCGTAAGCAGTCATCACCGCCTTATTGAAATAAGGATGCTTCATATATCGTCCGTTTACGAAGAAGAACTGATGGGCACCTTTCTTGCGTGCAGCTTCTGGCTTTCCCACAAAACCAGAAATCTTACACATGGTGGTTTCTACGTTGACCGGCAAGAGGTCCTGATTGATACGCTTTCCAAATACATCGATGATACGCTGTCTGAAATTACCTGCCTTCAGATTAAACAGTTCTGTTTTGTTGCTGTGAAGCGTAAAGGCAATCTGCGGATTGACCAGTACGATGCGTTCAAATGCAGTCAGGATATTATTTAATTCCGTGGAATTGGACTTCAGAAATTTGCGGCGTGCTGGGACATTATAGAAAAGGTTGTTCACTGAGAATATGCTTCCCACGGAACAAGAACAAGCTTCCTGTCCCTCAAAACGTGAGCCAGAGATGGACAACTGGGTTCCGACCTCATCGCTTTCCTGGCGAGATTTCAGAACCACCTGAGCTACTGCTGCAATAGAAGCCAAGGCCTCACCACGGAATCCATTGGTATGCAGATTAAACAGGTCTTCTGCCTGGCGAATCTTGGAAGTGGCATGGCGCTCAAAAGCCAATCGGGCATCCGTTTCCGACATGCCCTTTCCATCATCGATCACCTGAATACTGGTTCGTCCGGCATCAACAACGGCTACATCTATTTTTTTAGCACCCGCATCAACTGCGTTTTCCACCAGCTCCTTAATCACTGAAGCAGGACGCTGGATGACTTCTCCCGCCGCAATTTGATTGGCGACAGAATCAGGCAATAATTGAATGATATCGCTCATCTTTTATAATATTACTTTTTCAGAATCATCGAGACGGCTCAATCTCCTGGAGCCGTCCCGCCTTTGTTTTCGGAAAGCATCTGTAAAGGCGCAGCATGGCGCTTGATCACCTTCAACTGCTGGTCTTTCCTCTTTCCTCTCCATACAAAAATATCATTTTTATCCTTTGGACGGATATCGTCAAACCAAGCGAAATTAGGGAGTTTCAACTTGGCTGGCGGCACCTGGGTTATCGGATAGAAGGTACCTACGGACTTATTGGCCCATATCTTCTGCAACTGTCTTTCTGGAGACAAGTACATTCTCATCGTATCGGTCTCCATATAGTTCATGCCGACCAGTGAACTATCCTTATCATTGGTAAGGAAATAGATGGTCTGCACATTTCCTATAGACTCGCCCATCCGCGCCTGTCCTTTTTCGAAGTAGGCCTTCATCTCCTTGGAAGTTACCTGATTGAAATGCACACTGTCTGGCATTTCATCTACAGAGAGGGCTTGTCCGATGACATGAGCCATGCGCACCGTGGAGTCATTCATGTAAACCTTGATGACCTCGCCAAGAAGTTGACGATTCAGATTCCATACAATCGGGTCTTTATACATCGTCATACATGAGTCCTGGGAATTAAATACCATGGAATCGCAAACTGCCTGGACATCCTGTCGGTAAGCTCG
This sequence comes from Segatella hominis, assembly GCF_004535825.1. GTDB lineage: Bacteria > Bacteroidota > Bacteroidia > Bacteroidales > Bacteroidaceae > Prevotella > Prevotella hominis. Next base: position 20,537 of record NZ_SGVY01000007.1, on the reverse strand, counting down.
CACTTTGCTGTAAGCATGCACCTTGCGATAAACAGAATCGGTATTGATATGGAAGGTATAAATCTTCATGGTATCTGAATGCACCCACAAAGTATCCTTCTGTGAATAATCAATGGCTACCGGATTGCGGGTGGCAAAACCATATCCTGTCTTTTCATTATAACGCAAATAGTTGCAGTGAAGGGTATTGCGGTTTCTCTTATCATTGTAAATCACATTACCGAAGCCCTGACTGTTTCCGTCTTTCACATAGTAAAGACTATCACCCGTAATGGTCTTGTCCTTATCCACTAAAGTGGAGCGGCCATACAACCGGGCACGATCTGTCTTGGTATTATAATATCCATCAGCAGTTTTGACCACGCTGGAGCCGGAGACAATTCGGGAAGGACCTACCATGTGGGCAGTTGATTTCCTCACATCATAATATAAGGTATCTGTAGTCACGAGATCCTTGCCACTACGGAGTTTCACATTGAAGACAAACTTAGCTTCACGTGTTTTGGTATGATATTCACCCCAATCTGAAACAAGACGGTCCTTGCCATCAATCAGCGTTCCACCTTCGAAGAAGTTGGCCATTTCATACAAACGGTCATAATCCAAACTGTCGGTACGGAGGACTTGTCTGCGATGGTGCAAAACCACATTTTTGCGGGCTCTCATCATCTGCATCAAACCGTCATATTCTGCCCTGTCACAAACCAAGGACAAAGTATCACCCTGACGGAAATGCACATGTCCGAATGCCTTCACCGAATTGGTGTTTTGATAAAAATAGGCACTGTCGCAAGTAAGATGCGCTCCCTGATGAAGAAACGAAACCTTGCCTTTGACAATCTGCGCATCAGGATTATTACCAAACATATCATACTTCAGCTCATCCGCATGAAGAAGGTAAACACGGTCGCCATGTGGACGATGAGCTCTTTTCTTAGGACTCTGCATGGCTTGCACCAAACAAAACCCAAATAGGCATAGAATCAGCAGAAGCTTGATTCTATGCCTGTTATTATTATTGAGAAAGTTCTTACTTATCATTTAACCCAGCCTTGATATTCAAATTTACAATTTTTGTAGCGATCGTTCATACGCACATAAGTACGCTTGATTTTATCAACCACCCAATCATGCAAAGTTTTCTCACGTTCTTTAGCCAAGACAACATCCTTCATCACCTGGAAATCCTCTGTAATGGTAGCACGATGTCCTTCCACTTTATTGAGAAGTTTAACGATAGCACAAGTTGTCTTTCCTCTGGAATTGATCATGGTGAAAGGTGCAGAGATTTCTCCTACCTTCATCGTGTCAATAGCACGAGCCACCTCTGTAGGAAGGTCCTTCAACTGGAATCGGGATGTACGAGTTCCGCCCTGGGTAGTATTGGCCATCAAACCCTTGTTGGAACGGGTATCCTTATCATCAGAAATGACCGTTGCTGCATCCTCGAATGTGAACTTCTTGTTTCTGATGTCAGTAGCTATCGAATCCAATCTTGACAAAGACTTATCAATGGCCTCCTGAGATACATTTGGCTTCAGAAGAATGTGGCGAACCTTGATTTTATCACCTCGCTTATCTATCAACTGGATGATATGATAACCGAACTCAGACTCTACGATTTTGGAAATCTTCTTAGGGTCAGTCAAGTTGAACGCTACATTGGCGAATGCAGGATCCAACATACCACGACCTACATAATCCATTTCACCACCCATACGTGCAGAACCCGGGTCTTCTGAATAAAGACGCGCCAAGGTGGCGAAAGAAGTTTCACCCTTATTGACACGATCGGTAAAATCACGCAGCTCGTTCTTGACACGAGTGATTTCCTCCATGGAAATCTTAGGCTGGTTGGTCAATATTTCCACCTCCACTTCTGTTGGCACAAAAGGTATGCTGTCGGCAGGAAGATTCTTGAAATACTGTCTCACCTGTGCTGGAGAAACCTTGATATCCTTGACCAATTCTTCCTTCATCTTCTGTATCAGCTGACGATTCTTGAAATCATCATGCATGGATTGGCGCATCTGTGAGATGCTCTGCTTTCTATATTCCTCCAACTTCTCACGAGAACCCGCAAGCGAAACCCAGTAATTGATTTGCTCATCAATGCCATTCATAACCTCCGACTCCGATACCTCAATACTATCGATAGCCGCCTGGTGCAAGAACAACTTCTGCAGGGCTATCTGCTCTGGGATAGAACAATCCGGATCGCCTGCATACTTGATTCCTTCAGCCTCACTCTGCAAACGGGTAGCCTCAACCTCAGACTTCAATATAGGTTCGTCACCTACTACCCATATCACCTCATCTACAATACTGGCTTCATTAATCACCTGACTGTCACCAGGAGTTGAATCCACTTGAGAAGAGTCTGCATCCTGCGCAGCAAAGCCACGCAATGCTTTGTTGGCATTAGCAGAAATACCAACCAAGAACAACAAAGCAACAAATGCCAGACCTATTTTATTTTCAAGATTCATGAATTTTCCTTTTTAATGTTTATTGACTGTATCCAGGACTTTCTCGTCCACAAATACAGGATATTTTTTTCTTAATGTTGCCACCCAATCTTTCTCCAACTGGTCCTGATAGTCGGCAACAACCAAAGCCTTCACGTCAGTATAATCCTCTGGACCCTTTTTCAGAACTTTTCCGAAAGTAGCATCGAAAGGATAATCCTTGACTGCCTGCACCGTAGTATCCTTATGGAAAACCATCTTATCTACCAATGCATGATCACCTTGCTTAAATATACCCTTTTCAACACGGATACGGATCACCGAATCCTTATTGAAAGTATTACGCAGGATTTCAGCCCATTCTACAAAAGGCTTGCCCTTTACACTCTTTTTAACCGCCTTGATATCGGCTTCATTCTTCACATGATAGGCGATCCCCTTAAAGCGAGGCTGTTCCCACTTATATTTCTTCTTATTCTTGGCAAAATAGGAAGCCAATCCTTGTTCATCTTTTGCCGCTTTATCCCATACAAGACGATTGCTGATCTCATACAACAAGAGACCGTCGTGATATTCCTGTATCAGATATTTCAAGTCAGAATCCTTAGCAGACAACTCTTCAGCCTTCTTCTCCAATAAAGTTTCCTTGGCAGAAGAAGATTGCTCGTTTTTAACTAAAGAATCTAATTTCTCATCAATAATTTTTTCTCTAATACCCCTTGCATCAATAAAACGATAAATATCATTCTTCAAGGAGTCATAAGGAAAGAAATTCTGTTTACCATTCAATTTAATGATATGGTAGCCAAACTCAGACAATACAGGAGCGTGCAACTTGCCCACCTTCATGGAATAAGCAGCATCCTCGAAAGCCTTGACTGTCTGTCCTCTGGTAATCCAAGGCAACTCGCCACCTTTCTGGGCAGTTCCCTTGTCATCAGAATATTTCTTAGCCATCTCTGCAAAATCTGCACCGCGACTCAAGACCTTATAAATAGAATCAGCCTTTGCCTTAGCTGCATTCTGTTCTGCAGGAGTAGCTTTCTGGTTAAGTAAAATCAAGATGTGAGCAGGCTTAACCATACCACCTGCTCCATCTATACGCTCTTGAGTTTCTTTATAAATCTTACGCGCCTCTTTCTCCACATCATCTGATGTAATAAAAGAAGGTCTCACCTGTTGATCTCTATAAGTTTCAAATTCCTTCTTAAAAGAAGACAAGGTATCAACCTTTGCATCCAATGCCGCCAAAACCTTCAACTTGTAGTTGACAAACAAATCCACATACTCCTTTACGGTTTTCTTGTCAATGACGCCATTAGAATTGTTCTTATTATAAGAGTACTCAAATTCAGAACGAGTAACAGGCTTGCCGTTAATCGTCATAACTGTAGGATCATTTTGAGCAAAAGCTATGCTCCCCGAGAGAAGCATAGCAGAAATCAGCGCATAAAATTTCATATCAAATTAATTATTCTGGACGACTATAGTTTGGAGCCTCACTTGTGATTGTGATATCATGTGGATGGCTCTCCAATACACCAGCATTAGTAATACGGGTAAACTTCGCATTGTGAAGATTTCCGATAGTGGCAGCACCACAATAGCCCATACCTGAACGCAAGCCACCAATCAACTGGTAGATAACTTCCTGAACGGTTCCTTTGTAAGGAACACGACCTGCGATTCCTTCTGGTACAAGTTTCTTCGCATCCTTTGTATCACCCTGGAAATAACGGTCCTTAGAACCATTCTTCTGCTCCATTGCTTCCAAAGAACCCATACCGCGATAGCTCTTGAACTTACGGCCATTGAAGATAATAGTATCACCAGGACTTTCCTCTGTACCTGCAACAAGTGAACCAATCATTACGCAGCTACCACCGGCAGCCAATGCCTTAACGACATCACCAGAATAGCGGAGACCACCATCAGCAATCAATGGAACACCAGTGCCCTGCAATGCTGAATATACATCATAGATAGCGCTCAACTGAGGAACACCTACACCGGCAACCACACGAGTAGTACAGATAGAACCTGGGCCAATACCTACTTTCACGCCATCAGCACCATTTTCAACCAGATACTTAGCAGCAGCACCTGTTGCAACATTACCAACGACAACATCTACGTTAGGGAAAGCAGCCTTAACCTGATGCAACTTCTCAACTACACCCTTAGAATGACCATGGGCAGTATCAATAACGATAGCATCAGCACCTGCTTCAACCAAAGCCTTGGCACGATCTAAAGTATCTACAGTGACACCAACACCTGCAGCCACACGGAGACGACCCTTCTCATCCTTGCAAGCCATCGGTTTATCCTTAGCCTTGGTGATATCCTTATAGGTAATCAAACCAACAAGATGATTAGCGTTGTCAACTACTGGCAACTTCTCAATTTTATTTTCCTGAAGAATCTGGGCAGCTGCAATCAAGTCTGTCTGAAGATGTGTAGTTACAAGATTTTCACTTGTCATGACCTCATCAATCTTCTTGTCCAAATGACGCTCGAAACGAAGGTCACGGTTTGTAACAATACCAACCAAGTGATTCTCGTCATCAACTACAGGAATACCACCGATATGATAATCATGCATCATATCAAGAGCGTCCTTCACTGTACTGCCACGACGGATAGTGACAGGGTCATAAATCATACCATTCTCAGCACGCTTAACGATAGCGACCTGACGAGCCTGTTCCTCGATAGTCATGTTCTTGTGAATCACACCGATACCACCTTCACGGGCGATAGCAATCGCCATTGAAGCCTCAGTAACAGTGTCCATCGCAGCTGTGACGAATGGGACATTCAACTCGATGTTACGAGAAAATTTGGTTTTCAACTCTACCTCTTTAGGCAGTACCTCTGAATAAGCAGGAATAAGAAGGACGTCGTCGTAAGTGAGACCGTCCATTACAATTTTATCTGCAACAAATGATGACATATTGTAACCTTTTAAAAATTTATTGCGTGCAAATTTAGCAATAATATTTCAGATAAGACGCACTTTTTACGATTTTCTTACCTTATTAAAGCTATTTAACGTGATTAGTTGGCTTGTTCCGACAAGAACTTGATTCTGACGAGTCTAATTTCATCCTCAGAATAATCTTCTCCAAGCTCTTCTACAGCAGTATTCAAGTCATCTGTCTCGCTTTCCATAAAGTAGTCATAAATATCATCTACGTGATCATCATCTACGACTTCTTCTATGAAATAATCGATATTCAACTTGGTTCCGCTATAGACAATGGCATCTATCTCGTCAAGAAGTTCCTCGAACTCCAAGCCTTTTGCCTCTGCCAAGTCATCCAAATCAATCTGGCGATCGATGCTCTGGATGATAGATACTTTCAGCATAGACTTCTTGGCAACAGTACGCACACGGAGTTCTTCTGGCCGCTCTATCTCATTATCCGCACAATATTTTTTGATCAACTCACAGAATTCCTTACCAAAGCGTTTTGCCTTACCTGCACCGACGCCTTGTACATTCTGAAGTTCCTGCATATTAATAGGATACATAGTTGCCATTTGCTCCAAAGAAACATCCTGGAAGATGACATAAGGAGGCAGTTTGTGCTTCTTGGCAAAGTTCTTGCGCAAATCCTTCAACATAGAATATAATTGCGGATCCAAAGCTCCACAACTACCTTCACTACTGGTTTCTGCTTCGTAATCATCCTTAAACTCTCTGTCTTCCACTATCATGAATGACTCAGGATTCTTGATAAATCTCTTACCTGCAGCAGTCAGTTTAAGAAGTCCATAATTCTCAACGTCTTTCTTGAGATAGCCACAAAGCAAGGCCTGACGAATAACTGGATTCCACAATTTATTATCCATATCTTCACCTGCGCCGAATTCTTCCAGATCATTGTGCTTATGAGACACAATGTCATCCGTACCTCTACCTTTCACAAAGTCGATAATATACTCCTGACGGAAATTCTCCTTGACCGCAGCTACGGCCTGAAGCACCACCAAGAGAGCATCCTTCGCCTCGATCTTCGTTGTAGGATGCAGACAGTTGTCACAGTTATGGCAATTTTCCTCAGAATATTCCTCACCGAAATAATGAAGAAGCATCTTGCGACGGCAAACTGAAGACTCTGCATAAGCAGCAGTTTCCTGCAGTAATTGTCTGCCTATGTCTTGCTCAGCCACAGGTTTGTTTTCCATAAACTTCTCCAGTTTTCTCAAGTCTTTTCGGGCATAAAAGGCAATACATATACCTTCACCACCATCTCGTCCAGCACGCCCCGTCTCCTGATAATATCCTTCCAGACTCTTTGGAATATCGTAATGGATTACAAAACGCACATCCGGCTTGTCAATACCCATACCAAAGGCAATGGTGGCCACTATTACATCGATTTTCTCCATCAGGAAATCATCCTGAGTCTGAGAACGAGTAGCAGAATCAAGACCAGCATGATATGGAGCAGCCTTTATCTCGTTGGCTTTTAATATCTCAGCCAATTCCTCCACTTTCTTGCGAGACAAGCAATAAATGATACCGCTCTTGCCAGGATGCTGACGGATGAACATAATAATCTGTCTATCAATATCCTTTAGCTTGGGGCGTACCTCATAATATAAGTTGGCGCGATTAAAGGAACTTTTAAATTCCTTGGCATCCGCAATACCCAGACTTTTCTTGATATCAGTTCGCACTTTATCTGTAGCAGTGGCAGTAAGGGCAATGACAGGCGCATTACCAATCTCATTGATAATCGGACGGATTCGCCTATATTCTGGACGGAAATCATGTCCCCATTCAGAAATACAATGAGCTTCATCAACTGCATAGAAGGAAATCTTGACGGTCTTCAAGAAATCCACATTATCCTCTTTTGTCAAAGACTCAGGAGCCACATAGAGGAGTTTGGTCTTTCCAGACAGGATATCTTCCTTCACCTTTTCTATTGCCGATTTGTTGAGGGAAGAGTTCAAATAATGTGCCACACCATCATCTTCACTGAGACCATTGATGACATCTACCTGATTTTTCATCAATGCTATCAATGGAGAAATGACAATGGCCGTTCCCTCCATGATGAGAGAAGGCAACTGATAACACAAACTCTTTCCACCTCCAGTAGGCATAAGCACAAATGTATCATGGCCACTCATCAGATTTCTGATGATAGCTTCCTGCTCGCCTTTAAACTTATCAAAACCGAAATAGCGCTTAAGCTGACCTGTAAGATTAACCTGTTCTGCCATATTCAACTTATCAATTAAAAATCTTTTTTTATGTTCTATGGTATAAGTCCAATGGGAATTACCCCATTGAACTTTTATGCTGACTCCAATTTTTGCAAATGAGCCTTATCTAATTGCGACTTTGCATATTCCAAAGTCACCTTAAACTTCTTAACTTTCTTGGATGGGATTTCAAACATGGCATCCATCATAATTGCCTCTACAATAGAACGGAGTCCACGTGCACCCAATTTGTATTCTACAGCCTTATCAACTATACAATCCAATGCATCCTCATCGAAAGACAATTCAATACCATCCATCTCCATCAGCTTGATATACTGCTTCACAATAGAATTCTTTGGCTCTACCAAAATCTTACGCAAAGCCGCTCTGTCCAATGGATTCAGATAGGTAAGAACTGGCAAACGACCAATGATTTCAGGTATCAGACCAAAAGACTTCAAGTCTTGTGGCAGAATATATTTCATCAAATCAGACTTATCGATGTTTCTGACATTCTGAACTGAATTATAACCAACGACATGTGTATTGAGGCGCTGGGCTATCTTCTGCTCTATGCCATCAAAAGCACCACCACAGATAAAGAGGATATTTCTTGTATCGACATGGATATAATCCTGATCAGGGTGCTTTCTTCCTCCCTTTGGCGGAACGTTGACCATTGTTCCTTCCAAAAGTTTCAGCAAGCCCTGCTGTACACCCTCACCACTTACATCACGGGTAATAGAAGGATTATCGCTCTTACGTGCAATCTTATCTATCTCATCAATAAAGACAATACCCCTTTCAGCGGCAGCTACATCATAATCGGCTACTTGGAGCAATCGGCTCAAGATGCTCTCTACATCCTCACCAACGTAGCCAGCTTCTGTAAATACAGTGGCATCTACGATGGTAAAAGGAACATCCAGCAACTTGGCTATGGTTCGGGCAAGCAGCGTCTTACCTGTACCTGTGCTTCCTACCATAATAATATTACTCTTTTCGATTTCCACACCATCATCAGTCTTCTGCTGCTGCAAACGCTTATAATGGTTATAAACGGAAACTGACAAATAGCGCTTAGCTTCATCCTGACCTATTATATACTCATCAAGATACTTCTTGATTTCAATAGGCTTTGGAACATCTTTAAGTTCAAAAGAACTATTTTTATCATCCTTTAAAACTCCTGTTGACTGGACTATATCCCAGGCCTGACGCGCACAATCCTCACAGATAAAACCACTGATACCTGTAATCAGCAGTTTCACCTCAGTTTCATTACGTCCACAGAAGCTACATACTTTCTTCGGCATACCTTATTATATATATATTATTTTCTCACCAAAATAGAATCAATCATACCATATTCCTTTGCCTCTTCTGCTGTCATCCAGTAATTTCTATCACTGTCTGCCCATACTTTCTCATATGGAGTATGAGAATGGTTAGAAATAATCGTATATAATTCTTTCTTGAATTTTTGAATTTCCTTTGCTTCAATCTCGATATCAGAAGCCTGACCCTGAACACCGCCAAGTGGCTGATGAATCATCACGCGGCTATGAGGCAAAGCGGCACGCTTACCCTCCTGACCTGCAACAAGAAGAACTGCGCCCATAGAAGCAGCCATACCTGTACAGATAGTAGCCACATCTGAAGAAATAAACTGCATGGTGTCATAAATACCCAAACCTGCAGTCACGCTGCCACCAGGACTATTAATATAAATAGAAATATCCTTGCCGCTATCTACAGAATCCAAATAAAGCAACTGTGCCTGAAGTGTATTTGCAGTATAGTCATCAATCTCAGTACCCAAGAAGATGATACGATCCATCATCAGTCGAGAGAAAACATCCATCTGAGTCACATTGAGCTGGCGCTCCTCCAGAATATAAGGGTTCAAATACTTAGCCTGCGACTTGATGACGTCATCAAGCACCATTCCATTTATACCAAGATGCTTGGTTGCATATTTTCTAAAATCATTCATATTACATCAATTATTATTCAAATTTATATACGAAAATCGAGGTTATCGACCTCCATATCTCGTTCCGTGGAACAAAGATAATAAAAAAAGTCGATAACCTCGAAATAAATCTGATATTTTTTCTAAAAAAATATTATTCTTGCATCATCTTGTTGAAATCCTCAACAGAAATCTCCTTTTCGTTCAACTTAACAACAGTCTTCAATGTTGTAGCCAACTTACGGTCGATAGCACGATCTACCAATGCCTCAGTAGAGTTACCCTTCTTGATAATCTCATTTGCATAGTTCTCAACATACTCCTCAGGAATGTTGGCCATACCATACTGAGCGAACTGTGCACGAGCTGCTTCCTTTGCTGTCTCCTTGACATCTTCGTCATTAATCTTGATATCCTGAGCCTTGATAAGCTGCTCCTTGATCAAATGCCAAGTCAACTCCTTAAGGCTCTCCTCGTAGTTCTTCTCTACGAAGTCCTCGCCCTTATCCTTATTGTTAGCCAACATGATACGCTTCAACAATGCATCTGGGAATTCCAACTTGCCAACCTTCTTCTCGCAATGAGCACGAACATCAAGGAGGAACTTATAGTCAGAGTCACCTACCAACTGTGCCTGCAAGCCCTCAGCAATCTTAGCACGGAAAGCAGCCTCGTCCTTCACATCTGTATCCTCACCAAGAGCCAACTTGAAGAGCTCCTCGTTTACCTCATGCTTCTTGAAACGCTGGATTTCTGTAATCTGATAGCTGAACTCAGACTCCAAATCCTTCACAGAATCACGCTCAATCTTCAAGAGCTGAGCTACCTCTGTATCGTTATCTGGATAAGCCTTCTTAGGATTGAATGTGATGATATCACCTACCTTTGCCTCATTGAAAAGGTTCTTCTGCTCTTCTACCTTAATGTAGCTTGGCATCATAACGGCAGCCTCTACAGTAATGCCACCTTCCTTGGTATTACCATTCTCGTCCAACTCACGCAAGTCACCCTTCAGCATATCATTCTCCTGATAAACCTCAGCCTTCTCATAGCTACCAGAACGAGAAGCGTACATTTCTACCTGCTGATCAAGAATCTTATCATCAACAGTGATATTGTAGTAATCTACCTTATCACGACCAGAAAGAGCAACCTTGAACTCTGGAGCAACAGCGATGTCAAACATGAATGTATAAGGACCATCCTTCTCAATATCAACTGGCTCCTGCTTCTCTGATGGGAGAGGCTCACCGAGCATCTGGATATTATTGTCCTGTACATACTTGTAAATCTGCTGGCCTACGAGCTTGTTGATAGCCTCCATTTTTACAGATGCACCAAACTGACGCTTAATCATGCCCATAGGAGCCTGACCTGGACGGAAACCAGGAACGTTAGCTTTTTTACGATAGTCCTTCAATGTCTTCTCGACATCATTCTTGTAATCCTCCTCTTCGACAACGAGGGTCAAAAGACCATTAATCTTGTCAGGATTTTCAAATGAAATTTTCATCTTGATGTTTTGTTTTTATATTATTAATTATTTTCTTCTTAATATTTTAATAGTTCGTCAACACGATTGGCTTGCAAAATTACGCATAATTCGTGAATATACCTAATATATAAGAGAAAAATTTGTTTTTTTAACCATCTTCCTCTGCTTCTTTGGCTCTTTTCTGCTCATCAATGAGCTGAAAGTCTTTCTTACGAAGCACAAAACTATTACTTAAATACTTCTCACGAACCACCTTGTTGGTTGCCAAATCCTCCGGTTTACCCTGAAACAGGATTTTTCCTTCAAACAAAAGATAGGCACGGTCGGTAATAGTCAGCGTCTCCTGCACATTATGGTCGGTAATCAGAATTCCAATATTGCGATATTTCAGACGCCAGACAATGTGCTGAATATCTTCCACAGCAATAGGATCGACACCGGCAAAAGGCTCATCCAACATAATGAACTTCGGATCAATGGCCAGACAACGGGCAATCTCGGTACGTCGACGCTCACCACCAGACAACTGGTCACCCTTGTTTTTACGAACCTTATTGAGACGGAATTCATTAATCAGACTTTCCAACTTTTCCAACTGATAGCTGCGTGGTTTACCCGTCATTTCCAGTACAGACAAGATATTGTCCTCGACACTCATCTTCCGAAAGACACTTGCCTCCTGAGGCAAATAACCGATACCAGCACGGGCACGTTTATACACAGGATAATTGGTAATATCCTGATCACCCAGATAGACATGACCTTCATTAGGTACAACCAAACCAGTAGTCATATAGAAAGAGGTAGTCTTACCTGCACCATTTGGTCCAAGCAAACCTACAATTTCTCCCTGCTTCACATTGATGGTAACACCATTGGCAACAGTTCTTTTACCATAACGCTTCACCAAACCCTCTGTTCTGAGAACCAGTTTTTCGCCACAATCCGACTGCTGTTGAGTATTAATTATTTCGTCCATAATTTGCATTTTTAGAGTGAAGAACTATTCATTCTCCGCATTTTTGGTGCAAAAATACTAAAAAACAAGCAAATATCACTTATAAAATCAAAAAACTATTCATTATATAGTAGTTTTTTAGAGGATTTTGGTTACTTTTGCACCATTAAACAGAGATTTATTAGCATGTTAATAACGAAATGGCTTACCACCTTCGGTAAATATCTTATCTTAATGGGGCGTTCTTTTTCACGTCCTGAGCGATTACGCATGTTTCTGAAACAATATGTGAAAGAAATGTCACAATTGGGTGTCAACTCCATTGGCATCGTACTGCTCATATCATTCTTCATTGGAGCAGTGATCTGTATCCAGATGAAATTAAACATCCAAAGTCCTTGGATGCCAAGATGGGTATCGGGTTACACCACACGTGAAATCATGCTCTTGGAGTTTTCTTCCAGTATCATGTGTCTGATTCTTGCCGGAAAGGTAGGTTCCAATATTGCATCAGAGCTGGGAACCATGAGAGTTACCCAACAGATAGATGCTCTGGATATCATGGGTATAAATTCTGCCTGTTACTTGATCTTACCTAAAATCTTAGGTTTGGTTACTATCATGCCTTTTCTGGTAATTTTCAGTTCAGGCATGGGCATTATTGGTGCTTATGGTACTGCTTACATCGGACATATTTTGCCTCCAGATGACCTGACATTGGGACTCCAGCATTCATTCAATCAATGGTTTGTATGGATGAGTATCATCAAGAGTTTGTTTTTTGCATACATCATCGCCAGTGTATCATCATTTTTCGGTTATACGGTGGAAGGCGGTTCTGTAGAAGTGGGTAAAGCTTCCACAGATGCTGTAGTCAGCTCAAGTGTTTTAATACTCTTTTCTGATGTATTCCTTACACAAGTGCTTTCATAACAACTCAAATACCTCAAATTATTCTATAAGATTATGATTGAAGTTAAAAACTTAACAAAGTCTTTCGGTGACAAGACTGTTCTCAACAATATAAATATGGTATTTGAGACCGGCAAAACCAATTTGATTATTGGCCAAAGCGGCTCAGGTAAGACTGTGTTGATGAAAAATCTTGTTGGATTGTTAGAACCAACAAGTGGTGAAGTGCTCTATGACGGGCGCAATTTCGTACAGATGTCCAAGAAAGAAAAGGTATTCATGCGCCGAGAAATGGGTATGATTTTTCAAAGTGCAGCTCTCTTCGATTCCCTGCCGGTTTTAGAAAACGTGATGTTTCCTCTCGACATGTTTTCCAACATGAATTACAAGGAAAGAGTTAAAAGAGCACAGGAATGTCTTGACCGCGTAAACCTGATTGATGCACAACACAAATTTCCAGGTGAGATTTCTGGAGGTATGCAGAAGCGTGTTGCCATCGCACGCGCTATTGTCATGAATCCAAAGTATTTGTTCTGTGACGAGCCAAACTCTGGTCTTGACCCAAAAACATCATTGGTCATAGACGAATTACTCTCAGGCATCACTAAGGATTACAACATGACAACTATCATTAATACCCACGATATGAACTCTGTAATGGGTATCGGTGAAAATATCTGTTTTATCTACCAAGGGAAAAAAGAATGGCAAGGTAACAAGAATGAAGTCATTTCATCCACAAACGAAAAACTGAACGACCTTGTATTTGCTTCAGACCTCTTCCGCAAGGTAAAGGAAGTTGAAATGAAAGAAGCAAAACCATAATAATACAGAAAATAAAAAAGCTACCAGCAAAGAGCTGATAGCTTTTTTATTTTCATCTCATTTTCCAATCACCATGAACCAGTACCATGGGCACAACAACCTGTTCTTTAGTACTGTCACCATACACCATCTGTAAGAAAACATCAGCCACATGGCGAGCAGTATCAGCCTTGGCATGCAGAACATGAATACCTGCCAGTCCCTTATGTTCTTCTTGCTGCTGCTCCATAAACATCCGGGCATTCAGCAACAATTGCTCATGATAACCTTTAGGAATACGATTCGGCTGATTGTATCCAGCCACAAAATCATTATATTTCCCCTCTAAGAGCAAGTCATAATAACCCTTGGCTGCAATCCCGGCAAAATAACCAGGATCAGGAGTTTCCTTCTTACACGAAGCAAATACCAATCCTATGCTCAATATCATGAAAAACAAGAATTTCTTCATCTTATCTCCAATTACTTTTGACGGATAAAAACATTAATTGGACAGCCATGCAAAGACCAGTTCTCGCGAATCTTGTTCTCCAAGAATCTACGATAATTCTCCTTCACATACTGTGGCAAGTTGGCATAGAACACAAACGACGGAATCGTAGTGTTAGGCAACTGTGTACAATATTTGATCTTAATGTACTTACCCTTAACACTCTGAGGAGGAAAAGCCTCAATGATAGGAAGCATCACCTCATTCAGTTTAGAAGTTCCGATGTGAACCTTACGGTTCTGATAAACCTGCTTAGCAGTTTCCAAAACTCTGAAAATACGCTGCTTAGTCAAGGCAGAAGCAAAGATGATTGGGAAGTCAACGAATGGAGCCATACGCTTGCGGATAGCATTCTCGAAGGTATCAATAACCTTTTGATTCTTTTCCTCAACCAAGTCCCATTTATTCACAACAACAACCAGACTCTTATTATTCTTCTGGATCAACTGGAATATATTCATATCCTGAGTCTCAATACCACGGGTAGCATCAAGCATCAAGATACACACATCACTATTTTCTATTGCACGGATAGAACGCATGACAGAATAGAACTCCAGATCCTCGCTTACCTTGTTCTTACGACGAATACCAGCAGTATCTACCAGATAGAAATCAAAGCCAAACTTATCGTATCTAGTATAGATACTATCACGGGTCGTACCTGCGATTTCAGTCACGATATTACGATCCTCACCAATAAATGCATTGATAATACTGCTCTTACCTGCATTAGGACGACCAACTACAGCAAAACGTGGAATATCTTCATCAATACTTTCCTCCGGATTATCCTGGAGTTTATCCAAAATCATATCCAGCAAGTCACCTGTTCCACCACCTGTAGCTGCACTAATACACTGAGGATCACCCAATCCTAACTTATAGAACTCAGCTGCCTGATAATATTCAGCACTATTGTCTACTTTGTTGGCTACGAGGATTACAGGTAATTTTGCACGACGGAGAATAAGCGCAACATCCTCATCCCAGTCCGTCAAACCAGTATTTACATCCACCAGGAAGAGAACCAGATCAGCCTCCTCTGTAGCTACCAGAACCTGTTTACGGATAGCATCTTCAAAAATATCATCTGATTTAACGACCCAACCTCCAGTGTCCACTACAGAAAATTCTCTACCATTCCAACTGCACTTACCATATTGGCGGTCACGAGTAGTACCAGCCGTATCGCTAACAATGGCACGACGAGATTGAGTCAAACGATTGAATAAAGTAGATTTACCCACATTTGGGCGACCTACAATTGCTACTAAATTTGCCATAAAAGTCATTTTTCCTCCTTCCTTTAGGAGGCTTCAAGGATGTGGTCTCTGCATCCAAGTTAAAAATTTGCCGAAGCTGACCATGCTCCGGCCCTCGCCAATCAGCGAGAGTAACTCCCTCGATTACATTCAGGGAGTTATGTTTTATAAAGATTACTCCGGATTATATCCGAAAGCATCCAATTCTTTTTGAGAACTACGCCAATCCTTATCAACTTTGACGAAAGTTTCCAGGAAAATTTTCTTGTCGAAGAATTTTTCCAAAGCCTTGCGCGATTCCGTGTTTACCTTCTTCAACGCAATACCTTGATGACCAATGATAATACCCTTCTGGGAATCACGCTCTACGTAAATCACAGCGTTGATATGAATCTTATGTTCATCTTCCTTAAAGCGCTCCACTCTTACCTCTACAGAATATGGAATTTCCTTATCATAATAAAGAAGAATCTTTTCACGGATAATCTCTGAAACAAAGAAACGAGCAGGTTTATCTGTCAACTGATCCTTGTCAAAAAAAGCAGGCGACTCAGGCAACAGTTCTTTGATACGCTTCAAAAGCATATCTACACCAAACTTATTCTTAGCAGAAATAGGTAAGATTTCAGCATCAGGCAACAAAGAGTGCCATTTCTCAACAATATCCCCTAATTTAGTTTGGTCGCTCTCATCAATTTTGTTAATCAACAGCAAGACAGGAATAGTCATCTTTCGTACCTTTTCCAGAAAATCCAGATTTTTTTCAGGATTTTCCACGACGTCGGTAACATAAAGAAGAACATCAGCATCAGCCAATGCACTCTCCGAGAATGCAAGCATCATCTCCTGCATCTTGTAATTTGGCTTCAAGACACCAGGAGTATCAGAAAACACAATCTGCATATCATCGGTATTAACAATACCCATGATACGATGACGAGTAGTTTGAGCCTTAAAAGTAGCGATACTGATACGTTCGCCCACCAATTGATTCATCAGTGTACTCTTACCAACATTAGGATTACCTACTATATTGACGAAACCTGCCTTATGCATAAGCAAACTTGATTTAAGCTAAAAAGACGCATCTCTTATGAGAAATAAGAAAGATGCGTCTTTTTTATTTGTGGATTTTATTATTTTATTATTTTCCGTAAGCAGAGCCATCATAAGCCCACTTATAGAAGGATGCACCATGTACAAATCCAGCACCAAAAGCAGTAAAGATGATATTATCACCCTTCTTGAGTTTACTTTCAGCATCCCACAATGCCAAAGGAATTGTAGCTGCACTTGTATTACCATAATGATCGATGTTGACAACAACCTTGTCCAAAGGAATACCAGCACGCTTGGTAACCGCCTCGATAATACGGAGGTTTGCCTCGTGAGGAATTACCCAGTTTACATCGTCTGCTGTCAAGTTGTTCATCTCCATGATTTTCATCACATCGTTGCTCATATCAGTTACCGCATAGCGGAAAACTGTACGACCCTCCTGATAGAGGTAATGCATGCGATGATCTACTGTAAAGCGAGATGGAGGACAAACAGAACCACCAGCCTTCATATGAAGGAAAGGCAAGCCTTTACCATCAGTACGCAGGTATGAGTTCTGAACACCTACATTTTCTTCCTCTGTTGCCTCGACAAGAACTGCGCCTGCTCCGTCACCGAAGAGTACGCATGTTGCACGGTCTGTATAATCTACCAAAGAAGACATTTTATCAGCACCGATAACAATAATCTTCTTAAAGCGTCCACTTTGAATCATGCTGGCAGCAACATCAAGTGAATACAAGAATCCGCAGCAAGCTGCAGAAAAATCAAATGCAAAAGCATTTTTCAATCCAAGCTTGCCCAAGACAATAGATGCTGTAGATGGGAACTTATAATCTGGTGTAGTTGTTGTCACAATGAGTGCATCAATTGTATCAGGATCAACACCAGTCTTCTGAATCAACTGCTTGGCAGCCTTGCGGGCCAAGTAACTGGTTCCGAGACCTTCTTCAGTAAGAATACGGCGCTCTTTGATTCCAACACGAGTTGTAATCCACTCATCTGTTGTGTCCACCATGCGAGACAACTCCTCATTGTTAAGGATATAGTCAGGCACGTATCCACCTACACCAGTAATTACAGCATTAATTTTACCCATTATTCAGCTGCTTCCTTTACAATTGCAACCTTGCCTCTGTAGTAACCGCAAGTTGGGCAAACAGTATGGTAAACATAATATGCACCACAGTTAGGGCAAACTGCCAATGTAGGAGCTACTGCCTTATCATGAGTTCTTCTCTTAAGTGTACGTGTCTTTGACTGTCTTCTTTTAGGATGTGCCATAATTTTTTAAATGTTTAAATTTTAATTTTACTTTTTCAATTTTAAGAGGGCTGCCCAGCGCGGATCTACAGTTTCCTCTTCTTCCTCACCGCTTCGGGCGGCAGAATGCTCTTGAAGCATTTCAATCATAGCAGGGTTGCATTTTCCAGGTGCATGCACATGCTTGATAGGAATATTGAGGGCTATAAATTCATAGATAAACCACGCGACATCGAGTATTCCTTCGTTCTCGGCCACAATCACGAGGTCATCTTCTTCTGAGTAGTCTTCTCCGAATCTTACGAGTAATCGGTCATCAGTCTCAATGGATTGCTCCATATCATCCAGACAGATATCGCAAGGAATGTGTACAATGCCTTCTGTATGAAAATTGAGTTCGAAGAAATCGTCTGTACGGCTAATGGACAGACTACTTGACAATTCTCCACTCTGAATATCAGGGGCATCAATTGCCTTAAAATATGAATCATCAAGTTTAAACTCAAGGATAGAAGCTCCCTGAGGCAACGCTTTCAGATCAATTTTAAAAGACTCTATATTACACATATTACAATATTAGTATATTGTTTCGGGGTGCAAAGTTACAAATTATTTTTGAGATAAAATAATTTTTAGTGAAAAAAACTCTAAAATATAGCATATTAAGCAGTTATTTCAATATATTTAATAGAAACCAACCATTTAAATTCGCTTATCGAAGAGGTAATTCTATCCTGAAAGTAGTACCTTTTCCTACTTCCGAACTTTTCACCCATATCTTACCGTTATGGTATTCTTCAACTATGCGTTTGGTAAAGACAATCCAAGTCCCCAGCCTCTTTCTTTTGTAGTGAAACCTGGTCTAAACACATTATTAAGATCTTTGCGCTTGATACCCTTTCCCGTATCACTCACCTCAATAACTGCACATTTATCAGTTTCTTCCACACGAAGTGTAATCCTGCCTACTTTTCCTCCCATGGCATCAACTGCATTTTTGGACAAATTTTCAATGACCCATTCGAATAGAGAAGCATTGATCTTGACAATAACATCATGCCGAGGAAACTCTTTTACCATCTTTATAGATTTGGAAGTACGGCGATCCATATAGTCAATAACATGATCAAGCACCTCATTCAAGCTGGAAGGAACCGGTTCTGGAAGAGAACCGATCTTAGAGAAACGGTCTGCTATCAATTGAAGCCGCTTCACATCCTTATTCATCTCAGGAATTAAGTCATCATCTGGATAAGTTTCTTTCAAGATTTCTATCCAAGCCATCAGACTGGAAATCGGAGTTCCTAATTGATGAGCAGTTTCTTTTGACAAACCTACCCAAACTTTATTCTGTTCTGCTTTTTTAGAAGAAAGAAGAGCAAAGATGGCTACAACGACAAAGATAAGAACAATACCCAACTGAACCAAAGGATAAGCAGCTAACCTTTTCAACATAAGAGACTCATCATAACAAACCTGAATATAATCATTATTATTCTGGTTGAGCATGATTTTGATGTGTCTTCCTTTACGAAGAAAGTTTTTACCCAATAGAGCCGCATTCTTTAGGCTGTCATTAAAATCAGCACCACTGAGTGTGACATTACGGAAAACCTGTGCATTTCCTTGTGAGTCGAGAACGACAACAGGAATTGTATTATTTTCATTAATAACCTTCAGTACAAGATTAAGATCCGTTTTTTCATCAGCATTATTAAGAGTCCTCATAGCCTCTGCCCAAACAGCCATACGATTTTTTTCCTCATTCTCCAAATCAGTCACCAGAAAATGAGAGATGGCAAGAGATGCTGCAGCAATAATGATTGCTGCAGAAACCAGTAAAATCTTAACTTGTCTAATTCTATCTGTCCAAATCATTTATATACTTATTGAAACTCAAATAAATAACGAGAGAAAATGTTTTTTATTATAAAGTAAAAGGAAAAGAAGAAAAAAGAGTGAGCCAAAGAAGATCTGTGGAAATCCGTGAAATCTGTGGGACAAAATAATCAATGAAAAAAAATCTGTGTAAATCTGTGAAATCTGTGGGACTAAAATAATCAATGAGAAAAAATCTGCGTCATCTGCGAAATCTGCGTGACAAACTAATATTCAGCGAGAAGAAAAAACCAGCGGAGAAGAAAAAGATCCGCGGGAAGATAAACAAAAAAGCCTCAGAAATCTTTCGAAATCTGAGGCTCTTCATTGAAAGGAGGCGGCGACCTACTCTCCCGCATTGCATTGCAGTACCATCGGCGCAAGTGGGCTTAACTTCTCTGTTCGGAATGGGAAGAGGTGGAACCCCACCGCAATAACCACCTGATAATGGGTTATGACGTATTTGCACACAAGCAAAACATGAATAATGACTCATGAGAAATGATAAATCTAACATTCCTGCTATATTCAGACTCAACATACAGTTGAAACTATGAACTTTCTAAAGAAAGTGTTCGGGCAATTAGTAATGCTCAGCTTTGACATCGCTGTCTTTACACCTGCATCCTATCAACGTCATCGTCTATGACGACCCTCTATGGAGTTCTCATCTTGCGGCTGGCTTCGCACTTAGATGCTTTCAGCGCTTATCCAATCCAGACT
>NZ_SGVY01000080.1 GCF_004535825.1 Segatella hominis | reverse complement strand
TAACAGAAATGTCATTTTTGACCATTTCTGCTACCGATATTTTAGTGCCTGTATGCTCCAAAACGCCTCTTTTATATTTATTAACATAAAAAGCTGCTCAAAAATTTGGCTATGTCTTAGGAATCAGCACCCCTATTGAAAACTTTGAATAGAAAAGCCTTGAAATATGAAATAGGCTTCGATAGTCAATGAAGCCTATTTCGTAGAGCAATGAAAGCGGCTTCGTAAGCAGTTGAAGCCTATTGCATTATTCTGCATCGGCGAAAGAAGAAGAACTCCAAACTTCCTCGGAAATCTCTCTAACCAAATCTATCTTTGCCCATTGCTCAGCATCGGTCAGTTTATTACCGATTTCGCAAGAGGCGAAGCCGCATTGAGGACTGAGACTGAGACGATCGAGAGAAATATACTTGGCAGCTTCGTGGATTCTGGCGATAACCGTAGCCTTATCCTCCAACACCGGAGATTTTGAGGTTACCAAACCCAGAACCACCTTCTTGCCATCTGCCACATATTTCAAAGGCTCGAAACCGCCCGAACGCTCATCGTCATACTCCAGATAGAAGGTATCCACATCCTCATGAGTAAAAAGATAAGGAGCCACAGCATCGTAGGCACCCTTGGTAGCATAGCAGGAATGATAATTGCCACGGCATACGTGGGTGTTGATGGTCAACCCCTCAGGTTTGCCCTCGATGGCAAGGTTGTTCACCTTCAGATACTGCAGGGCTTCCTGCTCTAGGGTAAATCCTGTACCCACCTTAGCCTTCCAGTAATCACTATCCACAATCATTCCCCAGGTACAGTCATCTAACTGAACGGTGCGGCAACCGGCTGCATAAATTTCCTGGAAGAAGGTGCGATAGGCCTGGGCAATATCCTCTATCAGCTGGGTGGTGTTAGGATAGAACTTGCGGGTATTCTCGGCATTCTTGCCACGAAACAGTTCGGCAAGAAACTGTGCAGGAGCAGGAACCGTCTGCTTTGCCTCGAAGATATACTCGCCCTTGGCATCCAACTCCTCAAACTGCTTTACAAACAGGAAATCCTTGATAAAAGGATGATTCTCGCCGGTAATCTTGCCGGTCAGTTGGATAGAACCCTTGGTTGTTTCCTCGCCATGGAACTGGTAACCATGCTCCAGTTCGATATGCTCCACGCCATTGAATCCCCACATAAAGTCGAGATGCCAATAGCTGCGGCGGAATTCGCCATCGGTGATATAAGGCAGGCGATGCGCCTTCTGCTGCCTGATAACCTCTGTAATCAGACGGTCTTCTACGGCGCGGAGGTCGGTGGCAGAAATCTGTCCGTCTGCAAACTTAGCTCTTGCTTCCTTCAACTCTGCAGGGCGCAAATAGCTGCCCACTGCCTCAAAATGTATATTTCTTACGTTACTCATTGTTTTATCTCCTATATTTTTAAATGATGAATGACTCTTGATTTGCCATTATCTGATGATAAACGGCTCTTTGCATCCGGAATTGCGGTTGCAAAGGTAAGAAGAAGAATTTTATCTTCCAAATATTCTCCGTAATTCAGAAAAATATGCTATCTTTGCAGCGAATTAAGCAAATCAGCAGAATATTATTCTGCAGGAACAGGTAAAAGCAGAAATAAAGAAACAATGGCTACAGAAGAAAATCTCGACGAAATCGACATCAAGATACTCAAGTTGTTGCAGCAGAACTCCCGACTCACCGTGAAGGAACTTGCCGCAAGAGTCAACCTCTCTCCTTCTCCAACCTTTGAACGGCAGAAGCGGCTGGAACGAGAGGGATACATCCAGCGATATGGAGCCATCGTAGACCATCACAAGATGGGACACAACGTAATCGTGCTCTGTAATATCCGGCTCAAGCAGCACACCCATGATCTGATTCAGCAATTCATGGATACCGTGCAGACCATCGACCAGATAACGGAGTGCTACAACACCACCGGCGATTATGACTTCCAGATCAAGGTATATGCCCGCGATATGAAAGCCTATCAGGACTTCATGCTCAACACGCTGGGAAATATCGAATGCATCGGAAGCCTGCACAGTATCATCGTGATTGGTGAAATCAAGGATTCGCATTATATTCCCGTAGCAAAATAAGGAGGAACGTGATGACAGCAAAAAAGTTATTTATGATATGCCTGCTTCTTGCGATACCTTGCTTTTGGCTGTTACTATAGATTAGCATTGAAATATGTTGGCAAAATGTTGCCAAAAATAGAAAAGAAAAAATCCTAACCGCTTATTATTAAGCAGTTAGGATTTTTATTCGGTGCGCCTGATAGGACTCGAACCTACACGGCCTGAACCACTAGATCCTAAGTCTAGCGCGTCTACCAATTTCGCCACAAGCGCATTTGTGACTGCAAAGATACAACTTATATTTCAATTAAAAGAAGAAAAATATAAAAAACTTTGAAGTTACTTGCTTTTTTGCTGAATTTTTACTATTTTTGCAGGCTGAGAAGAAGATGTAAGTCTTTTAACCGGTGCAGATGAATTTGGCATTTATGGTCTGAAGAAATCGATGTTTGGCTAAATGACTGAAATCATGAGAAAACTAACTTAAATATACAGATAAAGAATGAAAAACGAAATGAGAAAAGTACTGCTGTTTGCTGCGGTATTGCTGGCAGGAAACAGTGCCTTGGCACAGACTCCACAGGAGGATTTCAAGAGGGATGTTACGCTATCGGCAAGTAACTACGTGGCTTATCGTGGTCCTCAGAAGCAACTTACTCCTGCTCCTAAGGGATACAAACCATTCTATCTGAGTCACTATGGTCGCCATGGCTCACGCTATATGATAGGAAAGAAGGCCTATGATGTGCCTTACTTCTCTTTGCTCAAGGCGAAGCAGGAGGGTAAACTGACTGCCAAGGGTGAGGAAACATTGGAAAAAGTAAAACTGATACGTGATGATGCTAAGGGTAGGGATGGCGAACTGACGCCGCTCGGAGCTATCCAGCATCAGGGAATTACCAAGAGAATGATGGAGCGATTCCCGGAGATTTTTGCAGGTAAAACCAATATCGAGGCGAGAAGTACCGTTGTTATCCGATGTATTCTCTCAATGGAAAACGGTCTGCAGCAGATGCTTCGCATGAATCCTCAACTCCATATCTTCCATGATGCCAGTTATCACGATATGTATTATATGAACCTGTTGGATAAGCGACTGGACAGTTTGAAGAATTGTATCGGAAGAAAGACGGTGCAGGAGGAATTTACCAAGAAGCACGACTGCTATGACCGCGTGATGAAGGAACTCTTCAACGATCCGTACTGGGTGAAGCAGAATATCAATCCGCGCGACCTCAACTGGAAACTCTTTGAGATGGCAGGGGCTATCCAGGGTACTGAACTGCGTGGCAAGGTTTCTCTCTACGACCTCTTCAATGAGGAGGAAATCTATCAGAATTGGGTGGTAAGCAATTCCTGGTGGCAGATGTCATACGGATATTCTCCTTATACTGGTGCCGAACAGCCTTATTCTCAGCGCAATCTCTTGAGAAATATCATCGAGAAGGCTGACAGTTGCATCGCTCTCCAGCATCCGGGTGCTACGCTGAGATATGGTCATGATACGATGGTGACTCCGCTTACCTGTCTGCTCAATCTGAATGGTTATGGTGCGCTTATCAAGGATCCTGAGAATATTGCCAAAATGTGGTTTGATTATAAGATTACTCCGATGGCAACCAACCTGCAGTTTGTCTTCTATCGCAATCAGAAGAAGCCGAATGATGTCTTGGTAAAGGTTCTCCTGAATGAGGATGAGGCTACCTTGCCTATCAAGAGTGATGTGGCTCCTTATTATCATTGGAAAGATTTCAAGGACTACTGTATGAAGATTCTTGCAGCCAAGAAGTACTAATCATCTGATTTTCCCTTTTTTGAGGAGAATTTCTCAAGGGTAATCTTGAGAGGATTTTCTCAAGAGTTAATTGGGAAATAAATAGGGCTTGTATGATTTAATAATGATCATACAAGCCCTTATGCTATTCGAAAGTTATTTGAGAAAGGTTAGTGCTTAGCTAACCATTCTTTGTCTTTCTCGTCTTCTTCGGTAAACTTCTTATCGTCGAAGAGACTGGTCTGTCCTGTCAGTTCGTCGATGATCTGCTGTTCGCTCTTACCTGCATCCGGGTCAAGGTTTTCTCTTTCAGGAGCTTTTCCTCCTTTTCCAGATGCATCCCCATTTTCTGATTCACCTCCTTCTTCTGAGTCTTCACCTTCATCGGTTGGTTCTGGGAATCGGGTAGGCTCCAGTTCTTCGATGCTTTCTAACTTCCAGGTAGTGAGACGCTTGCCCTTTGCCTTGAAACTCTTCTGTCCGATAAACTGTTCTGCATCGATTTCCTCGGCAGGTCGGATTGCATCCACGCCGCCATAGGTAACCTTGAATCTCGGATAGGCGGTATCGGTGAGCAGAATCAGCTTGCAGTTAGGATTTTCTCCCATGAAGTTCTGATGGCGCTTGATAGCATCCATCGTGAAGCGCTTGATATATGGATAGCCCTGATTGTCGGCATCGTAGAGAATGGCGGTCCAGATCTTGTGCTCGTCCCATTTTTCCAGACGGAGGATATTGTCCTCGTAATGGTTGTTCGGGTCGAAGTTGGTGATGTAGAAATCGCCATCGTCGAGTACTACCAGGATGCTTTCGTCGTCATTGAATTCACCGAGGAATCTTCCGTTCTCATCATAGTTGATGCGGTTTACGTCTGGGTCAAACCAAACCTTTCTTCCTCCCAAGGTACTGTGACCATGACTCTTCAGTCCGATGCGTCTGATGGTACGCTTGGTCAGGAGATTTCCCTTGGCAGCACGTCCCTTGATAAGTATTTCGGAGAAATCCTTCTCCAGGAAGATGCTCTGTCGTTTCTTCGACAGGTCTGGCTCCATAGTTACCTTGATGATTTCCGCTTCGCCATTAGGGTTGGCGGTGAAGTAGATGATGCGGCTGCCAGGAGTGCCCTGGGTGATATCGTACAACTTGTCGCGGGTCATCGCCGTCACGTTGAATCGCTTGATGAAATAATCACCTTGTTTTCCATCGCGATAAACGCAGTTGTAGATGGTGCGCTTGTCGTTTTTCTTGAATACCTGTACGTGGAGGATGTTCTTTCCTACGAATATCTTGTCGGCCACCTTCATGACCTTGAATTTTCCGTCTTTATAGAAGACGATGATGTCGTCGAGGTCGGAACAGTTGCATACGAATTCATCCTTCTTGAGGCCGGTTCCTACGAATCCTTCCTGTCGGTTGATAAACAACTTCTGGTTGGCTTCTACCACCTTGGTCACCTCGATGGTGTCGAAGTTGCGTATCTCGGTCTTGCGAGGATGGAACTTGCCGTATTTGCCTTTGAGGTATTCAAACCAGTTGATGGTCACATCGGTCATGTGGGCAAGGTCATTTTCAATCTCAGCCAGTTCTGCCTTAATCTTCATCAGGAGATCATCCGCCTTATCCTTATTATATTTAAGAATACGCTGCATCTTGATTTCGAGCAGTTTGAGAATATCTTCCCGGGTGATTTCGCGATGGAAAGCATACTGTACCATTCCCTTGCCATCCACCTCTGCAGTAAAGAGCTTATCCTTGAAAGGCTCCAGCTTGGAGTCGATGAATGCCACTACCTCATCCTGGCTCTTACTCTGCTCAAACTTGCGCTCCTTGTAGATGCGCTCCTCGATGAAAATGCGCTCCAGAGAGGAGAAGAATAGCTGTTCTTCCAATTCGCCCTTGCGAATCATGAGTTCCTTGCGGAGCAGTCCCATCGTGCAATCTACGCTATGCTTGAGCACATCGCTGACGGTGAGGAACTTTGGCTTGTTGTCCTCGATGACGCAGCAGTTGGGTGAAATATTGATTTCGCAGTCGCTGAAGGCATAGAGGGCATCCATCGTCTTGTCTGACGATGTGCCAGGAGCCAGATGGACGAGAATCTCCACGTTGGCAGAAGTCACATCATCCACCTTTCTGGCCTTGATTTTACCTTTCTCTACAGCCTTGGTGATAGATTCGATGAGGCTTCCCGTAGTCTTACTGTATGGAATCTCGCTGATGATCAGAGTCTTGTTGTCGAGCTTGTCTATCTTGGCACGAACTTTCAGCACACCGCCACGCTGACCATCATTGTATTTGCTTACATCAATGGCACCACCCGTAGGGAAATCAGGATAAAGCGTGAATGGTTCGCCCTTCAGATAGTGAATGGCAGCATCGCAGAGATCATTGAAGTTGTGGGGCAGCACCTTGCTGCTCAAGCCTACGGCGATACCTTCTGCGCCTTGTGCAAGGAGCAGAGGAAATTTGGCTGGCAGGGTGATAGGCTCTTTATTGCGGCCGTCGTATGAGAGCTGCCAGTCGGTAGTCTTCGGGTTGAATACTACGTCGAGTGCAAACTTGGAAAGTCGTGCCTCGATATAGCGGGGCGCTGCCGCACGGTCGCCTGTGAGAATGTTTCCCCAGTTACCCTGTGTGTCGATGAGCAGGTCTTTCTGTCCCATCTGTACCAGGGCATCACCGATGGAGGCGTCACCGTGAGGATGAAACTGCATGGTGTGGCCCACGATATTAGCCACCTTGTTGTATCTGCCATCATCCATACGTTTCATGGAGTGGAGAATGCGTCGTTGTACAGGCTTCAGTCCGTCCTCGATGTGAGGAACGGCACGCTCCAGAATTACGTACGAGGCATAGTCGAGGAACCAGTTCTGATACATACCGCTGAGATGGTGTACAGCGGATGCGTCGAATCGGTTCACCGGCTTATAATCGGAATGCTGTTCGGTCTGATTTTTCAAATCATCCTTTGACGAATCCTCTAAGTCGTCCTTTTGCGAATCCCCCAAATCGTCTTTAGAGGTGTTCTGCAGGTCGTTATTTTGAGAATCTTGCAAGTTGTCAGGATTTTGACCTTCTATTCCGTCTTTATCTTTAATTTCGTCGCTCATAGATAGCTTTTAATACTTATTTTGATAATTTATGGCAAAAATACAACAAAATTTCGAGAAAAAAGCGTATCTTTGCCGAAAATTTGAAAAAAAAAAGTTTTTATCATGGCACAGGAAGATGTTTTTAAGAAAATCGTAAGCCATTGCAAAGAATATGGCTTTGTATTCCCAAGTAGTGAAATTTATGATGGCTTGGCAGCTGTTTATGATTATGGACAGAATGGTGTTGAGCTGAAAAATAATATCAAGCAGTATTGGTGGCAGAGCATGGTGTTGCTGCACGAGAACATTGTTGGTCTTGATGCTTCTATCTTCATGCACCCTACTGTTTGGAAGGCTTCCGGCCACGTAGATGCTTTCAATGACCCATTGATTGATAACCGCGACTCTAAGAAGCGTTATCGTGCTGATGTGCTCATCGAGGATCACATGGCTAAATACGAAGAGAAGATTGCTAAGGAGATTGCTAAGGCAAAGAAGCGTTTCGGCGACAGCTTTGATGAGGCTCAGTTCCGTGCTACCAATCCTCGTGTTCTCGAAAACCAGAAGAAGTATGATGAACTTCATGCTCGCTATACTGAGGCTATGCAGGGTCCTAACCTGGAGATGCTGAAGCAGATTATCGAGGATGAGGGTATCGTTTGCCCTATCAGCGGTACCAAGAACTGGACTGATGTTCGCCAGTTCAATCTGATGTTCTCTACTCAGATGGGTGCTGCCAGCGATGCTACCAGCAAGGTTTATCTCCGTCCTGAGACTGCTCAGGGTATCTTCGTAGATTACTTGAGTGTTCAGAAGACCGGTCGTATGAAGTTGCCATTCGGTATCTGTCAGATTGGTAAGGCTTTCCGTAATGAGGTTGTTGCCCGTCAGTTTGTATTCCGTATGCGTGAGTTCGAGCAGATGGAGATGCAGTTCTTCTGCCAGCCTGGTACTGAGATGAAGTGGTTTGAGTATTGGAAGAAGGTTCGTTTGGCATGGCACGAGGCTCTCGGCATGAGTAATGAGAACTATCGCTACCACGACCATGAGAAGTTGGCTCACTATGCTAACGCAGCTACAGATATCGAGTTTAAGATGCCTTTCGGTTTCAAGGAAGTTGAGGGTATTCATAGCCGTACCGATTTCGACCTTTCTCAGCACGAGAAGTTCAGCGGCCGTTCTATCAAGTACTTCGATCCTGAAAAGAACGAGAGCTATGTGCCTTACGATGTAGAGACTTCTATCGGTGTTGACCGTATGTTCCTCAGCGTAATGTGCCACTCTTACTGCGAGGAGAAGTTGGAGAATGGTGAGACACGTGTTGTCTTGCGCTTGCCAGAGGCTTTGGCTCCAGTGAAGTGCGCAGTATTCCCATTGGATAAGAAGTATGGTCTCCCTGAGTTGGCTCACGAGATTGTAGATGAGTTGAAGTTCCACTTTAATACTCACTATGGCGATCCTAAGGATTCTATCGGTAAACGTTATCGTCGTCAGGATGCTATTGGTACTCCATTCTGTATCACAGTTGACCACGAGACTCCAAATGATCATAAGGTAACTCTCCGTTATCGTGATACTATGGAGCAGGAGCGTGTTGCTATCAGCGACTTGCGCAGTATCATCGAGGAGCGTGTGAGCATCACAAGCGTATTGAAAAAGCTTGGCAAGGAAATCAAGAATTTCTAATTGCCGGAGTATTTCGGGATATACCTGTATGATTTGTGTAGTCTGAGTGATATGCATATATATATAATAAGGTATATGATATAGCAAAACAAAAGATTTAGATGAACTTTAAGAATATTAAATATTTGTTCTTTCTGCTGATGACGGTTTTCGTACTGTCATCATGCAGTGAGACGAATGAGGACGAGTCGAATTCTGAGTTTAGAAATTGGCAGGAGCGTAATGATAAGGCTTTTGCTGATACATTAGCTAAAGCCCGCAATGGAAGTTCGGAGTGGAAGGTGATACGTAGCTGGACACTTCAGAACCAGACATCCACTACGGAAGGACAAGGTGCTGCTTCTACCCTAAAGTATAATGACGATGATTATATCGTGGTGCATATACTGAAGAAGGGTAATAGCGATGCTAATCTGCTTTATACCGACTCTATCCAATTGAGTTATCGTGGTAGATTGATTCCATCCGATTCTTATGCCAATGGTTATGTTTTTGACCAGACTTTCGTTGCTGATGAGTATAGTTCGGAAACGGCTAAGCCAACAAAGACGACTGTTAATTATGGTTGGATAGATGGTTTTACCACTGCACTTTTGGGCATGCATGTCGGAGATCACTGGCAGGTATTCATTCCTGCTAATCTCGCTTATGGCAGTAGCGTTAACTCAACCATCCCTGCTTATTCTATGCTTCGCTTCGAAATGGCATTGACTGCCTATAAGCGAGGTAAAGGTAGCTGGATAACAGAAGAATAATATCAGGCAGTAATATGCTTTATATGTCATTATGTACTGGCATATAATGACTGCTGAAAGATATGATGATATTTTAGCCTTGGGAGTAGTGATACTTTCAAGGCTTTCTTTTTTTCATCGGATTTCACGGAGTTATCGGAGCTTTCTTGCTCATACGATTACTCACGGAATTTTATTCGGATAAGACCTTACGGTCTCTGGCAGATACCCCATATAGCTTTCTCCTCTTTTTTCCCTCTTTCCTTCCTCTCTTTCGTTCCCTTTTCTTTTCACTTTTCTTTTTTTCTCCCTCTTTTCCTTTTCTTTCCTCCCTCTTTTTCCCCCTTCTCTTTCCCCCCTCTTCCCTCCTTTATTATTCCATATATTTCATTTCTATTTTCAATTCTAAAAATATGTTGCGAAGGCTAAATTAGTGTTTGTGTTCGTACACAATCCTTTGACGTATATCAAAAAAATGTTAGAAAGTTGCAAATTTATTCATAAAAATATTGTGGGTTCAAAGAAATGTAGTACCTTTGCATCAGAAATATAAGTTTTACCTGTTGGCGGAATTAAAAAACCGCCTGAAAATTAGTATATTTTTATGGAGAAAAAGTTGTGCATCTCGTTGATTTTTAGTAACTTTGTAGTGTCAAATTATAAAGTTATATATTTCACGCTATGCACAACTTGTATGCAAATTTCGTAAAAATTCTTGAGATATGCAAGGATTTCTCCAAAAATTTAGTTAATGAGCTAGGAAATATTCCTCGCCCAGGAGT
>NZ_SGVY01000079.1 GCF_004535825.1 Segatella hominis | reverse complement strand
AGTTTTGCTTGTCTTCTTTTCGCAACACTAAGGTAAGTGAAAATTCTGACATGGCAAAATCCTGGGCAACTTTTTGTTGCTCAGGCACTTATAAATAATGTTAAACTATAGTGTTGCGGAATTAAGGATAAATAAGAATGAAAAGGAAGTTTTTTGCTTTCATCCTGCTCCTTTCTGCAGGCCTGTCATTGTCTTCATGTTTGAGCAGTGACGATGATACAAATATTGAATATACCCATGATACTGCCATCACTGCTTTTTCGCTTGGCACGATGAATCGCTATTATCTGGGAAAGACATCGGATGGTACGAAGGATTCAACTTATGCTACCACGATTGCTGGTTCTAATTATAAATTTTATATAGATCAGACCGCTGGTAAGATCTATAATGCAGACTCTTTGCCTGTTGGGACAAAGAGCAGTGCTGCCTTGGCTTCTATCACAGCCAAGCAGAGCAGTCCGCTGTTTTGGGTGCTGAAAAGTAAGGATAATAAAGACTCTTTGGTTTATTATTCCAGCTCTGACTCCGTAGATTTCTCTAAACCAAAGGAAATCCGAGTATTTAACAACGATTATTCTGCATATCGTACTTATACGATTACCGTAAATGTACACAAAGAAGGTCCTGATTCCTTCGTATGGCATTCTCTTGCAGCCCAGAATGGTGACTTGGCAGCTTTGGCTGGCATGAAAGCCGTTTTTGCGGGCAACTATGTCTATGTTTTCGGTAAGAGTAATGGTGGTACCAAGATTTTCAAGACTGGCCTGAATGGTGGTGCTTTTGGAAATCCTCTAACTCCTGATGTTGCTTTGGGTGAGGATGCCTATAAGAGCGCAATCGCTAAGGATGGTAAACTCTATATTCTCAATAATGGCGAAGTTCTCAAGTCTGATGATGCCATCAATTGGGAATCTGTTACTACTGACGCCTCTCTTCTGCAGTTGATTGGCGCAAGTAGCAACTATCTGTATGCTTATACTGCTGCTGGTATTGCCGTATCTAAGGACAATGGTGCCAGCTGGACTCCTGATGCAATGGATGACAAGGGCGCAGACTTCCTGCCAACAGAAAACCTCAGTTTGGTGGTTAAGCCTGTTCGTTCTGTAAAAGGCGCAGAAAACCTTCTTCTCCTCGGTAATCGAAAGGTTCGTGAGAATGAAGAGAAGGATACGGTCGCAACGATCTGGACTCGCACTTTTGATGCTGATGAAGCTACAGATTCTTATCAGTGGAACTATGTAGAATATCAGGCTCATCAGGCTGGTATGTTGCCTTATCTCAATACCCTCCAGGTGGCGCTCAACGATAGCGGTTATGTGGCTTTGGCTGCT
Organism: Segatella hominis; assembly: GCF_004535825.1. Lineage (GTDB taxonomy): Bacteria > Bacteroidota > Bacteroidia > Bacteroidales > Bacteroidaceae > Prevotella > Prevotella hominis. The sequence continues at coordinate 8,991 of NZ_SGVY01000079.1, read as the reverse complement.
GGCGACTATAAAGTGGGTAGTGCTACTGTGGAAAAATGTAAGTGGTATGTGAGCAAGACTGGTTTAGACTGGAGTGTGGATACAACAGTTGTGATGCCTGCTGAATTTGCAGTAAGCAGACCAGCTGCTTTCGTGCGTGATGCCAATAACTATTATTGGGTTATCAACAACGGATACGTCTGGAAAGGAAGATATAATAGAGATGGATGGAGAAAGGAATAAACTTATTTCTTTCTCTTGAGTCTATATATATAATAAGGTGTAAAATGCGCAGAATAGTTCTGACGATAATCGGTTTGGTGGTTGCTCTTGTCCACATCAGCGCCCAGGATGATCCCCAATATCGCATGGAGATAGGTGCGGGGGTAGGAATGGTCAGTTACGAGGGTGATTTCAATGGCAACGTGTTGAAAAACATGCAGCCGATGGCCTCGCTGCTTTGGAGATACAATTTCGACCCTTATAAAGACTTGCGCCTGAGCGCCAGTTATGGAAAACTGAAAGGATCGTCGGCGGATGTCAAGACTTATTATCCGGATTATGCAGAGTCAACCTATGAGTTCAATCATAATGTGGTGGATGTAAGTCTCGTCTTCGAGTATAATTTCTGGCCTTACGGTACAGGAAGAGACTATCGAGGAGCCAAACGGTTGACACCCTATATTTATGGCGGACTGGGAGCTACTTCCGTGTCTGGAGGCAGCAAAAGTGTCTTTACCGCCAATGTGCCTATCGGTATAGGTGTGAAATATAAAGTCAGAGAACGGCTGAATGTAGGTTTAGACTGGGGATTCCATTTCTCTCTGAATGATGAACTGGATGGAGTGAAAGACCCCTATAGAGTGAAGAGCAGCGGTGCATTCAAGAATACAGACTGCTATTCCATGCTGCAGCTCACAATAACCTATAGTTTCAAGGCAAAATGTAGAACATGTAATAAAGAAGAATAATGGCAACAAACTTAGATATGAGCAGAATACCAGAGCATATTGCCATCATCATGGATGGTAACGGGCGATGGGCGATGGAGCGAGGCAAAGAAAGAAGTTTCGGCCATCAGGCTGGTGTGGATACCGTTCGTCGTATCACTTCAGAATGTACTCGCTTAGGTGTGAAATATCTTACACTCTATACTTTTTCTACGGAAAACTGGAATCGTCCTGCCGACGAGGTGGCTGCTCTGATGGGACTTGTACTCACTTCTCTTGAGGATGAAATCTTCATGAAGAACAATGTACGCTTCCGTGTGATAGGTGATATAGGTCGTTTGCCAAAGCCTGTGCAGGAAAAGTTGCAGGAGACCATGGAACATACGGCTAAGAATGACGCCATGACGATGGTGGTGGCTTTGAGCTACTCTTCTCGTTGGGAAATCATGGAAGCAATGAGACGTTCCCTGAAGGATGCGATGGCTGATGGCAAGAAAAGCTATGATGAGATAGCCGGTGAATTGACTGAAGAGAATTTCGCCAAGCATCTCGAAACCAACTTTATGCCAGATCCTGATCTCCTGATCCGTACGGGCGGTGAATTGCGCATCAGCAATTATCTCTTGTGGCAGATAGCTTATTCTGAGTTGTATTTCTGCGATACCTACTGGCCTGATTTCATGGAGGAAGATCTTCAGAAGGCAATAGCTGACTATCAGAATCGTCAGCGCAGGTTTGGCAAAACTGAGGCTCAGGTGGAAAAAGGAGAGTAATGCTACTATTACTCGGGAGTCATATTAGGAAAGAATATATTTGAAAATATACATAATAAGTAAATGAATAAGATAAGAAAGGTTTTCATCCTGCTGTTCGGTGTAATGGCTTGTTTGCAGGTGACGGCACAAGACAAGATTGTGAATCCTGACATCTCGTATGCAGGAAATCCCCGTAATCTGGTCATTGGAGGCATCAACGTATCAGGAGTGGAAGGATATGAGGATTATGTGCTTACTGGCATCTCTGGCCTGTCGGTCGGTGATAGAATCGATGTGCCGGGAGATGATGTGACCAATGCCGTCAAGCGATATTGGAAGCATGGACTGTTTTCAAAAGTGGCGATTGCTGCCGACTCTATTGTGGGTGAAAAACTTTATCTCCACATCTATCTGGCCGTTCGCCCTCGTATCTCTAACATCAATTATATCGGCCTGAAAAAGAGCGAGCGAGAGGATATGGAGCAGAAATTGGGTATGGTAAAGGGTACACAGGTGACTCCAAACATGCTCGACCGTGCCAAGATTCTTGCCAAGAAATACTTTGATGACAAAGGTTTCAAGAATGCGGATATCCAGATCAACCAACGTGATGATGTAGCCAACAAAGGACAGGTTATCCTGGATGTAATCGTAGATAAAAAGGAGAAAATCAAGGTTCATCAGATTACCATCGATGGCAATGAGAAACTTTCTGACCGCAAGATTAAGGGTGGCTTATTCTCCAAAGGCGCATTCGCCAAGACTCATGAGGCAGGAAAATTTGCTACTTTCTTCAAATCTAAGAAGTTTACACCAGAACGCTGGAAAGAGGATAAGGCTAAGCTGATAGATAAATACTACGAGTATGGTTATCGTGATGCCCAGATTCTGGAAGATAGCGTCAGCAACTACGATGAGAAGCATGTCAATGTATATGTGAAGGTAGATGAGGGTAAGCAATATTTCATCCGTAATATCACGTGGGTGGGTAATACTGTCTATGATACAGACCGTCTGAATGCTCTGCTCACCATGAAGAAGGGTGATGTATATAATCAGAAACTCTTGCACAAGCGCTTGAATGAGGATGATGATGCGGTGGGAAACCTCTATTATAATAATGGTTATGTGTTCTCTAACATCAATCCTGCCGAAATCAATATCGATGGCGACTCTATCGACCTCGAAATGCGCGTCACTGAGGGCCCTCAGGCTTATCTGAGCCATGTACGCATCAACGGTAATACCCGACTCTATGAGAATGTAGTACGCCGCGAACTCCGTACGAAGCCAGGCGATCTCTTCTCTAAGGATGCTATCATGCGTTCTGCACGTGAGTTGGCTTCTATGGGACACTTTGATGCTGAAAAGGTGAACCCGGATATCAAGCCAAACTATGAGGATGGTACTGTGGATATCAACTGGAACTTGGAGCAGAAGAGTAATGACCAGATTGAGTTCTCACTCGGTTGGGGACAGACGGGTGTCATCGGACGTGTGGGCTTGAAGCTCAACAACTTCTCTATGGCAAACCTCTTCAACAAGAACAAGGAGCATCGTGGTATCATGCCTATCGGTGATGGTGAGGTGCTCAGTATCGGTGCACAGACCAATGGTACCTACTATCAGAGCTACAATGTAAGCTACTCTACCAATTGGTTTGGTGGCAAGCGACCTGTTCAGTTCAGCGTAGGTGCATACTATAGTAAGAGTACTGACGTGTCAAGCAACTATTATAACAGTGCTTACATGAACAACTACTATAGCTACATGTATGGTTACGGTTCCAGCTATTACAATAACTACGAGAATTATTACGACCCAGATAAGTATATCCAGATGGTCGGCGTAAGCCTCGGTTGGGGTAAGCGTCTCCGTTGGCCAGATGACTACTTTACTCTGTCTGTGCAGTTGGCTTACCAGCGCTACATGATGAAGAACTGGAGTTATATGTTGATGAATAATGGTAATGCGAATAACTTGAACTTGACAATTTCGCTGAACCGTACATCAACAGATAATCAGCTCTTCCCACGTACTGGTTCTGAGGTAGAGGCTTCTGTCAACCTGACTCCACCATGGAGCTTGATGAACAACAAGGATTATGAGCATCTGGCAACCAACAGAAACTCACCAACTTATGCTCAGGAACAGCAGGAGAAATATCGCTGGATAGAGTATCATAAGTGGAAGTTCAAGGCTAAGACTTATACCGCATTGAGCGGAGGTCAGAAGTGCTTTGTGTTGATGACCCGTGTGGAACTCGGTTTGTTGGGAGCTTACAATAAATACAACAAGAGTCCATTTGAGACCTACTATGTGGGTGGTGACGGTATGAGCGGTTATTCATCCTATTATGGTGAGGAAACCATCGGTCTCCGTGGTTACGAGAATGGTTCTGTATCTTATAGTGCCAGCACAGGTTACTATGCTTATGCATACGACCGTTTCTCATTGGAACTCCGTTATCCGTTCCTTTTGGGTAATACCACTATTTATGGTTTGACCTTTGTAGAGGCAGGTAATGCATGGTATGACACCAAGAAGTTCAATCCATTCAGCATGAAGCGTAGTGCCGGTGTCGGTGTACGTATCTTCTTGCCAATGGTCGGCTTGATGGGTATCGACTGGGCTTATGGTTTCGACAAGGTTTGGAACGGAAGCCAGTATAAGAAGGGTGGAAGCCAGTTCCACTTTATCCTCGGTCAGGAGTTCTAAGACAAATGACAAATGAGAAATGACAAATGAGAAATGACAAATAAGAATTGATATAATTGGAGGAATTCTTATGAAGAAGATGATATTGATGCTGATGATGGCTGTAGCAGCCATCACAGCCCATGCGCAGAAATATGCGCTGGTTGATATGGAATATATCCTGAAGAATGTGCCTGCTTACGAGCGTGCCAACGAACAGTTGAATCAGGTGAGCAAGAAATGGCAAGCTGAGGTAGAGGCGCTCAATCTGGAGGCAAGTACTATGTACAAGAACTATCAGAACGAGGTGGTTTTCTTGTCACAGGAACAGAAAAAAGCCAAGCAGGATGCCATCATGCAGAAGGAGAAGGAAGCCAGTGATCTGAAGAAGAAATACTTCGGACCTGAAGGGGAACTCTACAAGAAGCGTGAAGCGCTGATGACTCCTATACAGGAGGAAATCTACAATGCAGTGAAGGAAATCGCTGATTTGCGTGGCTATTCGCTGGTGCTCGACAGAGCCAGCAATGCTGGTATCATATTTGGTTCTCCAAAAATCGATATTAGCAACGAAGTGCTTCAAAAATTAGGTTATTCCAATAATTAGTTGTATATTTGCAGCGAGAGTTATAAAAGTGAGTTGACTGTGGACAATATGTCCATCTGAAAACCTATTTGGAAATTAATAATTAAAAGAATAAAAACAATGAAAAAGCTTATTTTAATGTTGATGCTTTGTGCACCAATGACAATGATGGCACAGAAGTTTGGTAAGGTAAATACCCAGACTATCATGCAGGCTTTGCCTGATGTTGCTAAAGCTAATGGTGAGCTTGAGGCACTCCAGAAGCAGAAGGAGAACGATTTGAAGTCTATGCAGGATGAGTTCCAGCGCAAGGCTGACGAGTATCAGAAGGGTCAGAGCACAATGAACGCTACTGCTAAGCAGCAGAAGGAAACTGAGTTGCAGGGTCTTCAGCAGAAGATTCAGCAGGCTTATCAGGACGGTCAGCAGGAATTGCAGAAGAAGAGCAGCGAGCTGATGCAGCCTATCGTGGCTAAGGTGCGTGCTGCTATCGAGGCTGTTGGTAAGGCTGGCAACTACACTTACATCTTCGAGGAAGGTGCTGCTGTTTACACAGGTACCAATGTAGTTGATGTAACTAAGGAAGTACAGGCTAAGATCAAGTAATTTCGGTTATTTCCAACTAAGATAGTGGGGGCAGGCACAAGTGCTTGCCCTTGTTTCTCTTTTCAGTATTTATATATAATAGGTATGAATATGCCTATTCTAATCCAACACTTCATGATGAAAAAGACATTCCTTTATTTGGTTCTGGCAATGATGCCCGTGCTGGCATCTGCCCAGCAGATGGCTACTTCTGCTCCTAAAGCGAGTGAGGCTACTGCTGTTCCTACTGCGGGTGCAGAGGCTCCGTCTGCAATCCGTTTCGGCTATTTCAGCTTCGAAGAAGTCTTTCGTACAATGCCTGGTTATGCGATAGCCAAGCATCATATGGACGATCTTCGCTTGAAGTATGATGCCGAAACCAAGCGCTCGGAGGACGAGTTTAACAGCAAGTATGAGGAGTTTCTGGATGGTCAGCGTAATTTCGCTCCTTCCATCCTGGAAAAACGACAGGCGGAACTTCGTGAACTGATGGCTAAGAATATGGCTTTCAAAGCTGAGTCGGAACGTCTGCTGAAACAGGCTGAGGAAGATGCTTATGCTCCCCTGAAAAAACAAATCAGAGAGGCTTTGCAGAAGATAGGCAAGGCGAAAGGATATGCTTTTATCCTGAATTCAGACCACGATTCACTTCCATACGTTGATGCTGCGATGGGAGAGGATATTACCGAACTAATCAAGGAGAATTTGAAATGATGTTACCTTCTAATCCTGGCCCTATCGGAATATTTGATTCCGGATATGGTGGGTTGACTATCCTGCATGGACTTCGTCAGCTTCTTCCTCAGTACGACTATATGTACTTGGGTGATAATGCACGTGCGCCGTATGGTTCCCGCTCTTTCGAGGTGGTGTATAAGTTTACGCGCCAGGCAGTACTCAAACTGTTTTCCATGGGTTGCCACCTGGTGATTCTGGGTTGTAATACGGCTTCAGCCAAGGCGCTTCGCTCTATCCAGCAAAGAGATATCCCTGAGTTGGATCCAAGCCGCCGTGTGCTGGGTATTATCCGTCCTACTGCTGAGGTTATCGGTAATATCACCAAGAGTAACCATGTTGGTCTGTTGGCAACGGAAGGTACTATCAAAAGTCAAAGCTATGACTTGGAGATTGCCAAACTCTGGCCTGAAGTCAAGGTTAGCGGTGTTGCTTGTCCGCTATGGGCGGCTATCGTAGAAGCCAATGAGGCTGATAGTCCGGGTGCTGATTATTTCGTCAAGAAGCGCATTGACCAACTGATGCGTAAAGATGCTGACATAGATACGATTATCTTGGGATGTACACATTATCCATTGCTGATGAACAGCATTGTGAAAAACCTTCCCGATGGTGTGCGGGTTGTGCCACAAGGAATGTATGTAGCTGAGAGTCTGAAAAATTACTTGAAGCGGCATCAGGACATGGAGAATATGATTACCAAGAAAGGTACCTGCCAGTATCTGACTACTGAAAGTGAGGAAAAATTCAAGGAGTCTGCTCAGATCTTCCTGCATGAAAGTGTGGAGGTGAAGCATGTGGACCTTGAATAGTGTTAAACTGAGTAATGTTTAATTTTTTAGTCAATCATACTAATTTGATTATTCATTCTGATTTAGTTAATCATTCTAATTGAAAAGATTATGCAAGAAACAAGACAAAACCGTATATCCAGACTTCTCCAGAAGGAGTTGAGTCTTATTTTCCAGTCACAAACTCGTATGATGCATGGTATCATGGTGAGTGTGACCAAGGTTAAAATCAGTCCAGACCTCAGTATCTGTACTGCTTATCTGAGTGTGTTCCCTTCTGAGAAAGGAGAGGAAATCCTGAAGAATATCACCGCTAATGAGAAAACCATTCGTTATGATTTGGGCAAGAAGGTAAGAAACCAATTGCGTATTATTCCAGAATTACGCTTCTTCCTCGATGATAGTCTGGATTATTTGGAGCGTATAGATGAACTCTTGAAAAAGTAAAAACGTAAGAAAGTAAAAGAGTAAAAAGGTAAAAGACAAATGAATTTTCCATTTTTCATTGCTCGCAGATATCTCTTTTCCAAGAAGAGCACTCATGCCATCAATATCATCAGTGCCATCTCGGCGATTGGTGTGGCTGTGGCTACGATGGCGCTGGTCATCGTGCTGAGTGTGTTCAATGGATTCCATGACTTGGTGGCAACTTTGTTTACCAGCTTTGATCCACAGTTGGAACTCGTTCCTACAAAAGGTAAGACGGCGCCTTGCGATGACCCTATCTTGACCAAAATTCGCCAGTTGCCGCAGGTAGATGTTGCAACAGAGTGTGTGGAAGATCAGGCGCTGGCTGTCTATCAGGACCGTCAGGCTATGGTTACCATCAAGGGTGTGGATGATAATTTCAGCGACCAGTCGCATATCACTGACATCCTCTATGGTGATGGTACATTCTCACTTCATGCTGCCAACTTGGAATATGGAACCTTGGGTATCCGCTTGGCGCAGACCCTTGGTATCGGTGCGCAATGGGATGGTTTTCTGAAGATTTATGCACCGATGAAGGAGGGACAGTTGGATATGTCAAATCCTTCAGAGGGATTTGTAGTTGATTCTCTGGTCTGTCCGGGCGTATTGTTTGCTGTCAAGCAAGCCCGTTATGACAAGAGTTACATTCTGACTTCCGTAACATTTGCCCGTAATCTTTTTGGGCAGCAGGGAATGCTTTCTTCGCTCGAACTCCGACTGAAAGATGGCAGTGATTTAGGTGCCGTGAAGAAGGAGATGCAGCAGATTGCTGGAGATAAGTACCGGGTGCTGGATAGATTTGAACAGCAGGAAGATACTTTCAAGATTATGTCTATTGAGAAGATGATAGCTTATATCTTTCTTACGTTTATCTTGATAGTGGCTTGCTTTAATATCATCGGTTCGTTGTCCATGCTGATCATCGATAAGAAGGATGATGTGCTTACTTTGCGCAACTTGGGAGCCAGCGACAAGCAGATAGCCCGTGTGTTCCTTTTTGAAGGTAGAATGATTTCTGCCATTGGAGCCATCATCGGTATTGGTATTGGTTTGTTGCTCTGTCTCTTACAGCAGGAATTCGGATTTGTGAAACTGGGTGATTCTGCTGGCTCTTTCATCGTTGATGCTTATCCGGTAAGTGTACACTATTCAGATGTTGCCATTATCTTTGTCACGGTGCTGGCAGTCGGCTGGTTAGCCGTCTGGTATCCAGTGAGGGCTTTGAGTAAGCGTCTATTAGGTTAAAAAAGATGTAAAGGTAGTGTTACGAAGGGTAACACTGCCTTTGTTGATTCTATATGGATGGTTTAAGTTTTTTTCATTTTGATTCTTTTTTCTTTTTGATTCGGCTTTTCATTGTGCGTAGTGCAGAGTTGCTGAGAGCCATCATTTCTGCGACTTTTGCTTCCGTTTTTCCTTCATGCTGGAGGATAAGAAAGATT
>NZ_SGVY01000078.1 GCF_004535825.1 Segatella hominis | reverse complement strand
TAGGAAGCCCCATCGAGGGGCTCCCTACTTTACCAAAAGAGCAAGTCCGGGTTCGGTAAGTCCAGTGGAAGGGTAGTGACTACAAATATAGTACGATTTTTTTTATTGTGTCTATAAAATTAGGAACAAAAAATAAGGAGTGTCTACTATTTCAGTTTTATGAAATTGATAGTGTCTACCTTTTTAGTTTATAAAGTAAAAAAGTGTCTACAGAAATCAGGAAAAGTCAGATCACGTGATGGGGAACCGATGAACATGAGATGAGCAACCGTTGCTCATGAGGCGGGCAATAAGTGCCCAAACTGAGGATCGTAATTTGGGCAATGCATCCTTGCTTAATGCGGTTTCTTGACTATTATAAAATAGCAAAAGAGGTATTGCCCGAAAACGCTTTTTGGGAATACCTCTTTTAAACCTAAAACAAAACCAACTAACTAATAAAAATTGTATGCCTAAACTAAACTCTATTTGTTATATTCTGCTGTAACATCCTTCACTTTATAGTTCTTTCCTTCCTTGGATGCTTCGATTTCAAAGTAAGCCGTACTGGTGAGACCTGTTATATCTACAGTCTGCGGCTTACCTGTACCACTACCATTATTGAATATGACATTTACCAACTCGGTCGCATTATCAATGCTGACTTCCTTGTAGTACCATGTCTTTCCACCAATGGTCTTTGTTTCTGTCATCTTTTCACCTGGCCACTCAACAGATGCTTTTTTCTTCCATGTATAGCAGTATAATGGATTCCATTTCACAGCATCGGCATTCACATAAATCATAAATTTATATGCCTTGAACTTCTCAATCGTATATTGATGTGTGGCGATATTTCTAACTTCACCATTCACAAGCAAGCCTACCTTCAAGGTACAAGTACCATTGATGCTGATTTCCTTACCACTTTCTACAGTTGTGCTCTTCGAAGTAGGATTTGAACCATCCAAGGTATAAACCAATTTAGCTCCCTCTGTCTGGCTGACTGCAGTAAGTGTGGTCTTGAAACCTTCCTCGTATGAGCCGGAAGGCACGTCTGTCCAAGAGGTTTCTGCATCATTAGAGAGGAAATAGGCATAGTGATAACCAGAAAGAATCTTTGTATAGCCTGTTTCTCCTGCATATTTATCAGCATCATTACCTACAGCCACAAGAAGTTTGTGCTTCTTACCAGTCACTTCATTGACATATAAAGTATTCTGGCATTTCTTGTTTGCGTAATTGCTCATATTGGTGATACCAGCATATTTACGAGCAGCAATCATCTCCTTCAACTCAGGCTTGTAATCTCTCCAGTGTGGCTGGAAGATACAAGGTGTTCCTGGCATGGCGAGCATATAGGCATTGGCTGCAAGCGTATCCCGCTTAAGAGGATCCAACTGATCTTTTGCAGAGCGATACTGGGTATCATGATTCTCGACGAAAGTAACTGCATAACGACGATAATTGGCATCGTGCATAAGATTTTCGTTGCTGCTCAACTTTGTCCAGTTTGGAGCTGCAACAACCTTATTATCTCTTACGCCGATAGCGTCACGAACATTATAACGGAACTGGAAGTCGAAGGCTGCGCTCTTCTTGTTAGTTCTGTTTATCCAACTTTCTATTTTGTCGTTACCATCCCAGTATTCACCTACAGAGTATTCTACACCTGTGGCATCATTATAGTCGGCAACATGGCTGCCATCGAAACCTTTCACCATATCATAGCGGAAACCGGTGTAACCCAAATCATCCTTCAGATATTTCAGATATGCTTTGATTACCTTCTGCACATTTTCGCTCTTGTGGTCGATATCACGGCAACCTCCGAAGTCGGTTCCCTCATCATTGTTCTGGCTGAGGCTTACCCCGTCTGTGGCAGCCTGAGTTGCTGTAGTTCCGCCATCATCATTCTTGCAGATGTCTGTAGATTGCATCTGGTAGGTTACTCCCTTGTATGTTTCAGCAGGGAATGTATACCAGCCCTCCGTATTGCGGTGGTTGATGACTACATCAGCTATTGCGCCTATGCCAGCGGCTTTAAACTTGGTAATCAGACTTCTGAGTTCAGCCTCAGATCCGAATGATGAGTTCTGATTGAAATAATAATATGGCATATAGCCCATCACCTGGGTGGTTTCTATACATTTTCCACTTTGTGGAAGCCATACAAGATCAATGTAGCCTTTCAGGTCATCAGCCTGCTTCTCTAAGACCTTCCATTGTGACTCATTATAAGAATCCCATGAGAATCCTTGCAGCATCACACCGCTATAGTCATTTGCCCAACCTTGTGAAGTGAGACCAGGTTCAGGTTCTGGCTTTGGCTCAGGTTTTGGAGTTGGTGTAGGAGTAGGAGTTGGCTCTGGAATATCAGGGTCGTTGCTACTTGAACAAGCTCCGAGAGTGAGTGCCATTGCAGCGAGGAGGGTGAAATATAATTTCTTCATGTTAATATACTTTTGATTGTTAATCTATTTTTATCGTATAGGTTTGTATTGTTATTACGGTGGCAAAGATACGATATTTTTGATTAGCCTGTATCATTGATTGATGCAAATCAAGTGAATAAATCGTGCAAACGTTTGCACAAATTGTTCATGGCATAAAGTGGAATTACATCTACATGATGACTGCCATTTTGACGAAATCCGGTTTCATTTTTTCCGTCCCTGTACCCACTTTTATTTTTCCCTGCCCACGGAAAAATTCTTGCGTGGGCAGGGAGAAAAATATATCTGGGCAGAGAAGGATATTCCTCATTCCCTCATTTTCTGAATTTCCTCCAGTGGAAGTTCTGTGGCCGTTGATACTTGTCTTCTGCCCGTTTCATATCCATCTCCTTTTAAAACGTTTAACTGATTTGTGATGCAAAAATACGACTTTTCCTCGTAAATTCCAAGGTTTTTGGGGGAAAATGTAGGGATGATGATAAAGAAAAATAGGCGGCTCACAGAAACGAGAGCCGCCTATTGAATATTGTTGTTTCGATGATGAAACAAAGGATTATTTATTCTTTGATGTCCCAATGACCTCCAAATGTAGAAGAACCAACACGCTCTATTCTTTTTTGAGCCTTTAGCTTTTCTATGTGTTTTTGTATTGCACTTGCCTTGATACCTATTTTGTCCACGAGTTCTTGTCTTGTTATATACGGATTGTCTTTTATTAATTCAAAAACTTTTTCAATTGTTTTTGGTGATCCAGTTTGACCACCAGTTTGACCACCAGTTTGACCACCAGTTTGACCACCAGTTTCATTAGGAATAGGTAATCGTAGTTCTACCTCTTGTAACTCGTATTTATCTATTAATTCAGGCTTACCCCAACCTGCCTTTTGCCAAGCAGAGATAATTTTAGGAAATCCAGAACCTATATTCTCACCATATCCTATCATACGGAGCATATTCTGTATTCTTGGGTTGCGTGCTTTTGAAACCCCACCTTCATAGATGTTTTCTATCGGAAGTTTCAAATTTCCAGGATTTCGTAAGCATAGGCAGTCATCATGCTTTTCTATCCTTAAGATACCACTATCCAAGAATAGGTCAGAGTGAATAATCGAATTGGTAAATCCTTCTCTTACAGCTTTCATTTGTGGTGTGTCATCTACACGCTGATAACCTTCCAGATGAAAAGGGTGAGGTAAGTCGAATGTCAACTTAGGCATAACAATTCTAAAGAATTGATACAAGTTGTTCTCCCAACGCCCATCGTAAGTTAGTCTGTCTCTATATCTTTCCTCACCTTCTAGATGGCTCATGTCGAGATAGTCCATGCGAAAATTTCCAAATCGCTCCCTTATGGCTAACCCTGTTCCAAACATCATTAGTCCTGCTACCGTCAGTCCTTCTTTTCCTGTTTGTCTATTCTTAGTATATCCACCTAAAAGTCGCAAGAATTCTTTATCATCCTTATCGTTCCAATCATGGTCGGCATTTAGTATTCTGAATTGATTACGGTAACCATGGAGCGTATTTGTATCAATGTCATCCAGAGTAAAAGCATCTAGTAATCCTCCGTCATTGCCATCTTCGTTAGCATCACGAATCATGGCTCTTACTTCCATTTCTGTGCAATGGTAATCACCTTCATGGTTGCGCTTGAAGGAACCTTTGTAAGGATTTTCATTTAAGAAGACAGGCTTCATTCGCCAATCTGCTTGTGGCACGTGGATACATACAATAGATTTCCCGTCTATTGTAGTTATCTCTACATCTGAGTCTAGCAAAATGTTTCTATTTACTTTGTTACTATTGATGGTGTTCCATAAATCAGAGATAATCTTAGGAATATTGTCAACTCCGATGATAGTAAAACGTTTGGCAACATCCGTTTCTTTTCTGTTTTCGTCAATACCTAATAATATATAGCCACCAATAGTGTTGGCAAAAGCGGAATATGACTCCCAAACTGATTTTGGGAGCTCCGTCTTTGCTTTTTTGCATTCCAGGGTAAGTCGTTCGCCTTGGGCAAGCATTTGCTTAATTTCAGTTTCTGTCATGCCTTGTCTTTGTTAGTTGGTGGCAAAGTTACGACTTTTCCTCGTAACTTCCAAGGTTTTAGGGAAAAATACTTGAAAAGGATGAGGATAAAGAAAAATAGGCGGCTCCCAGAAACGAGAGCCGCCTATTGGATGTTATTCTTGATTCCATTCGTTGAGTCCCTTTTCGATTTCTTCAATGGAAGGAAGGCTGCTGCGAAAATCTTTCGGCAGAGCAATAGAAATTGAGCTTACCGATGTATTTGGGCATGAAGTCAGTGGCTTTCAATTCTCGATTGAAAAACAGCAGGTCTGGGAATTGTTCAACACCATAGATCTCCAGATGATATTGGTTGCCGATGAAAACAAAGTCTCTGCCAAAGGTCATAATGAAATTCTTGATGTTTTGAACGATGCTTTGTTCTATAACTCGTTCGTCTACATCTATTTTTTCGCGTTCCCCAATCTCTTCTACATTGATAAAATCGAGCAGATATTCATCCTTGAACATTTCTACAGCACGTCGAGCTTCTTTAGGATTGTTGATGGTTCGGGTAAAATTGTTAGGCATGTGCCCTTGACTATGGTAAGCGTCCTTCTTTATAAGTTGGCGGAGCTTTTTTACGGAAAGATGTTCCTCTACAGTGCGGTGAATATAATAAAAGCGTGCCGAAGTTTCTTTTGGTCCACTAATGATGGCAGAGTGGTGTGTGAATGGTACTTTAAAGAAGTCCTCAACAGGAAAATCTGGAATATTAGAAATAGATAAAGTAGACAGCCTATAGCATGGGGTGACTACCAAATGATTTCAAGTTTTTTAATAATAATAAAGGAGATATTTGTCAGTTACAAGGATTTTTCGTACTTTTGCAGACAAAGAAAGCGGCTTATTTTACATAAATTTCCTCTCGATAATACAAATATCAAATAAAAGGAAGAGTGGATAGAAAGAGAATAAAGAAGCAACCAGATGCAAACGATTTGTGCAATCGTTTGCATCTACTCGTTAAGTTGTTTCTTTAGGTACATCTTTAGGTACTTTAACTTGAAAGACTTGAAGAAGATAGTTTTTTCGTATAATTTTGCACAGACGAAACAGTAAAGATTATGGCGAAAAAGAGAACTAAAACAAAAGCGAAGGAACCCATCAAGATTTGGGTGAAACCTTTGAAGAATGGCAACAAGGCTATCTATCTCCGTACTTATCAAGCTGGAAGCAAGGGTAGGGGCTATACCTATGAGCGGTTGAAGGGATTGTTGCTGGTAGATGACAAAAGGGGAAGTGACAAGGAGGCAAAGGCAAAGAATGAAGCTACTTTGCGCACCGCCATCCTCATCCGATGTGAGCGAATCAAAGAGTGGAGTATGAGCCACGGTAACTATCAGCGAGAGATGAAGACCAAGGATATGCTCTTAAAAGACTGGATGTTGCTATATGCAGACCAAAAAAGACAGCAAGGACAGAGTGGCAGTCATGCTGCCAACATCCAGCATACCCTCTTGCATTTGATAAGATACAAGGGTGAGAATATCCGCATGGCACAACTGGACAAGACGTATTGTGAAGGTTGGGTGCAGTATCTGGCTCATGCCAAGACCATTGGTACGGATGTGCCCATGCGGGGCGAACATCATGAGAAAGATTTGGCTAAGGGCACAGCCAGACTCTATTTCAACACGTTTGTTACCGTATTGAATGAGGCTGTGAGAGAAGGCATCATACCCAAGAATCCCACTAAACTATTAAAGAAAGAAGAACGCAAAATGCTCAGCAAGCAAGAGAGTAAGCGTTGTTATCTCAGCATAGAGGAAATCAAATTGCTGATGGTTACGCCGTGCAAGGCTGATACCGTGAAATGCGCCTTCCTCTTTGCTTGTTTCTGTGGCTTGCGCCTTAGTGATGTAAGGTCGTTGCGATGGGCTGATATCGGGAAGGGTACAGAGGGATACTATATTAGCAAGCAGATGGTGAAGAGTCGCCATGTGGTGACGATACCCTTGTCGGAGAATGCCTTGGCATGGATGCCTGTAAGGGGACAGGCTAGGGTAGAAGACAAGGTCTTTTCGTTGCCATCGTATTTCTCTGTCAATTACCGAATGAAGCAATGGGCTATGGAGGCGGGCATTGAAAAGCCTGTAACCTTTCACATGAGGAGTCACAGTAAATTCTTTTATTCATTGAATATCAGCGAGTTGAGTATTTTAAAGAATGTGACTGCTAACGATTTAGAAACGAGCTATATTCTTTTTCTTTCACAACTTTGCAATATACAAAGAACGCTTTGATTTCGAGTGCAAAGTTAAATCTAATTTCTGAAAAACAACATTTTATGCTGTGATTTTACAAAATATTAAGATTAGTCTTTGCAAAGGTAAAAGAGTAGTTACCAACAGTAATTTTCATGTAACGTCATTTTAAGAGTATGGCAAAAAGAACATATTCATAAACGCATATATGTATCTTGCCATATTGGGAAATCAATTGCTTAGTTCCATTTTTGCAGATTATATTTCTATTTTGTCTAAATTACGACGGAATACAGCAGATATTCAAGGGATTTGGATGGATTATCAAAATAAAACGTTATTTTTGTAGCATAAAAACGATAAAAAGATGAAGTTAAATCGCATAAGAGCAGTCTTAGAGGACAAAGGGATAAGCCAAACATGGCTTGCAAAGAAGTTGGGAAGAAGTTTCAGTACGGTCAATGCTTACGTATGCAACCGCTCTCAACCTAACCTTACCACACTTCTTGAAATTGCACAATTACTGTCTGTGGATATGAAAGAACTTATTACGAATGAAAAAGAACGTAATGTTTAAAGTGATTATGGGAAGAAGAAAAGCTATCATTTTGACAAGCATCACCATACTGTTTCTATGCAGTATGGGATGTCAATCAGCTACTTTTGGAAAAGGTATATGTTGTTATGTCGGAGATGTGAAACTTTCTGACACAACAATATCTGTAAAACTTACATTTGATAATGACACCACTGGCACATTGGAAATCTCCAAAAGTAACAAAGCACTTGGCAAAAATAAAATCGAAGAATTTTACTTTGCTTCATTAGAGGCTGATACGCTAACTGTGACTGGCGAAATCTTCTATGATATAAAATACTTGTTTAAAAGAGGGCGAGAAAAATGTTATATCTATCCACTAAACGCTTCTACTGATGGAGTCCTTTTCTGTGACAAAAGCATAAGAAGGATAGAATTGAAAGGCAAGAAAGAAACGAATACCGACAGCCTATTTCTCAGCCGAATCATAGATGGTGATTTCTTTGCCCAAGAACATTCCGAAGAGCAGGACTACATATTGGTGATAAGGCATTGCTTGTCGCATACCGATGAGACGTATGACGAGACCCTTTCTGAAGGATTAAGCCGAATGTTGCGGAAATATCCCCAAAAGATAGAAGGGCTTCGGAAAGCATTGAAACGATTGTCTCCACGGCAGAAAGAAAAGGCGAACTACGAAATGATGGTCTTAATCGTTTCGGCATGGATGATGGAGCAAGATTCTGACTCCATTGACCCGAAGGACTTTTATCATACATATCCCTTTTTCAAGAAATGTTCTATGATAGATAAAATTCTCATGGAACAATGCAATAATTTATAAATCCGCAAGGACAAATAAGGAAAGCTATGGGAAGAAAAATAGTTGTGGCTATGATAAACATAGCTGTCGGACTTTTTACTGCATATATGTTTATAGTATCTGATAGAGAAACTAAAATCTCTACAACACAAAGCAATATCGCTTGTGAGATAATAAATTTGGATTTGCGAAGTGGCTCAAGACATCACCCATCGGCAGACATTATTTATCAAGGTAAAAAATACGATACGGTTATAAATAAAAGAGACAGTTTACAGTTAGGATTCAACAACACCACGTTCTTTTACGATGAGAAACTTGATAGAGTTTTTTGTCGTGATTCAGGTATAGAAAGAGGAAAGTATGTGGCTTTTATATGTTTTCTATTATCTTTTCTGCTTTGGTTAGAGGCAAATAAAGATGTCAACAAGAAGAAAAAATAGACATTAATATTCACTTTCTGTGGATTCCAAATTCACAGGCTAAAATTATTACTACTATGGATAAAAAAGTAAAGCTAAGAGATATACTTGTAGATGTTGCTTTGCAATGGCAAGCAAGTTTTGGTATAGCTCCGTCTATTACGAGTTCAATTTCTGAATATGATGCAGCAATGTTGGTTGGTATGTCAGAGAAAGAATACTCTGATTACATGAGAGACAAAACTGCTGTTGCCAAAGGGACGGATTTCGTTTATAGAAATATAAGGTATCAAGTAAAAGCCAATCGTCCAAGCGGTAAAAAAGGAAGTAAAGTAACGATGGTTCCCAAAGCCTCGAACTACGAATGGAACAGGTTAATTTGGATATTATATGACAAGGACTATGTAATGCAAGAAGCATGGGAATGGTATATGAAAGACTATAAAATGGTGTTTGAAAACAAAAAAAGATTATCTCCCGAAGACTACAGAAAAGGGCACTGCCTGTATCATAGATAACAGAAAATCGTGGATTCAAAAAAACACAAAAAACGAATAGCTTTATGATAGAAAAAATAATGTCTAAACTTGGAATGGTCGTTTTATGGTGCATTGTCATCATATATGGCATAGGTGTCATCACTCATATCTGCTCGGATATTTTCGGTGTGGTCGTGCTTGTCGTTTTGGCTGTTGTCTCGATTGCTTTTGTTCTCTTTGCCAAAAGATACAAAATATGGTTCAAGAGGCGAGTCAAGATGCTTAGTACGGTTTGTGAGAAGTCGCCCGATGATTCTTACATCATGCCCGAAGAAAAGTTTACCGAATCTTTTGATTCTGCCAACTTCTTCATACAGTACAAGCCTGAGACGAAGGAGTTCTTTTTCAGCAGCTACTATTACCTTATTTTTCCTGATTACGTCGAGATTTGGAGCAAGGCGGTGAATGAAGTCAAGATACTTGTCTCCAAGGAAGCCCCAGAAACAAAAGTCGAAGTGAATTCCGTAGGTCAGCTTGGCAAGGACTTCACGCTGATAATGTCTCCAAAGGATGCCAAGAAAAGTTTTTTGTTGTCCTTAGCTCATTTGTGCATCCGTCTGAGAAAACAACTTCCATGCAATAACAGGATATTGATATACAAGTTCTATTTCAAGATAAAGGTGTTCGACACGATTTGCTATGGCGAGTTTGATGGCGTGAGAGTATCAAAGGCTATCACAATTTCTGCGGATGGCAACTATTGCGTAGCTAATGTCTACGTAGATAGTTGCTTTCCAGAAGATTTCATCAAACTTAATCCACCGATGTCCATCATCCTGCAATATGACTTGTATTCGATAGAAACCAATATGTTGGTTAGCAAAGAGGAATTCGATGCCCATTGGGAGAAATGCAAAGACTTGTGTGAATCATAATCATTGGAGAACGGTGAGGAGCTATTTTATTTGAAAGATTCCGGGGCAACTGTTTGTTCTCTACGAGTTAAAAAACTTCTTATAAGTAACACTATCTCAAATGTCTATTTTGAAAACTTGGATAAAGAGTGTAGTCTATACAAGAGTAAAACCACCTCATATAAAGCATCATGCAAATATCTTGTTTGAGATTATTGGATGAGATAAAAAGACTTCTATATCCATAAATTACAGATATTAATTTCAATTTGTCTAAATAGTAACTAAAAACAGCAGATACTTAAATATTTCTGCTTGATTATCAGTATAAAACACTATCTTTGTGCAATAAAAACGATAAAATATGAGCAATAAAATACCACAAGAAGAATGGACTCCTTTGCCTTTTATGGAAGGGGAACATGCCCTTTCAAAAATAGAATATAACGCTACTGATTTATTGGTAGAATTGGACTCGTTTAAGGAAAAACGGGTTACAAAAATTGTTTTTGCAAATGTGTTCTCATACAGAGTAACATTAGAGCATTTTAGGTGGGCGGAGTTTTGTCATAATCCAAACATCTCGGCTACATTGGTCAATGTAAAAGAATCTCATTATATAAAATGGTTAGAAACTGCAGGATTGGAACAAATTTATGAATCAAAATTGGATTTGCGACATTATATGTTGCAAACTACAGAACACACAATAGATGTTGTGTTTCCAAGCGAATCCATAATAACAATAGATGGAAAAGAAATATGAAACAACCTCTTTTTACAATTAACAGCACATTCTCGGAAGAAGAAGTAGTGCGTTTCAACAAATATGTAATATTACATATGTTTCATTATGTAAGAAATGTCATTATTTGCAATATAATACTACTGCTATTCACAGTGGGTATGATAGTAAATGATATTACTTCGGAAGACTTTCCTATAGGCTCAATAATGATGTTTTTACTCATTATTATAGTCAACTGGTCTCTTTACAAATCGCCAATACAAAAAGCCAGAAAGGTTTATCGCCAAAATAAAACAATAAGAGATGCAATTTATATAGTTAAGTTCTATGATGACCACTATGTAGTGACATGCAATGAAATAGAGTCAAGTATTCCTTTCGATAAATTGTACAAAATAATAGAGACTGATACAAATTACTATTTGATGGCATCAAAGGTTAGTGGAACAATAATTTGTAAAGCTGATTGCCCTAATGATTTTGACGTTTATATTCATGAATTTATAAACAGATAGAGTGCGATATATTTTAATAGAAACTTTTGAAGATTAAACTCTTCAATATTTAGACTTACTGACATAGGGCTGTCATAGAAGACGCTATCTTTGTATCAAAAAGTATTAAACTTAATATTATAGAATATGAAAAGATTATTTTTATGCTCATCATTTGCTGATGTTGCTAATCTATTTGTCGATTGTGCCAAAGAAGATTTGCAAGGGAAAATTATAGCTTTTATACCAACTGCAAGCCTTACAGAACCAATACGATTCTATGTAAAAAAGGGGAAAAAGGCTTTAGAAGAAGCAGGAATGATTGTTGAAGAAGTCGAGATTACCCAACTGCCCAAAGAGGAAATATCTTCTATATTACATAAATGCGATTATATCTACATAACAGGTGGAAATACATTTTTCCTTTTGCAAGAGTTAAAAAGAAAAGGTGTTGATAAAATTATATCTAAA
>NZ_SGVY01000077.1 GCF_004535825.1 Segatella hominis | reverse complement strand
GCGCATCATTGATGCAAGGCGATACTGCAATAATGACAGGTTTATTCATTTCTACAAATGCTTGTTTCATCATATTTTCAAATCATTAGTTCGATGTTTACGGCTGCAAAGTAACAACGCTTTTTCCGAAAAACAATGGTTTTCAAATCCTGTGGCAGCATGTTGCCGATAGTTGCAGTGGTTGTCTGGGGTGCATCTGTTCCAAGGGTGCTATTTTAGCCGTAATTTTGCACCCGAAAGGCAAAGCGATGGATAGCGCATCCATATCGTTCCGAGAAGAACAAGGCTTGATATTCCGCAAAGGACTGGATTTCCCGAACAGCTTCCATTCGGGATGGGGACAGCTTCTTACGAAGGCTAACTTCAATCCACCCTAAGCGGATTTTTATGTCCTCAAAGACATAGCAAGGTATGTTTTGAGTTACTCAAAACCTTTGGAGTTACTCTCCAAAGACCTTGCCCTGCCGGGTTGGTAGCCTCTCCGAAGTCGGGCTCCCCATGTTACAATCTGACGATAGTTTGTGCAATTCCATTATTGCCGCATGTACCACTTAATCCATTTTATATGAACACAGAAAGAAAACGAGGGGGACGAATCCCAAAACTGAACCCGAAGTCGCACCATGTAATGCTTCGGTTCGACGATGACGAATGGATGAAATTCCTCGTCATGTATGAGCAGACAGATGTGAAGGCGAAGGCTGTCTTTGCCAAGGCACGCATCTTCGGCGAGCCGTTCAATGTGTTGCGTGAGGATAAGACACTGGTGGAATACTACACCAAGCTTTCTTCTTTTCACTCGCAGTACCGAATGATTGGCAACAACTACAACCAGGTTGTCAAGGAACTCCGTTGTCATTTCTCAGAGAAAAAGGCGATGGCTTTGCTCTATAAGCTGGAGAACTGCACCAGGGAACTGGTCTCTCTTACCCGTGAGATTGTTGAACTAACCCGTAAGTTTGAGGAAAGATGGTCGCAAAGATAAGTTTCGGAAGTTCATTGTATGGCGCACTGGCATACAATGGTGAGAAGATTAACAAGGAAGAGGGAAAGCTCTTGGCTACAAACAAGATCTTCGATGATTGTTCGGGAAAGACGAGCATCGCCAATGCCTTGCGTGATTTCCAGCGATACCTTTCTCCGCACATCAGAACAGAGAAGCCTGTCGTGCATATCTCCCTGAATCCGCATCCTGATGATGTGCTGACGGATATGGAGATGGAGAACATCGCCTGTGAATACTTGGAGCGCATGGGATATGGCAACCAGCCATACATGGTTTACAAGCATGAGGACATTGACCGTCACCACATGCACATCGTGACCATCCGGGTGAATGAGAACGGCAAATGCTTGGACAGTCGATATAATTACCACAGGAGCAAGGCTATCACCCGTGACTTGGAGATGAAGTACAATCTCCACAAGGCGGACCGCAAGCAACGTCGATTCGACAATCCACTTTGTAAGGTGGATGCAAGCCAAGGCAATGTGAAGAAGCAGGTTGCCAACACCGTAAAATCTCTCTGTGCTACCTACAGGTTCCAGTCCTTAGGCGAATACCGTGCACTTCTTTCCTTATATAATATATCCTTGGAGGAGGTCAGAGGCGAAGTTGGCGGTCATGAGTATCATGGTTTTGTCTATTCTGCCACGGACGGACAGGGAAATAAGGTTGGAAATCCTTTCAAGGCTTCCAAGATTGACAGGTCTGTCGGTGCGGAGGCGATAGAAAAGCGGTTCGCTTATTCTGCCAAGAAGTTTAAGGAGGACAAGAAACTCTCCGAGATGACCAAACATAGCGTGGAAGCAGTCTTGAAGCAGACATACCATAAGGATAAGTTCGTTGAACTGCTGAAAGCAAAGGGTATTGATGTTGTTTTCCGCCATACAGCTGACGGCCGTATCTACGGAGCAACATTCATTGACCACCGCACCCAAAGCGTTTTCAATGGTTCAAGGCTTGGAATGAATCTTTCTGCCAATGCCCTGCAGGAGCACTTCTCCTTACCTTA
Organism: Segatella hominis; assembly: GCF_004535825.1. GTDB lineage: Bacteria > Bacteroidota > Bacteroidia > Bacteroidales > Bacteroidaceae > Prevotella > Prevotella hominis. The sequence continues at coordinate 9,666 of NZ_SGVY01000077.1, read as the reverse complement.
CGAGAATGAGCAGCCGATACCGCTTACCATCCCGAAGGAAGATGTCACAATGCCGGAACAGGAATATCATGGTTCTGGCCTGTTCGATGAGTACGGCAGCGGTCTTGGACTTATGGCTGGAGGCGGTCCTTCAAATGAGGCACAGGAAGCTGCATTTGACAGAGAGTTGCGTAGAAAGAAGAAGAAACGAAAAGGGCGAAGTCTTTAATCGTGTTATCAAGGTTGGCTTTCTTATACAATGGAGAAAGCCTACCTTCAATCAAAAACAATTTGTATAACTTCAAAACAGAAAATCAATGGCACAAGAAGACGATTTGAGAGCATTGGGAAAAATCATGGATTTTCTCCGTGCTGTGAGTATCATACTCGCAATTATGAATGTATATTGGTATTGCTACGAGGCAATGCACATATGGGGAGTGACAATCGGGGTTGTTGACAGAATCCTTATCAACTTCAATCGTACAGGTGGTTTGTTTCATTCCATTCTCTACACCAAGCTGTTTTCGCTTCTTCTCCTGGCGCTCTCATGTCTGGGAACCAAGGGCGTGAAAGCAGAAAAGATGAGTTGGAACAGGATTTGGACGGTTCTTGCCGTTGGCTTCTGTCTGTTCTTTCTCAACTGGTGGATATTATTGTTGCCTATATCTTATTTGGGCAATGCTACGCTGTACATCTTTACAATGACAGCAGGTTATATCTGCCTGCTGATGGGAGGACTCTGGATGAGCAGACTCTTGAAACACAACCTCATGGAGGATGTGTTCAATAATGAGAACGAGAGTTTTATGCAGGAGACCAAACTAATGGAGAATGAGTATTCCGTCAATCTGCCAACACGATTCTATTACAAGAAGAAATGGCAGAGAGGATGGATCAACGTGGTCAATCCGTTCCGAGCGACCATCGTGTTAGGTACACCGGGTAGTGGCAAGTCTTTTGCTGTAGTGAACAACTACATCAAACAGCAGATAGAGAAGGGGTATTCAATGTATATCTATGATTTCAAGTTTTCCGACCTTTCGACGATTGCCTACAACCACATGATGAACCATCAGAATGGATATAAGGTCAAGCCCCAGTTCTATGTCATCAACTTTGACGATCCTCGCAGAAGTCATCGCTGCAATCCTATTCACCCAGATTTTATGAGTGACATTTCCGATGCTTACGAAAGTGCATATACAATAATGCTCAACCTCAATAAGACTTGGGTGCAGAAGCAGGGCGACTTCTTTGTGGAGAGTCCGATAATCCTCTTTGCTGCCATCATCTGGTACCTAAGAATCTACAAGAACGGAAAGTATTGCACCTTTCCCCATGCCATCGAACTGCTCAACCGCAGATACGAGGATGTCTTTCCGATACTGACGAGCTATCCCGAACTGGAGAACTACCTATCTCCGTTCATGGATGCCTGGCAAGGTGGAGCGATGGAGCAGTTGGCGGGTCAGATTGCAAGCGCAAAGATTCCACTTTCAAGAATGATCTCACCACAACTCTATTGGGTGATGTCCGCAAGCGAGTTTACACTCGACATCAACAATCCCGAAGAACCGAAGATTCTATGTGTCGGCAACAACCCCGACCGTCAGAACATTTATGGTGCTGCACTCGGCTTGTACAACAGCCGCATCGTGAAACTCATCAACAAGAAGGGACAACTCAAATCATCCGTTATCATTGACGAGTTACCAACTATCTATTTCAAAGGCTTGGATAATCTGATTGCTACGGCACGAAGCAACAAGGTTGCCGTCTGCTTGGGCTTCCAAGACTTCTCGCAGTTGGTTCGCGATTATGGAGACAAGGAGGCAAAGGTGGTTATCAATACCGTTGGTAATATCTTCAGCGGACAGGTCGTTGGCGAGACCGCCAAGACTTTATCCGAGCGTTTTGGAAAGGTGCTCCAAAAGCGCCAGTCCATTTCCATCAATCGTCAGGATGTCTCTACATCTATCAATACCCAGATGGACAGTCTCATTCCGCCGAGCAAGATTAGCGGACTCACCCAAGGTATGTTTGTCGGCTCTGTTTCCGACAACTTCACCGAGCGCATAGAGCAGAAGATCTTCCATGCCGAGATTGTCGTTGACACCGACAAGGTAAAGCGAGAGGAAAGCCATTATCAGCCTATCCCCATCATCAACAACTTCAAGGATGCCGATGGCAACGACTGCATGAAGCAAGCTATTCAAGACAACTACAATCAGATAAAGGAGGATGTCAAGCAGATTGTCAAGGACGAACTGGAGCGCATCGCTGCTGACGAGAATTTGAAGCACTTGATACAGAAGGCATAAATGCGCTTTTCACAGTTGAATATAAATAGGTTTGTCCTATTGCTTTTTTCCGCGAGTGCCAAGAATAATAGTTAAAAATGATTATAATATAGCTAATAATTAGTTATCAATTTTGATAATCAAAATATTTATTGTAATTTTGCACACAAATAAAAATAACATGGCTGAATAATATATGAACATAACAAGTGAAGACGAGGCTTTGTTGGAACTGTTCGAAAATGGAAAGACATCTGACAAGAAGTATAAAAGACTTCCTATAGCCGCAATCAAGGGTTATGTTAAGGCTGTCAACAAAATGAGAGCTGCAACAAGAATTGAAGACATTATGCGTGATCATGGCTTGCGCTACGAAAGATTGCACGGAGACAGAAAAGATCAAGAATCCGTAAGATGCAATGATGTTTGGCGATTGATTTTCCAAAGCTCTCCTGCCGATGGCAGTATTATCATTACCGAAATAGAATTAATTGAAATATCACATCATTATGACTAAGTTTAGTTTCAATCAGGCAGTCCCATTTGAGGCAACTCATGTGGGCGAGGTGATTAAGGACGAATTGTCTGCTCGGAATATGAAGCAGAGCGAATTGTCCGAACTCACAGGCATACAGAAATCCATTCTGAATGATGTCATAAAAGGTAAACGTTCTCTGACACCTGAAATGGCATTGTTGTTGGAAAACGCTCTCGGCATTTCTGCGACATATCTCATGAACATCCAGACGCAATACGAATTGGATTGCGCCAAACAGAGCGAAAGGGTTGTGTTGCAGACTAAAATGCTTGAGATTTGGAATGTACTCAAAGACCAAGTATCAATTCCCTTTTTCAGAAAAGTCGGTATCGTTAGAGGAAATATCATCGAGGATGTAAAACGCATCTTCGAGGTCTTTTCCGTGGATAACTTGGATGATTTCTTTGGTTTGAAGGCAGAAGAAATGGAACTTTCTTATTACCGCAAGTCAGAAAAGGTGAAAACCAATCCCGTGGACATTCTGTCTTGGAAATATTATTGCTATCATCTCTCTAAAAATGATGATTCAACTTTATGCACATTTGACAAGGAGGCAGATACAGAGATGCTGGCAAGAGAGCTGAACAATGTGTTTAAAGAAAACAAGAATACGGTGAACAAAACCCAAGAGGTTCTTAACAAGTATGGCATTCGTTTTCTTGTAGTCAATAAGGTTGGGCAAGTTCCTGTTGATGGAATGTCCTTTTGGATAGGAGATACACCAACGATTGTCATCACTGAGAGAATAGCTTCCATTGACAATTTTGCTTTCACCACTTTACATGAGGTCGGTCATGTATTCAAGCACCTTACCCAAAATGGTAAGGCAATGATTAATCTCATGGAGGACAAGAAGAACATCGAGGAGTCTGAGGCTGACGAGTTTGCTTTAAATGCGACCCTACCAAATGCAGACTGGAAAAAGTTCATGGCAAGGACTCGTGATGTTGTACCTTATAAAATAGCACCATATATTCAGACAGAAGCAGACAAACACAATGTCAACCCACAACTTCTGTTCGGACGCTATAAGCATGATATAGGTATATACAAGATAAAGAATTTCTTTGAAACGAAAATTCTATAACGATTCACAAAGCACCATTGGTTACACATTTTATAGCCAATGGTGCTTTGCTGTTTCATCGCCTCATTCTCTCCAATTCATCATCCCTCCGCATTTTCTCATTCAACTTCTCCTGCATCTTGTCCAGAAAATAGGTGCGACTATAGTTCTTGCGTCTTCTGATGTCGGTGTAGAAACGATAGCAGTCCTTGGCTTTAATGCCAAAGAACTGGTACATGGCTTGCGCCAAGTCCTTGAATTTTACATCGCCATCGTTCACGCTTCCCATTACGCAGATGCCATATACCATTTCTACAAGGTCAACGGCATTGCCAGTCCATTTTACTAATGGCTTTGATTCTGATGATACTGGCGGGGAGGCTTCTGAAGTGGATGTGGTCACATGAAGATGATATGTTGCTGTCACATGCTCTTGCATTCTTCGGACAAATGCAATAGCCTTGCGCACATACAAGCCTACGGTTCCCAAACAATCCTTTATATGGGGCATTGACAGATGAAAGTCAAGCTCGGTCTCTGCGTATGACAGTGCAAAGACCGCTTGCTTCACGTTAGTGCTGCATAAATCAACCACAACCTTGATAAACTCACGATATGAGTTCTCCAAAGCGTTACCACCTTTGTTCTTATGACCTGCATTCAGCAAGTTGAAAAAATCAGTCTCTATCAATATGTTGTATTCCATGTTGCTGTCTCTTTTATGGGTTTGTACTAATTTGATGTTTCTGTGCGCACACCATTTATTAGTCCAATACCTATGCCATTCCAAGACAGACTAAACAATAGGATGATGATATTTCCTGATAATCAGCAACTTTATCAAGAGAATAAGATTTTCACAAGGAAATTGCAAGCAGAAATAGTGTAAGGAAAACTGGACACTCGTCCAATCTTCCTTACACGGTTCTTATACCGTTACAACTTGTTCGTAGAAATACCATACTCTTTCATACGGGCATAGAATGTAGTATGGCTCATTTCCAACATTTTTGCCGCATCACGCTTGATGCCATTGCATTGCTTCAAAGCCCACAAGATACGCTCTCGATTGATCTTGCGTTCTTGTTCATCCTTATTTCCGCAACACTATAATTTAACATTTTTTATAAGCACCTGAGCAACAATAAGTTGCTCAGGATTATGTCATGTCAGAAATTTCACTTATCTTAGTGTTGCATATAAAAACAAATAAAACTCTGAATGACATGGCAAAAATACAAAATACTGACCTTTTGGTTTTTGAAAACAACGACAGGTGTCCTAAACCGTTTATCTTATAATTGTACCTTAACTGCCTTTCCGTCATATTCCACGCTCTTGGTTGCCTGCATAGGCTGATCGCCTATACCACTATCAGCACCCACCATCACGATGTGGAATCTGCGATGCAGAAGCATTCCCTTATAGCTACCCTTGCGTGGAGCGATGCTTAGGGTTCTGTCTGCTTCATTCCATACAAACTGGATTTCTGAGAATTTACCCTTCTCGTAATTGTAGTTGTCACCCTCGTCCTCATAGAGCGTAAACGAGCCGTCTGCACCAGGATAGACACGGATTTCCAGCTCATCCCAAGGCTTCTCTGAACTATACTGCACTTCAGGACCGAATGGCAGGATGGTACCAGCCTTGATGAATACAGGCATGATGTCGATAGGACAAAGGCGCTGGATATCCTGACCGCCCTCATACTGGGTGTTGCTCCAGAAATCATACCATTTATTACCCTTTGGCAAGTAAACATTCACAGGCGCAGCTGCCTTCCTTACATCAGGATAGATGGTATGACCCTTCTTGGCCTTATCCTTCCAGGTGTATAAAGGATCGGTTACCGGCTTCACCAGGATGTTGCGGCCAAAGAGATACTCATCGTTCAGACGGGAAGCTTTCTTGTCGTGGGCGTAATCCATCACCAGGGCGCGCATCATGCTTCCGCTATTCTGCACGCAGTCGCTTGCCGTACTGTAGATGTAAGGAAGAAGACGATAGCGCAGCTTGATGGTCTTGATCATGGCATCATAAGCCCAGTCGCCCTGTTTTCCGAACTCATACAGCTCGCTTACCATCGGCGAAGAACAGTGGTTGCGCATCAATGGCATGAAGGTTCCCCACTGCATCCATCGGGTTTGCAGTTCCTGAATGGCTGGGTTCTTAGGATTCTGTTCAAACTCCCAGTAGAAGAAGCCGCCCAGGTCGGTGTTCCAGAATGGGATGCCGCAGAGTGAGAAGTTCAAGCCCGATGGAATCTGATTCTTCATTTCGTTCCAGGAAGCCACCACATCACCGCTCCAGCAGATGGTGCCATAATGCTGAATACCGAAACTGCCGCTTCGGGTCATCTGGAGCGAACGCTTCTCATTGCCCTTCATCGCTCTCTGATGCTCGTAGATGCTCTTGTTGTGCAACAGTGGGAAGGCATTCTTCACGCCCAGCCATGAACCGTCGTAGGTCTGATAGTTCTCGTCGCCCGGCTTCTCAAAATGGTCTGGCTCCGTAGAATCGGTCCACCAGGCATCGAAGCCCATCTGATAGAGATGAGTAAGATACTTCCAGTAGAGGTTGCGCGCCTTCGGATTGAAGACATCGTATGGCATCACACCACTGTTTCTTGGCCAGGTTTCGAAAGGAAGGAGTGCATTCATATTCTTCAGTTCACGATATTGCACTGTCCAAGGGCCGAAACTTGACCAGATGGAAATCATCAGGTGGGCATCGTTCTTATGAACATACTTCACCATCTCCTCCGGACTCTTCAGGCGAGGCTCTCCCTGTGCCTTCATCTGCTTCATATCTGTAGGAAGATACTTGGCAAAGGCAGGGTCGCCCACCTTATTTATATAGTATGGATTCTGGAATTTCATCGCATTCCAGTTGGAGTCACATCCCCAATACTGCCAGTCCTGCACGATGGCATCGGTAGGAATCTTCAGTTCGCGATACTTATCCAATACGCCTGCCAGTTCATCGCTGGTCTTATAGCGCTCACGGCATTGCCAGAATCCCATCGCCCATTTTGGGAACATCGTAGCCTGTCCGGTGAGTTCTCGGATGCTGGCGATGACTCCATCCTGCGTACCATCCTTGTACATGAAATAGTAGTCGGAGCAGGTTCCCACTTCGCTGGTAAAGGAAGTGCATGATGACTGGTTGCTATTATTCTTGGCAGCTACTACATCATTGAAATAGGTTTTTCCCGCATTGTCCCAGTAAAGACCATAGCCTTTCTCGCTGGTAAAATAAGGGATGGCGATATAGGTGTTATGATTCCAGAGTTCGATGTTCTGTCGGCCACGCTGATTCATATGAACATCACGCAACTGTCCCAGACCATAAATGGCCTCGTCGTCGGCAAGACGGAAGTCCTGCTCTATGCGGTACTTGCCCTTATTGGATTCATCCTTGCGGGCTTCCAAGCGGGTCTTCGTATCGGTAAGCAGCAGTTTTCCATCGTTCGAAAGGAAGCGGATTTCACCAGTTTTCTGATTCAGTTCAACTGAAATAAAAATAGATTTAATATTTACAATATCTCCGTTTTCCTGTATTTGAATACCATTCATCTGCTGAGGTTTCAAAACAACAGAATAGCTTTTCTTCTGAACAGAAGTACCTCGTTTGGCATCTGATTTCACGACGCGAACAATGGATGGAGAATAAAATTCGATAGTTACATTCTGCTGAGCAACCTGGCGGATAACAGACTGGGCTGCCACACCTTTCTGTGTACCTGTCACCTTTATACTCTTGGCGTAGAGTTCACATGGAAGCCCAACGGCAGCAATGCCCAAAAGGGCAATGAGAGATAAATTCTTTAGCATACTTTTTGGTTATTATATTAAAGGTTCATGATTTGTCTTATTCCAAAATACATCTGATCGTATTTTGGCTGCAAAGGTAATGCTAAATGATGGAAAAATGATAAAACAAATGATGATTCGAGTGGTACATTTGTTGAATTATACCAGAAAAAGCCCATTTCTAGGGCTATTTCTGCATAATTTATCTATATTCTGAAGGCAATACGCCAAATTCCTTTTTAAAACACTTTGTGAAATAACTGGGCGAGCTGAAGCCCGTCCTCTCCGCAATTTCATTCACGGTAAGCTTACCTTCCAGAAGCAAGGTCGCTGCACGATGAAGGCGGATAGTGCGAATAAATGCCACAGGAGTGATATTGGTCAGAGCCGTCAGCTTTTTATAAAGTCCTGTCCGCTCCATACAGAGATCCTGAGCCAGTTGCTCCACACCATATTCGCCATCTTCCAGATGCTGCTCTACCAAAGCACGCACCTGAAGAATGAACTCGGGCTCCGGATTGACAGCCCCGGCAGTTTCCGGTAGCAGGCCATCCTCTGGCAATGAAGGAACATCATCTTTAGCAGAATCAGTATTTATTACATTTTTATTCTTTCTTTTACGAAGATAAAGAGTGATGATGCACACTAAAGCCACAAGAAATACCACAAAGCAAGCAATCTCCCATCCCGACTTCCACCAGGGTTGATCTATTGTAAAGAAGAGACCCAACATAGGCGAAACATAGATTAGACCATCGTGATAAGTTCCCAGCCAGATGGCTCCTTCCTTATCCCGATAAACTGTATTAATGCCCGTGGTGAGCGATCTTCCATCAGGCAAAGCCAATTCCTTTACCTCGCGTGGAGTTGTACCCAACTTAAAATCAAACATTAAATAACCATGCTGACTGCTTATCAATGCCTGATTATCTGATGACATATTCAAGGTATGCAGAATGTAATCACATGCAAATATTCTGGAATATTTCCGGGTTTCCGGATCAAAATGCATGAAGATCGAGGCATCCGTCTTGTTCTTTTCATCACGTCCGGTTCTGATTTGATAAAACTGCCCACCTGACGTCTGAACTGTCAACGAAGTGTTACGGTAACGCTGGGCTTCGAGTTTCGAATAAGCTGAAGCTGTATAAACCAACTTACCTTTCAGAAATGCTGCTACGATTCCAGAATCCATAAAAGCATAGACATACCGGCCGTCGGTATCCAAATCCTGCAGACTGCCCCATTCATCCTGTAAGGAGATAAGACTTCCATCCTGCGTATTGAGCAGCAAATTGCCCATGACTACCCAAACCTGTTTTCTGCTATCAACAAATAAATCCTGAATATCTTCCCTCTTCAGTTCCTTTCTGAAATTTCCCCTCTCCTTACCTTCTTGCAGCAGAGAATCAAGAGGATGCTCCAGAAGTCTGCCTTCCGTAAGCTGAACACAGAATATTTTCTGATAATCCTTCACCCAAAGGCAATTATGATTATCAACATAAAGATGCGTCTGTCCCTTGTACGTAGTAATGCTTTCCATCTTTTCTGAGAAAAGAGGAATAAAAAAGAAACGTCTTCCATCGTAGAGATTGATACCCTTGGGAGTCCTCACCGCAAATCTGCCGTCTGCCAACTGCATCATCTGAAGAATACAATTATCAGACAATCCCTGTCGGGTATTGAGTACGTAGAAATAATCATTTTTCTCTACTTTTTGTGCAAAACAGGAAAACATATGACCCAAAAGGCAGAAAAAGACAGCTAATATGATAAACTTTCTCATAGAGGTAAATATGATATGACAAATGTACAGATACGAAATTGGCAGATTTCATTAATGAGCCCACTTTAAAAAGTAAGGCCTGTTTAAGATGTTTATATTTCACGATAATAATCTTCGATTTATGCCGTTATCTGGAGTATTTTTCGTATCTTTACACCATCAATCAAACAGAATGACTATGT
>NZ_SGVY01000076.1 GCF_004535825.1 Segatella hominis | reverse complement strand
AGAAAAAGGATTTGGATGGTGAAGGACTAAATCAGCACATAGCTATTTGCTAGAGTAGTTAATAGTACACCTTAACACCAATTAACCAAATCCATGTTACTTGATTCTGGGTGCAAAGGTAAAAGAGTAGTTACTTAAAACCAAAAAGGGGCTAAAAACGGCAAAAAGATGAAGGGTGAAGGGTTAAATCGAATTTCCATTTTAAATTTTCTTCGCTATAAAGATTTTTCAAAAAGAAATCTACCACATCTATTTTCAAACAAAACATCTAAATATACTTTTACACAAAAACTACTACATACATTTCCTATAAAACCACTACAAACACTTCCTATAAAAAGGAAATGAGCGAACAGAATGCCAAGCAGATATTCCTGTTTCGCTAAGTTTGCAAAGTGCCTAAGGAAGGGCACTATTGTGCCAAGATAAGAGCACTTTTGTGCCCCCGAGAAGCACAAAAGTGCACAAGTCAGACACCACCCGTAAATCCGAAGCCCAGATTTCTATCTTTCAGAGATACGAGTCGCAAACAAGTCATTTGCACTTTATATTTGCGAAGCGTATGATCTTTAACACGCTATTGGCTTCATGCTCATTAAAAATCTCTTCCGCGATTATAACATCCATAAAGTCGTAAGGCATAATCGTATTTCTCCCCATCATCCCATACAGGATAAGCCTCAATGGTTCCCGATTCAAGATCGAGAAGGAACACCTCGTCATCATAACCTTGCGAACAAGTCCAATAGGTAAGCTCTGGAGAAAGACCGAATTTCTTGAGATTCTTTATAGCAATGGCGCTATCAAACTCCTCCCACTCCTCCATCCGATCATTAAAGCTGAATTCTTCCCCATGCAGGACCTGAGTTTCTCCTAATCGGGATAAGATCAATTTCCAGTCAGTCAAAGAAGGAATGCTCCAATGCAAATACCTATTGCCATGTTTCTGATCATACGCTTCAGCAATATCGATGATTTCCTGCAGGCTATAACTTTGAAAACTGTCGATATCAAAGACTGGCAAAAACCGGATTTGCTCATTAGTTTCATCAAAGATGACACCCAGAACCCGATCTTTATGGGATACGACATCACAAATCTGCCCATCCTTCATTAAATATTTTCCTATATGAGTCATCATATTTAAATACATTTAATCAATAGTTGTCATTTCCTTCTTTTAGGATTTATGATCATATAGAGGCAGAAGTTACCTCATTTCTATCAGAGAAACAGTAGCTTAGAAATTATTTCCCTTGCGAGGAAATCTTGCTTTTCCATAATGTTTCAAGTTCCTGCTTTTTGGGACCTAAATAAGTCTTAACATAACTAAGAATATAATACTCCGCAGCTTCCTCATCCACATCGTCTTCAAAATCACAGGTGATAGAAAACCCCGTCTTGGCAATAGCAGGTTCAAAACCGGCACTATACCTTATTCTCTTTTCATTGGCATTTAATTCCTTACAGAACTCACGGGCCATATCAGCATGCAAATCATTAATGAGGACAGCCCCCAGAAGCGAAATGGCAAACTTACCATCTCGATGAGAAAACACCCTAACAACACCTTCCGGTAAAGCCAGATAAACTTCACCTGTACCATCCTCTTTGCATCCCCTTGTATCACATGCTAAATTTTCTTCCTCCGCCAATAATTTGGCGAGCAATACGAAGGAACGCCGGTTTCTTATCTCACGCTTGTAAGCACCCTTCTGAAAGTTGCTGAATATCCAGGAACAACCAAAGAAAAACGCACACCCTATTATTAAAAGCCAAAAATCAGTAGAAAACATAATATTTTTTGTTTCATAATCATTAATTAATAATATACTTGTGTTTAATACTCTGATTTTTCAAGTGCTACATTGACTAAAAACAATTTGGTAAAATTTGAAAGAAAATAATTACAAAGAAGAATACATGATATCATTTATTCTTGCTTTTTTACTTCAAAATGTTTCGTCAATCTTTAGAAATTTTAAATCCCAACGTCAAAATAAGTTTGATTGTTTCAATTGACGTATTTCGGTCGTATTCCTTTTCTTCCTCGCTCAAATCCTCATATGGGACAAGACAAGGATGTTTCTTTTCCGCATCATTGCGCTCTTCACCATACGTCCAGCCATCCTTCATCCGTCCAGATGCCCATACCTCATGCACATTCTTGGCAATATCTTCTGCCAAAGCTTGCAATTCCATGGGTAAACCAACATTTTTCGTGTCGATAGGATGTGGGGTGTAATTGTTCTTATTCATAGTTCACATTTTCTATTGATTACTATATGAAAGAGGAGAGATAACATGAAATCTATCGTTCAAACACAAAGTTTTTTAATCCAAAGCATCCAGCAAGATAAACGATGCCCAATATTTTGCATCTTTATATCCTTTAGCTCGTACATCCTGTTGCGCTTTTTTCAACGCCTCTCGTTTGCTCACACCAGACATGAGATACCTGTAGAAGCAAATCATAAGCTCGGCAGTGGAAGTATCATAAACATTCTTCAGACTCATCAATAGGGTATGGACACCTGCATTTTTAAAACCACGCTGTAAGCCGAAGACACCATCTGTACCCAACTTACCTAATCCTGTTTCACAAGCTGAAAGAGCCACAAGATCACACCCCCTTAGGTTCATCTTTGCCACTTCTGCAGCTGTAACGATACCCGTATCATCTAAATTGGCACCAGCAAAAGCAAGGATACTGTTCGACATTGCTTCCTGGTCAGTAACACCCTTTTGAACCCTATATGCACCATGAGTGGCAATATGAAGGATGTTCAGTTTCTTATCAGTCAACCCACAAAAAGCTTGTTTGCTTGCTTTTAGATCAGAAAATTCCACAACTTTTTGAATATTTCCATTCTTAAGTATTTTTTGTATCTCATCAATCTCACGTTTAGTATTATCCAAATTGCCGAACATGCCTACATCGCCATTACCACGCAGCTTTGCCAAGTCACACTTTACAGAGGAATTAATTGCATCTTCGTTGTAGTTAATGTCGCCAAATAGAACTGCATTACCTGCCTGTACTTGCTGATGATGATAGCAAAGTTCTTTGGTCGTGGAGAGGCGATAGACCTCCATCTGATTGCTTAGTGGTTTTCCGTCGTATATCAAATATTCTATGCCTATATTATTAAATATGTCATCTGCAGAGAAAAATAGTCGTTTCTTTCCAGACAAATATTTTCTAATTTTACCCCATACGAGATTATCTGAGGAGTCATAAATATGATCATCGTCAAGCATTTCCTTTGCCTCTGCCAAAGTACATATAGGAATCGCTACAGGAGTTTTACTATCTTTTGTCAGAATAATCGCCTCCATAAAGTTCTCGGTATCCAATACGCCTGTCTTAATGGCAGCAAACTCGATGGCTATATCGGTAGTAGCCAACAGCTTTTGCACATCTTTCCAGTTATATGAGATATAATTAGTGAAATCTGCGAACTCCGCACATTGCTTATAGAGCTGCAGTTGGAGTGTTTGATTCTTTTGGGACAATGTTAGTATTTTCTGCAAGTCGGCGTCGCTCTTGGCATTCTGGCGCAAATTGGAGATTTGGTTTGAGATGGACTTCGTTTGCTCGTAAAGTTCCTTCAACTTTTTGTCGCCATGTTGGGTAAGTACCTTTTCAAATTCAATGGACGAGTTCAAGAGAATACCTTTAAAAAGAAGTGCAGCATCATAAGCAATGGCAGATAACTCTGAGAAGAGTGAGGAATTATCCTGCGGAATCATGGTCAACAATTCCAAGAGTTCTTGGATATTATTGGTTTCTTCTTGCCAGGTCTGTATTCTCTCGCTTTCGCTTTGCATACGGAACTCCTCACGAACGGCATCTCTGATAGCTTCCAGATATTGCTTATAGTAAATGATTGCATTAGGGAAATCTTCCTTCATAGCATAGCAGCCTGCGATGGTGGCAAGTGAACGGGCATAAGTCAGCTTACCCAAATACTGGAGGGTCATCTGGAGGTTGTTCTTCTCGTCCTTAATGATGTTGTCCAACTTCTGGATTCTTTCCTTCTGCATGGCTTCATCCTTGTAATCCACCTCCTCTGATTTTCCTGCATATACATAACAGAGTTTCAGAGAGGATGCTGCCTCCGTGTAGTCTTGCGCCATGCCTTTCTCGTCGAATAGTTGCATGGCTTGCTTATGATGGACAATAGAAACATCATAGTCCTTGTTGAATTTCTCGGCTTTGGCAAGTCGAAGAATAGCTTTTGGATAATCCTCGCTGTTTTTATCATACCGTTCATAATAAGCAATTTGCTGGTTATAAGCCTCACAAGCCTTAGCATATTCCTTCATGGCAGAATACGCATTGCCGATACCTTTTTGGCAATCGGCAATCTTCTTTAAAGATGCATTCTTTAACGATGTATCTCCATTTGCAGAAGACTGATAAAACTCGATGACCACAGTAAAATTATCGATAGCTTGCTGATATTGCTTTCCAATATGACAATACAAGGCTGCCATGTAGAGTTGGTTGGCATAAGTTGCGTTCTTTCCTTGTGTTTTCTTGACGAGGTTGGCGGAAAGCGTTTCGTATTCACCTGCACTAACCCAGTCCTTGGTATTTGCCAAGAACTTGGCGTAAGCTTCGTATACTTCCGCCTTCACCTTATCATCTATGTTCATAGACAGCACTTGCATAAAACATTCCTTAGCCTTGGCTGTGTTGCCCTTAGAGGCATAATAGTTGGCTCTGCCCAACATGCACTTCGGCTCATTACAATCCTTAGTAAGTTCATGCTGGTTATGCTCTTCCGTCAACACCATGATACGTTGAAGATTGTTATTATCATTCCGGTCGCTATAAATCATGGCAAGCCATTGCAGGAGATTTTCATACATCTCAGTGAATTTCTCCACATGAAGCAATGCCTTCTCCCAATATGTGACAGCCCCATCTATATTATCGCTCAGATAATAAAAGCGTCCCATGTTGAGCGCATAAAGCCCATAGTTCTTATGCGGTCTGCCTTGCTTTTCCTTTAGTTTATCACAAAGCGTCATCGCCTGCTCTTGGTATTTCACAGCATTGGCATAATCTTTTTCCAATGCAAAGCTGAGAGCATAATTGTTGAGCGAAGTGATATAGTCTTCATTTACTTCACCGAACAATTTCTTGCGCATATCCAAGGCCTGCTTAGTATATCCGCGTCCTTCGCTTATTTTCCCTTCATTTACACATTGCTTACCCTTGTCATGGAGAGCTTGCGCCTCGGATGCGGATTGGGCATAAGTGGAGAGGGAGAGGGATAAAGCAAATATTGATAATATGATTTTGTGCATAGTCAAATATTTTAAAAGTTATATTTCTTCGAAATTATAGATGTCAATCATATTTTGCGGATAAGCAGCACGAGGCTTGATGCTTATAGGATAAATTTTCAATGTTGCTTCTTGTCTACTTAATTGTGGATATGCTCGCATTAAAGCATGTTCTGTTTCTTTCCACACATATTCACTTCTTGCAGCATTTGCCGACCAACACAAAATAAACAAGTCTGCATTATCTATATATCTGAAAATCTCTTCTTCATAAATATCACCTGCTGACAGTTTATCTTTATCAAAGAAGTAATCCGCTCCTTGAGCTTTATAAGCGAGAGCGATATGTTTCACTTGCTCTATATCTTGATGGGCATATGAAATAAATATTTTATTAAAAGTTCGAGCAATAACTTGAGGATTTAGCATTGTTGGTTGAGTATCGACTATTGCAGTCAAGAAGCGCATGTCTCCCGCTATATTACCATTGATAAACAAATTGACTTCACAGCTTAACTCTTCTACCTCCAAACTATTTGGCACAAGATAATCAAAACTACATTTTGTGAAACTACCTTGCCAAACAAGTTGCTTACGTTCATTATACAAGATATTTTCTCCATAAATATTTAGTTCAATATCAACCTTATCATTTCGTTTTAATTTGGTTAAAAGAGGTATATAGTCACGGCGTTCTGAATTTTTATCCGATTCAATCGCAAGAGACATAACCTTTTCAGTTTCTTCAATCAAGTGCAAATAAACCTGAACAACAAAATGACTCCCACGTTTTATCTCTGCCGGAGCAAAAACAGAACTATAAACATTATCTTCATGAGCCTCATTTTTTCTTCCGCAAAACAAACGACTCCAAAAAGAATTCTTCGAAGAATTCCGCTTTGGTTTAGGCTTTTGTGGTTGTGGAATATAGGTTTCTTGAGGTTTCCAAATATTGGATTTGCAATTGACTCCACCTGCAGTTACAGCAAAATCATTACCACAAAACTCTACTTGTGGAATAAAATTGCACATATCACTAGTTTCCTCTCTTTCTATACTTGTTAGCAAATCTTCCACTTCGCCATTCGAAACAAGGATATCAGGATTAGGAATACAAGTTGATGCAAAATCTACTGTTTGAATTAGAGAAAAATTATTACCACTAGCGTCTGCATCTCCATTACCGTCTATACTTAAAGCATTTTCAACCGTAGCCCATTCTTTATCTAATTTTCCAATTAACGTATCGGCAAATTCATGGTTACAAAAAACACTATCTTCAATATTTTCTAATTCATTAGGAAGCTCAATCGTATCTCCCTTGAATAGTATCGTATCTTGTGAAGTCGTTTTAATGTTTTCGATTTCCTCCCTAAAACATTGTAAGGACTGACTAAAACGAACAGAAGTATCGTAACTTAATGCTTGAAGGATTACTTTACCTAGTTTTTGCTCTGCATCATTTACTGAACTTTGCAATCGCACAGGAAGAGGCACGTTCTTACCACCAACACGAAGAGTCAAAGATTCCTTTCCATACTTTTGCCAAAGAGGAGGCAAAAGATTGTTTAGCATAAAATAGGCAACCATAGCGATTTCATATATAGCAGAAGCTTCTCCAAACTCTTGCTTTTTATATGTCTCTGGTGCCATATACCACTTGCTACCAACGCCTATAGCGACATCATTCCTTTGATTTTGACAAACACAACTACCAAAATCACCCAACTTATATATTCCCTTACCATCCCTATATATATTATTAAGGTGAATGTCTCTATATTGGATTCCATGATCAAGACATTCTTGAACACCATCTATCAAATCTAATATTAGCTGGCAGAATTTTGAGAAAGATAATTGATAATAATGACAAGACAATAGGTCTGAAAGAGGAGTTGCTTGTTCCATTATTATTCCTCGCCCATCCTCAGTCATACGATCTACCGATAAAACATGAGGTAAGTTCGCCAACTCTTGCATGACATAGAATTCATGATTTATCACTTCTTGGGGAATTTGCTTTCGAAAAGCCTTTACAACTTTTTGAGTAGCACATTTTTGATTCCATGTATAAACATCTGCAGTCGTTCCTATACCAGTCAAAACGTGACCTAGCTTTCTTTCTTCGTTTAACGGTATGCGAAGATGCTGCAAGCCAAAATAATCTATATGCGAAGAACAAACAGGCAAGTCCTTTTCATCTTCTATATATTCCGTGCTTCCTTTTTGTGATTCCTTAGAATCTTTTACTGTTTCAGAATCTACACAAAAATAATTGTAGTTTACCCCATCGGAACCAACAATAGGGTTGACTCCTGTACTTACAAGAATTTCCTTGTTCTTTGGTACAGCCAATGTCGGGTCTAAATGATACCATTTTCCCTCCAATTTTACCAAGAGCCAACAATGACGACTCAAACGCTCACTATTCTTCAACTTACCAAAAACAAGTTGACTTTCTATACCTAATAGCTTAAATAAATATTGAGCTGCTTTGGCGTATCCAGTACACACCGAATTACGATATACAAAAACACTATATATCGTTTGGTTGAAAGCAGAATAAATATTATAGTTACAATAAAGAGCCAACCATTTATAGACATACATGACTTGTTCTTCTTGTGTAAGCCTCTGCACGTCTAAAATGTGAAACTCATTAAGAATCACATTTTCAATTTGCCTTTTAACTTTTTTAGTCCGCTCTTTATTAATAGTATAGTGTAGCCTGAGCGTTCTAGCATCTTCATTATAATTCCAAATGTGAGAGAACCAAAATATATCAGGGTTATCCCTCATTATTTGACGAATAGCCATGTAAACATCGTTATCTGATGTTGCCAATGGCAATATTAACGATTCTTGGTGTCCAAGAATAGCATGATGAAGTTGTTGGTATATTGTCATTACTGTATATTATAAACGTCCTTAAAAACTACTTCCAATAGGTCATCACCCTATGATCAAAAAAACTGTTTTCACCACAATAAACCGTACGGGTATTCCAGTTTCCATGACTATCAAATTTATGATATTTAAATGTATATATAGCAGTTTGTTTAATATTTCCTTTTTCTAAGCTCTGAACTTCTTGATATACCGTTCCATCTGTATTGTATATATAATGTATAGTGAATAAACCTCCACCTATCTCAGTTCTACTTATTTCAACATTATTATTTTTATAAATAAACGTTGTTTCTCCAATATGTCCCAACAATAAAGATTTACATTTTATCAGATATCCATCCTTATTATAAACGGGACTGAAAATATCTTTTTTTCCTATTTTGCCATCTTTAGCGAATGTCACATATTCACTTCCTTCACTTCTTTTGTATGTTATAGACTTGACTGATCCCTTTACATTTTCAAGTAACATGTCATGGAATGATTGTGCAAAGGAGCAGTTTGCATACCATAGCATTATAATCGTAAAAAAAACTCTATTTATTTTCATAATCTAATCTATTATGGAAAATCCTGCCCAAAAATATGGTTGTTTATAAACCTTTGAAATATTACTCTGTGCCTTTTTAAGAGCAAGTCTTGGATGAATTCCTTGTATAATGAAATTGTAAAAACTTTGCATAAGCATAGCTGAAGCATCATCTGGAATTTGCCATAGACTAAAAACAATCGTACCTACACCTGCTTGTTTTAAGGCTTGTTTCAATCCGATTTCCCCACAAAAAGGATTAACAAATCCAAGTCCTGTTTCACAGGCAGAAAGTACCACCAAGTCGCACCCTTTTAAATTTAGCTGCGATAATTCAAAAGCACTCACGATACCATCTTCTAAGCCTTTTGGAATTGTTTCACCTCTCCAGGCCTTTTCTGCTCCAGCCAACAATAACCCGCTATGCAAAAGTGAAGTTTCTCTTTCATAACCTATCGTTTCTATATTCTCTAACAAATTCCTATGATGACGCTGATCGTCCGTTGTAGAAAGAAGAAAGCCATGTGTACTAATATGCAAGACCTGCGGAGGATTACCACTAAAAGCCTTTAAAGACTCCTCATTAGCATGACTTCCAACAAATAGCTTAACTTGTTTGGCATTTTTTTTCAATAAATCTTCTATATATAAAACTTCATTCAAACTACCTTGTAAAAAACCTTCTACTGCACCTCGATTATTAGGCTCATTTTCTAAAAGTTTTTGCAGCATCTCATTTGTTTGACCTTCATAAATTTTATATGTATTGGCAGCTTGGACAAATTCGTCCATACTTTCATCATAACTGACGCCACCATATATTGCAAATTTTCCATTGCAGTTAAACTGCTTTTTCTTTAAATCATTTATAACAGCCGTAGAGGAAACTTGATGCAAAGTATAGCTTTCATTTAATCTATGCTTACCATCTCCTAACAATTCAAAATTTATAAAACAAAGAAATCCTACAGGGGAATAATAAATAACATCATTTTTTTTTAAGTAAGGCTCTAATTTTTTAAATATAAGGTTATAAATGCCGTTATTTTTTGTTGAATATATGTTATTAATAAAATCTTTATCCGTATGAATTATGTTACGGAAAAGACTATCAATATTTTCTGTGTCACATAAATCTATATATATAGGACTTTGACTCTCTTTCCTTATTAATAAAACTCCATATCTAAGCGAGTTCCTTTCATAAAATTTTTCAGATGTAACAATGAATTCTAATGCAACATCATGTTCGCTAAGACTATCTTGTATATTCTTCCAAGAGTACTCTTGTAGAGACTCGTCTGATAAATTTTGCTTCACAAACAATGCATTATCATATGCTAACTGAGAGATTTCTGGTGATTGTTCAAACACTTTAAGCATATAATTATTCATGTACATTAAATCTTCTTTACAATCCTCCCACAAATTTTCTAAATTAATCTTATTAGAAGAACTACAAACTCTTTTTATTGTTTCATGTTTTTTATGATTGTACTCTTTAAGATAAAAAATTCCTTTTTGGTTTTTCTGCATACCACAACAACCAACAAGTATTTTTAACGCCAATTCTTTTTCAACTTCGTCTTTTCCTATCCGAAGAGTTGTTTTAAACAACTCAATTCCTTTTTCTAAATTATTATCTTGTATGTAAGAAAGACCCAAGATTCTTCGCACTTTATCCCATTGATTGCCTATATGACTTACAGAATTGTCACTATACACCTTTTCAAGTATCTTTTGTGCTTCAAATTTATATCCTAACCTAGCATAAATTCCCCCTATAATTCCTTGAAGCAGGTTTCTGTATAAAGAAAACTCATCAGAACCGAAAGTTTCAATAACCCTGTCACTAAATTCATCAACTAACAACTTTCCGTAAGCATAATCACCAAAATCTAAATACACATCTATTAATTCTCCAAGACAGTTATAATACTTCAAGCTATGATCTCCAGCTAATTCATACATTTTTTTTGCTTCATTTAGGTATTTTATAGCAAGCATATTATTTTTAGATGCATAATACACCATTCCTAATTTTTCTTTAAATATTCTTGAGGCATACAAATCAACTTTTGACATACACGTCACAAGGCTATCCGCTCGGGTTAAATACGAAATTGCAAACTGATAATTATGTGTAGAAGTCAGCATTTCTGCATAATTTGCCACAAGATCACAATATTCGGAAAGATTATAGTTATTGAGATTCCTTTCGTATGGAAGTACTGCATTTTGAAACAAACGATTTGCATTTGCGCAATTTCCAACAACAAGCTCAGAATATATCTGCTGATATTTTTTTTCATTTTCGGCAGATTGCGTTTCGCTTGAGACATTATCTATTTTTAATTGAACCTTAAAGTTATTAATAACACTTTGATAATTATCTATAAAAGATCTGTCCAAAGCATTAGGAGTCTTGCATAAGCTGTCCAACTCTACCACTAAATTCTTCGCTTCCAGAAAAAGTCCATTTTTTACAAACAATTCAAGTTTCGTCCCTTCTAAAAGTAAATATTGCTGACTTTTTACTGTATATGCATCTTTGACATTTTCCTCTATCTTATTGATTGTTGCTATAGCTTCTTTATAATTCCCTTGAAATGTATAACCTTGAACTATACTGTTACTTATCAACAAATAGTATTTATGTATGAAGGTTCCTCTGTAATTCAATTCTTCTTTGTGGGAAAGATCCAACGCTTTTTTCAGCAAGGCCAGACCTTGTGTTGTCTCATTTTTTTTAATAAAAGCTATTGATTGAAAATACTTACAAATTGAAAGAAAAAAATCATATTTCTCACTTTTTTCCACTGCTTTTGTGAGCTTTAGACATAATTCTTCAAATGCAGGCAATTCTCCACGACTATTATAATACTCAAATGCAGGCTCTACAGCATAGAAAAGGGACTCTGTAGCTCTCGGCATATGTTTACCATAATAGTCAAAAATAAAAGTAAGTAGTTCTTTTTCTTTACAACTACCTGTATAACAATAAATTTGAGATAACCATCTAAGAACTTTCCAAGAATCAAACGCTCTTTCGGCAAAGTTCATTGTTTCATTTTGTCTTAGAGCAGTAACATATTGCTCAAAATAAATTGTAGCTTTGTCTATGGAATCATAATTGTGTTCCATAGAATACACATAATTATGAAAACCTGTGTCTACAGCTTTTCGCAATTCCTCTTCACTATCATTTTCCTGTGCATTGATATCTATACAGCAGAACACTGTTAACAAAAAAAATAATACTTTCATAATTCCTCCTTACATTCGTTTACCCGTTGGCGGAATTAATTTAGCGCATACTTAACCCTGCCAACCGGTCTGTTGTTTACATAATTAATATATTGCAAGACTGTAAATGCGCTGATTTTCCCGATGATTCGGGTAAACAGTCCTAGTG
>NZ_SGVY01000075.1 GCF_004535825.1 Segatella hominis | reverse complement strand
ACTCCTGGGCGAGGAATATTTCCTAGCTCATTAACTAAATTTTTGGAGAAATCCTTGCATATCTCAAGAATTTTTACGAAATTTGCATACAAGTTGTGCATAGCGTGAAATATATAACTTTATAATTGGACACTACAAAGTTACTAAAAATCAACGAGATGCACAACTTTTTCTCCATAAAAATATACTAATTTTCAGGCGGTTTTTTAATTCCGCCAACAGGTTTTTATATACTCTTTTTTTTATGACTTACCGCGCGAAAATATATAAAAGATTGATAATCAGAGGGAGACATCCAAATTGGAGGGTAGTGTCTCCAATGCATAAAAATAAAGTTGAAAAGTAGGTGTCACCGTCACCTCCATTTAATTTTGTAATGTTTTATTCCTTTTGAGTAATCCTGCTAAATCATGAGAACATTAAAGCAGTTCTGTTAAAGTCTGCTAATGAACCTTAAAGAAATCGCGATATATCGCAGAACACATGGCTTAGTTGTTTTTTACTACCTTTGCAGCCAAAATAAATAAAACAGCGAAAAGATGAAAAAAGAAATGACTTGTTTGAAAAGAACAAATGACTTGTTTGAAAAGAACAAATGACTTGTTTACGATAGGGAAACGACTTATTGAGAGGTTGGAAATGTCTTATTTAGCACTCGTAAATGACTTGTTTACCACCTGTAAATGACTTGTTTACCAGTGCCAAATGACATAGTTAGAAACAGAAAGGGAAATATTTGAATTTATGCTTGGCTAATTCAGATTTTCTTTGTAATTTAGCAGCGCAAAACGTAAAGCACGTGGAAATATGGCAAAAATAGTAAATTTCTATCCTGTAGGAATACAGACATTCTCGAATATCCGAGAGGGCAATTATCTCTATGTAGATAAGACCAAATACATCGTTGATTTTCGAGAGAAAAAAATGAAGTACGTCTTTCTGAGTCGCCCAAGACGATTCGGAAAATCTCTTTTTGCCTCTACCCTTCAAGCTTATTTTGAGGGAAGGAAAGAACTTTTCGAAGGATTAGCTATTGCAGATTATGAGAAGGAATGGATCAAGCATCCAGTGCTTCATTTTGATCTGAGCGGTGCCAAACACATGAGCGTGGAGCAATTGGAAAGATATTTGGCTGATATGCTTGAAGAGCAGGAAACTCGCTGGGGATACAAGACACATCAGGTGGATGCAAATCTCCGTTTGAAAGATCTAGTGAAGAAGGCATACGAGCAGACAGGCGAAAAGGTGGTGGTCATTATAGATGAATATGACGCCCCATTGCTGGATGTGGTGCATGAGAAAGATAATCTTAGTCAGTTGCGTCGCATCATGCAGAATTTCTATAGTCCTCTTAAGATGCTCGACCCTTACTTAGAGTTCACCTTCATCACGGGTATCACGAAGTTCTCGCAACTTAGCATTTTCAGCGAACTCAACAACCTTGACAATATCAGTATGTTCGACCAGTACTCAGCTATCTGTGGTATCAGTAAGACGGAACTTATTACGCAGATGAAACCTGATATTGAGGCATTGGGCGATGATCTTGGCATGACGTATGAGGAATGTCTGACAGAGTTGACACGATTCTATGATGGTTATCATTTCAGCAAGAAATCTGAGGATGTCTTCAATCCATTCAGCTTGGTAAAAGCATTGAATGCACGCGACATTGCTCCATATTGGTTTGGTTCTGGTACGCCAACTTATCTCATTAAAACATTGCAGAAGTATCATGTCAATGTAATGGATATTGAGAAAAAGTCATGTGATGTAGATGACTTTGATGTTTCACCAGAAATGATGACTTCTGCACTTCCGCTGCTTTATCAGAGTGGTTATCTCACCATCAAGAAGTATAACCCTATATTGCACCGCTATACTTTGGAGTATCCTAACAGGGAGGTTAAGATTGGTATGCTCAAGAGTCTTTCACCCAACTATCTTTCCCCTATATCTCTGGATAACAACAGTCTGGTAGGTGATTTTTTGGAAAAGCTTTATGATGCAGATGTAGAAGGAGCAATGGTTCGCCTAAAGGCGTATCTTGCCAGCATTTCCAATCGCCTGAGCAATAAGAACGAACGTGATTTTCAGACGGTATTCTATCTTATCTTCAACCTGATGGGTGCCCACATGAAAGTAGAAGAGGATAGTGCAATTGGCAGAGCAGATGCTGTGGTGTATATGCCTGATGCCGTATATGTTTTCGAGCTAAAGTATGATGGCTCTGCAGAGGAAGCTATCAGGCAGATAGATGAAAAGGGATATCTGATTCCTTATTCCGCCGATGGCAAGCGCTTGTTTAAAATAGGCGTAAATTTCGATAGCAATCAGCGAACGATTAGTGATTGGATTATCAAGGAAGAATAAATCGAGACCAGGATTACCGGGATTATGCGAATTATTTCTCGGATTTGGTATTTTCGTTATATTTGAACTGGCATTCAAACAGTTACAATCATGGCATAAGGCTTATACCGGTCCTGCCATCCAGATGCGTATCTACGACCGCAGTATAGAATTGTGGAATTATGGATTGTTGCCAAAAGAGTTGACTCCTGCAGCTTTGTTGCAGAAGCATTCTTCTTATCCTCGTAACCATAATATTGCTAATGTTTTTTACAAAGCAGGCTTTGTGGAGTCATGGGGGCGTGGTTTCAAGAAGATTGCCGAGGAGTTTGAACGTGCCAGCTTGCCATTGCCAACGATAGAAGAAAATGGAGGTGGCGTGATGGCGATTATTCAGCGCAAAACGATAGATGAAGTTATCGCAGAACGTGGCGGGGATGTCGGTGTAAATGTCGGAGACATGTCGGAAACAATGTCGGTAACGCAACGTACCATAGAACGTGACTTATCTGTATTACAAAAAGCGGGAATAATTAGACATGAAGGAAGAGCGAATGCCGGTGTTTGGGTGATACTCGAACAAGGAAATACGAATTCTTAATAGTGTTAAATATGAAGCAGAATAATAATGAACAAATCGTCTTCGAGATGTTCGAAGAGGTTGCAACCGAAAGCATCGCTGAAGCTCGGAATGCATACACCTATGAAGAAATTGATGGGTGCTATCAGGAGGCGAAAGAGATTGCCAAGGCTACAAAAGAAGTTTTAAAGACTTTTATTGGTTGATATTTTTGGAGAGTAAAACGTTCTATACTCTAACTATATACCCAAATACATCAAAATTCACAAAATCAAATTATTCTAAGGCTTGTTGTCTGCACTCCTGCACTTCTAATGTATTGAACTGAGGAATGAAAGAAATGCGGATGACGATTCTACTTTATTATCTCATAGGATAACATATTTCTGATTTTGAAGAGGTAAACATGCAAACAAATAGGCAAACAAACAAGAATATAATATTTTTTGTCCACTATTCTTAGAATGTTGATAAGTGACAGACACTTTTAAAAAAGATGAAAACAGAAATGACTGTTTGAGAAAGGACAAATGGCTTTTTTGTTTTTTTAAATCTAATTTTCCCATGCTTTAGCAAAAATGCATTATCTTTGCAAGAACTAAAAAAATTATCGAGATGAAACAGATAGAGAGTTTGATGGGATGGCTCATCGCATTCATCATCAGCGGTCTGATGCTGACGGGATGCACAGAAAAAGCAAAGAAGACAGAAAAGAAATCCGTAAAGGTAGAAACGCTCTCCGTGGGAGATACCAACCTGGAGGGCACGAAGGATTATGTGGGAACCATTGAGGAAAAGATGGGTTCTACACTCAGTTTCGAAATCGCAGGCAACATCACTTCCATCCGTGTGGATGAGGGAGATAGAGTCAGCAAGGGTCAACTGCTCGCTACCATCAATCCTACCACTGTGAAGGAGGCACACCGCGCAACGCTCACTACTCTGAAACAAGCAGAAGATGCATACAGAAGATTCCAACCCCTCCATCAGTCTGGAACTATCTCGGACATGAAATGGGTGGAGATAGAAAGCAAATTGGAACAGGCAAAAGCTGCCGAAAGTATCGCCCGACAACAACTCTCCCACTCTACCATCACTGCCCCCTTTGCGGGTGTCATCGCTGCTAAAAACGTGGATATGGGAACCTACGTGCTTCCAGGGCAACCCGTGCTGAAACTGGCAGATGTCAAACAAGTCAACGCCAAAGTCTCTATACCAGAAGCAGAAATTTCACACCTCCATGTAGGAGACAATGTAAAATTGACGGTTGCAGCCCTTGGAGGGGCCGTCTTCTATGGCACGATTTCTGAAAAGGGCATAGATGCCAACCCTATCTCACATACTTACGATATCAAAGTGGGCATCACCAACCCACAGGGCCGACTGCTCCCAGGCATGGTCTGCAATGCTCAGATACAGGGCAGTTCTGCAGCATCATCCAAAATCATCGTTCCCCCACAATGCATTGAACTCGACGTAGATAATTCTCGATTCGTATGGACCGTAGTGAACGGAAAGGCGCATCAGCAACCTGTCGTTACAGGCGAATTCGAGGGAGATGGCATCATCATTCTATCGGGTTTAAACACTGGTGATCAAGTCATCATCAATGGTCAGCAGAAAGTTTCTGAAGGGATGAAAGTAGATACCAGAAAGAATGAAAAACGATAAAAAGTGGAGGGAAAAGAAATGAATCCAGATACATATAAGCCAAAGAAGGACACCGCCCTTCACGACCACATCAAGGCTCGCATCACCAGAAAGCCCAACCGCATCATCAAGCGCTCATTCATAGAGTCGGCCATGTGCAACCACAACATCGTGATCCTGCTCATGGGGATGCTTGTCTTCTTGGGCATACTGGGCATCTGCATCATGCCAAAGCAGGAAATGCCACAATTCACCATTCGTCAAGGTGCCTGCGTGGCTGTTTATCCGGGTGCCACATCCGATGAAGTGGAAGAACGGGTGGCTAAACCGTTGGAGAATTTTATTTTCGGATACAAGGAGGTGAACAAGAAGAAGACTTATACACAGAGCAAAGACGGCATGCTGATTGTGTTCCTGGAACTCAACGATGACGTGGAGGACCGCGATGCCTTCTGGAGCAAGTTCAAACATGGACTGCAAGCCTTCAAAACTTCCCTGCCATCAGGGGTTCTCGCCCTGCAAGCCGTGGATGATATCGCCGACACCTCTGCCCTGCTTATCACGATGGAGAGCAAACAGAAAACCTATCGGGAACTGAATACTTACATCGACCAACTGAAGGACAGACTGCGTCGTATCGATGCCATCTCCAACCTCCGCACCTACGGACTGCAGAACGAGCAAATTAGTATCTGTCTGGATCAGAATAAGTTAGCAAAATATGGCATTGGATCCTACAAGGTACTGAATGATCTTGCCTTGCAAGGTTTCACTACCGTAAGCGGCAATTTGGAACTGAGCCAGCTCAATATGCCCATCCACATCACCGACTCCTACAACAACGAACGGGATGTGGCAGAACAAATTGTCTATTCCGACCCGAAAGGCAACATCGTCAGACTGAAAGATATTGCTCAAATCAAAAGAGAATATCCCAAGCTGAACAAATACATCGAGAGCAACGGCAACAAATGCGTACTCCTATCCATCGAGATGCGACCGGGCAATGATATCGTGAAAATGGGAAGAGACGTACATCAGGCAATGGATGAATTTGAGCAGACATTGCCCGATGATGTTCACATCAATACCATCACCGACCAGAGCAGGGTGGTAAGCGAATCTGTGATTACCTTCCTCCGTGAACTGCTCATATCGGTCATCTCCGTCATCATCGTGGTCATCCTGCTAATGCCACGCCGTGTGGCAGAGGTTTCAGCTCTCAGCATCCCTATCACCATCTTCTCGTCAGTGGGCATCTTCTATATTTTCGGCATGGAACTGAACACCGTTACTCTGGCTGCTTTGATTGTAACCTTAGGTATGGTGGTGGATGATTCTGTGGTGATTATCGACAATTACATGGAGAAGTTGGGACATGGTATGTCTCGCTGGCACGCAGCCATCGCTGCCCCTCGCGAATTCTTCATGTCGGTGCTTTCAGCCACGCTCAGCATCTCGCTCACCTTCTTTCCATTCCTCTTTACCATGCATGGCGATATGGGCGATTTCGTACAGTCGTTCCCTTGGGCAATGTTCATCATCCTGAGTATCTCGCTCACAGTTTCGCTGCTGCTTACACCCTATCTGCAGTATATGGTAATTCATCAGGGCATCAACAGTCAACCCAATCCAAATGCCCGGAAAAAGCCGCTCGACTATCTGCAGATGGGCTACACCTGGTTGCTGAAACACTGTTTCTCATTCCCTCGCACCACCCTCATCACAGGATTGGCATTGATCATCATCGGAGGCTTTATCTTCGTGAACCTGCCGCAGCGAATGATGCCTATTGCCGAGAGAAACCAGTTTGCTGTGGAGTTCTATCTCCCTAACGGAACCACCGCCGAGAAGACGGCACAGGTGGCAGACTCGATGGCCCACATCCTGCAGCGCGACCCACAAGTAACAGCCGTAACCACATTTATAGGACAAGGCTCACCTCGTTTTCATACCACGTATGCGCCTCAGATTGGCGGACCGAACTTTGCACAGTTTATCGTAAATACAGTTAACAACAGCGCTACAGAAGAAGTGCTCGACCGATATGCCGACCGATATGCCAACTATTTTCCTGACTGCTATATCCGTTTCAAACAGATGGATTACAATAACGCCACCTATCCTATCGAAGTAAGGGTGAGCGGCGACAGTATCAGGGATCTGAAGGCAGCAGCCAAGAAAATAGCAGCCTGCATGCATCAGATAGAAGGCATCAATCTGATTCGCACCAATTACGAAGAACCATTGCCGGGCATCAGAGTAACTCCTGACGCAACCGAGGCCAACCGACTGGGCGTGAACAAGACGCTTCTTTCGGCCGATCTTGCCATACACTTTGGCGATGGCATTCCAATATCCACCCTTTGGGAGGGCGATTATCCGGTAAAGATGGTATTGAAATCGCAGAATGATAGTGATCTTGCCAACGAATACATCCCTGTGATGGGAGGAACCTCGAGTGTTCCTCTCCGGCAGCTGGCAAAGATTTCACCCGATTGGCACGATGGAAGCATCGTACGCAGAAACGGCGTGCGCACCATTTCCATCATCGGTGAACCATTGAGAGGATTCAATGCCAACAAATTAGCCAACAAACTGAAGGAGGAAGTATCGGATCTCTCGCTCGATCCCGACCTTCATTGGGAAATAGGCGGTATGGCAGAGAAGGATGCCGAGACCTTGCCACAAGTTACCTCTGGCGTGATGATAGCAGCACTGATCATCTTCTTCATCCTGCTCTTCCATTTCAAGCGCATCAGTCTGGCTCTGGTAAATCTCTCATCCATGACGCTCTGTATTTTCGGTGCTGCTATAGGACTCCTGATAACAGGATTCGACGTGAGTCTTACCTGCATCTTGGGTGTAGTAAGCCTGATGGGTATTCTGGTGAGAAATGGCATCATCATGTTAGACTATGCCGAAGAACTGCGCCGCGACAAGGGACTTTCCGTAAAAGATGCAGCTTTCCAGGCTGGCGAACGCCGTATGCGTCCTATCTTCCTCACATCAGCCGCAGCCTCTGTAGGTGTTTTGCCGATGATGATAGAGAACAATACATTGTGGTCGCCGATGGGAGCCGTCATTTTCTTCGGAACCCTCATCTCAATGGTGCTCATCGCCACCATTCTGCCTGTACTCTACTGGATTGTATTCGACAAGCACGGGGAGTATAGTTGGAGAAAGAAAGGGAGTAGCTGCATAGAACGCAATAAAAAAACGATGTAACTATGCTCCGTCATTAATTAATTTAAGAGAATAAATAACATCAATATTATGATTATTGAAGAAATTATCAAGTATAACGAACAGTTCGTAGCCAACAAGGGTTACGAGAAGTATTTAACCAGCAAGTACCCAGACAAGAAACTTGCCATTTTATCTTGTATGGATACCAGACTGACAGCACTCCTGCCAGCAGCACTCGGACTGAAAAATGGTGATGCTAAACTCATCAAGAATGCAGGCGGACTGGTCATCAGCCCATTTGACTCGGCCATGCGCAGCCTCCTGGTTGCCATTTATGAATTAGGAGTAAAGGAAATCATGGTCATCGCCCATTCCAACTGTGGTGCCTGCCACATGAACGGACAACAGATGAAGGAACTCATGATCAAGAGAGGAATCCATCAGGATGTCATTGATACTATCGGACTTTGCGGTATCGACCTTGATCATTGGCTGGAAGGTTTTCACGATACAGAGGATTCTGTCAGAAATACAGTCAACACCATTCGTAACCACCCTCTCGTTCCCAAGGATGTCAATCTGCATGGTTATATCATCGACTCTCAGACAGGAAAATTGACTGAAGTAAAATAATTTTTTAAGAAAAAAGCTATCAATATGCTTCATACGAAGCAGGAATGGCATTATAATGACAGGAAAAGAAAATATCTAAAAACTATTATAATAAAATGAGGACGTACCAAACATTACGTTTTGATACATCCTCATTTTTTCTATAATTCAGCCTTCAAAGAATCAAGTTTTTCAAGCATCTCCTCAGCATTCAGAGTAGAAAAAGCAATTTTTCCTTCTGGATCTATGAGATAAGATGTTGGAATCCATGAGATATGATAATCTTTAGATATCTGAGTTTCTTTCCATTTCTTGAATTCAGAATACTGCAACCATGAATACTGATTGGCAGAAAGATAACCATTCATCTTCGCCTTGTCTGTATCAAATGAAACACCGATAAGCTTGATTTTCTTTCCATATTTTTCATCTATCTTCTTCACGGTAGGCATATCCTTACGGCAATCAGGACACCAGGAAGCCCAGAAATCGAGAACCACCCAAACTCCAGCCTTCACCTTACCATCAGCTGTAACTTGAGTGCGCAATTCAGAAAGGCTGAACAATTTCTTCCCCGTCACGCTATCTGTAACTGTAAAATCTGGTGCCATTGTACCCACAGCCAACAGCTCCTGCTTGGTTTGTGCCTTACAAACCATAGATACTATCAAAGACAAGAATAATAAAAACTTTCTCATATCTCAATACATTAATTATATTTATACCTTACCAGAAAGTTACCACGCCTCCAACTGATCTGCGATTTCCGGCATCATATCCTTTTTGAAAACAGGATTCTTTCCCTCTTTCTTCTGCTTGCGATAATCCTGAAGCAAGAAAACCGCCTGACGGGAAAGCAAGACGATGGCTACCAGATTGCACAGGGTGAGCAACGCCATCGTGATGTCGGCAAAACTCCAGGCAAAATCAAGCGAGACAACGGCTCCTATCATTACCATCGCAGCCACAGCAAGACGATAGATGAAGACTCCTAACTTGGAATCCTTGATATATCTCACATTGGTTTCACCATAATAATAATTGCCAATGATACTACTAAAAGCAAAAAGCCATATCATCACAGCCACAAAAGGATTTCCAATACTACCGATTTCATGGGTCAAGGCATCTTGCGTCAGTTGAATACCATTAGAAGCCGTAACGTCCACACCACTTACCAGGATGATGAATGCCGTGCAGGAACAAACTACCAGCGTATCCGTAAAGACGCCAAGAGCCTGTATCAATCCCTGTTTTACCGGATGGCTCACGGTAGCAACAGCCGCCGCATTTGGCGCACTACCCTCACCAGCCTCATTGCTGAACAAACCTCTCTTAATGCCCTGAATCACGGTAATACCTAACATACCTCCAGCAGCCTGATTGAATCCGAAAGCATTTTCTATAATAGTCAGCAAAACCTTTGGCAGACTGGTTATATTCCAAATGACCACACCAACGGCTATCAGCAGATAGACTATAGCCATGAGAGGAACCACTGTAGAAGAGAATTTTGCCACACGCTGGATTCCACCGAAAATGATAAGCAGAGTGAGTACAGTGAGAACAATACCCATAGTAGCAGGTTCAAAACCGAAAGCCTTCTGCCATGCCAGACAGATGGTATTGCTCTGCACGGAATTGTAGGCAAAACCGAAAGTGATGATCATCAAAACGGCAAAGAGAATTCCCATCCATCCCTTTCCTAATCCATACTTCATATAATAGGCAGGACCGCCATAAAAAGAAGTCTTTCCCTTTCGCTTATAGAGTTGGGCAAGCGTAGATTCGATAAAAGCCGAAGCCGAACCCAACAAAGCAAGCATCCACATCCAGAACACAGCTCCTGGTCCACCAATGCTGATGGCAGTAGCCACGCCAGCTAAATTTCCTGTACCTATACGACTGGCGAGTGCCACCACAAAGGCCTGGAAAGAAGAGATATGCTTCATCTCCCCATCCACCTTCACGTCCATAGAAAGTTCGTCATGTCCTATTTCTTCAGGTTGCACCTTATCTGGATGAAGCAACAACCTCACCATCTCCTTAATAAGACGGAACTGTACAAATCGGGTACGCCACGTAAAAAATACCGCACAGAAGATCAGGACAGAAATAATAATATACGACCAGAGAAAATCGCTAACCTGAATAAAAATGTTTTGTATTGATTCTACCATTTTACTAAAAAAGTGAATATTTTTCTATTTAACTGCAAAATTACAATTTTTCTTTCTAATAAAAACCTTTTTGCAATAGAATTCAACTAAAAAAGATAAAATCTACTAAATAACCAACATTTAAAATGTTTTTGAATATAATAGTTCCTCAGCAATGTGTGCAGATAACATGATAATTGACAAGTACAATACTTGTAATAAAAACTACTTATCAAACTACCTTTTTATGTAGAAATTTTGGTAAATCCATTTTTTTTGTTTAACTTTGCCTGAGATTTAAATGTGCAAACAATTTTGCTTGCAAAGAAGATAGCAGGAGAAGCTATTTAAATGAAAAAAAGTATAATTTTGAAGAAGGAGAAAAGAAATGATAGATCGTTGCTATATCGAAATAACAAACACTTGTAATCTTAATTGTGATTTCTGTCCAAAACATCAGAGGAAGAAAAGACAATTGACCGCAGAGGAATTTGACCTTCTCACAGATAAAGTAAGTGGGAAGGTTTGTTTTCTGTATTTCCATCTCATGGGCGAACCATTACTTCACCCTCTCCTACCACAATTTATTCAGACAGCCAGAGCCAAAGGATTTAAGACAGTACTTACATCTAATGGCACCTTACTGGAAAGAGCGATGAATCTACTCGATACCTTACCCCACAAAATACAATTATCTCTCCATTCCCACGAAAGTAATGCAAAGGGAGAATTATCAACCTATATGGATCAGGTAATGCAATTCTCCACCCAAGCTGCACAAAAAGGTACCTGTATCGTACTTCGTCTCTGGAATCAAGGAGGAAAAGACAAAGAAAACGAAATGGTCATGGAATATATAGAAAAATATGTACCCAAACCATGGAAGGAGCGCCCAGATGGTTTCAGACTTTGCGACAATCTCTATTTAGAATTTGACAGAAAGTTTGAATGGCCAGATACAGAGAAAAAAGAGTCTGAAAATCCAGAAGTTTTCTGCAAAGCATTATTCAAGCAGATAGGAATTCTATCTGATGGAAGTCTAGTACCATGTTGTTTAGACCACAATGGCGACATCATTCTCGGCAATCTTTTCCATCAATCCCTGGAAGAAATCCTCTCATCCGCCAGAGCGCAGGCCATGATAGAAGGCTTCAAACATCATACTGCCACAGAATCTCTCTGCAGAAATTGTGAATCCGCCTTAGTCCGCAACAGTTTCAGGGGCAAAAAGCGTTCATAAAAAATCTGCGTCATCCTCCCAGACCGACAGGTCTAAAATCTGCGAAATAAAGAAATGACAGAAAAAAAGAAGAAATGACACCGAAAAGAAGAGAACCAGAGAAAATCCATGTAAATCCATGAGAAAAATAATGAATGAAAAAAATCTGTGTGAATCCGTGAAATCTGTGGGACTAAATAATCAATGAGAGAAAATCTGTGTAAATCTGTGAAATCTGTGGGACTAAAATAATCAATGAGAAAAATCTGTGTAAATCTGTGAAATCTGTGGGACTAAAATAATCAATGAGAAAAAATCTGCGTCATCTGCGAAATCTGCGTGACAAAAACAATAGAAGCCCATTTCGGGCGCGAGCCATTGGCCAGCGGCCAAATATCTGCGGAAATCCGTGAGTAATCCGATAAGCAAGATTGCCATCCGATTCATCAGTGAAATCCGATGAAGAAAAACAAAAAAGCCTCAGAAATCTTTCGAAATCTGAGGCTCTTCATTGAAAGGAGGCGGCGACCTACTCTCCCGCATTGCATTGCAGTACCATCGGCGCAAGTGGGCTTAACTTCTCTGTTCGGAATG
>NZ_SGVY01000074.1 GCF_004535825.1 Segatella hominis | reverse complement strand
TGATGTGTAAACCATTTCAGTAAGGCTTTTCTGATTGTGTATAGTATTTTAGTAAGAAAGTAAATTATGTGTATAGTAAATCAGTAAGTATAACAAGAAAGGTGTATACTACTTTCAGTTAAAGACATCCATATCATAATTATTAATTTATGATAATCGTCAAATGATAAAATTCCTTATCTCATTATCATTTTATGATAATCACTTTATGATAATCGGAATAAAAGTTGTATCTTTGCAGAAGATAAGCTGCACTCGGCAATTTGTAAGCAAGCTTACATTACGCTCGTTTGCATTATCTTTGCAGCCGTTGAATATATAATAAGGTATAAATATGGTAATGAAGAATCCTTTTGTCACAAATGGTTACGCCGGTCCGGAATACTTCTGCGACCGTGTGGAAGAAACCCAGCACATCACAGAGATGCTGACCAATGAGAATAACATGGCTCTGATTTCCCCTCGACGCATCGGAAAGACAGAGCTGATTCACCATTGCTTTGCCCAGCCAGTCATCCAAAAAGATTATTATACTTTTATCATTGACATCTATTCAACCAATTCCGTCAGCGATTTGGTCAATATGTTCGGCAAAGCCATTATTGATGAACTTCGTCCTAAAGGCAGAAGCGCTTGGGAGAAATTCCTGATGGCACTCTCTTCTCTCCGTTCAGAAATCTCTTTCGATATCAACGGGGCTCCAGTTTGGGGAATAGGCATCGGCAACATAGTAAATCCCGAAATTACGCTTGATGAGATATTCTCTTATCTCAACCAAGCCGACAAGCCATGCCTTGTTGCTATCGACGAGTTTCAGCAAATCACCAACTATGCCGACAATCGCATAGAAGCATTGCTCCGTACCTATATCCAGCGATGCACCAATGCCCACTTCATCTTCTCGGGCTCTCATCGCCATCTGATGGCAGAGATGTTCACATCTCCTGCCCGCCCATTCTATCAGAGCGTGACGCTGATGAACCTGAAGCCACTGGATATTGAGAAATACAAGGAGTTTGCCACAGCCAAGTTCGAGGAGCGCAACAAACATATAGATACTGCCATTATCGGAGAACTCTTCGCCCGTTTCGGTGGTGTCACCTCATACATCCAGCGAGTAATGAATGTACTCTTCCTCAAGACTCCCGAACAGGGCACCTGCACTCTGGATATGGTAGATGACGCCATCAACTACAATCTTAACATGGCATCAGACACCTACGAGACCCTTCTACGCCAGATGCCGGAAAAGCAGCGCAATGTCTTCATCGCCATCTCTGCAGAGGGCGAAGCCAGAAGCGTAAAGAGCGGAGCCTTTGCCAAGAAATACCACCTCCCATCACCAAGTTCTGTCAACTCTGCCTTGAAGGGATTGTTGGAAAAAGATTTCATCACCCAACAGGATGATGCCTATGTGGTATATGACAAGTTCTTCGATTTGTGGCTGAAGAAGTATCTGAAATAGTATAAGGTGATTCCAATATTTTTGTTACCTTTGCACCCAAATTTAAATACATATTTTAATATGGCTATCATAAAGACAGTAGAGGGAAAGACTCCCCGATGGGGAAAGAATTGTTTTATCGCTGAGAACGCCGTACTGACAGGTGACTGTATTCTTGGCGATGACTGTAGCATCTGGTATAGTGCGGTATTGCGATCTGACGTGGATGCCATCAGATGTGGAAACAGGGTAAATGTGCAGGATTGCGCCTGCATTCATCAAACCGGTACAATGCCTTGCATTCTGGAGGATGATGTATCAGTAGGACATGGGGCCATCGTCCATGGAGCCACAGTTAGAAAAGGTGCTCTCATCGGCATGAATGCCACTGTGCTTGACAAGGCAGATATCGGAGAAGGAGCTATCATTGCTGCAGGTGCAGTAGTTACCCATGGCACTAAGGTTCCTGCACATGAGATTTGGGCTGGTATTCCAGCCAGGAAGGTGAAGGCTTGCAATCCCGGACAAGCCGAGGAGTTTGCCAAGCATTATTCCGGATATATCAAGGACTGGTATCTGAAGGAAGATTAATTGTTACAACGAGCATTTAATATCATTGAAACGATACCATCTATAAGTTATAAAAACTAAAAACAGATAACTTTTATCACTTATAAGTGAAACTTTTCGT
Source organism: Segatella hominis (assembly GCF_004535825.1). GTDB lineage: Bacteria > Bacteroidota > Bacteroidia > Bacteroidales > Bacteroidaceae > Prevotella > Prevotella hominis. Next base: position 10,331 of record NZ_SGVY01000074.1, on the reverse strand, counting down.
ATATTTGCAGAAAATTTCATTTATAAGTGATAAAAACATGGCAACTATTATTCGTCAATCATATATCGACAAGATAGAAAGGTATCTTGGTAAGGAGACTATCATCGTATTAGTAGGTCAACGTCGTGTAGGTAAAAGCTGCATGATGAAAATGATTCGTGACCGCAAGAAGGCAGATGACTGCAACAATATCATCTTTATAGATAAGGAGAAAAGAGAGTTTGACAACATTCAAACCTATCAGGATCTCAACGACTATATCGGAGAGCACTTTTTATCCGATAAACATAACTATATCCTTATCGATGAGATACAAGACATCAGGGAATTTGAACGCTCCATCCGAAGTTATCGCACAGAACCCAACACCGACATTATCATCACAGGTAGCAATGCCCGCATGCTGAGCAATGAACTGAGCACACTCATCGGTGGCAGATATAAGGAAATCTATATCCAATCGCTGAGCTATAACGAGTTTCTGGAATTTCATCAACTATCAGATAATGACGAAGCACTTGCTCTGTACATTCAGTATGGTGGCCTGCCTGGTCTGGCAAAGATAGGACTAGAAGAGGATGATGCACGTGAATACCAGATGGATATTTACCATACCGTTTTGCTTAAGGATGTCATCATGCGCAACCAGATAAGAAACGTGCCATTCTTAGAGAACCTGGTGCGTTTCCTTGCTGATAATACAGGTAAACTCATCTCAGCCAACAGCATCTCCAAATATATGAAATCTCAAGGAGAATCCATTGCTTCGGCAGCTATCATCAATTACATATCCTTCCTTTGTGAAGCCTATATCCTACACAAGGTGAACCGCTATGACATCCACGGCAAACGTATCTTTGAAACCAACGATAAGTTTTATTTTGAAGACAACGGCATTAGAAATGCCATTGCCGGGGGAACACGTGAAGGAGACATTGAGAAAGTGATAGAGAATATCATCTATCAGAACCTCATACGCTTGGGCTATCAAGTTTATGTAGGACAACTGCAAGCTGGAGAAATCGACTTTGTATGTACCAAACCAGGCGGCGAACGCATCTACGTGCAAGCTTCCTACATCATAGCCGACGATGCAACCAGAGAACGGGAGTTTGGCAATCTCCGTGCCATCAAGGACAACTACCCGAAGTACGTTATCTCCATGACCCCTCTGCTTACCAAAAATGATGATGACGGCATCACGCACCTGCATCTTCGCAAATTCCTGACAGAAGGAATATAAATAACAGGAATTTCTCAGATTGGGCACACAGTGTATTCCCAATCTGAGGATTCTTTTATTCCTCCCCATTCAGGCATTCGCCCGTCTCATAACTTTTCGTCATATCCTTTAAGATACCAATCATCTCCAGCCTCAAGCTCTCAGGCTTCAGTACGATGATATTTCTGCCATGCCACAACAGTTCCTGAAGGAAATCACGGCTGGGGCGGACGGTGAGGGTATATTCCCGATACATCGTTAACTATCTTAAGATACTTTGCCATATATCTTAGGATACTTTGCCATGTATCTTAAGATACTTAAAAAAGTAACCTAAGATACTCTCGTACCTTTTCTTCTGTTATTTCAAATACTCTATGAGCATATTGAAGTTCTTTTTACCAAGATTATTCTCAGACAAAGACTGACTCATGTTCTTATTAACGATAAGACGTGATTGCATTTTTTCCCATACATCAGCATCTAATAATTCCTTCCACTTTGCTGCACTTCGCATAATAACAAACACCACATCTTCTCTTTCATAAGCCAAATATCTAATTAGTTTCTTCGTTAATTCCTGAGATGGCAACACAACACCCCTTGGAAAATCCTTAAAAGAAACAGAAGTGTAAGCACAATACTGAACTATTGCAAAGTTTCGGAAAAACTCATATTCTTTCTGATGATTTATATTGAGGCGATTAATATTGTTATACCAATAATAGTCACCGATTTCATTCAATGCATCGCCACAAAGGACTTGGGAACCCTCCATGCTATATTTTTCCTTGAACTCTTCATGACTCTTAACATAAGATTCCTGTGGGGTGAGCAATCCTCTCACTTGAAATGACAGCGTATTGATCAACTCTGCCATAGCATCCTCTAAAGGTGCCCTATATCTTTCATATTGCACATTATCATTCACGCCCAACTTAAATCCAGGATTTAAGCTAAGAATAACGACTTTTGCCTTGAGCGGGTTGCCTCTCCATGGCTCAGCAGGAGCACCAAGTACATACTTATAATCTTCCTTTGCATTTCGGTTGAACTCATCTATTACCTGTTCTTCATAAGGATTTGGATAGACTATCTTTATATTTTCATTATACCAATGCGAACGCATATATTCTCCAACCAGCGTAGGCCAAAGATTTTCTTTAACAATATCTGATTCTGAAACACTATAATAGCCAGTAGGATTGACCATACATTTTGGTAGCTCTTCACTTTTCAAAGACTTTTTTAATGACGCCAAACTATCCCATCTAAGATATTTCTGCGTAAAATTTACAGACTTATCGTCTTCTGTATAAGAGAATCTCAACCTAATCTCCATCATGAGAAGATCCAATACCTTCTCTAAGCTAAGTGTTTCTTTAAGAAAATTAGCCATTGCAAACTGGTCATCCACATATCTATCGCCTTCAGGGTATCTAAGATGCGAAACGAAATACGCCAATGTTTGCTTGATACTATCTTGGGCAATTTCAGGATGATTGTCTAAAAACTCACGAATATGCGATAAGATATCAAAGCCCTTGTCGGCAACATAAAGCAGATGCATCAACTTTGTGTCTGTATCCGTCTGTCCAAACTCGTGACAATAATCGTCTACATAAGCCTTGATATGCCTCTCTGGTAGACTAACACGCTCGCCTCCTACTGGATAAAATGCAATTCTTCTCATAATTAATCGTTTTGATGTTACACTTTTTGCTTCAAATCTTACTACATCCACAAAGATTATCAGCATTTTCGTTTTTGCGGATTATTAGATAACGGATTATCTAAAACTATATTGCATAGGGAACTCCTTTTTTGTATTTTATAGAAAATAAAAGTAAAATATTTCCGATTTATATCCATTATAAAAGATAAAAATATGGCAACTATTATTCGTCAATCATATATCGACAGGATAGAAAGGTATCTTGGCAAGGAGACTATCATCGTATTAATAGGTTAACGACGTGTAGTAAAAGCTGCATGATGAAGATGATTCGTGACCGTAAAACAAAAATGCGCCCGCACAATACGGACGCATTTCTGTTTTTATAAAAGCTCTATCTTTCCACCTTGAATATGGCGGCACTTATGCCAGAAGCTTTAATTACATCAGTCTTTTTTCCTGATTTATACACAACCTTTCCTGTGGAAAGAACAGAAATTGCCTTACCACCTACGGAGCTGATATTGAGAGCGGCTGCCTTGGCACCAGGATTCACGACAACAACATACTTCTCCTCACCCAAAGTGCGCTCATATACCATCGGATATTCCTGCCCCTTCTGGTTCAGGAGCTTCCAATCTCCCTCATTGTCAAGAGCCTTTGCAGAATGACGCAAAGCGGTCAACTTACGGGTATATGACAACAGAGAATTCTGATCTCCCTGCTGAGCTTCAACGGTCAACTTTCCGTTTTCCGTATCTACAGGAAAGTAAAGCTTATCGGGTGCACTCGTAGAGAATCCGGCATTCTTGCCCTTGGTCCACTGCATCGGAGTACGGGTACCAGAACGCTCATTGCTACCCTCCTTGTTAGGGAGATTCATCTGAAACTTCATACCAATCTCATCACCATAATAAATAAATGGAATACCAGGCATGGTGAGGAAGAAGGTCATCGCCACCTTCAACTGGTCTGGCGTGTTGCGGGTACCGATGTTAGGACGCTGGTAATCGTGGTTGGCAGATGGAACAGCGATGTAGCCGAGATTCTTGGTGGCATTGTATGCCTTGGTATAGTTCTCGCTAAATTCCTTAAGCGAACCCTTGCCCTGCTTGTCGAAATAGCAGTTCTGGTAACTCTGCTCCCACTTGCCCCATGGAGTCTTGCGGTCGAAGAACAGAGAGGCATATCCCTTGAGACCGAAATGGATGTAGAAATCGATGTTGAAGCCGGCAGGAATAGCTTGCTGCGGATTAGCCCACTCAGAAATCAAGACGGTCTCTGGATAATACTTATCCTTCCAGGCACGCATCTCATTCCAAAGCTTGGATACCTCCTTCTTGTCAGGGTCGTTCTTGATAAGCGATGACGCCATATCTACACGGAAGCCATCCACACCCTTATCAAACCAGAAAGCCATGATGTTACGTATCTCCCTGCGTACAGCCTGTGGTCCTGGAGCATCTACGCCCTGCTCCCAAGGATGATTTGGATCTGGATGAGCAAAACCATAGTTCAAGGCAGGCTGGCACTCGAAGAAATTCTTCTCATAATACTTAGCACGAGGAGCATTAGCCTCCACATATCTACCTCGGGTACTAGACTCCGGACTTGCCTCCTGATGACGGGCTTCTATTTCTTTCTTCTCACTCTCAGGGATATCATTCATCCAGATATAATAGTCGCTGTAACGCTGGTTAGGATCTTTCTCGGAAGACTCCTTAAACCAGGAACACTTGGTACTGGAATGTCCTGCCACCAGGTCGAGACAAACCTTGATGCCACGCTTATGGGCCTCATTGACCAAAGTAACCAAATCGGTATTGGTACCGAATCGAGGATCCACCTTGTAGAAATCGATGACATCATAGCCACCATCAAACCATCCCGACTCAAAGATTGGATTGAGCCAGAGGGCGTTCACACCCAGAGACTTGATGTAATCCAACTTGGAAGTGATACCCGGCAGATCGCCAATACCGTTGCCATCAGTATCCATATAGGAAGATGGATAAATCTGATAGAAAAGTGCATCACTCAACCAAGCCGGTCCCTTCTTCTGTTCTGCCTGAACAGAAAGTGTGGTTGCCGCCAAAGCAGCAACCAACAGCATTTTATTCATTCTTTTCATAAGTAACATTATTTATTCAAAAAAGACTTTCTTTCATAATAACTCAAAATTCTGCATTTTATTGTGCAAGAATGCTAATTGCAAATCCGCCACCTGCAACAGAGTTCAACTTCAAGACAGACTTGCTGGTCACAGTCTTCTTGGTGATGACATAAGCCTGAGGATTTGTCTTGTAGTTGGCATTTTTACGATTGCAAATTTAATAGTTTTTTTCGAGTTTTCCTAACCTCATTAATAAAATAGTGGAACAAAAACGACAAAAAACGCAATAACAGCCTCATTAACAACAGGTTTCCATAATCTTCCATACCATTGAAAGTGGATGGAATAAACATACAGCACTCTTTATCAGGTACTTATAAAAATCACCAATGATATTTTTCCACTTTTTCTTTGCAAGAACGCGGTTTATGTCTAATTATTTAGTAACTTTGCATCCAAAATGACAGATACGCATTTTCATAACTAACAATTTAATATTCATAAGAAATAATATTCACAAGAAATATGAAACACTTCATTCTATCCTGCGCACTGTCGATGGCGGCTATAGCCACCTCCAGCGCACAACAAACTGGTAAGTTGCCCGTCTACCTCGACAACACCAAACCAGTAGAGCAACGCATCGACGATGCCATTGCCCGCATGACGCTGCAAGAAAAGATTCGCATCATTCATGCACAGAGTAAGTTTTCCTCTGCAGGAGTTCCCCGTTTGGGATTTCCTGACTTCTGGACAGATGACGGTCCTCATGGTGTTCGCCCTGATGTATTGTGGGACGAATGGGAGCAGGCTGGCCAAACCAATGACTCCTGCGTAGCCTTCCCTGCCCTCACCTGCCTGGCAGCATCCTGGAACCCACAGATGAGCAGAATCTATGGAGAATCATTAGGCGAAGAGGCTTTGTATCGAGGAAAAGACATGATCTTAGGTCCTGGCGTGAACATCTATCGCACCCCATTGAACGGACGCAACTTCGAATATATGGGTGAAGATCCTTACCTGGCAAGCATCATGGTTGTACCTTATATCCAAGGATTACAGTCTAAGGGAGTATCAGCCTGCGTAAAGCATTACTGCCTCAATAACGAGGAGGAATACCGTCATCAGGTAAACGTCATCGTGAGCGACCGTGCCCTCCATGAAATCTATCTCCCAGCCTTCAAGGCTGCTGTAGAGAAAGGAAAGACTTGGGGAATCATGGGTGCATACAATCTCTACAAGAACGAACACAACTGCCACAACCAGTGGACTCTGAACAAGATTCTGAAGGGCGACTGGAAATATGACGGCGTAGTGGTAAGCGACTGGGGAGGCGCACACGATACCGACCAAGCCGTGAAGAACGGGCTCGACATAGAGTTCGGCACATGGACGAATGGATTGACTATGGGTGCCAGCAATGCCTACGATAATTACTACCTTGCCGTACCATATATAAAAGGTATCCAGGAAGGAAAATACACCACCAAGGAATTGAATGAAAAGGTGCGCCGCGTATTACGCCTATTCTATCGCACCACCATGAATCCGAACCGTCCTCACGGTTTCCTCTGTTCTGACAGCCACTATGCAGCAGCCAGACAGATTGCCGAAGAAGGCATCGTACTGCTCCAGAACAAGAACCATGTGCTTCCTATCAAGACCCAGAAGGCACAACGTGTTTTGGTAGTAGGAGAAAATGCCGTGAAGATGATGACCGTGGGTGGAGGTAGCTCTTCTCTCAAGGTACAGCGGGAGATTTCGCCACTCGATGGATTAAAATCACGACTGGAAAAAGATAATGTGGAAGTGGAGTTTGCCAGAGGTTATGTAGGCGATGTTAGCGGAAATTACAATGGCGTAACTACCGGACAGAATTTGGAGGACAAACGCAGCGAGACTGAGCTGATAGCCGAAGCCGTAGAAAAGGCCAAGCATGCTGATTACGTGGTGATGTTTGGCGGCTTGAACAAGAGCGATTATCAGGATTGCGAAGGTCACGACCGCAAACAGCTCGAATTGCCATACGCTCAAGACAAACTCATAGAGGCTTTGGCTAAAACCAATAAGAACTTCATCTATGTGAATATCTCGGGTAATGCTGTGGCTATACCTTGGAAAGAAAAAGTGGCTGGCATCATACAGGGATGGTTTATCGGTAGTGAAAGCGGTGAAGCTCTGGCTTCTATCCTCACCGGAGACAAGAATCCTAGCGGCAAATTACCATTCACATGGGTAAACTCATTGCAGGAAGTGGGTGCCCACGCATTAAACACCTATCCGGGAACCTGGCGCAAAGAAGGTGGAGCCAAGACTGAGGGCAACATCATTGATGAGGAGTATAAGGAAGGCATCTACGTAGGTTATCGTTGGACTGATAAGAAAAACATCAAGCCAGCATTCGCCTTTGGACACGGATTGAGCTACACCCAGTTTGCCATCTCTAATCTCCGCTGTGACAAGAATCTGATGAATCAGAATGACTCTATCACCTTTACAGTGAATGTAAAGAACACTGGCAAACGTGCCGGTGCAGAAACCATCCAACTCTATATTCATGATGTAAAGGCTTCTGTGGATCGCCCTTACAAGGAGCTAAAGGGATTCCAGAAGGTTTACCTGCAGCCGGGAGAGAGCAAGGATGTAAACATCACCATCAATAAGCAGGCACTCAGCTTCTATGATGAAACTGCTGCATCTTGGAAGGCTGAAGCAGGCAAGTTTGAGGCGCTCGTCGGAAATGCTTCCGATCAGCTGAAACTCAAAAAGACGTTTGAACTGAAATAAAATGAATGGAGTTAATACATAACAAGAACATCGTAAATATGAGAACAGCATTCATATCACTATCATTTCTGCTGGCTGGCTCGCTGATGGTTCCTGCCATCGCCCACACACCCGCCAGCAAGAAAAAAGTTGCAACAACAACTCAAAAAGGTAAAATCCTGCCGATGAAGGAGTATATCGACCAGCTGATGGCAAAGATGACTCTGCAGGAGAAAATCGGTCAGCTCAACCTGATGGTGGCTGGCGACATCACTACCGGTGGAGCCCTGAACACCCAGGTGGGTGGCGACATTGCAAAAGGCAACATGGGCGGCGTATTCAACATCAAGGGACTCGACAAAATCAAGGCTCTCCAGGACATCGCCATCAAGAACAGTCGTCTGGGCATTCCGCTGCTGGTGGGCATGGACGTAATCCACGGCTACGAGACCATGTTCCCTATCCCCCTCGCCCTCTCCTGCTCCTGGGATACAGAAGCGATGAAGAAGGTAGGCGAAGTATCGGCAAAGGAAGCCAGTGCTGCAGGAATCAACTGGACTTACTCGCCCATGGTAGATATTGCACTCGATGCCCGATGGGGACGAATCAGCGAAGGTAACGGAGAGGATCCTTACCTGAGCGGCGTGATGGGTGCTGCACTCACACAAGGTTACCAGGGCGCCGACATGCGCACAGAGGAGATTTTGAGAGCCGATAGAATCATGGCGTGCCTCAAGCACTTTGCCCTCTACGGAGCCGTGGAGAGCGGCAAGGAATACAACACCGTGGATATGAGTCGCATACGCATGATGAACCAATACCTGCCTCCTTACGAAGCCGTGGTAAAGGCTGGCGTAGGCAGCGTAATGTCTTCGTTCAACCTGATAGATTATACCCCTGCCACCGCCAACCACTGGATGATGACCGATGTCTTGAGAAAACAATGGGGATTCAAGGGATTCGTGGTAACCGATTATGCATCTATCGCCGAGATTCTGAACCACGGCACAGCCAAGGATCTGAAAGAGGCATCAGAACAGGCACTCCTGGCAGGTACGGATATGGATATGTGCTCCAATGCCTTCGTAAAGCATCTGGAACAAAGCGTGGCAGAGGGCAAGGTGACGGAGGAAGACATCAACACAGCCTGCCGCCGCATCCTCGAGGCAAAATACAAACTGGGATTGTTCAGCAATCCTTACCGTTATTGCAACGCCAAGCGAAACAAGACCGACATCTACTCTGCCGAAAACCGACAGATAGCTCGCGACGTAGCAGCCGAGACCTTCGTGCTTCTGAAAAATGAAGGAAATCTTCTTCCTCTGAAGAAACAGGGAAAGATAGCGCTGATTGGTCCTCTTGCAGATACCCGCAACAATATTGCCGGCACATGGAGTGTAGCTCAGGCTCCAGAGAAATATACTACTATCAAGGAAGCCATGGAGAAAGCGCTCGATGGCAAAGCCACCTTATTATATGCACAGGGCAGCAATATCTGGCGCGATAGGGAACTTCAGAAGAACGGCGAACAGGGTAAGTCTATTGCCTGGGGAGATGAGGTAAAGATGAAGAACGAGGCACTGCAGATAGCAAAGGAAGCAGATGTGATAGTATGCGCCATGGGCGAAACTGCCGATATGAGCGGTGAATGTGCAAGCCGCACCAACCTGGAAATGCCGGATGTGCAGCAGGAACTTCTGGCTGAACTCGCAAAGACGGGAAAACCTGTCGTATTGCTCAACTTTGCCGGTCGCCCTACGGTTTTGTCATGGGAGAAAGAACACATTCCTGCTATCATGAACGTATGGTTTGGTGGTTCTGAAGTGGGAGATGCACTTTGCGACGTCATCTTCGGCGACAAGGTTCCATCAGGTAAGCTCACCACTTCCATGCCAAAGACAACCGGACAGGAGCCTCTCTACTACAATCATCAGAATACGGGAAGACCAGTACCTGATGACAATCAGAAATTTGCCAAGTTTGCCAGCAATTGTCTGGATGTAAGTAATGGTCCGCTCTATCCATTTGGATATGGACTGAGCTACACCACTTTCGAATATGGCGATTTGAAGCTGAGCAGCCATGAAGTCAATATGGATGACTGGAAGATTACCGCCACCATCAACGTAAAGAATACAGGTAGCCGAGATGCCGACGAGATAGTTCAGCTCTATATCCGTGATATGGTAGCCAGCATTTCTCGTCCTGTCAAGGAATTGAAAGGTTTCCAGCGAATCCATCTGGCTGCAGGAGAAAGCAGGGAAATCTGCTTCGATATCACTCCTGAAATGCTCAAATTCTATAACGCAGAATTAAAGCATGTGATTGAACCAGGCGACTTCCAGATTATGGTGGGAGGAAACAGTAAAGAGGTAAAGACCCAGAATCTTACTGTTAAGAAGCACCCATAGAAGTTCCCCTATGGGTGCTGATTCCTAAGACATAGCCAAATTTTTGAGCAGCTTTTTATGTTAATAAATATAAAAGAGGCGTTTTGGAGCATACAGGCACTAAAATATCGGTAGCAGAAATGGTCAAAAATGACATTTCTGTTA
>NZ_SGVY01000073.1 GCF_004535825.1 Segatella hominis | reverse complement strand
ACTAGGACTGTTTACCCGAATCATCGGGAAAATCAGCGCATTTACAGTCTTGCAATATATTAATTATGTAAACAACAGACCGGTTGGCAGGGTTAAGTATGCGCTAAATTAATTCCGCCAACGGGTTTAGGGTAATTTTTGAAAAAACATTTAATTCTCTTTGTTGTTTCATAAAAATATACTAACTTTGCAATCGGGTGCTTTTTCAAGCTCCCGATTTTTTATTATGAGGCTTCTGGTTCATATTATAATCTGTGTTTTCTTGACTTTATCGCTGGATGGATACGCAAGAAATGTTACACCGAAAGACGATTTCCGTGATTCGGTGATGAATCGTATCTATCGATATTATCAGTTGTCTTATTCCCCTTCTGAGCAATCTCATGAGTCTTATGCATACACGAAATTTATGATGCGTACCAATCATCGCAACTTTACGTTGGCTATGGTTCCTTCTCTTTATGCGATAGCTCATGGTTCCGGTAGAGAATTTATGGGAGAATATTATAGTAAATATACGGTAAAAGAAAAGAATAAGATAACTCCTCATCGTTTACTATGTATTACTACAGTTCCTCACAAAAGGAATACAATGCCTTCTCTGCTGAATTATCTTACTCCGAATGTTTATGGTGAATGTCTTTTTCAAGACAATATACTGTCTCCCTATCATCGGTCAAACAGGAAATATTATAAATTTATGGTCACGGCTCTTCCATTTGGAAAAGCTCAGGTTTATGCCTACCCTAAATTGAAAAATACTCAATTGGTTACGAGTATGGCTATAGTGGATAGTCATACGGGTAGAATAAATTTGGTTGATTTTGAAGGTGAGTATGATATGACTCGCTTCTTTATCAGCGTGGTGATGAATAAAGAGGATTCTGTGGGTTCTCTGTATCCGAAGAAGTGTGACTTGAGAGCTAATTTCCGTTTTATGGGCAATCAGATAACGGCCAGATATTCTACTATTTATGGCTTGTCGAAATTATTGTCGGATTCATTGAATAATGTTGAAGATACTACATTGATGGCAAAGGTGCGCCCTACCCCGTTGAATGAGGAGGAAATGCATTTCTTGAACCATTATTATCAGAAAAAGAATGAAAGGGATTCTTTGGCCAAAAACGAAAAACATAAAAAGTCTTTTGTAAAAGATGTGTTGTGGGATATTGTGGGCGATAATGTCTTAAATCGTATCAAGCAAAATTTCGGAAAGCAAAATCAGGGGTATCTTAGAATTAATCCTATTCTGAATCCTCTTTATATGGGTTATTCCGAACGCAAGGGATTTGTATATAAGTTTGATGTACGAGGAAGCTATTCTTTTAGTGATGATGTGCAATTTGCTCTTCGCTTCAAAGCTGGTTACGCTTTCAAGCAGCATCGGTTTTATTTCAGCATTCCTGCTACTCTTAGCTACAATAAAAAGCATGATGGATTCCTTCAGTTGGAGTTGGGTAATGGAAACCGAATCAATACCAATGTTGTTGCGCGTCGTATATTGGATATCAGCGAGAAAAAAGATAGTCTTATCCAATTCCCATATGGTGATTATACGGCCTTTAAGGATAATTATTGGCGACTGACGAATCATTGGATGTTTAATAACTATATTGGTTTTGAGTTGGGAATCATTGCCCATCAGCGTCAATCTATAAATCCGGAATTTTATAAGGAAAATAATTTCCCAAGTTTGTATAGATCAGTTGCGCCTGCATTGGCTTTGGTTTGGCATCCTATTGGGAAAAACGGTCCTGTCGTAAAAGTTGATTATGAAAGAAGTTTCAATCATTTTCTTCATTCCAATATCAGCTACGAACGGGTTGAAATGGATATGCAGGATATTATCAACATGTCAAGAAGGCGGAGCCTTTCTTTGCGTTTGGGTTCTGGATTCTATACTCAGAAAGGCGACCATTGGTATTTTGTTGATTATACTAATTTCAGGGACAATAATTTACCTGGTGGCTGGAATGATGATTGGGCAGGCGAATTTGAATTGCTTAACTCTGGATGGTATAATGCCTCTGATTATTATGTTCGGTCCAATGTTACTTATGAGTCTCCAGCCTTGTTTGCTGCATGGTTGCCATGGGTAGGACGTTTTATAGAAAATGAACGATACTATGTCAATGCCCTCTTGGTAAGACATCTTCATCCTTATACGGAATGGGGATACGGGTTCAAAACCCGTGTGGCTTCGGTAGGCATATTTGCTTCTTTTCAAAATACAAGATTTCAAGGAGTCGGTTGTAAATTCGGCTTCGAATTATTTAGAGAATGGTAATTACAATTTAATATACAAGCATTAAGATATGAATTCTCAACTTACTGTTTATAAAGCAAGTGCAGGTTCTGGAAAAACCTTCACTTTGGCTAAAGAGTATATGGTCTTGGTGATACAAGACCCATCTTCATACAGGAATATTCTTGCTGTAACATTTACTAACAAGGCAACTGAGGAAATGAAAAATAGAATCCTCAGCAAACTGTATGGAATAGCTAATCGGCTGGATGACTCAAGAGATTACTTGGAACAAATCAAGGGAGTATTATCTCAGATGTCAGAAGAGCAGATTATTGAAAATGCTGGTATTGCTCTGAAAAATCTTATCCACAATTATAATTATTTCCGCGTCGAAACGATTGATACATTCTTCCAGAGTGTACTCCGTAATCTGGCACGTGAACTTGATTTGACCGCTAATTTGAGAATTGGTCTTAATGATGTCCAGATAGAAGAACAGGCTGTAGATGAATTGATCGAAGAACTTCAGATGACAGACAAGCTTCTCTTTTGGATTATGGATTATATTAAGGAAAATATTGCAGATGACAAAAACTGGAATGTGATTTCTCAAATAAAAGCTTTTGGACGGAATATATTCAAGGATTTTTATAAGGATCATGCTGATGCGCTGAATAATTGTATTGAAAAAGATGGCTTTTTCGAGGCTTTTTCTTCAAAATTGAGGAAAATGCAAGCTGAAGCTAAAGAGCATTTTGACCAGATTGCGGCTACCTTTTTTGATGCATTGGATGAAAACGGACTTTCGGCAGATGACTTTCAAAATAAGACCAGAGGTATATGGAGTTACTTTTCCAAATTGAAAAACGGTAAATTCAATGATGATGATTTGCAAAATGCTACATTGGTAAAATGTCTGGATAGCGAAGAATCCTGGGTCAAAAAGTCTGATGCTCAGGCTGGTAAACCTGCGTATGACTTAGTGGTTTCCCAACTCTTCCAACTGCTTCATTATTCAGAAACTTCAAGACCCAAGTTATTGCGTATATATAAAAGTTGTGATCTTACTTTGCGCCATCTGAATCAATTACGTCTTTTGGGAAGTATTGAAAAGAGAGTCAGAGAAATGAACAGAGATGCCAACCGTTTTTTGCTTAGCGATACCCAGACTCTTCTTCATTCTTTGATTCAGGATGAAGACTCCCCTTTCATCTTTGAGAAAATCGGTTCTCAGTTGGAGCATGTCATGATCGATGAGTTTCAAGATACCAGTACTGTGCAGTGGAAAAACTTCAAGGTGCTATTACAGGAGACAATGAGTCACCAGAATGCAGGAAATTTAATAGTAGGCGATGTGAAACAGAGTATTTACAGATGGCGTTCTGGTGATTGGCGTCTGCTTAATAATATTGAATCTGAGTTTCCATCTAATTATACAATTCAAATTGAGTCACTCTCTCACAATTATCGCTCAGACAGGAATATCGTAGATTTCAATAACGCTTTCTTCGAAGCTGCTGCAGAAAAAGAATATCAGGCCATAACGGATAAAGATTTACCTCATACTTTCTCTGACTCCGACTCTGGCTCCGATGGCTCCAGTGCAGCTCAACTCAAGAAGGCTTATAGTGATGTAAGGCAACGTGTGCCTCAGAAAAAAACTGCATGTGGCTATGTGAGGATTAATCTCTTGGGACAGAAGGGTATCAAAGAAGATGAGAATTCTGAAAACTATCAGGACAAGATGATGGGTATGATTTTAGATACCATCAACGAACTTGTAGAGGCGGGAGTAAAATATAAGAATATTGCCATATTGGTGAGAAGCAATAAGACCATACAGAATATTGCTGATTATCTGATGGCTAATAGTGCGACTCCATTGCCTTTGGTTTCTGATGAGGCTTTCAGACTGGATGCCTCTCAGGCCGTGAATGTGATGGTTACTGCTCTTCGGTGTCTGGCTCATCCGAATGATGATATAGCTAAGGCCGGCTTGATGAAGTTCTGCATGAAATATCTGAAAAACAAGCAAATAGCAGAAAAATTCTTGGAAGAAAGAGAACTTTATTTGCAAAAGCCGCTTTTGGATTTGACAGAGTCCCTCTACACTTACTTTAAATTGGGAGAAATAGAAACGCTCTCTCAACAAAGTTCATACGTAAGTGCATTCTATGATCAGTTGGCTTCTTATCTCTCTGATAATGGTGGTGATATAGATGATTTCTTGAATGAATGGGATGAGAATATTCACTCTAAAAGCATTCATAGTGATAAGGCTGACGGAATCAGGCTTTTGTCCATTCATAAAAGTAAAGGTCTGGAGTTTGACAATGTCATCATGCCTTTCTGTGATTGGGCGTTAGAGAAGACTGATACGATTTGGTGTACGCCTCAGGTTGCACCATTCAACGAACTTCCTTTGGTGCCTGTCGATTTTTCTGCAAAGAAAATGGTTGGTAGTATTTATGAGAAAGATTACCATCAGGAACATTTGCAGAATATGGTTGATAATTTGAATTTGCTATATGTAGGATTCACGCGAGCTGGTAAAAATCTGTTTGTATATGGTAAGCGAGGTGCTGCTACGCAGAGAAGTTTTATCATCGAAGATAGTCTGGAAGCAGTTTACAATACATTGAATGCCCAGAATGCTTCTGGCCAGTATGAGGAACAGACTCTCGAATTTCAAGGAAATGGAACTGACAAGAAAACCGATGATGTTTACTTCGAATATGGAGAGATAGATGCTTCTTCCAAAGAGGAGGCATTTGCCGAAAATAAGAATGTTTTTATGCAAAAATCTGCTGACTTGCCTATTCAGATAAAAGTGAAGTCTGATTTATATTCCTTTAAACCAAGCCTGCAGAGTGAATTCTTTATGCATGGTGATGAGTCCGAGGAACAGCAGAAGTTCTATATCAAAATCGGAACGGTTCTTCATGAATTGTTTTCAAAGATAAAGACAAAGGATGATGTTGAGTCGGTGTTGAAGCAACTTGAACTTGATGGTGTGCTTTATGATGAAAATATTTCGAAGGAAAAAATCGAAAAAATGTTGCGTGCTCGACTGAATAGTCCGCTTGTCAGTGAGTGGTTCTCTGATAAATGGAAAGTACTGAACGAAACCAGTATCCTCTATTTGGATAAGGATGGAAAGGTTTGTAAGGATCGTCCGGACCGTGTTCTTGTAGGAGACAACGAGATTGTCGTGATTGACTTCAAGTTCGGTAAACCTCATGCTGAATATCATGATCAGGTAAGGCAATATATGTCTCAACTCAAGGGTATGGGATATTCCTGCGTCAAGGGCTATCTGTGGTACGTTTATCCTAATAAGGTGGAGAATGTTGTTCTTGAAGATTAATTTGTTTAATAATTTTGTTTGAAATTTACAATGAAATCATTTCTAAAATACGTTGCTGAAGATATTATTAGAGATTATGGTACTGACTTAAGTCGCATCATGGTCGTTTTCCCAAATAAACGTGCCAGCCTTTTCTTAAATGAAGAGCTGATGAAAATCGTACAGAAACCATTCTGGAGCCCTAATTACATGACAATTAGTGATATGTTTCTCCAGAATACTTCATTACAACTGGCAGACCCGATCAAACTAATCTGTGATTTGCACAAGTCGTTTGTGAAATGCACAGGGGTTGATGAAACGCTCGATCATTTTTATGGTTGGGGGCAACTTCTGTTGGCTGATTTTGATGACCTGGATAAAAATCTTGGTGATGCAAGGAAAATTTTTATCAATATTGCTGATCTTCATGAATTGGATGATGACAGTTATCTTGATGAAGATAAGAGAAGAATTCTGAAGAAATTCTTTGGTAATTTCAAGGATACTCAGAACACAGAATTAAAACGCCGTTTCATGGCTTTGTGGAATCATTTGTATGATATCTATACGGATTTCAATCAACGATTGGCAAGTCAGGGACTTGCCTATGAAGGCGCTTTATACCGCCATGTGATTGAGGCTGACACTTTGAACCTGCGTTATGATACCTACTTGTTTGTGGGATTCAACATGATGCAGCAAGTAGAAACTGCCCTTTACAGGCGTATCAAGCAGGATGCTTCTTGTCATTTTTACTGGGATTATGACAAATATTATGTTGGTCAGAATAAAAATGAAGCGGGTGTCTATATCAATCAATATCTGAAACTTTTCGGCAACAAGTTGTCTGAACCTTCGCTTCAAAACGGTATCTATAATAATCTGAACTCCCAAAAGAAGATTACGTATATCAATGCTGCAACAGAGAATATTCAGGCAAGATACGTAAATGATTGGTTGATGGAAAAGGTTGAGGATGAACATGGAAAACTGGTTCCACGCTATCAGACTGGCCGCAAAACTGCTATCGTGTTAGCTGATGAAAACTTGCTTTCTACCGTGATTCATTCCTTGCCTACAGAAATTGACAGTCATGTGAATATTACCTTAGGCTATCCGCTTAAGCAGACTCCTTTTTTCAGTCTGATCATGCAATTAATCAACCTTCAGACGATAGGAAGTGTCAAGGGTTCTACCGCTTTTCGTCTGCATGATGTGGTCAAGGCATTACGCCATCCTTATGCTAAGTATATCAGCTCAAATTATCAGGATCTTCTCCATAAAATAGAAGAACAGAAACTTTACTTTCTTGACAGGGATGTACTGTGTGCAGAGGAAGATGAAGGTATGAATATGATGTTCGCCGATTTGGAAGCCTCTGAAAATAGATGCCTGGCTTTGGTCGGTTATCTGGTTAACATTCTCAGACTTATAGGTTCTCATGCAAATGATGGGGAGGATTCCTTGTTTCAAGAATCTCTCTTCAGAACTTATACCTTAATTAATAGATTGAAATGTTTGGTTGAATCTGGTGATTTGGATATCGACATAATGACCCTGCAACGTCTTATTCAGCAACTTTTCCAAAACACAAATGTGCCTTTTCATGGAGAACCGGTCATCGGAGTTCAAATTATGGGTGTATTGGAAACCAGAAATTTGGACTTCGACCATATTCTCGTGTTGTCATGTAACGAAGGTAATTTGCCGAAAGGTGTCAATGATTCTTCGTTTATTCCCTACTCCATCCGTAAGGCTCATGGTCTGACTACTATCGATAATAAAGTGGCTATTTTTGCCTATTATTTTTACCGACTTATTCAAAGAGCACAGGATGTAACTCTTTGCTACAACAGTTCTACAGATGAAGGACATACCGGTGAAATGAGCCGTTTCATGCTCCAACTCTTGGTGGAAAGTAAACACGTGATAAGTCGAAAAACGATAGTCTCTGGTCAAAATGTTGAAACTCATAAAGCGGAAGTTATAGTTAAAACACCTCAGATGATGGAAATCTTAGATAAGCCTCGTCTGATAACTCCTACTTTCCTCAATACTTACCTGAGATGCGCTAAGAGCTTCTATTATAAATATATTTTGAGTATTCGAGAGCCGGAAGAACTGGAGGATGAAATGGACAATAGAATGTTTGGAAATATTTTCCATAGAGCAGCTCAGTTGTTTTATTTGAAATTCGCAAGTAGTTCTGATATTAAGATTGGAACTGATGGGGAAAAATCCCTGATCAGACCTATCGTTATTAACAAAGGAGATATTCAGAATGCGATAAAAGATGAGAGCTTGCTTTACAGACTGGTCGATCAGGCTTTTAAGGAAGAGTTGTTCAAAATCAAGGATCAGAAAAAATCTCCTCAATATAATGGTTTGCAGCTGATCAATCGTGAAGTAATTACCAATTATTTGAAACAATTGCTGTATATTGATATAAAACTGGCTCCTTTTACTATCAAAGGTTTGGAGATAAAGGTAGAAAAAACTTTTGAATTCTCTACTCCTTCTGGTACAAAGAATTTGAGATTGGGCGGATTCATAGACAGACTTGATGAAGTTTCGGCTTCTGAAAGTTCTGATAATAGTATTCTTGGTGAACGTATCAGGGTGATAGATTATAAAACGGGACGTATTCCTTCTTCTTTACCTAAAGTTGTGGAGAGTCTGTTTGATCCAAATGAACTTGATAAACATACAGATTATTATCTGCAGGCTATGTTGTATTCGTATATTGTCAAGCAGAGCAAGAAACTCAATCCTGCCAATGAGTCAGTAAGCCCTGGCCTCTTGTTTATTCAGCAATCTGGAGCAAGCGGTTATGAGCCAACATTGAAGTTTGGAAAAGAATACATTTCAGACGTTTCGCCTTATAAGGAGAAATTCTTCGCAGGTTTAAATCATCT
The DNA here is from genome assembly GCF_004535825.1 of Segatella hominis. Classification (GTDB taxonomy): domain Bacteria; phylum Bacteroidota; class Bacteroidia; order Bacteroidales; family Bacteroidaceae; genus Prevotella; species Prevotella hominis. Next base: position 3,978 of record NZ_SGVY01000073.1, on the reverse strand, counting down.
GATTTCAGATATATTTGATCCGAATTCGCAATTTGCTCCTACAGAGAAAAAAGAACGCTGTGAATTATGTCCTTATAAGACTCTTTGTAAATAATGTAATTGATAATCTCTGACAAGTAAATGTTTAATTTCTCTTAAAACTTGCTTGTCAGAGTACCCTTTTCTTCCTATGGATACGTATTAATTTAAACTCAATTTAAAAAATAATGTTAGATATTGCATATTATATTATATTTTATGCAAGAATATTAACTATTTTGTCTATCTTTGCAGTGTAAATAATAAACAGACAGAAAAATATGAAAAAAGCATTAGTAATTCTTCAGTTACTCATGGTAGTACTGTTTGCGCAAGCTCAGATGATGAATCCGGTAAAATTTACCAGTTCATTGAAAACAAATGGTACGCCTGAGGCAGAGATTGTGTTTACTGGTAAGATTCAACCAGGTTGGCACGTTTATTCAACAGGCTTAGGTGGTGATGGACCTATTTCAGCATCCTTCAATGTCAATAAGATGGATGGTGCTGAAGCTGTAGGAAAGTTGCAGCCACGAGGCAATGAAATTTCCAAGTTTGATAATCTTTTTGGTATGAAATTGCGCTACTTTGAGGGAAGCGTTACTTTCGTTCAGAAAATCAAATTCACAAAGCCTGATTACCATATTGACGTATATGTAGAATATGGCGCATGCAACGATCAGAACTGTATGCCTCCAAGTGAAGCAACCTTCAAGGGAAGTGGTAAGTCTCCTGCTGTAGATAGCAAAGCTGCCAAGGAGGAAAAGGCACAGAAAGAGGATCAATTAGATCCAGCTGCGCTGGCTAAGGCAAAGGCTGATTCTCTGGCTAAGTTGAATGCAAATGCTGTAGATAGCACCCAGGCTTTGGATTCTGCTGCTCTTTCCTCTACCCTTCAGACTATGGATGCTAAGGAACTCTGGAAACCGGTAGTGAAAGAACTTCAGGCTTTTGGAGGCAATAATGATATCGCAAATCATTCACTTTTCTATATTTTCATTATGGGTTTAGTAGGTGGATTGCTGGCACTTGTTATGCCTTGTATCTGGCCTATTATTCCTATGACGGTAAGTTTCTTCCTGAAAAGAGCAAAGAATGACAAGAAGAAAGGTATTCGTGATGCGGTTACTTATGGTTTGTCTATTGTTGTCATTTATCTCGCTCTTGGCTTGATTATTACTGCCATCTTTGGTCCAAGTAAACTCAATGAGTTGTCAACAAGTGCTGTGTTCAATATTATATTGTTCCTGATGCTGGCAGTCTTTGCTTTCTCTTTCTTCGGTTGGTTTGAAATTAAGTTGCCAGACCGTTGGGGAAATGCTGTTGACAACAAGGCTTCCAATACTACAGGTCTGATTTCTATCTTCCTGATGGCATTTACACTTGTATTGGTATCATTCTCTTGTACTGCTCCTATTATCGGTTTGCTTTTGGTTCAGACTGTAACATCAGGTGATTGGTTGGCTCCAACCATCGGTATGTTCGGTTTTGCCATTGCTCTTGCTTTGCCATTTACCTTGTTTGCATTGTTCCCATCATGGTTGAAGTCTGCTCCAAAGTCAGGTTCTTGGATGGAGACTATCAAGGTTGTGCTTGGTTTCGTAGAGTTGGCATTCTCTTTGAAGTTCCTCTCTGTAGCCGATCTCGCTTATGGTTGGCATATTCTTGACCGTGAGGTGTTCTTGTGCTTGTGGATTGTTATTTTTGCAGCATTAGGATTGTATCTTATCGGTAAACTAAAGTTCCAGGTAGATGCTATCGGTGGCGATATCAATAAGCCAATGCCTGTTCCTTGCATCATGCTCGGTCTTTGCTCTCTTGCATTTGCTATCTATATGATTCCTGGTCTCTGGGGTGCTCCATGTAAGGCAGTAAGTGCTTTTGCTCCACCTGTTAACACACAGGATTTCAATCTCAATACAAAGACTGTGGAGCCTGCATATAAGGATTATGAATTAGGTATGGCTGCTGCTAAGGCGTCTGGAAAACCTGTTTTGATCGACTTTACCGGATTTGGTTGTGTTAACTGCCGTAAGATGGAGGCTGCTGTTTGGACTGATCCTTCTGTGGCAGATAAGTTGTCCAAGGATTATGTTCTGATTTCTCTTTATGTGGATGATAAGACTCCTCTTCCAGAACCGATGGAAGTTACTTTCAACGGAGAGAAGAGGACTTTAAGAACTGTTGGAGATAAATGGAGTTACTTGCAGGCAAGTAAGTTTGGTGCCAATGCGCAGCCTTTCTATGTGGCAGTAGATGATGAGGGTAATCCTCTTACCGCTTCTTTCAGCTATAAGGAAGATGTTCCTGCATATTTGGATTTCTTGAACAGAGGTCTTGAAAATTTCAGAAAATAAGAGTAATCAAAATTTTCTAAAATAAATTTAAGTTAAAACCGGAGACTTTTTGGCATGAAAAGCCAAGGTCTCCGGTTTTTTATATTTAGTGGCACACTATTTGTTGTTTATATGACAAGAAATTTAAATTATATAAGAATGAAAACAAAGGAATTACCAGTATTATTGCTGACAGGTTATCTTGGCAGCGGTAAAACCACATTGCTCAATAGAATATTGGGAAATAAAAAGGGTATTAAATTCGCTGTTATCGTAAATGATATTGGCGAAGTAAATATTGATGCAGCCTTGATTGAAAAAGGTGGTGTTGTAGGTCAGAAAGATGATTCTCTTGTTGCACTTCAGAATGGTTGTATCTGCTGTACTTTGAAAATGGACTTGGTTGAGCAGCTGAAAGAGATTGCTGATATGAATAAATTCGACTATATCGTAATCGAGGCCAGTGGAATCTGCGAACCTGCTCCTATTGCCCAGACCATTTGTTCTATTCCTTCTTTAGGTCCAGAATATATCAAGAATGGTGTGCTCCGTCTCGATAGTATCGTTACGGTAGTGGATGCTCTCCGTATGAAAGATGAATTTGCTAATGGCGATGACTTGATGAAGGATAATATCGATGAAGAGGATTTGGCTTCATTGGTTATTCAGCAAATCGAGTTCTGTAATATTATCCTTTTGAATAAGGCTGCTGAGGTTGAACCAAAGGAACTGGAGAAACTGAAACAGATTATTCGTGCTATCCAACCTAAGGCTGAAATCTTTGAATGCAATTATGGTGATGTAGATTTGGATAAAATCGTCAATACTAAAAAGTTTGATTGGAATACTGTTGCTACTTCTGCTGGTTGGATACAGGAAATCGAAGCTGAGCGTAATGGGAAGGAAGAAGATGAACATCATCATGATGAAGATGATCATGAACATCATGATGAAGATGATCACGACGAGCATGAACATCAACATGGTCACGAGCATCACCACCACCATCATGATCACGACCATGAGGAAGGTGAAGCTGAAGAGTATGGCATTGGAACATTCGTTTATTACAGCCGTAAGCCATTTGACTTGAGTTTGTTTGATGAGTTTGTCGCCAGAAAATGGCCTCGCGATGTTGTAAGAGCTAAAGGTATCTGCTATTTTGCTGACGAAAAAGATATGTGTTATGTCTTTGAACAAGCTGGTAAGCAGAAAACTGTTAAGCAGGCTGGACAATGGTTGGCTACAATGCCTAAGGATCAGTTGGAAGAGCTTCTTCAGCGAGAAGAGCAACTTCGAAAGGAATGGGATCCTGAGGTTGGCGACCGTATGATTAAGATTGTCTTTATTGGTCAGCATTTACAGAAAGCTGCTATTTGTGCAGAATTGGACAAGTGTCTGTGGGATTAGATTAGTCTGTTGGAAATCATTTTATAATAAAGATAAAGGGTGAATCAAAAGTCTTTGACTCTTGACTCACCCTTGTTGTATATATATTGACTTATACTGATATAGATAGACACATTTATGGTTAATTAATAAAATGTGTTTAGTAATGAGTAAAAAGTACAAAAGTTACAGTAAGGAAGACAAATTGTCTTTACTTTGCGACTATTATCAGTCA
>NZ_SGVY01000072.1 GCF_004535825.1 Segatella hominis | reverse complement strand
CGCTTTATGGGGTAAGGGGATTTTGTGTCTGCGACATTTCTGTTGTGCAAGAAATATGTACAATAAAATGAATTTTGTCGCTTTGCAAGCAAAATCCCACTAAACCCTATAGGTTGCGGATTTGAGGTTTTATTTCCTGGTTTTGCATAGTTCACATTAAAGGCAAGTTTGATTTTACCTTTGGTGTGGAACAGAAAATGAAAATAGTTACCTGTGTTTGGAAGAGCGATGCATTTTTTGGTTTTATCAAAACCTGCATCTATTTGATTAACATTAGAACTGCCATCTTGTTGGATGCCAGGATTTCCTTGAGAACTGAGGTAGTATTTGCTACCTATTAATTTAGGATTTTCCCATACTTCATCAGCACCAATGAACAAAGAGATATTAGCACTGGCATAGTATTGGTACTCTGAACTCTGTTTAGAAATACTTGTATTGCTGGTAATCTCAAAAGTCTCAGTACCAGCAGTATAGCTACTTATGCTACCCTGTGCATAAGTCTTGCTTTCCCAAATAGTCAGGAAAATCAAGCATGCTAAAATGCGTGAAGTAAGTAATCTTTTCATCTTTTCTTAGAAATTTAATTTTATGTATAGTGTTATAGTTTGTGTCGATTTGGAGCAGTATCATTTACTGTTTATATCGCAGTATGAATTACTGTTAAATCATCTTTTAACCGGCTGCAAAACTATAAATAATTGATGAAAAGTGTATATTTTCTGTCGATTTTCTTTCGAAAAGTTACGAAAACGTTTGCGGAATATTACAAATCGGTTACAAATATTAACTGTCATGTCGGTAAAAGCTTCGTATCACAATTATAGTTGATTCGCATGGCATTGGAAAATTCCAGCAAATTAAGAGAAATATGAATAAAAAGAATGCCTACAGTAAATAATGTAAAATACTTTCTTGGTGTCGTGTGGGTGACAAAGGTGACGCAGGATACAGAAAACGGTGACAGGTGACACTTTTGATGTGTATATTTATATGACTTACCGCGCGAAAATATATAAAAGATTGATAATCAAAGGGAGACATCCAATTGGAGGGTAGTGTCTCCAATGCATAAAATAAAAGTTGAAAAATAGGTGTCACTGTCACTTTTTGGTAATTTTGTAAACTTATTTGTTTTCGAATTAATTGCTCAAAGATTTTCTGTGACTTGTTTACTGGTTACAAATGACTTGTTTACGACCTCTAAGTGACTTGTTTATGACCTCTAAATGACTTGTTTACGACCTCTAAGTGACTTGTTTGTGACCCTTAAATGACTTGTTTCGATATAGCAAATAACTTGTTTGTGTATTCTTAAAGACCGAATAATGTAGATGATTTTTATTAATTTTATTTAATTATTTATTTTTTTGGGAATTTCTTCTTGATTTCTCCCAAAAAATATTACCTTTGCACAGAGAAAAATCTATTGGTCACTTTCATAAGTCAACGAGAAAATAATAACATATCAACGAGTATAATTTATTAAAGACAAGGTTCATGAGAAAAAATCACATGATGATTGCAACTTTGGCCATGCTCTCTGTTGTGGGTTCTGCGCAGTATGCCAGGGCACAGCAAACAGGAACAAACCAAAATGCAAAAGAGTGGGGGGGGTAAAATCCTCTCTACAGTAAAAGGAGTCGTAATCTCTGCCGAAGATGGTATGCCTGTTATAGGCGCCAGCATTATGGTAGGAGGTGGACAGGCACAAGCTATAACAGATGAAAACGGATGTTTCCAGTTGTCAAACGTCCCAGCAAATAGCAAGTTGAAAATCTCTTATATCGGTTTGGTAACGGCTTTTGCAACCCCTTCAGCTAACATGAAGGTAACGCTGCAATCAGACAGTAAGCACCTTGATGATGTGGTGGTTACTGGTATGTTCAACCGTAAAAAAGAAGGTTTTACGGGTTCGGCAGTAACTATCAAGGGAGAAGATCTCAAGAAATTCAGTACCAACAATATTGCGAAGTCTATAGCAGCAATGGCTCCAGGTTTGAATATCATGGAGAATAATCTGGCTGGTTCAAATCCAAACAGTCTTCCTGATATGCGTATGCGTGGTGGTGCCAGTATGGATTTGAGTACGACATCTTCTGATGTACAGGCTGTACAGGGAGAATATGAGACTTATGCCAATCAGCCGCTTCTTATCATGGACGGATTTGAAATCTCCGTACAGACTCTTTCTGACCTCGACCCTGATCGTGTCGCATCGATTGTTGTCTTGAAAGATGCTGCTGCAACTGCTATCTATGGTTCCAGAGCAGCAAATGGAGTTATTGTAATCGAAAGTAAAACTCCTAAACCAGGTAAAATTTGGGTTACATATGGTGGTGAGATGCGTATCGAGGCACCAGACCTGACAGGCTATAATCTGATGAATGCTCGTGAGAAACTGGATGCAGAATATAAGGCTGGAGTCTATACTGATGGTGGTGAAACGATTGATAGATGGAATCTCTACCAGTCTAAACTTAAAAACGTTCTCTCTGGTGTAGATACATATTGGCTCAGCAAGCCATTGCGTACATCCGTACAGCAGCGTCATACTGTAACCTTGGAGGGTGGTGATGAGGCTTTGCGTTATCGTATGTATGTTGGTTACAATAACTCACCTGGTGTGATGAAAAATAGTGGTCGTGATGTACTTACCGGTATGCTCGACTTCCAGTATCGCATGAAGAAGGTATTGTTGAAAAACAGTATCACTCTCGAAAATTCTACTGCTAATGAGTCTAACTATGGAAGTTTTAGCGAATACACAAAATTGAATCCATATCTGACTCCATACGACGAGAATGGTAACATGAAGAAGATGCTTGATGATTTCTCTGCCACCAACTCTGCTACCGCCTCTTATCCTAACCCACTTTATAACACAACTTTCCACAGCAAGGATAAGAGCAAGAACTTCTCTGTGCGTGAATTGTTCAAAGTAGAATACAATCCTACCAAGGAACTTCGTTTTGAAGGTGCTTTCTCACTCTCTAAGAGTGTGGGACATCGTGACGTGTTCCGTCCTGCACAGCATACTGATTTTGATGTAATTACTGATCCGACATTGAAAGGTGATTATCGCCGTACACAGAATGAGGCTGTCAATTGGGGCGTGGATTTGACTGCCAGTTGGAATAAGCAGATTAAGGATCATTACATTACTACCAATGCCCGCATGAGTATTCTTGAGAACAGTACTGATTTTTATGGAACTTGTGTGACTGGTTTCCCAAATGATAATATGGATGACCTGCTCTTCGGTAAGAAATACAAAGATAAGTTGACGGGAAGCGAGAATACAAGTCGCTCTATCGGTTGGGTGCTCAGTGCCGGTTATTCTTATCTTTATAAATATTCTGTAGATTTCAATGTCCGTCTGGATGGTTCTTCTGAGTTTGGTACCAACAATAGATGGGCACCATTCTGGTCTGCCGGTCTTCGTTATGATGTAAAGAAGGAGGCTTTCTTCAAGGATATTCCATGGCTTTCTGACTTTGTGATCCGTGGTACTTATGGTACAACTGGTGCGCAGGGCTTCTCACCATATCAGGCTCATAGCTACTATAACTATTCATTGCTTCTGCCTTATCTGTCTTCTGATGGTACAGGTGCAGACATCATGGCGATGCATAATGAGAATCTGAAGTGGCAGACAACCAAGAATACCAACCTTGCATTGGAGTTGGGTTTCCTCGATCATCGTATCACAGCAAGAATCGAACACTATAACAAGGTAACCAACAACTTGGTGACCAATGTGACATTGGCTCCATCTGTCGGTTTCACCAGTTATCCAGAGAACGTAGGTAAGATAGAGAATAAGGGATGGGAAATCAGTCTCTCAGGAATCCCATACCGTAATGCTGCTAAGCAGTCTTATTGGACAATTACCGTAAATGGTTCTCACAACAAGGATAAACTCGTAGAAATTTCAGAGGCTATGCGCCATATTAACGAGTTGAGTACCAAGAATCTGACGGACAGTCCTTTACCACGTTATGAGGAAGGTTATTCTATGTCCAGTATTTGGGTTGTTCCTTCTCTCGGTATAGACCCAGCGTCTGGCGATGAAGTTCTCGTAAAGCGTAATGGAGAATTGACAAGTGCTTCCAACTATAGTGGTGTGGATGCCGTACCAATGGGTAATACAGAGCCTACATGGCAGGGTTATATCAACTCATCCTTTACTTATATGGGATGGGGAATGGATGTAAGTTTCCATTATAAGTTTGGAGGACAGGTATATAACCAGACTTTGGTTGACAAGGTAGAGAATGCCGATTTGGTTTACAATGCCGACCGTCGTGTGACACAGTTGCGCTGGCAGAAGCCTGGTGACCATTCCCAGTTCCGTGCACTCAACCCACATGGTCAGGGTACCAAGGCAACCTCCCGTTTTGTGATGGATGAGAATGTATTCCAGGGCAGCACCCTTTCATTCTACTATCGTGCAGATACCAAGAATACCAAGTTCCTCAAAAACTGGGGGTTGACATCTGCTAAGTTGGGCTTCACCATGGAAGACCTCTTTTACCTCTCATCGGTAAAGCGTGAGCGTGGTCTCGACTATCCATTCTCCCGCCAATTTACTTTCTCATTGAACGTAGCATTCTAATCAATAAATTACGAATATAATTATGAAGAAATATTTCTATATATTGGTGTTCGCAGTCTTGATGGGAGGTTTGACTTCCTGCAATGATTGGCTTGATGTATCACCAAAGGACAGAATCCCTGCCGACAAGATGTTTGAGTCGGAGTCAGGATTCAAGGATATCCTTACGGGCGCTTACCTGAAGTTGGGTACTGCTAATCTTTATGCAGGTGACATGAAATATGGTTATCTGGATGAATTGGCAGGTCTGTACTGTGATTATCCTGGTTATAATACAAATAGCGTGTACAACCAGGCTATCGTATTCGATTATACCAACCAGTTTTTGAGTAAGAAGGATAATCTCTATCTCGAAATGTATAATGTAGTGGCAAACCTGAATAATTTGCTGCAGAATATTGAGACTCATCGAGATGTTCTGAAGCCCCCTCATTACTATGAGTGTATCAAGGGAGAAGCATTGGGTTTGCGTGCTTTCATCTATTTTGATCTCTTGCGTCTTTTCGGTCCTATTTATAGTGAGCATCCAACAGATGCTGCTATTCCATACAAGACTACATACGATAAAGAACCGACACCAGTTTTGCCTGCTAATCAGGTGGTAGAGAAAATCTTGGAAGACCTGAAGGCTGCAGAGGCTCTCTTGAAAGATAATGATCCATGTGATTTCCATACAGCTATAGATCAGCGTACAGATTTCCTTTCAAACCGTGAGTTTCGTATGAATCTTTATGCTGTCAAGGCAATGATGGCTCGTGTATATTGCTATTCAGGTCAGAACGATCTTGCAGTCCAGTATGCTCAGGAGGTTATCGATGCCAACAAGTACTTTACTCTGTATAAGAGTCAGACAGCATCCAATTACAATTCCATCCGTTATGGTGAGCAGATTTTCGGTCTCTCTGTAAATCAGTTGAACAATACGCTTATCAGCAACAGTATGGATATGGAAAATACAAGTGTACAGCAGCGTTATGGTATGACTGCAGATATGTTTACTAAGGTGTATGAAGGTATCACTTCTGACTGGCGCCAGAATGTTGTAGCATTCAACTGGGACGAGAGCCATCAGTATGCATTCTGTCTGAAGTATAATCAGGCTCCTTTGGCCAATACATATTTATATAGCGGTGCAGATGCAATTCCATTGATTCGTTTACCGGAGATGTACTATATCATTGCTGAGTGTGCAGCAAATGCTGAAACGAGTGCTGAGGCTCTGAATACAGTCAGACTTTCACGCGGTATTCCATATAGCGATGAAATTCATACATTGGGTTATGATGATAAGGATGTTACTTCTGAAGAAAACAAACAGCAGACTCGTCGTATCAATGAAATCATGAAAGAATATCGTAAGGAGTACTATGCTGAAGGTCAGTTGTTCTTCTTCCTGAAAGCTCATCACTATACCACCTACTATGGTTGTGGTGTAGCCAATATGACCAGTAAAGAATATCAGATGCCATTGCCAGACAATGAAAAGATCTTTGGCAATAATACTACAAAATAAGAAGATTGAAAAATATGAAAAAAATATTGTTTTATATGTCGGCGCTGGCACTGTTCTTGAGTCTTACCAGTTGTTCGAAAGAAGAAATTGACATGTACAGTCAGGAAGCTCGCATCAACTTCGACTATCGTACAATTTATAGTGAATTGCGCGATAGCGACTATGTGAAGATGAAAACAGACCCTTATCGCCGTGATAGTGTACGTGTGAGAATTATGGGAGATTTACTTACTGCCAATCGTGATTTCTGCATCAAGAAGACAGAAAACAACTCCTATTCCAATACCCTTGACATTCAGCTGGATGACAAATATACTTATTCGGCTCTTGATACTGTATGCCAGTATGTATATTTCAAGGTTAAGCGTCCTGCCTATAAGACAGGTAGAAAAACCTATGGTTGTAATCTGGAATTTGATCTTACTAATCCAAACCATCAGTTTGAAAAAGGATTTGTAGAGGATAATTCGGTAGAGGTCAACTACGTTTGGGATATTACAGAGCCTAAGACATGGAGCGACTGGTATTGGTTGGGTGTAGGTGACTTCAGTCCTATCAAGTATTGCTATATGATGGACGTATGGGGAAGAACACTTGATTCTTTCATTACTCCTGATGGTTATGCATACGATGATGATGAGGCTAATGCTGCCATCCTGCAACTGGATGCAGCCTATAAGGCTTATAAAGCGGAGCATGGTCCAATACTTGATGAAAATGGTAACGATATCTTCCCAGATGAAGAAGAATAAAAAAAAAGAGTAAATCATGAAAAAAATATATTTATATATTCTGGGCTTGGTGTTTATGACGCTCGTCCAGAGCTGCTATGATGACAAGGGCAATTATGATTATCATGCAGTGAATGATATGAAGGTGGAAATCCCTGAGGCAAAAATCCGCATGCCAAAGGAGAACCCTGCAACGGTTACGTTGACGCCTGAGTTGACACAAACTCTTGCCGAGAATGAGGACAATCTTACTTTTGAATGGAAAAAATTGAAGCCGGATGCTAAGATTGGTTCTATGCGTCTTGCTGACTATACGGATTATTCTACAGGAAAGATTTGTCAGGTAAAAGTAGAACCAAATAATCCAGAGAGTATTGGTATGATGCTCATTGTTACCGATAAGACCACAGGTCAGAAATGGTATCAGTTGGGCAAGGTTGCTGTAGTCAAGCCTTTGAATCCTGCTTGGTTTGTGCTTCAGGAAGATGCCAATCAGAAGGGCATTGTAGGAGCTATTGAGGGTAATCCAGATGGCTTCTTTGCCTATGCTGATGTGTTTAAGTCAGAAACTGGTGAATCTTTTGCTCTTGAGGGTAAGCCATTGGCTATTGCTGCCAAGGGTAATTATGGTTATGGTTCTATGGGTGGAACGAAGTTTGCCAACCTGACAATTGCCACGGATAAGAATATTGCAACATATTCTCCAAGTACACTCACCATGAAGTATGGTACTAATAAAATTCTGTTTGAGAATGCACTTAACAATGTACCAGTCAATTTGTCTTATTATAAAATGGACAAGAAGGGTGAGATGTTTGTGACAGACAAAAAGGCTTATTTCGCATACGATGACGGTTGGTGTGTTCCTTATTCCGTTTATGATAAGCAGGTTAATTCCGATGGTGAGGAAGAACAAGTAGCATTTCTACCTACATGTTCTGCTACTTTCAGTAATTATGTCCTGGCATATAATCCAGCAACTCATCGCTTCCGCATCGGTAGTGCTTTTTCTTCTATGATGGATTATTTCGGCACATCTTACTACTACTCTCAGTATTATCGTAGGGGTTCTCAATGGAAGGACAAAAAGCCATTGGTGTTCCGTGATTTGTCTGAGGATGCCGACGGCAATTATGCCTTTGATCCAAGCAATGTAGATGCGTCTCTGCAGATACTTGATATTTTGCGTGGTGGAGATAATGGTAACTATGCTTATGCCGTTATGGCAAGTGAAGGGGCTTCACAGATTACTGTTTTCCGTTTCAGTAATGCGGATGATCCGCTTTGTGCAGGAAAATATACAATCGATATGGATCCTTCCATCGATTTGAAAACTGCCAAATTTGCAGCTTCTCAAGCATATTCAGCCCATTTTATTTTCATGGCTGCTGGTAATAGCGTGTATCGTATAGATATGGAGCGTCAGAAGATTGAGAAAATCTACAGTTATGACGCTGATGCTAATGCCAAGATTGCTTGCCTGAAATTCCGCGACCCTGAGGATGCAGAAAATGGTAATGGCATGATTCTCGGATTCGGTATCAATACTTCTGCAGGTCAGGGTTTGCTGGGCGAATTGAAACTGACTATTGCGGGTGATGTAGATAGGAGTGAAAATGCTTCTTACATTTTCCAGGATGCAAATAATAGATTTGGCAAGATTGTAGATATCTCTTATAATTATGAATAATCTCAAGATTTGTTTTGAGATAATCCTAATGACTGAGAATAATCCATGATGAAAATAAGAATATTATTATCTATAGTATTTAGTTCTGCCTGCTCGCTCATAGCGAGCGGGCAGAATCCGTTTGTTGGTACACTTCCTGCTGATGCGAAGTTGACAAAAGGAATGTTTGATACTTTTGAGTCTGATGGTAAGATGTACTGGTCGATTCCTGATTCGCTTTTCGGTCGTGAGTACAGTGTTACTACTACCATTTTGAGTGCTCCCGAAAATCCAAACCGAAGTAGTGAAACTAAGTATGGTTATGCAGGTGACCTCATCGGCCCCCTTTTCTTTTCGCTTCGTAAGCAAGATGGGGAGGTGTATATGACGGATCCGCAGCATAAGTGGATACTGGCAGATTCTACAAGTGTTTTTTCTAAGATAGCGATGCTCACTCCGCAGGAGCGTCTCTACAAGCGTTTGCCTGTCATACAGGAAAGCAAAGGGCATACGCTTATAGAGATAGGAAATACATTGAAGAACTTTACCCTCTTTGGTATGGAACCTGCTTATTACGACATGAAGATCAGTATGCGGAATAAGGATAAAGACCGCATTCTCGATGTGAAAGGTAAGAATGATTGTATTCTGTTGCGTATGTCGCGCACCTACAGTAATTTAGCAATGCCTCTTCCTGGTAAGCCAATCCAGAATTATCAGGGCATTTGGGAAACAGGAGTCTGTATCAGTCTTATGCCTAAACAGCCTATATCTGTGAAACGTGGTGACGGAAAATCGTTTTTTGAAATCAACAAGTTTGTGCTTTCTGCAGATGGTATCCGAAGTCGCCTTCCTGTCATTAAGCGTTGGCGATTGGAAATCCGTCCTGAGGATAGAGAACGGTATCGCAGGGGAGAATTGGTGGAACCGGTGCATCCTATCATCTTCTATGTAGATCGGCAGTTTCCGAAGATGTATCAGAAGTGTATCATTGAGGCGGTCCGTGAATGGCGTCCTGCGTTCGAACAGGCAGGTTTTAAAAATGCCATTGATGCCCGTTTGGCACCTACACCGAAGGAAGATCCTGATTTCTGTATGTATGATAGCAGATATCCTTATATCTCCTGGAAGATATCGGGCACGAGTAATGCTTATGGACCTACGCCTTGTGAGGGAAGAAGCGGAGAAATCAACGGTTGTCATGTCGGGGTATTCAGCAGTGTGATGAATATCGTACAGAATTGGTATTTTGCTCAATGTGGTGCTGTTGATCCAGAGGCTCGTAAGATTATCTTGCCGGAGTCATTGCAATGTGAACTGTTGAAGATGGTGATAACCCATGAGGTGGGTCATAGTTTGGGATTAGAGCACAATCATAGTGGTAGTAGCCATGCTTCTATAGACAATCTCCGTGATAATGATTATCTGGACAAGCATGGTATGGGTAGTTCTATTATGGACTATGTTCGTTTCAATTATGCTCTTCGTCCGGGTGATCATGTAGCGCTTCGCAATCGCCGTATTCAATTGGGTGAATACGACCGTTGGGCAATAGAATGGGGGTATCGGGAGTTTGAAGGTAATACACCAGAAGAGCAAGAAAATGCCAGATGGAAATGGTATGAGCAAAAGAAAAAGGAATGTCCAGAATTAGCTTTCTATGACGCTCGGGATATCCGTTCGCAACAAGAAGACTTGGGTAATGACCATGTGGCTATCAACAGTTGTGGTATCGAAAATCTCAAATACTTATGTTCTCTTGATATCTGGAATCCGAAAACGAACTTGGAAAAGCAAGTGATGGAAGGACGGTATAAGGCTTTGATAGAGCATTATAACCTCTGGACTGGTCATGTGTTTGCACATCTGGGTGGTTATTATTATGGTGATAATCATTATGATACCCCTGAATATACACAAAAAGTCTTGAAATTCTTGCAAGATTATGTGGTAACTCCTCCCGGTTGGCTTTTTGATTCCAAAATCATGTCACATCTTCATGTAGATAGAAAGAAGGAAATCAAACATTTTAAATCAGAGCAACAACAGCATTTCGATTATGCAATGGAGCGAATAGAGAAAGCCAAGGCAAAAGAGAAGGATGAGATTCTTGTCAAAACATTGGAGACGCTATTGACTGAGGTGAAAACGATGAAGGAAAAGATGGAGACTGCTTATAAGAACTGGTAATCCTGGCGCATATTCAGTCTTCTATTTTAGACCAGAAAAAGATATAAATATCATTTAATATTGACTCATAATCAAATGATGAAACATTATAAAAGCTTTTTAATTATGTTTTTCTTATTCTCTTCTTTTAGCCTGCTACAGGTTATGGGAGAAGAAAAACAAACAGTTGTTCCTAAGCCATTTGCTGAATTCTTATCGGAAAATATGAAAAAGACGGATGGCGCTTTTTCTGTTTATCAGGAAGGTAATCGTGTTTATATGGAATTCCCAAGAAAGTGGAACGGTCGTGAGATAGAGGTAAGTGGGCAGATAGATCATGGCTTTGGTATGATCAACCGTTCTGTCAATTCATTGGGTGTAGTGCGTCTGTCCATACCAGATTCGATGACCGTTGAGTTTCTTCAACCGTTCTACACTGAGCGCATCATGGATAGGAAAAGTACATACTGGGATGCTTTCCGGGCTTCTAATGTGCCTGTTGCTGGTGAGGAATATCCTGCAGTCGCTATATCCCAAGATGGCAATCCGATTATTGATATTACTGATGTTGTGAAGGGTGAAAAAGAATGGGTGAGTTATTCGCAGTACCCGGATGTTCGCTCGTTGGACCCAGATATGAGTAAATTGAATTCTGTTCAAGTTATTTCACCGCAGAAGGGGAACTCTTCTGGAAGAGAAGAAGTTGTGCTGAAGGTGGTCAGATACCATGAGGCAGAGTCAGAGCAGTATGCATTCAACAGTATGGCTATTATTTTGCCGAATGGAAGTAAACCCTTATATTTGAGTATCTGTCTCCGACTCTTACCGGAGAAGGATATGCCTATACGCTTAGCTACTGAGGGTCTGGATATTCAGACTATTCATTTCAAGGATTATTCACAGAATCCTTATACGGTTGTTGATGATTCTCTGGTGATGAGGCTACAGCCGAAGTGTGCTTGTATGGTCTATGTTGATAGTCTGGTTCCTAATAAGTATAAAGAGGCTTTGCAGAAGGGAATTTTATCATGGAATGAATCTTTGGCAAAGGCAAAAGTTAAATTGAGAATTCATTTGAATTCCATCAACTCAGGAATCGATGCAGCCTCTGTACCTTTTTTAGTGTCTTACGACATGGGAAAGGTTGGTGTTTCCTCTCAGAAGACAGTGCATCCACGTACTGGTGAGATATTATCTTTTCGTATAAATGTTGGGCATGATTTCAAGAAATCATTTAAGCCAGTAGAATTACAGAAATTAATCCATCAGGAATTTGGTCAAGTTTTGGGATTGAGTAAGGTCTCTGATGATGCAGCGCAGGTGAATGCTTTATCTTATCTTTATTGTGTACAGAAAAGTAAAAATGTGTATCAAGATAGGGAATTCATTACTAAAAAGTAAGTGACTATAATTCCTGACTGTAATGACTGCAAAAAATGGTATTTGCCAAAACTCATAGCCAAAATATCAAAACCAAAGGTAGGCAAAACGGAGAAATCTTTAATTTTGCACTCGAATTTAAATATGACTAAAAACAAATAAATATATTATTTAAAAATGAGTAGCATTTTAGAAGGTCGTCCTGCCTTGAAAAAGGAGGTCGAGAAGATTGCAGAAGTTGCTGGATACCTCTGGCAGAATGGTTGGGCTGAACGTAATGGCGGTAATATCACTGTCAACATCACCGACTTGGTGGATGACGAAATCAAGGCTTTGCCTGCCATCAGTGAGGTGAAGCAGATCGGTACTGCTTTGCCTGCCTTGAAGGGATGTTATTTCTTCTGTAAGGGTACTGGAAAACGTATGCGCGACTTGGCTCGATGGCCTATGGATAATGGATCTATCATCCGTATCTTAGACGATTGCGCCAGCTATGTGATTATCGCAGATAATCCTGTAATGCCTACCTCTGAACTTCCAAGTCACTTGAGCGTTCATGCTCGTCTGATAGAGAAGGGAAGTAACTATAAAGCTACTGTTCATACTCATCCTATCGAGTTGATTGCCATGAGCCACAACAAGGCTTTCATGGGCAAGGATGTGTTGAGCAACTTGCTCTGGAGTATGATTCCAGAGACCAAGGCTTTCTGTCCGCTCGGTTTAGGTATCGTTCCTTACCAGTTGCCAGGCAGTCTGAAATTGGCTGAAGAGACTCTGAAGGAATTGGAGGAGTACGACGTAGTGATGTGGGAGAAACATGGCGTCTTTGCTAAGGGTTTGGATGTGATGGATGCTTTCGATCAGATTGACGTGCTCTCTAAGAGTGCGAAGATCTACATCGATTCCAAGTGCATGGGATTCGAGCCTGATGGAATGAGTCAAGAGGAGATGGCTGAAATGACTAAGGCTTTCAATCTCCCTCGATAATTGTCGCTTCAAGTCTTCATTAAATTTTAAATTGTTGCAGATATATAGTATCTTTAAATACATATATTGACCAAGATACATTTATTTATAGACAAAGTATGGTTTAGTAGATTTAAGTTTTGATGTGTTATATGACACATGCTATAGGTTAGAATTTAGGTTTTAAGAGTAAAGATGATGAACCCCGGACATTGTGAAATGTTCGGGGTTTATTGTTATATGCTGTTTGTCTTGTCCTAGAAAAAGTTGACACAGTATAAATCAACTTAAAAATAATAAATATGGACAAAGACAAAATGGATTTAGCGTTGAGCATAGCTCGCAGTTATTATCAGTATCATGTACCAGTTAGAGAAATTATGGCAAAAATGTCAATTAGCAGTACTTCAGTTTACAGAATTCTTGGTAACT